>JABCZK010000042.1 GCA_013289695.1 Acidobacteriota bacterium
AGGATTCAGTTTCCTTCCTCCTTGCTATCCAAGCTACAGGGCTCTGGCTTTTGCCCTGGTGAGATTCTTCCTCACTGAATACGCCAGCCTTCCTTGGACACACCAACATGCCGGTTTATCCCGGCGCTTACCCTGATTAACGCCCCTTACCGGAGTGAAGTCCTACTTCAAAACTCCGATCAAGTCGCGCGCGATTGGGTCGTGCTACACTGCGGCATTTCTCGGAGGAGGTATTTATGCGGCGGGCGATGTTAAGTTCGACTCTGCGCTTAACAACTTTGATCCTTGCGTGCTCCTGCCCCAGGGCGAATGCACAGACCCAGCTCCCGATCGAGATGCAGCAGAAGATTGATAAGGTGGCCCACGACGCCCTCGCCAAGACGGGCGTACCTAGCGCGTCCGTTGCACTCGTAAAGGATGGGCGGATCGCCTATCTGCATGCCTACGGCAATGCTCGGCTCGATCCTGAAACACCGGCAAAGCCAGAAATGCGTTACAGCATTGGCTCGATCAGCAAGCAATTCACGGCTGCGGCCATCTTGCTCCTACAGGAAAAGGGCAAGCTTTCGCTTGACGATAAGGTCAGCAAATTTATTCCGGGCCTTACCCGCGCGAATGAAGTGACGATTCGCCAGCTTCTTTCGCATACGTCCGGCTATCAGGACTACTGGCCGCAGGACTATGTGATGCCCATGATGTTGCAGCCGGTTGATGCGCAGAAGATTCTGGACACGTGGGCGCGCAAGCCGCTCGATTTTGATCCTGGAACGAAGTGGCAGTACAGCAATACGAATTTCGTCATTGCCGGCCTGATCGTCGAGAAGGCCAGCGGCGAACCGCTCCTGCAATTTCTGCAGCGAGAGATATTTACCCCCCTCAACATGAAGAGCGTTGCAGACACTGATAAGACGAAGCTTGGCGACACTGATCCAACCGGTTACATGCGTTATGCCCTCGGACCACCGCGCCCAGCTCCCAAGGAAGGAAGTGGCTGGCTCTTTGCCGCGGGTGAGCTAGCCATGCCTGCAGAAGACCTGGCGAAGTGGGACATTTCGATCATCAATCAGGAATTGCTGAAACCTGCTTCCTATCAAGATTTTGAAACCGAGGTTCTGCTCAAGAATGGCTTGGGGACGCAATATGGACTCGGCGTGGATGTCAGCGCCAAGCTTGGCCATCGTTCGTTGTCCCACGGCGGTGAGGTGTCGGGCTTCACGTCGGAAAACCTCGTCTTTCCGGACGAGCGTGCTGCCGTGGTTGTGCTCACAAACCAAGACGCCTCCGATGTTTCGGGAGCGATTGCCTCCGGCATTGCGCCTTTGCTGCTCGCCAGTGATGATCCGGCTACTCCAGAAAAGCTTGCGCAAGCACGCAAAATTTTCGAAGGGTTACAGCACGGCACCATAGATCGTTCTCTTTTCACCGACAACGCCAATTTCTATTTCAATGAACAGGCGTTAAAAGATTTCGCTGGCAGCTTGGGTCCGCTGGGAACGCCGGAAGAATTCATCCAGACTCGCCAGGCGTTGCGCGGGGGCATGAAGCTGCGCGAGTACACCATCAAATTTCCAAAAGCGAAGCTAAGCGCCTGGACCTATGAAATACCGGACGGCAAATTGGAACAATACCAAATCGCGGCCCAGGATTAGAGGAGCCGTCGAATCCATCCGTTGCTCCGGATGGGCCGAGCGGCCTTGCGAGAATGTGTAAGCACGGTAGTGCAGGATTAACGCGCTCACCGGAGAAGCGAAGCACTAGCCGGATGTCCGGTTGCGACTAAACGGGAGTTAGCCTAGCGGTGCTCCAATTGGGTTAGGCTTTGCTCTACCGGCCAGCAGCGGCTTTTTCGAGTGGTTCACGCAACGGCAGAGATAGAAGCCGATCCAGCCTAGCAGGAATTGAAGGTGGAATGCACCTCCCTCGTGCGTTCCTGGAAAAAGTACCATTGCCCACTTTACCGCAGTGGGTAAACTTGTTGTCATAACCATTGCGACGAGAAAACATGCGATCGGGCTCCAGCGACTAGGTTGATGAGTGCTTTTTTCCCGTTGTCGGCTGATTCGAATCCGGACGCAGGAGGTAAATTCACCTAGTGGCAAGCACATCGAACCGAATGAGCTCGGCGAAGCGCCCGAGCGCGAGTGAAAGTCCGAAACCACGATCAAGTATTCGCATTTCTCTGCATCTACCCGTCTTGGTCTACGGATGGTCCGACGCTGAAGCGTCCTTTCACGAAGACACTACTACTTTGCTTGTGAACGCGAGCGGCGGGTTAGTGCCTCTCGCTTCGAAAGTTGAGCTGGGAAGCACACTCTTTGTCGTCAACAAGTCAACGCAACAGGAGCAAGAATGCCGCGTTGCGTATATTGGGCCGGAATTCGAAGGGAAACTCAAAGTAGGGGTTGCTTTCAAGCGTCCAGTCCCTAACTTCTGGGGAAATAATCGCAAGGGGTTGCGGATTTCGAAGTCAATGCGGGTCTGGGTCCGAGGTGTGGATCGCAACGGTCAGAAATACAATCAGAGTGCACTCACTGTGGATGTCAGCCAACATGGAGCACGCCTGGACGGGATTGGTTATTTGAGCGTTCCGGGGGCATCCATCGAAGTGAGGCGTCGCTGGGGGAAGGCTCGCTTTCGCGTGATTTGGGTGGGAGAGATCGGAAGGCCGCAGGCGGGCCAAGTTGGCGTAATCTGTTTGGAACCAAACAAGAACATCTGGGGAATTCGCTCAAAATGACGCAAGGATGCCCTCAGGGGGAGAAAACTGTCGATAACACGTTATCAACCAGCTAAACGGCTAGTGCCTGATTAACCGTAGAAGTTCCACTTGAGATGGACGGTTACCCGACCAGAGCTCAGCCAGGCCCGGCATAGCTTTTGGTCCCAGCACAGTGATAAGCTTCGTGCTCCCCTAGAGATGCCCTCCGCTGAGGTTCAAATGATTGCAGAATTGATGAAGAGCTACCGTGGAGTGATTTGCATTTGGTGCAGAGAACCAATCGCCGTTTCCGCCAGGGTGGCGCGTCTCCAAGACGAACTAGAATCCGAAGAGAAGAACCCTCCCCACACATTCATAGCCCGCTGCAAGCTCTGCGAGTTCGAAAATGTATATTCGATCGCCAATGTCCAAACCTTTGACGGATTACCAAGGAGAGGAATCGTAAAGGCACGCGCGGCTGGATCGGCTGCATAATGGGGCGACGGTGCGCCGTGGGCGTCTCAAGCTGACTGAAGCTGACAAGTCTCAACAAGTGCTGTTCCAATACATCCCTCTCCATACAGAGGCTGCGCCCTGAGCGAATGGGCGCAGGCGGACCTTTCGGCAGCAGAGCTGAGGAAGCGATTAGCAATGCAAACGCTCGAGAAACTCAGACCGCTGAAAGTGACCGCTCGGAGTTAAACGTCGCAGCCGGGCTGCACGCGCATCGCCAGCAGCGTTATGTCGTCGCGCTGTGGCTGGCCGTCTGCAAAAGTTGAGACTTCGTCGAGAATTCGTTCGATGATTTGTTCTGCAGACGCTTCGCTCGAAGACCGTAGCAGGTCCTGAAGCCTATGTATTCCCCAGAGTTCTTGATCGCGGTTCTCCACCTCGGTAATTCCATCCGTGTAAGCAACCAGGAGATCGCCGATGTGGAGCTGAAACGCCGCGGCGGGAAATTTCGACTCCGCTGAAATTCCGATGGGTACGTCTGTAGACCTCAGCTGGAAAGCCTTTGAGCGCCGACCGCGGGTGCGAATGACCATTGGTGGATGGTGGCCGGCATTCACATATTCCAGGAGCCGAGTAGCTGGTTCGTATTCTGCATAAAAAAGCGACGCGAAGGAGTCAGCCGGGGAAGATTGGTGGACCGCAAGATTAACATGTCCGATCAGCGTGGAAAGATCGGCGTGGGGATGCAGCGCTTGCGCACGGAGGGAAGCCTGAAGACTGGCCATCATGAGTGCCGCGCTGATTCCCTTCCCAGACACGTCGCCGATGGCAATTCCCCAGCGCCCACCCTGCAAAGGAATAAAATCATAATAATCACCGCCCAAGCCACCGGCGGGCAGGTAGAAGGTTTCGGAGCCCAGACACGGGATGGAGAGGCTGCCGGGCGGCAAAAAAGATTTTTGGACATCCTTCGCTCGCTCGAGGTCTTTGCGAATAGCCTTATAAACGCCAGAGTCGCGATCGGCCTTTTTGAGGGAGTCGAGGAATGTGCCAATTTGATTGCGCAAGAGCACTCCGGCCTCCGTTCCGTGGCCTTGATGGAGGGCTTCCACAATGGGCTGGTGAGACTCGCAGAGATCTGGGAGATCCTTGATGGTCTTTCCGACCATGGCGCGGATACGCAGTTCAAACGCCAGGATGTTCCAAACGCGAAGGAGCACTTCGTTCTCAGACGCGTCCATGATTGTGCGGTGGAAATTCGCTGCGTGTTCAGCGTAGGAATCGAGATCGCCGCGCTTAACGGCCGCGCGCATGGCGTCCAACTCTTCTTGCAGATGGATTGTGTTGCCCGTTAGCGTCTTGGCCGCAGCCCGGCCAGCGATTTCCTCGAGGGCGGCGCGAATCTCATAGGCCTCGTACATCTCCTTCGGATTGGGAGAATGAACGACGGCGGATAAACCGGCAGAAAGCGTGACCATTCCGAGCGATTGAAATTCGGCGAATGTCTTCAAGACCAATTCCAGATCAATATCATATTCGGCCGCTACGGTGCGGAGATCGAGACGCTGACCCGCTCTGTAACGGCCGCCAAAAAGTTCCGTCGCAAGGCGCGCGTTCGCCGATGCACTTATCTTAGCGTGCTGAAGCGCCGCAATACTTTTAGCTTGGTTATTTTCAACAGGGCCTTTGTTCGGCAAAACCATTCGTATCGCTCCTTAAGGATTCGTTCAGTCGGCCTGAGGAAAGGCGGTAATCAGAAATTTCAAACGTCTTTCGAGGACGACGACAGCAGACGCTGAGAGGGGCAGCCCCTGTCGATTTAGTCCAACGGTGTGGGCAAGCACATGGGATGATTCGACGCCGAAAAAGATTCATGGATAGCAAGAACGTGGGCGACTGGGAGTTCCCGCCCAGAAGGTATTGACGCTCAGCGAAATCCTTGCTTCGCGCCTGCACCATATTTTCTCTAAGCGACTGATTCAGATAAATGTGGGCTTCGATCGAAAGGCGCATCGGAACCATTTTGGAGTTTCGGTGAACCAGAACGGGGTTACTTTATTCGGAATATGTTATTCAGCCGATTTAGAATCAGCCTACTCAAGCCCGCAACGAAGCGTGCCTTAGCGCTTGGGCGCGTCGCCGCCGGAGCGCAGCTAATCGCTAAGTCTGATAAACGCTAACCGTACATGTGGATTGAAGCCGTGAAAAAACCTATTTGCCTTGTTTTCGCACATTTTTGGACAAGGAAAATATCTAGCGATGTCCGAATAATCGCTCACAGAGCTTCTAATTGAGAAGAGTTTTCAAAGCCATTTTAAAGGTTGGGTTTTTTCACGGCTTCATTTCAAGTTTCCGATTACGCGGCGAATCAAGGGTCAGGCTGTCCGCGCCCATGCGGATCACGGCAATAAGGAGATTTCACCAAATAATATCGCATTACCGGCTGCTGATGGGAGTGGAGGCGAAGATCAGATCTCCAAAGGCGAGAAATGATATGAGAACGATTAGGATGAGTGACGAAACGCCATACGCACACCACACGCGCAAAATGTGCCCTTCAATATTCGTGATGTATAGCCCGTAGGCGAGTGCGATACCGGCCGCGTAGACCGTGAGGACTCTGCGGCGCAGCAGCGCAAGCACCGCCAGTAGAATGTAAACCGCAATTCCGAAAACGGCCACAGGAATTCCATGGACGTCGGCATACGGGCTCTGATTCACGTACGCGCAATTCCAGTTTGAGCCCGAAAGCAAGACCTCGATTTGCTGTACGGGCACAGCATCGCGCGCAGCCAGAGCAAGGGATGACACAACGATTCCGGCGATTCCGAAAACCGCGATGACGTAGCGCACCTTGCACCTCCACCGTATTCGGTTTCGTAGTGCGTGCGATCAGCATGCTCTTTATGTATTGTCATGTCATGTCCCGTTCGTTGAGCGAGTCAGGATACTCCGTGGCCAATGTGCCAGGCTAGTGCCTGATTAGCGCTAACCGGACACTGACCCCACTAGCAGAGCTAGTGATGTGCTCGCGACGCGACTACGCCACTGCACTCCCGCGCTCAGCATGCGCGATCTCGGCCCCAATCTCCAGCGCGGCCGCGCGCGGATTCGCAGCTGCGGTAATCGGCCGGCCCACCACCAAGTAATCAGCTCCTGCGCGAACAGCATCTCCCGGAGTCGCCACGCGCGATTGATCGTTCGCCGCAGCCATGGCCGGACGCACGCCCGGCAGCAAAATCTTGAACTCGGGCCCCAGCTCCCGGCGCACCGCCGGAGCTTCCAGCGCCGAACAAACCACCCCATCGAGCCCCGCCGATTTCGCCAGCCGCGCCAGCGCCACTACCCGTGATCCGAGCGAATCCTCTATCCCAATCTCCCGCAGCGTCGCTGCTTCGAAACTAGTCAGCACCGTCACCCCTAGCAGCAGCGGACGGTTCTTCTTGCTACCAGCAGCCTCGCGCGCCGCCCGCATCATCGCCAGCCCGCCAGACGCATGCAAGGTCAGCAAACGCACGCGCGGCAGCCGAGCCGTAGCCGTAACGGCATGTGCCACAGTATTGGGAATGTCGTGGAATTTCAGGTCGAGGAAGATGTCGAAGCCCAGGTCCGCGAGTTTCGTAACCGCTCGCGGACCCTCCGCAGTAAATAGCTGGCTTCCGACTTTGAACATCCCGGCTGCTCCGCGCAGTTTCCGCGCCAAAGCAGTCGCTGGACCAAGCCGGTCCAGGTCTAAAGCAACGATCAGTTTCCGGGATGAGCTGTTGCTGGGCGTGCGGGCACCTTTAGGAGTTCCAGCCGGACTTTGGCGAGCCCGTGCTGATCGAATCCTAACTTACGTGCCACTTCGTAGGAAACATCTAATTCGCGTCCTTCGACGTAAGGTCCCCGGTCGTTGATCCGGACCACCTGGCTGCGGTGGTTCCGCATGTTCACAACGCGCACGATGGACCCTAGCGGAAGCGTGGGGTGGGCTGCGGTATCCGCGTACATATCGTAGGTCTCGCCGTTAGCGGTCGGCAAGCCGTCAAAATCGCCTCCGTACCAGCTGGTGGTGCATTCCCAGACGGCTAGCGGCTTCTCCTGGTGGTTGACCTGGTTTAGGGGGCTGGGGACAGCCGGAGTGATACCGAGAGCGGTCTCTGCGGGAGTAGGGTTGCCCGGTTTTCCCTCCGCCGCTGGATTCACGGGGGTGGTTACCGCGAGCAGACCCAATCCTAAAAACACCGACTGCAGAATCACGAATATCTTGCCCTTCATGTTCACCTAACCTTGTTTGAAATCAGCCTAAAGTCTACCTGTTCGGGGGTACAGTGGCAATCAGTTTAACGCTGTAGAGCTCCCCGTAACTTGCTGATTTCAAATGTATTTTCGTCCCGGCACCACATTTCCAGACCGCTTACGAGCCGTTCAGATGCGCGCGGGTCCACAAAGTGGGCCGTACCTATCTCCACCGCTGAGGCGCCTGCCAGAACGTACTCAGCGATATCTGCCGGCTTTTCAATGCCTCCGAGTCCGATGACCGGGATCCTTACAACTCGGCAAGCCTCGTAAACCAGCCTCATGGTTATAGGTTTTATGGCCGCGCCCGACAATCCTCCCGTCGTACTACCGAGACGGGACCTCCGATTGTGGGCATCTATACACAGTGCAGGGTAGGTGTTCGCTATTACTACAGCATCCGCTCCTTCCGCTTCGGATATCTTTGCGCTAACTCCAATCATATTAACGTTTGGTGAGAGTTTCACCCATAGGGGGCGCTTGGCAGCCGCCCGCGCAGATAACACAACGGCAGCCGTAAGGGAGGGGTCAGTACTATATTCGATTCCCCCGCGCTCCACATTTGGGCAGGAGATGTTCAGTTCGTAGGCCGCCAGCCCCTCGGCATCCTCCAGGACCCGGATCACCTCAACGTAATCCGCGACGGTGTGACCGAAGACGTTGGCAATTACTGCGGTATTGTAACGGCGCAACAGTGGCAGCTTCTCGGCGACGAACGCCCGCACCCCGATATTCTGCAGCCCGATGGCGTTCACCATCCCGCTGGCCGTTTCGCAGATTCGGGGCGCCGCCGCGCCTTCCATCGGTTGCGCGGAGAGCCCCTTTACCACGAATCCGCCCAGGCGTTTCAAGTCCACCAGATGCGCGAACTCGACTCCGTACGCAAAAGTGCCGCTGGCCGCGATAATCGGGTTTTTTAGGGTAAGGCTACCAATACTGACTCGGAGGTCTATTGAAGCGGGCCGTTGAGGAATGCGTGCCGGCGCCGGGGAACTCACAGTGCGCCAAGTCTATCACGCCGGTCAAGATTTCGCCGCGCTGGGCAACGGCTGCTCGCGCTACAGTTCATCCGTAGAGTGTCAGTGATCTAATAGACTTGGAGGAAGCCGAAGGTTGGAGGTTGGAAACAGGGGCGTGAGCGAAGCCGATTCAATAAAGAAACACGCTAAAAAACGGCCGGCGTACGTTTGGGTCCTGTTCGTTGTGTTTGTCGTACTTCCTTCTAATTTCTGGGCATGGTTCATCGTTGACCAATCTTTTGTCTACGCAGAGGGACCGATCCCGCTGGGTTGGTTCATTCGCCAAATCCTAATTGCCTTCCTGCCGCTGATTCTTGCCGTTTATGCCGGTTAATCTGCGATACGGCGAAAGTAGCGCGCTACCCCGCGCCCCGAGCGAGTTTTTACCGTACTCCTTCGCTGCGAACTTCCCGCCGTCTATGCTAGGATGTTGCGCCAGATGCGCGTCGTAGAAAAAAGACAGCTCCTCTCCGCGGAAGAAATCAGCCGCACGCTTCAGCGTTTGGCCCATGAAATCGTGGAAAAAAGCGGCGGCACCAAAGACCTCGCCCTGATCGGAGTCCGCCGCCGCGGTGTTCCGCTATCCGAACGCCTGGCGAAAACCGTCAGAGATTTCTCCGGGGTGGACATTCCCGTCGGCACGATTGACATCACGCTCTATCGCGACGATCTTTCCACTGTCGGCCCGCAACCCGTCGTGCACTCGAACGAAATCAGTTTCAGCGTGGATGATCGCGACTTGGTCATCGTGGACGACGTGCTCTACACCGGCCGCACCATTCGCGCCGCCATGAACGGCCTCTTCGATCTGGGCCGCCCCAAGCGTATCCGCCTGTGCGTGCTGATTGACCGCGGGCATCGCGAAATGCCCATCGAAGCGACGTTCATCGGCAATTCCGTGCAAACCAGCGACACCGAAATCGTGGAAGTTCACTTGAAGGAAATTGACGGCGACGAACGCGTTGTGCTCGTCGATCGCGTTCCCTGAAACCTGGCAATCCTCGCGGAGGCCCGGAAACGACCGTATCTAAAGGGAAAAAGTGCTGCAGCGCCTGGAACACCTGCTCGGAATTGAAGACCTCACCCGCGAGCAAATTTCTTTTATTCTCGACCAGGCCAAACCCTTTCAGGAATTTCAGCGCCACCCTCTCAAAAAATTAGCCACCTTGCGCGGCAAGACCGTCGCCCTTGCCTTCTTCGAAAATTCCACGCGCACGCGCATCAGCTTCTCCACCGCCGCCGCTCGGCTGGGCGCGGACACTATGAATCTGCAAGCCGAAGCTTCCAGCCTGAAGAAGGGCGAATCCCTGCTGGACACCGTGCGCACGCTCGAAGCCATGCGTCCGGACGGCATCGTCATCCGCCACAGTTCATCCGGCGCGCCGGAATTTGTCGCCGACCGCCTCAGCGTTCCCATCGTCAATGCCGGCGACGGCACGCACGAGCATCCCACGCAGGCGCTGCTGGATGCGCTCACGATCCGCGACCGCAAAGGCCAGCTCGAAGGCTGGAGCCTCACCATTCTCGGTGACGTTCTGCACAGCCGCGTGGCCCGCTCCAACATTCACTTGCTCAGCAAATTTGGCGTGCGCATCACGCTCTGCGGCCCCGCGATGTGGGTGCCCCGCGAACTGGAAACTCTCGCGCCGAATGTGCGCCGCGTCACGCGCATCGAAGAAGCGCTCGACGGCGCGGACGTAATCATCGCCCTGCGCGTGCAAACCGAACGGCTGCACGAACCGGCGCTCGCGGCCGAGGAATATATTCTGCGCTATCAACTCACTCCGCAGCGCCTGCGGCTCGCGCGGCCCGGTGCCCTCGTGCTGCATCCCGGACCCATGATTCGTGGCCTCGAAATTGACGATGCCGTCGCGGACGGCCCGCAATCCTGCGTGCTCGAACAGGTCACCAACGGCCTCGCCATCCGCATGGCCCTGCTCTACCATCTCGTCGGCGGCGCCGCCGTGGAACCACCACCAGCCAAACCTCCGGAAAAGGCGCAATGAGGCCCAACCATGCCAAGTACTAACGACCGCTTGTTGCTCATCAAGAACGGCCGTGTGCTCGATCCTGCGACGAAAACCGACGCGACAAACGATGTGCTGCTCGATGGTGTTCGCATCACCAAAATCGGCGCCAATTTATCTGCGCCGGACGCCGAAATTTTCGATGCCACCGGCCTGATCGTCGCGCCCGGCTTCATCGATCTGCACTGCCATCTGCGCGAGCCCGGCCAGGAATTGTCGGAGACCATCGAAACCGGCACGCGCTCTGCAGCCCGCGGCGGATTCACAGCCGTATGTTGCATGCCAAATACTCAGCCGGTAAACGACAACGCCTCGCTCACCCGTTCCATCGTTGACCGCGCCGCAGCTGCCGGAACCGTGCGCGTCTGGCCGATTGGCGCCGCGTCCGTCGGCAGCAAAGGGGAAGCACTCGCCGAAATCGCCGCCATGAAAGATGCTGGAATCGTCGGAGTCAGCGACGACGGCAAACCCGTAGCCACCGCCCGCCTGATGCGCCAGGTAATGGACTATTGCAATTCGCTCGATCTGCCCGTGATTGACCACTGCGAAGATCCCTCGCTCTTCGCCGGCGGCGTGATGCGCGAAGGCCCGCGCTCGATTCGCCTCGGCCTGAAAGGCATTCCCGCGGAATCGGAATCCATCTGCGCTGGACGCGACGTCGAGCTCGCCCTGCTCACACGCGCCCGCCTGCACATCGCGCACATGTCCACTACCGGCGCGCTCGAATACGTCCGTCATGCCAAGAAATTGGGCATGCGCGTCTCCTGCGAAGTCACGCCGCACCATTTCACGCTCAGCGATGAAGACGTCCGCTACGACACCAACTACAAGATGAATCCGCCGCTCGCTTCGCGCGCAGATCGCACTGCGCTCATTGCCGGAATCGCCGATGGGAGCGTAGACGCCATCGCCACCGACCACGCCCCGCATCATCCCGCCAGCAAAGATGTGGAATTCGATCGCGCGCCCTTCGGCATCATCGGCTTCGAAACCGCGCTTGCGCTCACGCTCAGCGAACTATTCCACACCGGAAAAATTCCACTCAAGCGCCTCGTCGAACTTTTCACCACCGGTCCCGCACGCGTCCTCGGCATCGAAAGAAAAATCGCCGTGGGCAGCCCCGCCGATCTCACAATTTTTTCAACCGATCTCGCCTGGACCTATCGCGCATCCGAATCGCCCAGCAAATCCCGCAACACACCCTTCGACGCCCGCTCATTCCGCGGCGCGCCCGTAGCCACAATTGTAGGCGGTCAAATCGTCTATCGCCGCGAACTCGGCGCCTCGGCCTAAAATTTCGCGCGAACCAGGCAAAGCGCAGCGTCGTTATCTCTGGAATTGAACGGTGAGGACCATGTGCGTCGCGGTCGGTTTCCCGTCCGTGCGTGCAGGTTCAAATATCCACAGCGCCACGGCTCGTTCAGCCGCATGCTGCAGCAAGCGTGGACCCGACAGTGGTTTCGCTTCCCGCAAGTTTCCCTTTTCATCAATCAAGACGTCGAGCTTCACAACGCCATCCGTATCCATCCCCTTCGCCCAGGGCGGAATGGCTGCCGGAGATTGCGACACGATTCTTGCCGGAATCGTCGCCCCGTGGTTCGGCGCGTTGCCGTGGCGAAGTCTCGTCTGTTCCGGCGGTTCCTGTTTGGCGCCAAGCCCGCGCTCACGTGCTTCCAACTTTGGCGCGTATGCAGCTACGACCGAGCTCGCGGCTGCGGGCGCAGTCGCCGCTGCGGCATTATTCGCAACCACAGCACTTGTATTCTGCGCGCCCGTCTGTTGCCGAATCTTCTCGGCCGCCTGCGCCGGCGTCGCTCCGGAAATGTTTCCGTCTGCTCGCGTTTCGACCGCCGCGCCGGACTTGCCCGCCGCGCCTGGCGTTGACTGCGCCGTCGCGGTCTGCGCGTTTTGTTTGGCCTGAGCGACAGCCGCGAACGCTCGATCCTTGCTGCGAATCGCAGAGCGGTGCGCGCGCCAACCAAATCCCAGCGCGACCACCAGTACGACCGACGCAGCGATTCCCACGCCCATCGCGCCCTTCCCGTACGTCAATCGGTGCAGCCGGTGAACCCAGGGCGTCAGCTTCGCAATCAGTGCTGCCCTGCGCCCGCCCGAAGCCTCACCCGGAGCCTCGCGTTGGTCGTTGGCGGAGGCGTTCGTCTCGCCGTGCTCCGGCGCATTCTCGACTGTCGCGTCTCCGGAGGTTTCTTTCGTATCCGCAGCGGCGGATTCGCGCTTGGGCTTTCGTTTAGAGTCGGCTGCAATCAGCTTCGCCAGCAGTTCCGCGTCCTTCGTGTCGTTGCGTTCGGCATCGTCTTCGGTATCGTCGTCAGGTTCAGCCAGCGCCTCTTCCGCTTCTTCCAATTCCTCTGCCGTGTGATGCGCAGGAGCTTCGATCGCCGCAGCCGCAGCATGAATTTCTGCACTTGTCGGCGCGCTTTCCTCCACAATCGGTGCGCCAGTCGGAGCAGGCGCGGACGCCGGCAGCAGATCCAGCGCCTCGGTACGCCTCGGCGCCGCCACCGCGACGCGAGCCGCCGGAGCAGCCACAGCCTCTGGCGCCGGGCTGTCCCAGAATTTCGGGTCGCGCGTGGTAAATTCCAAATCCGCGTAACCGGACTCCGCCACTTGCCGCCACTCCAACACCTTGCACAGGATTTCTCGTCCAGACAGTTCGTTGCGCAGAAAAACGCATTGCCCCCGCGCCAATTTCGCACTCAGATTCACCACCGCGCCATTGTCGAAGACGATTGTCGTCTTGGTCGTTTCCGCAAATATCTGGCGCTGCTCCGATCCCTCGACGTGCTTCGCCCCTTGAATCGTCACCGGTACTTCGCGCACGTCCGCCTGATCGTGTCCCGTCGAATCAGCCATCACTCTTCACACTATTGATTGGAAATTGTTGCATTGCCGCTGTGCCCCCCGGCGTTGGATTGCAGCCATTGCCTGCGGATGCGCGCGCCGGTCCCATGTCCGGCGCCTCCGCCTCGGCCCGGCTATGCCACTATCCTGCCGTCCCCAGCCGTCCACCGCAATAGCCGGGAAGTACCAATTTCCCCATTACCACTGTCGCGTCCGCCAGTTACCGCCTGTTTTGGCTCCATAAAGGCACCGGAGGGCGTATCAATTCGATGCCGCCCCGGATCCGCCCCAACGATGCTATTGCCCGGACGGAAATTCAGTTAGTCAATAGCTCCGCGCAGTCGGCCCGTGGTTCAGGGTGTGCTCGGTCATAATCGGTTTGGACGTGAAACTCATTGGCCGCAAAATGTCTGACAATCAGGCGTCGCGGGCTGCTTCGCTCTCGAGCAAACGGCCTGTGTTACATTCTTAGCGATCAGAAACTCAATCTGAGGACCTGCAAAAATGCAAAAGCGTCGCCCTCTCGTTGTCGGCACACATCTTTTCGCAATCCTAATTCTCCTGCAGCTCGTACCGATTTCCGCGATCGCGCAGAAACCCGCGGCCACTGCGCCCTCCACAACAGCCGCGTCCGAAACTCGCACCGCACACGCCCTCGATCTCGCCCGCACCGACCCGCTCAACCTTTACGCATTCCTGGCCCGCATGCCCAAGGGCGCGGACTTGCATAACCACCTCACGGGCGCGGTCTACGCCGAATCCTGGATTCGCGCCGCCGCCGAAGACAATCTCTGCGTGGATCTCGCCACGCACTCGTTTTTTCAGTCGCGCTCCATGACGGATAGCATCCCGCCGCAGCCCGTCTGCGGCGACGGCAATATCCCAGCGGCTCGCGCCAATCAGGATCAGCATCTCTATGACGCGCTCATTGACGCATTCTCCATGCGCAATTTCGTGCCCTCCACCGGCGTTAGCGGCCATGATCACTTCTTCGACGCCTTCGCGAAATTCCACGGCGTTTCGCACGTCCACACCGGCGAATTTCTCGACGAAGTGGCCACGCGCGCCGCCGCACAGAACGAGCAGTACATGGAACTGATGCTCACGCCGCCCTTCGACCACACCGCAACGATCGCCAAAGAACTCGGCTGGCACGCCAATCGTAGTTTCGCTGAATTTCGCGATCAGCTTTTCGCAAAAGGACTGCGCGACGACATTGCTATAGTCCGCTCGAATCTCGACGAAGCCGAATCCATCCGCCGCCAGGCCGAACGCTGCGGCGACTCGAATCCAGCGCCCGCCTGCACCGTACAGCTCCGTTACCTCTACCAAGTCCTGCGCGGATTTCCCCCCGAGCAGGTTTTCGCACAGACTCTGCTCGGTTTCGAAGCAGCCTCCGCGGACTCGCGCGTCGTGGGATTAAATCTGGTGATGCCGGAGGACGGCTACGTCTCCATGTCCGACTACGCGCTGCAAATGCGCATGGTCGGCTTTCTGCACGGTGTGTACCCCAAAGTTCACATCACCCTGCACGCCGGCGAACTCGCTCCGGGCCTCGTAGCCTATGATGGCCTCTGCTGCCACATTCGCCAGGCTGTCGAAGATGCTCACGCCGAGCGCATCGGCCACGGTGTGGACGTCATGTACGAAGAACGGCCCTACGATCTGCTGAAGGAAATGGCTGCGAAACACGTCATGGTGGAAATCAATCTCTCGAGCAACGAGATGATCCTCGGCATCAGCGGCAAGAATCACCCGTTCCCCATTTACCGCAAATTCGGCGTGCCCGTCGCGCTCTCAACCGACGACGAAGGCGTCTCGCGCATTGACCTAACGCACGAATATGTCCGCGCCGTGGAAACCTACGCGCTCACCTATGCGGACCTTAAGCAATTGGTCCGCACCGGCGTCGAACACGATTTTCTGCCCGGCCCCAGCCTCTGGCGCGAGCAAGATGTTTTCACGCGCCCCGTCGCCGCCTGCTCCGCAGAATTCCTCGGCGCCGAAAAACCCTCCGCCAACTGCGCCGCCTTTCTCAAATCCAGCGAAAAAGCCCAGCAACAATGGGAACTAGAGCGCCGCTTCCGCGCCTTCGAATCCACCAACTGAAGCCCGCCGGTAGCATAGGCACAATCTTGCCTGTGCTCTTAGGTTTTCGCAGCGCCGGCTCGTCCTGAGAGCCTGCCTGCGGCAGGGTCGAAGGGCGTCCCGCTGCTCTTTTGCTTTTGAACTTGTGAATCGCGTTGCAGCGCGATTCATCCTGAGATTCGGCTGTGCCGAATCGAAGGGTAGCGGCCGCCTTTTTATTCTGAGGGCCTTCCGGCGGAAGGGTCGAAAGGTAGGCGGGCGATTCGCTTCTGGTTTTCGATGCGAAGTCTGCGCAATTACCTCTGCGCTAGGTTTTCAGTGTCCGACGCGCGGCAGTTTCTGCTGCAATGCGCATCCCGTGTCGCAGTCTTCACTCCGTCCGCCACGGCGAGCGTTCCGGCCAACTCCGCAAAGCTTCCGTGGCCCAGGCCGTGGTCTTATCTGCATGGCACATGGTGCATGGATTCGGGATCTTATATTCGTCGGTCATGGCGGGCGTGATGAACGCGAACGTGTGGGCGCTCACCTTCACGTCCGCAATGGTCGTCTCGATTTTCGGCATGTGGCAGGCGACGCAACTGCTTCCCGCAGACCCTTTTTTGTGATGCGTGTGCTCTTCCAGTGTTCCAGTGCGCGGGCCGTTCAACGAAAGCGGGCCATGGCAATCCAGACAAAGCTCGTCCGCGGGTTTTCGCAATTGCGCGTAGTTGTCGGTGCCGTGCGTATCGTGGCAACTGAAGCAGCTCACCCCGCGTCGGTACATCACGCTCTGCACGAAATCGTTGCCTTGCATGCGGTTCTTGTGTGCGGTGCCGTCGGGGTAGTAGGTAAACGTCGTCTCGCCTAGCTTGTGTTCCTCCAGCTGCCAGAAATCCTGCAGGTGTAAACCCACGCGGTAGCCGACGGGCCAGTCGTAATACTTGCCCTCGATGGGATTCGTCAGCGGCCGTCCTTGGGAATGGCACTGGATGCAGCTGTCGCTCGCCTGTACGTAATCGAGGCGCGCCGGATTCAGAATGTTCCCGCGCGAGGGATGCTCCGCATGCTCGCTTCCCGGGCCGTGGCACTTCTCGCATCCGACGTTCCACTCCGCCACTTGTTTCGTGTGGACGTTGTAGTCCACCGAATGGCATCCATCGCACGTAGGACCGGTAGGCCGCTGCATGTTGTCCGGCGGATAAAATGGCTCCCACCAGTCTGTCCCCTTGGCCACGAAATAAGGCCGCCACACGCGATGCGTCACATCCCATTGCGCCGGCTCCGGATAGTAATCGTCTCCCCTCTTCGTAAAGTAACGCTGCTTCCAAACGCTTCCGTAAACCAGGGCGACATCGTCCTTCGTAAATTTGGCAATCGTATTCATCGCAAGATCAGGAATAATCGCGTCAGGATGTTCGCGCGGATCGCGCACCACATTCGCCATCGGCGTCTTGCGCCAGTGTTCGTAGATTTGCGCGTGGCACTTCGCGCAGGATTGTGAGCCTGTGTAGTGCGCTGACTTTGCCGGGGACGCCTGCTGTTGCTGCTTTTGGTTGCTTAACCCGCGCAGGCTGCGGATAAACAGGACCAGCTTCCAGCTATCATCGCTTTGCTCGTCGTGCGGATTCGCCCAGCCTGGCATGCCCGTCAGTCGCACGCCGTTCCGGATGATGTAGCGGATCTCTCCGTCCGTCAGGTTCTGCGTTTGGGGTGAACGCAGGTCCGGCGCTCGGGGGTAAAGATTGCGGCCGTCCTGCGTCTGCCCGGAGCCGTCCGGTCCATGGCACACCGCGCAGCGATCCACGAAACTCTCCCGCGCTTCGTGCAGAATTTCCGGCGTGGCCTCAAATGGATTTGCTTCCAGTCGCGCTTTTCGCGGGATGGCCAGATTGCGCGCAGTGCGTGCCACGATTGTCTCAAGATAGGACGGCTCACCAGCCGTACTCAGGCCGTGCCGCAGCAAGCGCACTCCGTAAAAGCCGGCCGCGATAAGCATCACCCCGCCAATCAGGAGACCTGCTTTCCAAACTTTCATCCTCCAAATTACAACGCAGCTCTTGCGAGAACGCAAATCCGGAGTAATACAAATCGAAACGGGTCCGCTTCGAGACGTTCGGGTGGGCTCGTCCTGCACCTGGTAGATCCATATCTCAGCGCCACGATCGGCGTGCGCGGAAACGGCCAGACAGAATTCCTCGAAACCCCGCCGAATCGTTTTCGCGACCGCGATTTATTTCTGGCTCAGAAGATAGAGGTCGGCGTGACCGCCGGGTCGCGCATAGACGATGGTGGAAAGGTCCGTGGAAAAATCGTAGGCGTTACCGGTAGCGTACCCTAAGGGAAAAGTGAAGGGCACTTTCAAAGCCACCTGAGGCGCCCCGATGATTTTGCCGTCTCTCCAAGCCTGACGGAAAATCGTGATCTCTGCTCGGGAAGGAACTGCATACAAGAACGACTCCCCATCGCGCGCAAAGGCAACAGTGAAAGTTGCTACGCCGGGAAGCAACGCGACGCATTTCCTATCCGAGATGGACACTTCGTAAATTCCAGCCGTTTCCCCCTTCGGCACCACGCCCAGCAGGTATTGCCCGCTGGGGTCGGCATCGTAAACAATGCAGCAATTTTCCACGAACTTCTCCGGATTCGAACCATCCACGTTCCATTTCCAAACCGTCAGGATCTGGCTCGCCTTCTCCGGGCCAGACACGTAAATGGATTTCTGATCGCGGCCCCATACCACATTCCAGATAGTGTTCTCCGTGCGCAGGAGCTGACGAAGACCGCTGCCATCGGCCCCAACGACGTAGGCTTTGTCCTCTTCGTTTGCCCCTGCATTAACGAAGGCCAAATGAAAATTGTCCTGAGCCCAAGTGGCGGTTTTCAGAATTTCTCCGGTGGCAAGTTTCACCGTGTTGTCACCGTCGATGTCCGACACCCAGAGCTCGTTCCTGTTGGGTGCTGGGAGCGTGGTGTACATCACGCGCTTCCCATCGGGCGAGATTTCGGGCTGAGTTGCATCGTCGGACGCGATATCCTTCGATTCCTTTGAATGAACGTGGTAAGTGGTCAGGAATCCGGAGGATTTACCGTTGACATAGTAGATCCCTTTCCCGGCTGGATCTGGCATGGGAGAATAGTCTGGTCCGGCTCCCAAAGTAATCTGCGTCAGAGTACCGTCCAAGTTGTATTTCCAGATGTTCGTCAGCCCGCTGACGTTCCGGCTGAACAGCACTGCTTTCCCAGGTTCGGCCCACACCACGTCAGTATTCCCGGATACCGCACCTAAATCAGTGGCCTTATGGCTGATCAAGTTTATTCTGTAAAAATTGAAATCCGGCGAGAACGGTTGACCACCAGCAGCGAGCAGTTCTTCTCCGCCCGGGAATACCAGAAGCGGGATGAACGACATGCCGGTGCCTGCTGAGCTGTACACTGGTTCTTCATTAAGTCCGGATTTATCCGCACGAAAAATTCCGGAGTTGTCAGACTTCGCGTAGAACATGGACCCGCCATCCGGCGAGAAGACAAGATAATTGGCGGATGCCACGCGGCGGGGACTGCCACCGAGCGCCGGCACTGCCCAAACCTCGTCGCGTCCGAGAAACCTCGAATAATAGACCTCTCTGCCATCGCGGGAAAAGGTGTCAACGTTTTTGTCTCCTTCGTCATTTGTGAGTTGCAGCGGCTCACCTCCGGAAGTGAGCATCAGGAACACCTGTGCGACGCCGCCTGCCGGTGAGACGAACGCGACCGCGCGGCCGCCAGGAGATCGTCTCGCGTCGTTCATCGGTTTGTTCCACTGGCTGATTTTCGTTACCTTTGCAGCGCCGCTCGGAGTGTTCGCATGCGGCCAGATGTGGTACGCCCCAAAGGCGGCCGCCAGGAGCTCAACGCAGGCTCCCAAAATTACATACCACTTTCGGGCAAGCGCCGCCGAAGGTTGACCTGCAGCGCTTCCAGTCGGCGAAACGCGGCCCGAATCCGTATCTCGCCGTAGGCGCTTGAGGTCGGTTCGCACTTCCGACGCGGACTGGCAACGAAGCTCACGATCTTTTTCCAGCGCCTTGTTGATAATCCGCTCCAGCTCTGGCGGTACATTGGGATTCAGCCTTACCGGAGCGACCGGGGCCCGATTCAGAATCGCATCGCTAATGTCTCCTGATGTGTCTCCACGAAAGGGAAGAACGCCCGTCGCCATCTCGTAAAGCACCACGCCGCAAGAAAACAGATCGGTGCGCGCATCCAACTCCTTTCCCCGCACCTGCTCGGGTGACATATAGACGACTGTGCCTACGGCGATGCCCGGGCTGGTAAGCAGTTCGGGCGCTGTGGCTGTCGGCATCGTAGAAAGTCCCTCACCCTTCGCCATGGAAGTGAGTTTGGCCAATCCAAAATCAAGGATCTTGACGTGGCCGCGCTTGGTCACAAAAATGTTCGCCGGTTTGATGTCCCGGTGCACGACGCCTTCAGCATGCGCCGCGTCCAGTCCGTCCGTTATCTGTATTCCTAAATCCAGCAGAGTTTCAATTTCCAGCGACGGCCGCCGACGCGATGCTTCAGCGTCTCACCTTCCAGATATTCCATCGCGATGAAGGCTTGGCCGTTTTCATCGCCGATTTCGTAAACCGTGCAAATGTTGGGATGATTTAGTGCCGACCCCGCCTGCGCTTCGCGCCGGAATCGTTCCAGCGTCTGCGGATCGCGCGCCACTTCGTCCGGCAAGAACTTCAAGGCCACGAAACGGTGCAGGCTGGTGTCCTCGGCCTTGTACACCACGCCCATGCCGCCGTCACCGAGCTTTTCCGCGATTCGGTAGTGCGAGATGGTCTGATCGATCAGTGAGGAAGAATCCGCCATTTGGCGCACATCTTAGGTTGCACCCACAGGCAAGTCAACGAACCCCGACGCTTTGCACCCAGCGCCGGCGTGCAGCCTCGCCGTTCGCCTCCAGGTAGCTGCGCGAACTCTGCGTACCTACTTCTGCGTTCTCTGCGGTAAATCTTTGGCGCTTAATGCGCTGCGGGTTCTGCGGCGGGGTGCATGCCATGCTGCGGCACTTCGTGAACTCCGCGCAGCGGCTGTTCCTGATGAAATCTGAAAAGTTGATTCAGCGGACCGGCGCCCTTGCCGATCGCATAAGATTTTTCAATCGCCTTGGTCACATAAGCCTTCGCCAGAATCACCGCTTCGCGCAACTGCTGGCCGCCAGCCAGTTGCGCCAGAATCGCCGATGAAAATGTGCATCCTGAGCCGTGTGTGTTCGGGCTTTTCACGTGGTCGCCGCCGAATGTTTCCACTTCCGTGCCGATGCACAGCACATCAATCGGTTTTTCCAGATGCCCGCCCGTAACCACCACCGCCTGCGCGCCCATTTCCACCAGCTTCAACCCCGCTACCTTCATCCCCGCGAGGTCTTTCACTTCCAGGCCCGTCAAAAATTCAGCCTCCGGAACGTTCGGCGTAATTACGCTCACGCGCTTCAGCAATTCGTCGCGCACGAATTTCAACCCGGAAGTATCCAACAGTTCCGCGTTCCCCGCCGTCGGACGAAACACAGGATCCAGCACGACGTGCGCGAATTTGTGCTTGTCCAGAAATTCCGTCACCACCGAAGCATTCCCGCGGTTCGCCAGCATCCCGATCTTCACGCCGGCGATCTCAATATCTTCCGCCAGCGTATCCAGTTGCGCGCGCATCGTGGCCGATGGCGTCGCGTGCACCGATACCACCCCCTGCGTGGATTGCACCGTAAGCGCCGTCACCGCCGCAACGCCGTAACAATTGTGCGCCGCGAAAGTTTTCAGGTCGGCCGCAGTGCCTGCGCCACAGGAAGGATCAAATCCCGCAATCGTTAGAAGAATCGGTGGTGTATGGCCCGTGTGATTCGTGTGGTTACTCAATTTGGAAGCGCCCTCCGCGCAAGGCCGCTGCAGACAATTACGCCGGCGCCGCCATTTTTCAAGTTGGCGCACCGGCTACCGAAAATGTACGCGCCTTCTCGTGCATCACGCAAGGACAATATTTGGAAATCGGCGGGCGAGCACAGCGAGCTTAAAGGAGAAAGTAAATGATGAGAGAAATCTTAGCCGCGCGCACTGCTCACGGGAAAAGTCCGCGCACCAGCGTGGCATCCGCAACGCGTCCCACCGCCAGTACGTACGCTCCCGTGCGCAGATGCGCGCGATGTTTCCGCGCGGTCTCGTGCACCTCATGAAACGCGCGCCGCATCACCAGATCCAGCTTCGCGTTCACTTCCGCTTCCGACCAGAAGAAGCTCTGCAGGTCCTGCACCCATTCGAAATAGCTCACCGTAACGCCGCCCGCATTCGCCAACACGTCCGGGATCACCAGCGTGCCCTTGCGCGCCAGCACTTCGTCCGCATGTGGCGTGGATGGTCCGTTCGCCGCCTCTGCCACGATCTTCGCCTTGATCTGGTCCGCATTGTTCAACGTGATGGAATTTTCCAGCGCCGCCGGCACCAGAATGTCGCACTTCATCGTCAGCAAATCATCATTCGATATCCGCGAAGTCCCGGGCATCCCTACGACAGTTCCCGAACGCTCCTTGTAACGCATGGCCTTCAGCGGATCGATTCCGCGCGAATTGAAAACGCCGCCGCGCGAATCGCTGATCGCGATCACCCGCGCTTTTTTCTCGGAAAATAATTTCGCCGCAATCGAACCCGCATTCCCAAACCCCTGAATCGCGACGCTCGCCCCGCGTAACGAAATCTTTTTCACCTTGCAAGCTTCTTCCACCACGATCACGCAACCTCGCGCCGTCGCCTCATTGCGTCCTTCCGACCCGCCGATCGAAATCGGTTTGCCGGTCACCACTCCCAATGTCGAATGCCCCTTGGTCATGGAATACGTATCCATGATCCACGCCATCGTCTGCGAATCCGTGTACACGTCCGGAGCGGGAATATCCTGCTCCGGCCCGATGATCGGCAAAATCTCCGCCGCGAATCGCCGCGTCATGCGCTCCAGTTCGGATTTGCTCATCCGCTTCGGATCGCAGATCACTCCGCCCTTCGCGCCGCCGTAAGGAATATTCACCGTCGCAGTTTTCCAGGTCATCCACATCGCCAGCGCTTTCACTTCGTCCAGCGACACCGCCGGATGATAGCGAATCCCGCCCTTGGCCGGTCCGCGCGCCACGTTGTGCTGCACGCGAAATCCGGTGAACACTTTGATCTGCCCGTTATCCATCTTCGTCGGGATGGAAACTTCCAGCACGCGCTTGGGCGTGCGTAAAATCTGGCGCAGTCCCGGGTCGAGCTTCAAATATTCCGCCGCGATATCAAATTGAATTTGCGAAATACGGTAAGGATTCAGGTCCTCCCGTGGCGCGATGCGCGGGATGGGCTGAGTGCTAGCGGGTTTGGCAACGGTTGCCATTCGATGTTCCTTCCTGATGCGGCGAGCAATTGGTAATAAGGGCCGTAAGTCTTGCGCGAGTCGAAGTTTAGTCAAGCCGTGCCGGATGTCAATGGAAACCAATAGGACCACAGGAAATGCTTGCTTCCGTGTTCATCGCAAATTGCGCGCGCAACTACCACGCACGCGACCGTAAACACATATACAGTAAGCACTTATACGCATAGCAATCTCCGCATAGGTTGTGTAATTCCGCCACTCCCATCGGCCGTGAATTCCCGCCCGAACCCCGCCAGAACCCCGTTGACCCCGCCCTACCAACAAGTTACGCTCCCTCCACGGCAGCGCAACCGCGCGTCCCAAGCGGCGTTTCCATCCTGCACCACAATCCGGAAACCCTGCGCGCGCGTATCTATAAGGAGAAGCATTTACTTGGTGACGGCGGAGAAGCGAGCGGAGTTGAAGGCCACGGACGCGTCACTCATTGACCGGATCGTGCAGCGTGACGAGTCAGCGCTCGCAGCGCTCTATGACCGTTACTCCGGCATGCTCACCTCTGTCCTGAACCGGATTTTGCGCGACACCCAGGCAGCCGAGGAAATTCTGCAGGACATCTTCTATCAGTTGTGGCGCAACGCCGCGCAATTCGATTCGTCGCGCGGTTCGCTGTCCGGCTGGCTGCTGGTGATTGCCCGCAATCGCGCCATCTCCCGTTTGCGGCGCCACAATCCCGCCAGCGGCGACGAGTTAAGCGAAAACACGGTCGTGGTCGCATCGAATCTCGAAAGGTCCGTCGCGCAACAGCAACTGATGGCCAAAGTGAAAAGCGCGCTGGACAATCTGCCGAAAGAGCAACGCGCCGCCATCGAACTGGCGTACTTCGAGGGCCTGACGCACAGTGAAATCGCGCAGCGCACGGGCGACCCGCTCGGCACGGTTAAAACTCGGCTGCGCACGGCGGTAGAAACTCTGAAACGGGATCTGCATTCATGAGCAGCGAACATCCAACTCGGCCGGAAGATTTCGATCTCTACGCGCTAGGCGCGCTCGACGACGCCGAACGCCAAGCGTTCGAATCGCACGTGGTGTCCTGCGCGGACTGCGCCGAAAAAGTCGCCGCAGCGCGCGGACGCATCGCCATCCTTGCTTTCGCCGCGCCGACCGTGGCTCCCTCGCCCGGCGTGAAAGAAACTCTGATGCGCCAAGTCATCGCCTCCGCCGAAGGACCGAGCGGCGGCCTGGCGCGCGTAAAGCCAGAGCCTGCCGCAGACGCCGGAGTCTTCGCGCGTTGGTGGGGCGTGCTGTTGCCGGTCGCGGGCGCGTTCGCGCTTGCCACCGTTCTGCTGTGGCTGCACAACGAACAGCTCAATCGTCAGCTCGCCGATCTGCGCAACACCATCGAGCAGCAGAAGCAGGAACTCGCCGAAACGCGCCATCAGGCTGACCTGATCGCCGCGCGCGAGACGCTCGTCGTTCCGTTGTGGTCGCAGAAAGGCACGCCTGAGAGCCATGCCGAGGGCCACGCACGCGTGCTGTACAACGCGAAGGAAGGAATGATGACGTACGACGGCTGGCTGCCATCGGCGCCTGCGGACAAGAGTTACCAGTTGTGGCTTGTGCCCATGAACGGCGCGCCTATCAGCGCTGGAGTTTTCAATCCCCAGAACGGCGAAATGAGCCACATGATGATGAAGCTTCCCGCCGGCGTCACCGCCAAAGAATTCGCAGTGTCGCTCGAACCGGCAGGGGGCATGACGCATCCGACGGGCCCGATGGTGCTCGTCGGTCCAATTTCGTAATCCGCCGCGCGCGCGAAATTCAGCACGAGAAAAACCTTAGGTTTTCGTCGCGCCGGGAATCACATCCACGCCCATGAACGGCCGCAGCGCCTCGGGAATGACGACCGACCCATCCGCGCGCTGAAAATTTTCCAGCAGGGCGATCCATGTGCGGCCTACGGCGAGGCCTGAGCCATTCAGCGTGTGCACGAATTCGGATTTCTTCCCGCCCGGCGGCTTGAAGCGTATCCCCGAGCGCCGCGCCTGAAACGCTTCCGTATTCGAGCACGAAGAAATCTCCATGAACTCGCCCGCCGACGGCAGCCAGACTTCAATATCGTAAGTTTTCGCCGACGCGAATCCCATATCGGCGGTACACAGCAGCATCACGCGATAATGCAGCCCCAGCCGCTGCAAAATCGCTTCGGCGTTCGCGACCAGCGCTTCCAGCTCGTCGTAACTCTGCTCCGGCCGCGTGAATTTGAACATTTCCACTTTCTGAAATTGGTGCTGGCGCTTCAGCCCGCGCGTGTCGCGTCCCGCCGCGCCGGCTTCGGAGCGGAAACACGCCGTCCAGGCGCACACTTTGATCGGCAGCGCGTCGGCCTCCAGAGTCGAGTCGCGATACAGGCTGGTCAATTCCACTTCGGAAGTCGGGGTCAGCCACAGGTCCGTGCCTTCCAGGTGAAACATATCCGCCGCGAATTTCGGCAGCTGGCCCACGCCGGTCAGCGAGGCGGTGTTCACCAGAAACGGCGGCAGAATTTCCGTGTAGCCGTGCTCGCGCGTGTGCACGTCCAGGAAAAAATTCGCGAGGGCCCGTTCCAGCCGCGCGCCCAGCCCCTTGTACACCGCAAAACGCGCGCCGGCGATTTTGATCGCCGCGTCGAAATCCAGTATCCCCGCGCCTTCGCCCAATTCCCAGTGCGCCTTCGGCTTGAAATCGAATGAAGGCGGCCCGCCCCAGCGGCGCACTTCCACATTGTCCGCCGTGGATTTTCCCACCGGCACGCTCGTGTGCGGAATATTCGGCACGGTCAGCAGGAATTGCTTCAGCTGCTCGTCCAGCACCGTGATGGTTTCGTCGTCGCGCTTGATTTTGTCGGAGACCTGCTTCATCAAGGCGAGCAATGCCGTACAGTCTTCGCCGCACTTCTTCATGCGCGCGATTTCTTCGCTGGCCTTGTTGCGCTCCGCTTTCAACCGCTCCGCCGAAGTGATCACCATCCGCCGGTCGGTATCGAGCTGACGAAAATGCTCCAGGTTCAGCGTGGCGCCGCGGTCCCGCGCCATCTTCTCGATCAAATCCAAATGTTCCCGCACATATCCCAAGTCCAGCATAGGCCCAGCAGAATACATGAATCCGTGGCGACGCAGAAGTGCGTGATTGGTGAGCAGTGATTGGTGAGTAGTGAATCGGGGCACGGGTAGCATAGGCAATCTTGCCTGTGCGCATTTGATTTGGTTTGAATGATTTCGCAATGGCCCAATACAACACCGAGGAGCTGAGCCCTTCGATCCCGCGCTGCGGGATCTCAGGATGAATCGCCCCGCGGGGCGATTCACAAGATCGCCTTCCTGCGGCGGGCAAGCCTATGCCACGGTGGATTTCTGTGTTGCGGTTAGAAAATTGTTTCTCTTGTGTTTTCATGAGATTGCCAATTTTCTGAATTCGGGTCTGTTGCGGCTAAAAATTCGTGACGACGATTGTTAATGTGTGGGGCGGGCGCTGAAGTGGCAAAAAAACCACCGGTTAGAAAACGTTTTCTCGTTTGTTGTGAGTGGGTTAGCTCGATTTCTAATAATGGACTACCGATTAGAAGCGATAACAAGCGCAGATGGGACCAGGCGATGGCGGATTTTTGAGACGTGATCGGTGAGTTGTGAGCGGCGAAACGCGCTTCAAAACGTGCAATTGTCGGCCGATTAGAAAAGGTAACTCGCGATTGCAGATCACGACTCTGGATACGGATTAGCCGGGTGGGACGCTCTTCCAGACGACCCAAACGAAAGGCATCGATTTGGCGGATACCGCGTTCGCGCCGTCCTACGGCGGGCGGGCTGCGGGCGATGGTGCAGGTTTAGGTGCAGCGCCTCTAAACGACGCTACGGATGCGCGCGACTTCGTGAAATTCTAGGCTGTTGGTTTTCTGCGCGAGGCCGGCGACTGCGGGGGTGGCGGCGGGGTTTCTGTGGCGCGGAGCTTCCAGACGATTTCGCGCATTATGCCGGTCCACATGTCGGCGTCGGGAGTGGGGAGATTTGGGCGGCGGACTAGGCGCCGCATGCGTTCGTCGGCGGCGGATGCGCTGGTCGGCTACGGCGCGGCGATCGAGGAAGACGCTGGAGCTTAGGGCTTCGGTTTGGACCTCCGTGAAGCTTTCGAGTTCGCGGGCGGTGGCGGGCGGGGCTTTTTAGGGAGCGCGGGCGAACTTGGCGGCGTCCCCGATCCACAGTTCGTGACCCGGTTCCGCGAGCAAGCACTCGAATCAGCGAATCGGCCCGGTGGCCTCGATCCCCACCCGCACCAGACCCTGCAAACTCCGGTAGAAAGCCTCCGCTTCGCCGTTCTGGTGATCCAAGCGCGGTTCAGTTGACTCCCCAGTAGCCTCGTCCAGCATCGCGATCGTTTGGTAGCGCGTGTGAAAATCGCATCCTATAATCGTTCCGCCGCGGCGGACTCGGCTCCTTTCTTCCAAGCCTTGGTCCTCTATAGCTACCAAGTCTACTCGGGAGAAGCAGCCGACAACGTCATCTAATCAGTCAGGAAGGAGTCTGGGCCCGAGCGCGCCTGCGGACACAACGTACAAAAAAACTCGCAAATTGCTACTGGGAGTTGCGGGCGAGCCGCAGACGCCGCAGAGAAGGGAGATCGGAAAAGAAAAACCCGCCCGGAATCCGGACGGGTTCTTGGTTGAAGATTGTGACGACGACCGATTAGGCAGTCAAGGAGCGACGGCTGGCGAGAATGGCCAAGCCGAGCAAGCCCGCGCCGAGCATCACAATGGAACTGGGTTCCGGAACGCCGGCTGTCGCGCCCGTCTCCGAAACGATCAGACCATTGGCCGGACCGTAGTTCGCACCGATATGTACGCCACCGACAGTGATGCCACTTAGATCAGTCGAACCTTGGCTTGTCAGCACGTAGTCCCACGTGAAGGTATAGGTCCCGCCGTCCACCAGTGTTGGCCCCGGACCATCCGCGCAAATGAACGCGCCGCCATTCCCTCCGCAATTCCCGTTGCTCAAGCTGCTCAGACTTCCAGCCCAAGTCTCCGCGGTGCCGTTGAAATTCGCCGCCACGGTTGAGTCAATCGAAGTGAAGTCGTGCTGGGGAAGGAACCCAAGATCGACTCCTGTCAATGTGTCATTATTGCTCGTCAAGGCGTTACCGCCGCCAATCGTAATCGTAAGAGTGGCGGAGGTGCTACCGATGTCGAAGCTATACGTGGCACCCGGGCAGCTCGTCCCCGACGTCCCGCAATTCGTCAAAGTCAGCGAACCGCCCGAATCGGCCCAAGCCGGCGAGCCGAAAACCAGTGCGACCAAAACGAGGCCCAAAGTTAGAACTAGAACTTTCTTCATCTTTCCTCCGAACAATCGTGTCCTGCGAACACTCTCAGTTGAATACAGAACATGCAATTTTGGGGCCAAAAGCAGCCATCGCGTGCCTCCTCTTGGAGCAGTCTATCTAGCTGAATACAAAGGTGGTATTTCGGGCCTGGCGCCGTCTGACAAATTGTGAAAGTAACAAAGTGCAAGGGGTTTCAGTAATGTCGCAAAATAGTACCTTATTCGAGCCACAAGCCTTCGGCGAGTGACGGACCCTTCCGCGCCGCCCATGAACGCTTAGTTTTTGCGGGTGCCGAGTCTCGCCTGCCTGCCGTAAGCAGGCCGTAGGCGAGGGTGCGAGTTTAGATGGTTCGCTACCGAGCAGCGTAACGAAGCCGCGCGTTCACGCGTAGGCAGCGTCGCTTTCGTCGTCACTCCAACTCACATCGCGTTGCACCGGCGACGCACGATTCAGCGCGCGCGAGAAGCAGCTGACGCCCTCGTGCGTTGCGCGTCGGCGCCGCCGCGCGTTCGAACTCCGCGCGAGCTTCCTCCAGGCGGCGTGCACTGACGGTCTAAACGAAGATCGCCGTGAATGGCGAAAATAGGTTGCGTCACCTCCTCGAATAGCTTAGATGATTTGTGCCCCGCCGCAGCATTCCGTGATGCTGCGGCGGGCTCCGCTTGCGCCGCCACGCAAAACGGCTCCACGAACCGAGAGACTTCCAGAGTCTGGCCTTCGTAAGGATGAAACGCGCGCTCGAATCGATGCTTGTCGCGCTGCCTGTCACTGTCCCGATAAATTATTAATAAGGCCATAGTTTCGTGGAGCGCGCGGTTTCTGACGCTGCGTTCGTGGCGCGGGACATTCGCGAACTTCTCCTGCGCTAACTCGCGGTTTTTTTGGGCGGAGGTGGGGTCTGGCTTCCCGTGGCGTGGAGCTTCCAGACGATTTGGCGCATTATGCCGGTCCACATGTCGGCGTCGCGGCTGGGGAGATTGAGGCGGCGGACTAGGCGGCGGATGCGATCGTCGGCGTCGGCGACGGTGCGGCGATCGAGGAAGCCGCTGGAGCTGAGGGCTTCGGTGACGACGGCGGTGAAGCGTTCGAGTTCGCCGGCTGTGGCGGGCGGGGCTTTTTCGAGCGCTTGCTTAAATTTGGCCGCGGCTTTGGCGTCGCGGACTAGTTCGTAGAGGCAGACGGCTACGGCTTGGCCCAGGTTCATCGCGCGATGCTCTGCGCGGGTGGGGATGCGCAGGAGCCAGTGGCAGTGGCTCAAATCTTCATTGGACAAGCCGGTTTTTTCCGAGCCGAAGAGGAGCGCGACGCGCGATGTTTTGCCGCGTCCAGCGCGCTTGCGTGCGAGGCGCCGCAGAATGATGCGCGCGCCGGCTTCGAGCGTACGGAGCTGGTGATGCATTTCGCGGCGGCCGGCGGCTGTCGTGCCGACAACGAGCGTGCAGTCCGCGACCGCTTCCGCTACGGTGCTGAACTGTTCCGCGCTTGCGAGAACTGGCGCGGCGCCGACTGCGGAACGCGCTTCGCGATAGGCCGGGTCGTAGGGATTGACTAGGCGCAGATGCGTGCAGCCGAAATTGCTCATGGCGCGGGCGGCCGCGCCAATGTTTAGAGGATTGCGCGTCGCGACCAGCACGACGCGGAGATTGTCCAAGAGGGCCGAGGAATTCATGAGCGGTTATTCTACGGCATCACGATTCACTCGCGTAGGCTCAGTACGACGCCGGTGGCGTTTCGACGGCGATGGATCGCAAGATCGTCGGCGCGATCGGGGTTTCGGGCGACGGCAGCGGCAACCTTCGAACCGGCACGGCCGGTTCTCAGGATGAATTGCGCCGTAGCGCGATTCAGACTCCGACTTCAGCGAATTCGTCGCACAGCGAGCGGAAATTTTCGTACCAGGTTTCGGTAAACACACCCACCAGATATTCGGCGGTGCGTCCGGCCACAGCGACGCGAGCTGGCTTGATTTCTCCCCAGGTACGGACAAATGTGCCACCGGAACGGTGCTCTTCGAATTCGACCCACTGGTGCAGGGTGATGCCGAGGGCCCGGTCAATCCAGCCGAGGTCCCTACCGTGCCTGCAATTGACGATCAAGTGATCAACGACCACTTTAACGGGCCTAAGGATTTCAATTTCCATTCTGCTTCCGATACTCCAGGGCTCGCCATGTTGCCAGTGCATGCGGCCGTAGATATTGGCAAGGGTGTGCCACATTTTCCAATTGGTGTAGATCTCCCAAGTCAGGGAAGGGGTGGCCTTGGTGGTGACGGCGTACTCAAACGTGTGCATCGTGTTCCTCATAGCGCACTTCGGATTTTTACTGCACCAGGGAATGAAACGGGGGTATACTGCGCGCTTGGATTATTTATACATCGTTTGTTAAACGTTGTAAAGATTATTTTCGACCCTGTATCTGGAAGCGCGAGGAGCGAAAGTGCCGCGAACAGCCGATGCCGGTTTAGAAGAGCGCGTTTTGGATGCCGCATATCAATTGTGGAGCAGAGGCGGAGAAAGAGCGCTGACCATGCGCGCGGTGGCGCGCTCGGCGCGGACCACGACTCCTACTTTGTACCAGCGATTCCGCGACAAGAAAGATATTCTGGAGTTGTTGCGCAAAAAGGCGCAGGAGATCATGTTTTCCTACATGCGGCGGGCACATTCGGCCGAAGAGTTCTGCTTGCGGTATTTCGAGTTCGCGCTGAAACATCGCAACGAGTACGAACTGATTCATGCGGACTGGGCCGTGCGCCTGGCGAGGGAAGAGGCGCGGCCGTCGTTTGACTTGCTGAAAAAAAGCCTGGCGGACCGATTGGGGGGAACGCCGGAGCGGCATGCAAGATTGGCGCTGGCGCTGGCGGCGTTGGCGCATGGAACCGCGACATTGCTGCTCACTAAGGGAGTGCCGGAGCGAATCTCACGCGAGTTGCGGCATGCTTGCGTCGCGGCGTTTGAGACATTGGTGGAAAATGCGGCGGGGCGATCGTTTCGGCCTAACCATCGTCAGGTATCGGAAGCGGCGGGGGCGCGGCGGCGCGGTCGAGTGAGTCAAAAGATTTAACACAGAGGACACATAGGACACAGAGGAAAGAAGGAGAAGACAGAGAAAGAAAGAGAGATTCTTCGCGTCGCTCAGAATGACGGCGTGAAGACAACGGCGAAGCCAAAAACAAAGACAAAGGCGCCCAGCTAAAGCTGGCCGCTACAAATTCAGCTGCAACGGCGTTTTGCGTCAGATGACGACGGATTCCTGGTATTCGCCGAAGGCGCGGCGGAGGGCGTCGGAGATTTCGCCTACTGTGGCGTAGGCTTCGACGGCGGTGAGGATGACGGGCATTAGATTTTCTGTGGTGCGGGCGCGGCGCTCGATTTCTGCTAGAGCGGCCTGAGCTTTCTTGCTGTCGCGGCGGGCGCGCAGGGAATTTAGGCGCGCGATCTGGGTGCGTTCGATTTCGGGGTCGATGCGTAGGGTGGGGATGGGTTTTTCGTCTTCGGTTTGGAAGCGATTTACGCCGACGACGACTTGCTCGCCGCTGTCTACGGCATTTTGATATTCGAATGCGGACTTCTGAATTTCCTGCTGGATGTAGCCGGTTTCGACGGCGCGCAGCACCCCTCCCATGGCGTCAATCTTGGAAATGTATTCGCGCGCGGCGGCTTCGATTTCGTCGGTGAGCTTTTCGATGGCGTAGGAGCCTGCGACTGGATCCGTGGTGTTCACTACTCCGGTTTCCTGCGCGATGATTTGCTGGGTGCGCAGAGCTAGCAGCGCGGATTGCTCGGTGGGCAGCGCGAGGGCTTCGTCGAGCGCGTTGGCGTGCAGGGATTGGCAGCCGCCGAGAACTGCGGCTAGCGATTGTAGCGCGACGCGCACCAGATTATTTTCGGGTTGCTGCGCGGTGAGCGACGAGCCGGCGGTTTGCGCGTGGAAGCGCAGCATCAGGGAGCGCGGATCGCGCGCGCCGAAGCGTTCGCGCATGGTGCGCGCCCACAGGCGGCGAGCGGCGCGGAATTTCGCGATTTGCATGAGCAGCTCGTTGTGTGAATTAAAGAAGAAGGAGAGTTGTGGCGCGAATTCGTCCACGGCGAGTCCGGCGCTGATGGCGGCTTCAACGTACGCGATGCCATTCGCGAGAGTGAAGGCGACTTCCTGCACATCGGTAGAGCCGGCTTCGCGGATGTGATAGCCGGAAATGGAAATGGCGTTCCAATTGGGCAGTTCGTGGCGGCACCAGGCGAAAATATCGGTGACGATGCGCATGGCGGGGCGCAGCGGATAAATATAAGTGCCGCGCGCGATATATTCCTTGAGGATGTCGTTCTGCACGGTTCCGGCGAGGCGCTGCAGGTTCGCGCCTTGCTGTTTGGCTACTGCAACGTAGAGCGCGAGCAGAATCGCGGCGGTGGAATTGATGGTCATCGAGGTGGACACAGTTTCGAGCGGAATGCCGTCGAAGAGCGTTTGCATGTCTTCGAGAGAATCGATGGCGACGCCGACTTTGCCGACTTCACCGAGCGCGAGAATGTGATCGGAATCCATGCCGATTTGCGTGGGTAGATCGAAAGCGACGGAAAGGCCTTTCACACCTTGCGCTAGCAAGTAGCGGTAGCGTTTATTGGATTCGACGGCGCTGCCGAAGCCGGCGTATTGGCGGGTGGTCCAGAGGCGGCCGCGATACATGGTGGGATAAACGCCGCGGGTGAACGGGAATTGGCCGGGATAGCCGAGGTCGCGTTCGGCGTCCCAATCGCGGAGATCGTTCGCAGTGACGACAGCTTCCAAGGGCAGGCCGGAAGGAGAGGCGGCGTGGCGTTCTGCGGTGGCGGATTTTCGATTTTCCATTTTCGATTTTCCGATTTTTGCTTTAGCGCACGCGACGGGCGCGGCGGAAAGACGTGAATGCAAAACACACCATGGTGACGGCGTAAACGATCGTGAAGCCTAGCAGCCACGCGGCGGGGCGCGTGTGCCATTGGCGCCAGGCGGAGATGCCGCCGTACAGAGCGAAGAGGGCGAAGATCGCGCCCGTCGTTTCGTGGAAGAGTTGGCGGATGGCGCGCCACACTACGCGCAGGGTGATCTTGGTGGAACTCCAGAGCGTGGGATAGAAGCCTTCGGCCATGGAACAATTCTAGTACAGATTGCGCGGAGGAGTGGGAGCGATTGGCGGACGGCTGAGGGCTGGGTTTTACGACAGCAAGTCAAAAGCTCCGATTCCCTGGTAGTGGGTCAGTTTCCGGTAAATGCGTTAGGCACTAAGCGGCTATGGTGGTTGCCTGCCGGGATAATTTGCGCCGTGACCGACAGTCTGCGTAACTTCACCGGCTGCTGCGTTGCGGGTGGCACAGTGTGTTCGCAGCGCGACAATATGAGCATACGTCACTACCGTCAAATTGTTTCTGGATCAACACGTTGCCTTATGGCATGAATCTTGCCTGTCTTCTCCTTTGGCGGAGGGCATCGAGCCCGTCAGAATCCGCACGCCTTCCGCAAGAGGAAGAAATGGCAGAAAGACCGAGGTTCCTGGGGCGGTTGGCTCTTTCAATTCTGCTGGCCTTGGCTCAGCTCAATAAGCCGGCTTGGGCACAGAGCGGGAAAACGCCCCACGTTGTCGCAAGTTCGAAGCTCGTGTCACCTGGCATCGGCTGGGTTGCGCTTATGCGCGATTCCGACTGCGCACCAGCTAACGTGTTTCCGCCCTGTTCCCCAATGCGCCTCTATTGGACCGAGGACAACGGAAAGCATTGGAGCAATATTACGCCGCCCGAAATGTCGGTGCGAAATATACGGCAGGTCTTTTTCGCCGATCGTATTCATGGCTGGATGCTCTCATCAGACGCCCTCGGCGAAGAAACCAACGCGCCCTTTTTTCTCTATTCGACCGAAGACGCTGGAAGAACGTGGCGAACTCTTGTCTTACGCAGACCAATGTTCAACATGATGGACGACTACACGTTTCCGACCGAGCTGTTCTTCTCCGATTCTCAGCATGGATGGTTGCTATGGGCCTGGGGAATGATGAACTCGCGGCGAAACTATCTTCTTTCGACCACCGATGGTGGTCGCTCCTGGAAATGCCTTCCCGATCCCCCGCTCGGAGGATCCCTGCAGTTCACATCCTCTCGTGATGGATGGATGATCGGCACTTCACAAGAGGATCAAGGTGTCCCCGCACCGGAAAACGATACCATTTGGAAGACAAGCGACGGCGGTCAACACTGGAGTGAAATATCCTTGCCGCCGCCGGCCGATCTGAAAAATGAGAGCTTATATTTTAGAACCCTAAAATTCAGTAATCGACGCGAGGGCATCGTTTTCGGAGAAAGGCGATTGGTCGACGATCAGGATCAGCACTTGCCGTTGATCTGGATCACTCACGACGGGGGCAGAACCTGGCGCCTCTCTAAACTCCAAGGTCCTGTCGAAAATGTCTCGATGATCGGTTCCCGGATCATCAGGTCATTTCACGATCCGGTCAATTATGAGCTCACAATTTGCAAGGGCAATCAGACCATTACACCCTAGCTTCCTTTTGATTTCCCGACTAGGGGCCTTGGCTACCCAGATTTCATAGACGAGTCGAATGCATGGATGGGCGCCTATTTCGGGCTGCTCGCCACGAGTGACGGCGCAAAGTCGTTCCAAGTCATTTTGCCTTCTAGCGCTGAACCGGAGTGGCCAACTCCCCCACAAATCCTTGCGGTGAACCACAAAATTGAAAAGTGAGATCGTCTTTAGGACGGTGACGCGAGGCAAGGTCCCGGTAAGTCGTTACCGTACAAGTGGTTTTGCCGCGATTTCAGTTGTCCGGTTTGGGTTAATCAGAATCCTCATGCGAACCGATTGTCCGAAACTATCTCGATGGGACGATGAAGTCGAGGCCTTCGCGGTTCTCATCGGTTGCCAGCCGAATGACCAACGCGCTCGCTCGGTCCGCTACGGCCGGATAGAAAATAGAGGCAGGGGGAATTGGCACGCCTGCACCCGCACCGCCTCCGTCGAACCAATCAGGGCTGGCGGGGGAATTCAAACCGAGTACGTATTCCCCCGGTTCTTGGGAATCGAACACGAAGTAACCGTCCCGGTCGGTCTGGGTTGTCAGGTACCACGAGTTGTCTGAACGGATAAGAACGACTGCCACGTCTGCGACAGCCGTGCCGTCGGAACGTTTCACATGCCCGCCAATCTTCGCGTGGGGAGACCTGTCGAGCGTTATGTCGCGGCAAGTCCCACCAGTGAGGTCGACCTCGGAATCGTCGGGCTGGTAAGACCCGACTGACTGCACGGTGATTTTGTATTTGCCGGGAGGCAACGGCGGAAATTCATAGCGTCCATCAGGGTCCGTGACACAAAAAGACTGATTGCCGTCCGATTGGCGAGTTGCCGTAACCTCTGCGTTCGGGACGACCTCCGCGCTGAATAGTTCTCCGCGTACTACCTGGCCTCGCAGGATGCCGAGGTTGCCAATTTTTCCCAGGCGGCGGAGGGTCGCGATTTGGTTCTGTGCATCGGCGACGGGAAGGCTATCGTTTGCGTAGTAGTCGAGAACTAGCGGCTCACCTTCGACCTTTCGAAGGTAAAAGAGCCATCGGTCCCCAACCTTGAATTCGCGCATGCAATCTGCCTGTGATGTCAATACGGTTAGGGAAGCCGCGGGCGAACCGAGAAAGACTTCCTCAGGAATCAATTGAATTTGCTTTTCGTCGTTCTCGACGCGAGTGACCCCGGCAATCGCGCCGACAAAAACGTTTGTGTACCAGTCCGCGCGAACGCCGCAGTCCTTGAAGCTACTCGTCAGGCCGGATCGCGAGCACACGACCGTCTTGTCTCCGACTTTTTCGAGAATTATGATCTGCGCTCGCGCAACAGTGGGCCAGGAGAAAACCAGAGCGACCAGCGCGAGATAACGGCGATCATGCATTCGGTAAACCTCGCGATATGCTACGTATTTTGCCGTTGAAGTAGTGACGTACGTGTTAGAAGCAGTCGGTCTTCCTTTGGCTGCTTGCCAACTCCTGGTAAGTCGTAACCGGACAAGTCCCGTACTAGAACTTCAAGTGTCCGGTGACTGCGTTAGGACGTAGCCGCTCAATCCCGTTGACAACCGCAACGCAATGACCTCAGAGTGATTGCTATAATGCCGAATCGCTCCATCGAAATTCACGATTCAGTGCTCGCCGCTATTTCACTCTCTGAGGGTGAAGCGCAACTCCATTTCTCGTCGGTTTATATACACCAGAGTGAAGGTGTACCGGGCCGTGACGTCGGCAGTGGCTGGGTTCAGAAAGCGATACTTCGCATACATGATGCAAGGGTAGACGGTGCGTTTTCGGAGTTTCCCGTGGATTTGAGTACGGGCCAGATTCGAATGGGGGAAAACAGTCTGGCCAACGAAATTCCTGTGCCTCTTCGACACAAAGGCGCGTTTGAGTTGCGCTTGCAGGCAATGTGGCAAGGACAAGTAACAGTTGCTTTCAGGGGCAGCGGTGCTGATTTGGAATTACTCGGTGAGCCGGAATACGTGGAAGAATTTCACCCGTAACCGGATATCTGGTTTACGGTCGCTTGCACTTGTCCGGCGTTAATCAGGCATCTGCCGATGCATGGTAGATACTTCCACCTCCGTTGGGAATCGAAGTACGACGGTGGGATTGTCGGGGTCACCTTTCCACTTCGTCAGAAGTTTGTAGGTATAGGTCACCGTAAATGTGGCGGATTCATGGAGCCTAAACTGCCAAGTTTTGGCGTTCTCCTCAGCAGCGGCGGCCAAAAGTTTGTTACCGTCTTCGACTTGCGTAGAGACCACGCGATGGCCATCTGTCGTGACCTTCACATGGACTGTGCCGTCAACATTTGCAACCCGTGCCAATGGAGGATAAAACGGCACTTGGGCCGAGAGAACCATCGGTCGAGCGACACCGGACTGTTGTGCAACTAAAGACCGATTGGTCAGCGAGAGAGCAGTCAATGTCATGAGCGCCAGCCAAAGTAGTTTACTTTTCATTGCGTCTGCTCCCTTGCCTCTCAGTTCGGTCGTGAGAATCCCTTCGTCGTGATTGGAGATTAAACCACAGTGCGGATGAGTTTGTTGCACAGTCTGTGCTAACTCCTGAAGAGAGTCGCGTAACCGGAAACTGACCCTCAGTCTCCGGTAACGCGTTAATCAGGACCTTAGCGATTATTTCTAGATTGCGACCATGCATCACGCTTAAGAGCTGAACAACAAGAACTCGCCCTGTCAGATGACCTTTGCTCCGTCCGGCAGTTGACCGCTCAAGAAGGCCTTTCGATGCTGGTCACTTCCTAAGTCCATCTCGAAGTGAATCCAACGTCCATCCCTGAGTACTCCCATGTTCCATTTGCCAGTTACGCTCTCGCTGAACTGCCAAAGAATCGTATACCCACCCTCGTCGGAGAATCCCTCGCCGTCGGCTTGAAGGATACCTCCGGCGTGCTTCCATACGGCGTTGTAAAGACGACGTAACGGAATCCAGCCGTCCTCCACATCGGTACCATTGAGAAGCTGAAAAGCGTAGACGACTTTCACGCTAGGCAAGTACTGCTGCAACCAAGTGGCGGCAGACTCTGGTCTGTTGTCAGAAATTTCGGCTATGAATTCTTGCAGCTCGTCTGCTCCAAGCTGTCCCTCTACAACCGGATTTTTCTCAATGACTGCGATTTCCTGCCCGGACTTGTGCGAAAGGATAAGTTGCTTCCATGCATCGCCGTTTTCTTCGGTGTGCAGGACGGCAGGTCGACTGACCTGTCGTAGTTCTTCCAGCGGAATGTTGTCGAGTTTCTTGCCGAGAACGCGAATGTAATAGCCCATAATCGATTCGTAGGCAATGATACCTACTGCGAACACGCAAAAGTACTTGTATTGCCGACTCGCCTTGTTGCATTCACGAAAGCAATTCAACTCCTGATTTGCGTTACCGTACATGTGATTTCACCCTGATTTGACTTCTCCGGGCGTTAATCAGGCACTGGCTTCCGCGTCGTGATTTCGAGGGCGGAAGCTCGACACACACGAGCCGGGTCTGTAGCCGACTAATAGATAGTGATTGTGACGGGCTTAGCCTGCACGCCTTCTCGTAAAACGAGGCCATGCGTCTCTGGCAGTTGCGCAATCCTGTCTGCGTCGATGTGGTATGGCGAGTAGAACGCGTTGATAAGGTACACGCCTGGCTGTTTCGTCGGGCAAACTATCAAGGTTTTTAGACCAATGACCTGCTGAGCAGGGAGGTAGATGAAATCCCGGTTCAACGCTACCTTGGCGTCCGGTTCATGCGTCTGCAACGCGTCACCTGCACCACCGCATGTTTCGGCTCCTTTGCCAGACAATGTCGTCAAATGTGCCGAAAAGCCGGGTACGCCGCCGCCAGAGTTTCCCCACCAGTTTGGGACGTAGACACCGCCGGGGCCAGCTTCAAGAAGAATCGTTAGCTCAACGCGTTCGCCGGATTTGAACCTATGCTTGTCGACGTGGATCGAAGCGACGGCAATCGGTTTGACGTCCGGCGCAGGTTGAGAGGACGCGGCGTCTTGGCCCCAAGTGGTACACGCCAACGCGCTGATCAACAAAAAAGCGATTCTGATGCACACGGAGTTCTCCCGAATTTCAGATGATTGTACGATGTGCGATCACCGCCGGTGGTTACCGGGAATGTAGCCCGCCGCCGGGCACATGTGCGATTGATGCCATAACGACGTCGGCCTCGCGACGGCCCGAGTAAACTGTTCGGTGTTCACCCTAACAGAGCTCGGACCGAAGGAGGCCGAGATGCGAATTATAGGATGTGATTTGCACGCTCGCCAGCAAACGTTGGCGATGTTGGACACCACCACGGGGGAGGTAGTGGAGCTAACTCTCATCATCCGTTCGGCGCATAGTTATAGGCCCGGCGAGGGAGCTACGCAACTCGAATTAGTGACGTGGGCCGTGCTTTCCTCGGGCCAGAAGTCAGTGTCCGAGTCGTTGATCAGGCATTCGACCTGAATTGCCGTATACTTCGGCGGCAACTCTCAGAAATGCCCGGAGCGCTCAGGACGCGGGTGTCGCCACCCTATCGCGACGAAAAATGTGGGAGTGTAGCCTGGGCTGGATTTCGAGATTCCAACGAAAATCGCGGGAACGAGAGGAAACCGATCATGTCCGGCAGACGATTGGCAGTTGTTCTTCTTCTTTGTCTTGGGCTGCTGCATCTGGCGGGAGACGCAGTCGCGCAGAATGTAAAGTCAACATTCGACAAATCCGTGGATTTCTCGAAATATAGGAAATATACCTGGGGCGCGAACTATCTGCTGACGCAGCAGACGAAGGAAGTTCAAGAACGCATCAACATGGCGATCGTTGACTCCATTAACCGGAATCTGCGAGCCGGAGGTTTTGTCGAAGATGATAAGGATCCCGACTTCCGGATCACTTATGAGGCCGGAGGGATGCCCAAAACCGATGTGGGTGCGCAGCGCTACTTGTACGCCGCGGACATGCAGAACTATTACTGGGGAGGCAGCTTGACTGGAATTTCCTCGGACGTGTGGGTTTCCAGCCTCGCGAAAATGGAGATAACCGTAACAGATGCCGCGACGAAGACCCAGCTTTGGCAGGCAACTGCATCGCAGAAGTTTCACGACCCCAAGAAATTCGTTAACAACCTGCAACAAAATGTGGACAAGGTCATACAGAAGACGATGAAGAGTTTCCCACCGAACAAGTGATTGAGTTTCGACCGGAACCTTCAGTTAGCTGCCCACCAGCGCAAAAGACGGGTCTGTAATCGGTGCTTCGTTGCGTAACCGACCATTTGAAGTAGAAATTCCGAGAAGCGTTAATCGGGCACTGAGATTTCCCTGGAATTCCGACTGCTGCACAGAACAGAACGGTGAGACGTCCGATGGCGCGCCCAAGCGTTATTATGGTGCGACAAAACGCTGCAGAGTCGGCCGGAACGAGAGGTAGAATCGAGAATCGCGGGTGGTGCTGGGAAGAAGGCAAATGCAGAAAAATTCATGGATTTGGATCGCGGTAGTGTGGTTCTTCGTCGTCCGGGTATCAGAATACTACGCTTTGCGCACGGACTTAGGATATCAACTGAGTTGGGAGGGAAGCTTTCGCTATACGGTAGTTGAGTTGGGGTTCTGGTTAATCATGACGCCGGTCATGGCCTGGTGGGCGGAGAAATTTCCGCTGGAACGCCCGGCGCTGGTCAAGAATGTGGCAGTTCTGCTTCTATTGAATGTAGCCACCGAATTGCTGTACTCATCGTACCGCGTGAAATTGCATCACTTCGTGTACCCCGATTTTGCTCTGCACTCCTTCTGGCGCCAGAGTCAGACATACTTGATCGACAATTCCGTCATAGTTGCAGGGCTCTTTTGGGCCATTGTCGGCATTCACCACGCGATAAAGGCTGCGCGCAAATCTCAGCAGCGAGAGCAGGAACTCGTAAAAGCTCAACTTGAAATGTTGAAGGGCCAACTACAACCTCATTTTCTGTTTAATACACTGAACTCGATTTCGTGGCTCATGCGGGAAGACGTGGAAGCAGCGGACAACATGATGACGTCTCTCGGCGAGTTGCTGCGCGCAACCTTGTCCGTTTCCGCGAGCGAAGAGGTTCCACTGCGCCGGGAACTGAACATGCTGGAGCTGTACCTGGTGATTGAGCGCGCGCGCTTCCAAGACAGGCTGAGAGTGCTGGTAAACGCCGATCCCGAAACGCTCGACTGCAATGTTCCATGCCTTTTGTTGCAGCCGATCGTCGAAAACGCCGTTCGACACGGCATTTCGCGGCTTGATCGACCGGGCTCCGTGGAGGTTCGAGCAGCGTGCGTTGGCAGCGAGCTGTCCATATCGATTCTGGACGATGGTCCCGGAATGGCAGCGGAGTCCACCTGGAGGGAGGGCATAGGGTTGGCCAACACGAGGGCGCGTCTGGAAAAGCATTACGGCGAGATGCAATCTTTGCGATACACCAACCGGAACGAAGGTGGCCTGATTGTGGAGATTCGCCTTCCGCTGCGGCTGCACATCGCGGACGGGGAGAATGGCGATGGGAGTCGTTCACGTGAAATTGCGAACCTTAATCGTTGATGACGAATTACTCTCTCGCAAGAAGATCCGCGCTTTTCTGCAGGAGTACACGGAGTTTCAAGTTGTTGGAGAATGCGCGGACGGAGAGCAAGCGGTCGCCGCTATCAGTGCTCTGAGACCGGATTTGCTGTTTCTGGACGTACAAATTCCCGGGCGTAATGGATTCGAGGTGCTTGACGGCGTAGCGGCGAAGGCACTGCCGGCGGTTATTTTCATTACGGCTTTCGACAAGTATGCAGTGCGAGCGTTTGAAGTGCGGGCCCTGGATTATCTTTTAAAACCTTTCAACAAGGCCCGATTTGGGGAAGCGTTGCAACGGTTTCACGAGCGCAAGTCGTGCGTGAACGGCATCGAGCGCAAACAGGAATTGAAGGCAGCGTTGCAAGAGATTCAGAGAGAATCTCGAGACAGCGAACGAATCTTGATCAAATCCGGATCGCGAATCATATTTTTGCGCAAGGGATTGATCGAATGGGTCGAGGCGCAAGGTGATTACGTAAAGTTCCACACCGGTAAGGAAAGCCACATACTGCGCGAAACGATGACGGCAGCGGCAGAACGCCTCGACCCGTCCCGTTTCGTACGCATCCATCGCTCGCGCATTGTGAACCTGGATCACGTTCGCGAAATTCGCCCCCTGTGGGGTGGAGATTATTCGGTGTTGCTGCGCGACGGTACGGAACTTACTATGAGCCGCACGTACCGGGCCAGCCTGCAAGCCGCGCTGGGCGGGCAACATTCATTGAGCGAGCGAACAAGTGAGTGAAGCAAGTTTCGCACCCGCTTGGCCCGCCGCAAGAATGTTTTCGACTCATTAGACTCGCCTCCTATCGCGTTCCAGTCGCTGCTGGTCGCAAACCCGTTGTGCTGACCCCTCCGACATCCTAGATTTCCTCGCGTCGTATCGAATTCTCCGTTTGGCAAAAGCCTGGGGAGGCCGGTCGCAAAACCAGCGCACCGGCGTATTCCAAGAAGGAGGCAACATGACATTCCGAGTAACGACGTGCCTCGCCGCAATGATTTTTTTATCTGCCGCCCTTGTCTTCCCGCCTCGGCTGTCAGCGCAAGCCCAGCGCGACGACTACGGCGTATTTAATCTCGGTAATCTCAGCGGAACGGCCAGCGAGGGCAACACGATCAACAACATAGGCTGGGCAATTGGCGCCGCGGATCAATCAGGAAATATTACCGAGCACGCCACCGTGTGGATCTACGGATTGAGGTTCGATCTCGGGACGCTCGGCGGCCCCAACAGTGACGTGCAGTGGCCAAACAAAAACGATCACGGGCAGATAGCCGGTTTTTCCGAAACCGCTGCTCTCGATCCATACGGCGAGTCGTGGAGTTGCACTGCGTTCACTCCCACCGGCGTCCCGACAGGACATGTATGCACCGGTTTCGTGTGGCAGTATGGCGTGATGAACCCGCTGCCCACGCTCGGCGGTAACAACGGGTTTGCCTCCGGCGAAAACAATTTGGGTCAAATCGTCGGCTGGGCTGAAACACAAGTTCACGATTCAACCTGCGTGCTACCGCAAGTGCTCCAATTCCTCCCGGTTGTGTACGGCCCGGGATTGGTTCAGATCACCGCG
>JABCZK010000043.1 GCA_013289695.1 Acidobacteriota bacterium
GGCGAACTGACGGCCCGCTCCCACCGAGCGTTTTCGGTTTCCGCCGTGCACAATTCCAATCAAATCCGAAACCATTTCATAAGGCGATCCGGCTGGTTCTTGCTCTTCGATCCATGTCTCGATCGCCTGGCGAATCACCTCCGACGCGGACACTTGCTTGCGGCGCGCAATGCGGGCGATACGCTGCCTGGTTTCCTTATCTACCCTCAATGTCACTGGAGATGGCATAACATTACCTCGAATGTTAGCTTAGTGTAATACGAGCTGTAATACAAGAAGCTTCAACGGAAGCGCTACCATCCATTCTCCGCTTTGTGGGGCCTGACCTTGGCCTTGCACGAGGGCACGGAGTTCGTCGCAGGGCAGCCGAAGGATACGAATCTCAATTCCTATCGAGTGCTGCGTATGGGAGACGTGCCCGAAATCGAAATCGAGTTTCTTCCGAGCACAGAAACACCGGTCGGGCTTGGCGAACCGGCGACGACGCCGGTCGCGCCCGCGATTGCAAACGCAATCTTTGCCGCCACCGGTGCACGCTTGCGTCATCTGCCAATCCGGCCGCAAGCTGTGCTGGAAGCACTCGCGCGTGGTAGTTGAAAATTGGGAGACAAAACATGCAATCCGTGCGCGAGGTAACCTGGACAGCAACGCGCTTGCGCCTTTTAACTGGATTACAGACTCTCCGCGTGACCGAAGGAAGCATTTGGTGGGGCATTTAAGGAAGGTTTCAACGAGATCGTTAGCGATAGTCATATACGTTAGCCCACAAGGTGACCAATTCCATGGGCCGCCGCCGGATTTGTACGCACGCGCGTGGTACGATCATGGGGTGGAAATCATAATCAAAAATCGGGACATTCTTGGCCGAACTCCTGTGTTTCGCGGCACGCCAGTGCCGATCCAAACCCTGTTCGATTACCTGGAAGGGGGAGAAACACGCGAAGACTTTCTGCAGAGTTTTCCTACCGTCTCTCGTGATTCGGCCGTCGCTGCACTCGAAGAAGCAAAGCATTGTTTGCTTGCACGTCCCTGAATGCGCATTCTGCTGCTGCTCGCGCGTTACGGCGCGCCCGGCGATCCACGCAAATCACTCCCCAAAATATCCCAGCGGACTCTGGCGGAAATGATCGGCACCACGCGATCGCGTGTCAATTTTTTCATGAAGAAATTCCGCAAGCTTAGCTTTATCCACTACACCAACCGCAAGATCCACATTGACAATGCCCTGCTCAGCGTCGTCCTGCACGACCAGTTGACCCTGACGCGATTGTAGGAAGTCCTGCCCGAACCTGTGCAGGACTGCTAGTTCGAACTGTGTGCCGAATTGAACTGTTTTGCGGAATGCATTTTTGCATTCTGTCCGAGTGAAGAAGAAGCAGCTCACACCCGAACAATTATCGTCCGTCTCGTGCCCTACTTGCGGTGTCGGGGTCGGAGAACGCTGCGTCCTGCATTCAGGAGGCCTGCGCTCGGAGCCGCACGCGGACAGGAAGCTTGCCGCGGCTGAGGCGATTAAGGGCGAATGATTACCCATGGCTCGTCAGTCTTTGCCTGGCTAGGCGGGTACAGTCAATCTTTGGATCGACTACAGAGTGTAATGGATGGCCGAACGTCAATCGGGCCCGTACATTACTTATCGGTGCTTCGCCCAGAGGGGCAATACGCACCGGACTTCCAGTTCTGTGAGGTACTTCAATGACACAGACTCAGATAGCACTTGTCGTCATCGCGGTGATTGCGGTCGTAGCTGTGGCCGTCCTGATCGTTATGCGGCGACGCAGCGCAAACCTGCGGGCCCGATTTGGGCCGGAATACGATCGGGTGGTCGCCGAAACGGGGAACCGGTTCAAGGCCGAGTCCAAACTTGAAAGCGTCGAAAAACGAGTGAAGAGCTATTCACTCACGACCCTAAGCGCCGCCGATCGCGACAGGTTCCGACAGTCGTGGCGGAAGGTCCAGGCCGAATTTGTGGATGATCCTGGCCGCGCGCTTTCCGAAGCGGACAAACTTTTGGGGACAGTGCTGCTGGCCTGCGGCTACCCGCCCAGCGACTTTGAAAACCGTGCGGCGGAAATCTCTGTTGACCATGCGACGGTGGTGGAGAACTACCGGGCTGGACACGATATCGCGGTGCTCCACTCGCAAGGCCAGGCCACGACCGAGGATCTCCGAAAAGCGATGATCCATTACCGCGCATTGTTCAACGAATTAGTGGGAGATGAGCAGGTCCCAATGCGTGCGCGTGCGGTTGGTCACAGTTAACCGAGCCGGCGCACGCGGCGCAACCAATACCCATTCAACTTTTCAAACTCTGAAACATAAGGAGATTGTTCATGACCGAATTTCTTCGCAAGGATACAGGCCTTATCTCTGAACGGGCGAGAGTTGTCGATCCGAACGCGATAGCAACGGAAACGATTGCCGAGCGAACGCTGGAGCGTGACCGGGAGGAGCATGCATTGATCACACCGCCTCCCGCAAACGTCCCAGCCGCGAACGTTGCGGTTCAATCGGCGACTGGCGTCGCGGTCGCGCGCGCACGTGCGGAAGAAAGGGTCGCTCTATTTATCGCGAACGAAGCGAACGAGCTGCGTGGCCGTTGGGACGGAATTCAGGTGGGATTCGTTGACGAACCGCGTAAGGCCGTGCAAGAGGCGGACGCGCTGGTTTCCGCGACAATCTCACGGCTTGCAGAGATGTTTGCCGCTGAGCGGCAAAAACTCGAACAACAGTGGGATCGCAGCGAGAATGTTTCAACGGAGGATTTGCGTCTTGCGTTGCAGCGCTACCGCTCATTTTTTGCGCGGCTGCTGGCGATCTGAAGACACGGTTATGAGTTCCTTCGGGACTCCACTAGGCTGGGTCCAAGGAGAAATTCCATGAAACAGAGCGTTAAGGACGAAGCAAAAGGCACACTTCACGAGGTAAAGGGCAAAATTAAGGAAAAGGTCGGACGGGTGACGAATAATCCGGATCTGGAAGTCGAAGGTCAGGATGAAAAGGTGGCCGGGAAGGTTCAAAAGAAAATTGGCCAGGTAGAGAAAGTTTTCGAAAAATAAAGTGCATTGCTCCGGATGTCTTGGTGCGCAGTCACTCTGCCAAGCGGGCGGATTACCCTGCGAGATGTGTCTCAAACTGAACAGATATCGGCGTTCGTGTCTTTCATGATCCTTCGCGCAGGGGAGCTGAGGCGATTAAATCCTATGGCAGAAGATTCGTTCGAAAAAGCTCGCAACGCGTTTTTCGGAACCGTTACCCCGACACCGAAGCTAAGCACGCCTTTAGCCGAGTGCCTCGAACCACAAGCCTCCCTATCCGAAGAAGTGCCGTTACAAGTTCCTCACGAGGAACCTACTTTCGACCTTTGTTGAAAGTTGGGAACCGCGCCTAACTGTTCACAACTGCACAGACGCTCCTGCTAACCGTTCTTATGATCAAGATCTGATTCGATGGAATACACATCAGCCATGTCCTTTGTGGAGTGACTGCACACGGTGGTCCGGGCAGGCCTTTAGCAGTTTGACTGCCTGGAAGCTGAGGCTGCACACTTTCGACGGCATCAGCAAAAGTGTCGCCTGCAACGCACCGAAACCGGAGACGATTTTGGGCATCGCGAGCGAGACGGAGTTCGGAGCGAGGCACGTGATCGCTGGGATGGCAGACAAGCGCGTAAGTCTCATCGTTCGGCTTTCTCTGATAGTGCCGCTTTGGGTTTTTCCTTTTTCGTTGCGCGCGCAGCAGACACGAGTAGCCCCGCCAAATCTGAACTCGATCCTCGATTCTTTGGAGCGAACCGGTGCACAAAACCCAGCGCTCTCTCAGCCCCACGAATTGACGCGAGAATATAAGGTATTCCACGGCGACGATCCGAAGCCTATGTCGGACGTAACGACCCAAATTACCTTCACTCCTCCGGACGTCAAGACATTCAAGATTACAGATGTGCAGGGCAGCGCGACAGGTAAAAAGATCGCAAGCGCCATTTTGGAGCAGGAAGTAGCTTCCGCGTCGGACGGTCACCAACGAGATATCAGCCGAGCGAACTATAATTTCTCCTTCCTGCGCGAACAAGACTTTGGCGTCGTCCCGGAGTACGTGCTGCACATCATTCCGAAACGCAAAGAAAAGGGACTGCTACTTGGCGACATCTGGGTGGATGCCAATACGTACCGCATCAGGCAGATCATTGGAGTCCCGCTCAAGACTCCGTCGTTCTGGGTCAAAGACCTGCACATCACCGTCCAATTCGCCGAAGTGAACCAGATGTGGTTGCCCGTTTCTGTGGACGCCATCGCGACGGTCCGGTTTCTGGGCATTTACACCCTTTCAGCTCTCGATTTGGCACCACCCATCTCCGCTTCAAACACGCCAAACCACTGACGAACCGTCTCTGTTGATCCCACAACAACTCCTAAATTCGGATTCACAAAAAACCTGCCCTGCCAGCCGGTTCCATTGCCGCTTTTTCCGGTAAGGGCATTCGTCAAGCATGTGGATTACATTTGAGACCGACGTGGCTATGGCGCGCGCGGACCTTCGCGCTTGGTCGTTTTGACGCTGCGCCAGCCGCCAGCTCCAAGGCAAATGACTCCGCATGGATCCCCCGACGTCAATCGGCGGAATATTTCACAACTGTGCGAAATGAGACTGTGTAAATTCCGTCTTGATACGATACTGAGTGCATGCGGCATAAGAAAGTTAAGCAAGAACCAAGGGCCACAACGCGTTCCGACGTCAACAAGGAAATGGCGAAACCGCGCATGGCGAGGTCGGCAAGGATAGCGGAACTGAATCTGGATACTGCGCGAAATATAGAGCAGCCGAGCGCGACCATGCCTGGAACGGTCAAGAAAATTATCCCGTCGCCCCGCATGAACCTACCGGAAAAGGCACAGATTACCGTCGCCGGAGCGCCCCGCCCGTATCGCGATATCCGCATCGAAAATACGTTAACTGATGAACACGGCGATGATGTGAGGCTCAAGAAGGGCGCCCACGTTGAGATTACCGTCACTGCCAACGATGACCGCGATCGCAAATAACTAAGACAGCCCACCGACTCGCGGTAAGATAGCCCAACTGGAACTCCGCTAAGGATCTGCGAGCATGTCTGACGAAGAGTGGTTCAAAACACTGGAAGACGGCAGAAAGGTTAAATTCATCTACCAAGAACTGCCGGACGACGGTGCATTTATCACCGCGCAGCTCGAAGGGAACGAGGTCGTCTATTCGGTCGTAATGGCCAAAGCAAAAAACCCGCTGAGTCGTAAAGATGTTGAAAGCCATTTCAAAGCCGAGCTTGCAAAGAAGTGAGCAGTCTAACGGGCCAGGAAGGCCTCATTCCGTGCAGCGGGAACGAATTGGCCGAACCACTGCCAGCGCTCGAACAGACCCTCGCGAGACTCAAAGCGACGAAAGATCCTAGGCAGCTGCAGCGCGGTGGATGCTGATTACTTTGAGTCCGTGCTTCATTAGGTCACCTAGCAGGTCTTGGCGCTTGCCGCTGTGCGATGGCGGAGTTTCGCCGTCTTTGTTTGAGTGCCCGCGTCCAAGCCGTGGGCGCTAGTTTTCATCGCGTACAATGCCGCGTCCGCCGCGCCCAAAAGAGAATCTACGTTTTCGCCTTCGTGTGGATAAATGGCCACGCCTCTGCTTCACCGAGGGGTTCACCGTGCACATTTTCTCAGAAATGGCGCTGTGTACGAAGTGTGCACGAATCGATCATTTTCAATCGGTTGGACTTAGCTTTGAGCGAAAAGCAGGTTCCCCGATTTGTTGTAAACGTTAGTAGCTAAAGAAAACGCACGGAGCTGTTGGAGGCGATTGTCCGGCTTTGCAAGCAGGCCTTCATCTCGCCTAAATCGTTGAATCGGCGTCTGTTTACACTGCAGCACCCTCCGCTTTTTGGGCTACCAGTTGGGCTACAAAAAGTAAACGTACTTTGTTTAAGTTTGGACGGACCTCCGAAAAATGCTTTCGATTCGAGTCGGGCAAGCACTCTACCGGAAGATCGGGCCGATGATGATTCCATTTAAAAGATTAGCTAGGCGAGGTCGTTACTCATGCAGTGCTCTCGGCCAGGTTATACGCGCGGCGCGCGCGAACTCCCGATATGCTGTACTCAAACCCGCTGTCCAAGCTGGATGCGCGCTGGAACCCTATTCCGGCGTCTTGGGAGAGACAGGTGGCGAGCAGCGAAGAGCGAGTTGCCAAATTCCTGAAGCGTCTCCTGGAACACAGGACCGCGCTGGAGGTGGCGCAATCGCTTTCCGCCCCATCGCCGCAACATGCCTCGCGAATTCCGGGCGGAAGTTCTGTATCGCTTTCCGCGATGAACAAGCGCTGGGATATGATCCCGCACTCGGCAGAGGGCCAGCGCGCCCTTCTGCCGGAAGACGCTAAATCCGAACTCGCGTCGTATCAGAATCACATCGAAAACTGCATCGGGGCAGTCAGGCTCCCTGTGGGAATTGCCGGTCCTTTGCGCGTGCGGGGGATGTTCGCCTCCGGCGATTATTACGTTCCCCTGGCGACCACCGAGGCGGCACTGGTTGCTTCGTATTCGCGGGGGGCGCAAGTGATCACCGAAGCGGGCGGGTGCGTGAGCGTTCTGTTGAATGAAGGCGTGAGCCGCACGCCGGGATTCGCCTTTCGCAGCCTCGTGAGTGCCGGACTGTTTTCCCTCTGGTGCATTGACCATAGCAACGAGCTTAAAACCGCCGCTGCCCAAACCAGCGCGCACGCCGAGCTCGCGGACCTTGGCGTGGCCGTCGAGGGCAATCACGTGTATCTCTTGCTCGAATTCACCACCGGCGACGCCTCTGGCCAAAACATGGCGACCATCGCGGCGCAGGCTGTTTGCAATTTCATTCGCGAAAATTCTCCCTTGAAGCCGGAATACAGTTTCGTGGAGGCGAATTTCTCCGGCGATAAGAAAGCGACGGCGCACTCGTTCACCACGGTTCGCGGGAAAAAAGTGAGCGCCGAGGTCACTCTGCCAGCAGAATTGTTGGAGCATCGGCTACACACGACTCCCAAACAGCTAGAACAATACTGGAAGATGTCAGCGATTGGCGCGATCCAGAGCGGCAGCATCGGCGTGCAGGGGCACTTCGCGAACGCGCTAGCGGCGTTGTACATCGCGTGCGGGCAGGATCCAGCTTGCGTCGCCGAGTCGGCGGTGGGAGTGACGCGAATGGAGCTGGATCCACAGGGCGATCTCTATGCCAGCGTCACGCTGCCCAGCATTATGGTGGGCACGGTCGGAGGAGGCACTGCGCTCCCCACACAGCGCGCGTGTCTGGAGATCATGGGCCTGGCCGGCGCCGGGCACGCGCGGGCCCTGGCCGAAGTCTGCGGAGCGCTGGCGCTGGCGGGCGAAATTTCACTTACCTCGGCTATCTGCGCCAATGAATTTTCCCGCGCACACCAGAAATTGGCCCGCGGCCGGCAGGCCCTACAAAATACCGACAATGGCTAACCGCTGGTGGATCTACCAGCGCGAGCGGTTTCCTATCTTCGCGCACACGCCTATCATCGCGGCCTTCAGCTTTTCCGCGGTCAGCTATTCGGCTTTGATTCGCGGTGCTCATCACCTTCCGGGATGGAAACCGTGCGTCGTAGCGTTTGCGAGCTCGTTTCTTTTTTTCCTGCAGCTTCGCCTTGCGGACGAGTTCAAGGACTTCGAGGAAGACTCGCGCTATCGGCCCTATCGTCCCGTGCCGCTCGGCTTGGTGAGGCTGAAAGAACTCGGCTGGGTGTGGGCGGGGTGTATCGCGATGCAGCTTGCGCTCGCGCTTTGGCTTGCACCCCGATTGATTGTGTTACTGCTGGTGACGTGGACGTATCTGCTGCTGATGAGCAAGGAGTTTTTCGCGCGGCGCTGGTTGAAGGCGCGACCGATCACCTACATGGTCACACACATGGCGATCATGCCTTTGGTTGACCTCTACACGACCTCTTGCGACTGGGTTCCCGCCGGGCTCTCCAAACCGCCCCACGGTTTGTTGTGGTTTCTTCTGGTGAGCTTTTTCAACGGCATGGTGATTGAAATCGGAAGGAAGATTCGGTCACCACAGGACGAAGAAACCGGTGTGGAGACTTACAGCTTTCTATGGGGTCGCGCGACTGCCGTCGTCGCCTGGCTGGGGATGATGGCTTGCACTGCCGCGTTTGCCTACGTAGCCGCCCGCGGAATCGGCTTTGCTCGTCCTATCCTTATCCTGTTGTTGTGCCTGTTTTTTGTAGCCGTGCTCGTCGGGGTGTTCTTCCTTCGAGGTGCCGTCGCCAAACGCGGCAGAATTGTCGAGGCGATGGCGGGTGTCTGGAGCCTGCTGATGTATCTCAGCCTGGGCTTCATACCGATGGTTTTGCGACAGTGGGGTTCGGCATGAGCCGTTTCGTTTTTCGCGAGGGTGGACTTCGGGAGCTTGGGGGCAAGGCACTCGCCTTGCTTCGGCTGGAGCAAGCCGGCTTGCCCATCCCTCCGTGGTTTGTGGTTGCGCCGTCGGCCTTCACCGCAAGTCTCACCAGGGAGCAAATGGACGCGCTCGCCTCCGAGCGGCCTGAACGGACGAAGTCGGAACTCCTCTCGCTGAAGCCATCGCAGGAAATCGTGCGCGAAGTGGCGGAAGCGTTGCGGGATTTATGCTGCAGTGGCAGCCGTTTCGCAGTGCGGTCGTCCGCAGTTGACGAGGACGGCTCTCAGTTTTCGTTTGCGGGGCAATTCGATACGTTTCTGTTCGTCGAGCCCGAAGGAATCAGCGGAAAAATTTCGGCTGTGTGGCGATCCGGTTTCAACGACCGAATTCTCGAATACCGTCGCCAGCACGGGTTGGCGGGCTCGTCCTCGTTGGTAGCTCCAGCCGTGCTCGTCCAGAAAATGGTGAACGCGGATGTATCGGGCGTAGCGTTCAGCGCCGACCCGGTAAGCGGGCGGCGTTCGCTGGCTGTCGTTTCGGCGGTTCCGGGCCTGGGGACCGCGCTAGTCGGCGGCGAAGCGGCTGCGGACGTCTTCAAGGTCGAGCGTGGTGGCAAGATCGTTGAGCGAACGATTGTGCCGAAAAACATTTCTCATGTCTTCGATCCTGCGGCGGACGAAGGAGTTTCCGCGTTTACCTTGAGCGATGCCAAAAGTGTGGCGCCTGCGCTCAGTGACGCGCAAGCCGTTGCCGTCGCGGACCTGGCACGCCGCGCCGCCCGCGCTTTTGGGCGTCCACAGGACATCGAATGGGCCATCGAGGGCGACCAGCTATTTCTCTTGCAGTCGCGCCCGATCACAACGATCGCCAATCTTCCCGATCCCGAAGGCGCCCTGAATCTCTGGGACAACAGCAACATCACCGAAAGCTATAACGGCGTGACAACTCCTCTGACCTTCTCTTTCGCGCGTTCCATCTATGAAGGTGTCTATCGCCAGTTCTGCGTCATCATGCGCGTTCCCAAGGCCAGGATCGCGAGCAACGAGCGCACTTTTAGCCACATGCTGGGCCTGATAGGCGGCCGCGTCTACTACAACCTGCTGAACTGGTACCGCGTGCTGGCTCTGCTGCCAGGATTCACTGTGAATCGCCGCTTGATGGAACAAATGATGGGCGTGCGCGAGAGCTTGCCCGACGAGATCGTCCGCGAGTTGGGCCAGGCCAGCACGAAGGATCGAATTCTCGATGCGTTGCGTAGCATCGGCATGTTGTTCGGTCTGGCGAGAAACTATTTCACGTTGGACCGCCAGATCGAGAAGTTCTACGTGCGGCTGAACCAGGCGCTGGCTCCGCCCGCGACGCGTTTTGAAGACATGCGGCTCGATGAACTCGTGGCGCACTATTACAAACTCGAGGAGCAGCTGCTTTCTCGTTGGGACGCGCCGCTGGTGAACGATTTCTTCGCCATGATATTCCATGGCGTTTTCCGCAAGCTCGCGGAACGCTGGTGCGGCGATGCCAGCGGCATGCTGGCGAATGACGCGATCCGCGGCCAGAGCAACATCATCAGCCTTGAACCTGCCGCGCGGGTTCGCGAAATGGCTCAAGTCGCCGCCGCGCATCCCGCACTTGTGGCTTCGCTGCGCGAGGCTCCGGTGGCTACGGCAGTCCGCGTGCTGCGCCAATATCCCGACTTCTCAGCGATGTACGATGCGTATCTCGCGAAATTCGGCGATCGTTGCCTCGAAGAGTTGAAGCTGGAAAGCGAGACTCTCTACGAGGATCCGCTGGTGCTGCTGAGGAACATCGGCGAGGTGGCGCACGCCGGTTCCATTTCGCATGCGGCACCGACGGCGGAGGTGCCATCCGCCCGTCAAGCTGAGGACAAGATGAAGGCCGCGCTGTCGAGTTCGCCGGTTCGACGCCAGACATTATTCTTGGTGCTGCGCCAGGCTCGCAAGAGGGTGAGCAATCGGGAGAATCTCCGCTTCGAGCGCACGCGATTGTTTGGGACGATACGCCGGCTCTTTCTTGAGGCTGGCCGGCGCTTGCAGGCCATGGGGCGCCTGGACGACGTTCGCGACATCTTTTATCTCGAAGTGCGCGAGATACTCGCGTTTAACGACGGCACGGCAACCACCGCCGACCTGCGTCCTCTCGTAGCCGTGAGGAAGCAGGAATTCGAAGCGTACAAAAACGGCCCGGCTCCAGCGGAACGCTTCGAGACCCGAGGGCCCGTCTATCACGCGCAAGCCTATCGTTCGAGCAAACCGAGCGAGGGAATCACGAGCGGCGGCGAAGAAAGAAGCGGCTTGGGGTGCTGCCCCGGGGTCGTGCGCGGCATTGCTCGCGTAGTGCGGGATCCCAAGCATGCGCAGTTGACGGCGGGATGCATCCTCGTCGCCGATCACACCGACCCTGGTTGGATCATGCTGTTTCCCTCAGCGCGCGGTCTGCTGGTTGAGCGAGGCAGCCTGCTCTCGCATTCGGCCATCGTCGCACGCGAGCTCGGGATTCCAGCCGTGATCTCGATTCCGGGACTCCTCGATTGGCTCCACGATGGAGACGAAGTCGAACTCGACGGCGCCGCCGGAATCGTGCGCCGGCTCGCTGCCAGTGAAGCCGATGCGTAGCGAAGCGGCAGGGCGCGCTGATTTTTCGGGTATTCGTTACGCCCAATGCTGGGAAGATGCCGATGTTTTGCTTTCCGCACTCGAACCGGGCCCTGGAAAGCGTTGCCTCTCCATTGCCTCGGCAGGAGACAACACTCTGGCCTTGCTGTCGCGCGATCCGGAAAGCGTGCTCGCACTCGACCTCAGCCCCGCGCAGCTCGCCTGCCTGGAACTGAGGGTGGCCGCCTATCGGACGCTGCAACATGGCGAGCTACTCCAACTCATCGGTTGCGTCGCTAGCGACGCGCGCCCCCGTCTCTACGAGGCCTGCCGCAAGCGTCTTTCGTCCGACGTTCGCGCGTTCTGGGACGAGCGGCCGAGCTTGATCGCCGCCGGCATTGGTTCGGTGGGTAAATTCGAACACTACTTCCGCATGTTTCGCGAACGAGTGTTGCCACTGGTACATTCGCGCGACGCCGTCCGAGAACTTCTGCGTTCGAAATCCGGCGACGAGCGGCGCTCGTTTTATCGCAGTCGGTGGAACAACTGGCGCTGGCGGCTCATGTTCCGCATGTTTTTTTCCCGGAAACTCATGGGCTTGCTTGGCCGCGACCCGGAGTTTTTTCGGTACGTGGAGGGTAGCGTCTCCGAGCGGATACTCAAGAGGACGGAATATGCGCTCACGGAGTTGGATCCAGCGGCGAATCCGTACATTCATTGGATATTGACCGGACGTCATGACGGCGCGCTCCCCGCTGCCCTACGAGAGGAAAGCTTTGAACCGATCCTGCGCAATCTCGATCGCCTGGAATGGCGTTGCGGCTCGCTCGAAGAATCACTCGGCCAGGGCCGGAAATTTGATTGCTTCAACCTGAGCGATATTTTTGAATACATGTCGCCGGCTTCTTACGAACAGCTCTTGAAGCTGATCGTATCGAGCGCGCGCTCTGGAGCGCGCCTGACGTATTGGAATATGCTCGCGCCGCGCCGTCGCCCCGATTCGCTCGCCATGTCCTTGCGGCCTCTCGCCGAATTGAGCTCGAAATTGTTCGCTCGCGATCAGGCTTTCTTTTATAGCGCCTTGGTCGTGGAGGAAGTCGTATGAGCTTGCACGACACCGTGGCGATGGCCGTCGTGCTGGCGTCCGCGCTCGGGATGCTGTTTGTGCTGCGCCTCTATCGCAAGTTGACCGGAGCAGAAGGTGAGTGGCTGCGCAAGCTGGCGCACCTGGGAACTGGCCTCATTTCGATCAGTCTTCCATGGATATTCTCAAGCCGCATCCCGGTTTTCATCATCTGCGGAGCCTCGATCGCGCTGCTGCTCGCGATGCGGTATGTGCCAATGATTCGCGGTCGTTTCTCGGGCGTGCTGGATGATGTGGCGCGCCAGTCCTGGGGAGAAGTCTACTTTCCCTTGTCGGTCGCGCTGCTCTATCAGCTCGCGAACGGCAGCAAGCTGCTGTACGCCGTTCCCCTGGTTGTCCTGACCCTGGCGGACACCGTCGCAGCGCTTACGGGCGCCGCGTACGGGAAGCACGGATACGGCACGACGGGGGCCACGAAAACCATCGAAGGCTCCATCGCGTTCTTCTCGGTTGCATTCTTCAGCGTCAATGTGGCTCTGGTAGTTTTTTCCGATGCCGGGCGCATCGAGACCTTGCTCATTTCGCTCGACATTGCCGTGATCGTGATGCTGCTGGAGGCGATTGCCTGGCGGGGCCTGGACAATATCTTCATCCCGCTCGGTGTCTATATCTTGCTGCGGTTGTATTTGGTGATGTCTGTCGCGCAACTGTGGGACCGGTTTCGCGTGGCCGCTGCGCTGGTGATTTTTGTAACCGCATACGCCCGCAAAACCACGCTGCAGGGCAGCGCGCTGCTGGCGGCGGCTCTGGTGCTCTACGTTTCGTGGGCGCTCGGAGGATGGCAGTGGCTAATACCGCCAGCCACCTTGTTGCTTGCGTATAGCGCGTTTTTCCCGGGAAAGATCACGGCGTCGGATCGCACGCATAATGTCTATGCGGTCCTAAGCATCGCCTCCGCGGGTCTGCTGTGGCTTTTTCTGTTCCGCGTCTGGCAGCAACCCGGATTGCTATTTCCCTACACGCTTGCATTCGCCATCAACCTTGCTCTCGTTGCGTGGAATCTGCTCTATCCCCGGTACTCATCCGCTCGACGTGTGATGGTTGCATGCGTGCTGATTTCATGGGCGTTGATGTTTGCACCTTATTTGCTGATTCGGGGCGCCTCGCGCTCGTCGCTGCTGCAAAGCGCTGCTGCTTTGCTGATCTGCGCCATCGCGTTCGCGGTGTTCTACCTGCTTGAACCGCGCAGGGATGGCATTTATCCCGCGAGTGGCGACCGCTGGCTGCGACAGGCTACAGTTGTGTTGCTGGCAACTCTGGCGAGCAGGATATTCTGAAGATGCGAGTCACTGAGTGCTCGAATGCTTCCGAAATCGATGCGTTGGTTCAAGCGGCGTCGCTGCCGCGCTTCAAACCTGCGGACTTCGACGCTCAATATGCCGATGTGCACCTGTGCGCAGTGTCGGCGGGCGGTGGCGTTCAGGCACGCTGTTCGCTCTGGTGGAATCACGTCCCGGCATACGAACAGCACCGCCTCGGCGTAATCGGTCACTACTCCGCAGCAGGTGACGAGGCGGCCACCGCAGTCCTGGCTGCGGCGCAGGAACGATTGCGTTTGGCCGGATGCACGCTGGCCGTCGGTCCCATGAATGGGAACACCTGGCGGAGCTACCGCTTCGTGACGGAACGCGGCGAGCAGCCGCCGTTCTTCCTCGAACCGATGAATCCTCCAGAGTGGCCGCTGCAATTCGAAAGGGAGGGCTTTTCGTCGCTGGCATCCTATTTTTCGGCGCTCAATAGCGACTTGTCGCGTCCCGACCCGCGCATACCGGCGATTGAAAAGAGAATGGCCGATGCCGGAGTTGCGATCCGTTCGGCGCGTGCCGACCTCCGGCGCGAAATGGAGAAGATTTACGGCGTTAGCCAAGTCTCGTTCCGCCAAAACTTTCTGTACACGGAGATTCCCGAGGCGGAGTTCGTCGCCATGTACCAGCCATTGTTTTCGCTAGTGCGTCCTGAGCTGGTGCTGATTGCCGAGAGGGCGAGCGAGTGCGTGGGCTACCTGTTCGCTATTCCGGATCTCGCGCAGAAGGCCCGCGATCTCGACGTGGACACGTTCATCATCAAGACAGTGTCCATTCTTCCGCGCCCGGAGATTCGCGGCCTGGGCACGTTGTTGGTGGCGCGCGCTCAACAGCTGGGGCACGAAATGGGCTTCCGGCACTGCATCCATGCGCTGATGTTCGAGGACAACATTTCACTCAATATCAGCCGCCACTACGCCGCGATTATGCGCAAATACACGCTCTATTCCAAGGCACTGGCGAAATGAATATCGCCGAGATCCTTTTGCGGCGTGCCGCGGAGCTGGGCGATAGCGCGGCCATCGTTGATGTGCGCGGAAAACGCGACCGCTCCTACAGTTTTAGCGAACTGGAAAGTGCGACGGCCAATGTTGCCAACGAGCTCACGGGTGCAGGCCTCAAGCCAGGCGATGGCGTGCTGCTGCTGCATCCAGTGGCGGCGGAGCTCTACCTGGTTCTCATCGCGCTGTTCCGACTGGGAGGTGTGGCGATCTTTCTGGATCCCTCCGCCGGACGAGAGCACGTCGAGCGCTGCTGCGGGATTTTTCCGCCGAAAGCATTTTTCGGCAGCCCGCGAGCGCAGCTCCTGCGGTGGACCATACCGGCGCTGCGCCGCGTTCCCAAGGCTTTCTGCTCGGGCTGGTTTCCGGGCGCACAGCGGTTGAATTTCGGCGCGGGCTCGACATCTGTACGCGAGATCGTTCCGCTCTCTTCGGAGGCGCCTGCATTGGTCACATTTACCAGCGGAAGCACGGGCCAGCCCAAAGCGGCGTTGCGGAGCCACGGTTTTCTGGTGGCGCAGCATCACGCGCTTGAAGCCAGTCTGGGTCTGCAGCCGGGCACGCGCGATTTGACGACTCTGCCTATCTTTGTTCTTGCAAATCTCGCGTCGGGTGTCACGAGCGTGCTCCCGGATGCGGACCTCCGCGCGCCCGGCAAGATCGTTGCGCGGCCGGTGCTCGCGCAAATCGAGCGGCACAAAATTCAGACGACCGCTGCGTCGCCAGCCTTGCTATCGCGGCTGCTGGAGGAATGCGAATCGAGTGGTGCGACGCTGTCGTCCTTATCCAGCATCTTTATCGGCGGCGCGCCGGTTTTCCCCGGGCTTCTGCGCAAGGCGAAACAGTTTTGCCCGCAAGCCAGAGTTTGGGCCGTCTACGGCTCGACCGAAGCCGAGCCCATGGCCGAGATCGCGCTGCCAGATATCGCGAAGGTGGACTTCGACGCCATGGAGCAAGGCAAAGGGCTCCTGGCGGGTCGCCCCGTCTCATCGATTTCCCTGCGCGTGATTCGCGACGCGTGGGGCACGCCGATTCCGCCGCTCGATCTGGCGGCCTTCGAGCGGCTTATGACGACCGTCGGAGAGGCTGGCGAAATCGTGGTCTCAGGCGGCCACGTATTGCGCGGCTACCTCAATGGAGAGGGCGATGCAGAAACAAAGTTCGAAGTAGACGGCGCGCGCTGGCATCGGACGGGGGATCTGGGATATATGGACGCATCCGGCCGGCTCTGGCTGGTGGGGCGATGCAACGGCAAAATCCAGGATGAACGCGGCACGCTGTATCCTTTCGCCGTGGAATGCGCGGCGATGCAGGATGCGACGGTCCGGCGAGCCGCCTTGGCTGCAGTCGCCGGGCGTCGCGTGCTTGCCATCGAAGGTGAAAGAACATTGTCCCTCGACGCGATCAGGAAATCGCTTTCCTGGGCGCAGTTGGATCAAGTCGTACGTCTGGACCGAGTCCCGGTGGACAAGCGTCACAACGCAAAAACAGACTACGTCGCCTTGCACCGGGAGCTCAGGCGCGCCGGCAAACAGCCATAGGTCTTGCGTCGCACGTGCTCACTTCAAGTGGACGGCCCAATTGTCATGCGCAGGCCGTTCTTGGGCCGAAGGGTTATGCTCGGCTGCGGCTCTACCGGGTGGCCGGGCACGAGTTCGAGATGGCAACTCCGAATCACCATCGCCACAATCAATCGCGCCTCCATCATCGCGAACTCGCTGCCGATGCAGAACCGCGGCCCGCTTCCGAAAGGAATGTAGGCTCGCGGCCGAGCGGCAAATCGAGTGGGATCGAATCGTTCCGCGTCCGGCCAAAAGCTTTCATTCCGATGCAGTGCGTACGGGCTGATCACAATGCTCGAACCGGCGGGAATGTGGAATCCTCCAATCGTATCGTCGGCAATGGCGCGGCGTTCGATGGCCCAGATAGGCGGATACAATCGCATCGCTTCCTGAATCACCATTGTGGTGAATGTGAGTTGCGGCAGAGTCTCGATCGTCGGCACGGACTTGCCGAGCACCATGGACACCTCGGCCCGCAGTTGCCGCTCGGAGTCGGGGTTTTGGGACAGCACATAAAACGTCCAGGCGAGCGCGTTGGCCGTCGTTTCGTGCCCCGCCAGCAGAAACGTGATGGTTTCGTTGCGTAGCTCGGTGTCGCCGAGGCCCTGTCCGGTTTCTTCGTCGCGCACATCGAGCAGCATCCCGAGCAGGTCGGTGTTCGCGCCCTTCCCGGAGCGATGCTGGGCGATGATGCGGTACACGATCTGGTCCACCGTTTGCATCGCGCGGCGGAATCGGAGGTTCTGGGGCGTAGGAACGAACGCCGGCAGATCGATGATGTTTCCCCAACGCTGGAAGGTGTGGGTCAGTATCGTTTCCATCGCGCTTTCGACGGCACTTGAATCTTCGCCGACGTCCGCTCCCAGCAGCGTGTTCCCGACGATCGCGTACGTGAGTCGCATCATCTCTGACGCGATATCCAGCGGCTCGCCATTCGCAATGCTCGCTTGCCACCGCGCTAACATCGCTGCCGTCAACCCAGTCATCTGGCCGGCCAGTCTCGCGACGCTTTGACGATGGAACGACGGCTGCATCAAACGGCGCTGGCGCTGCCAGAGTTCACCGTTGCTGGTAAGCAGGCTATCGCCCGAGATCGCGCGAATCTTGGCGGAGCTGCGCGTGGCCTTATCGTAGTTGCGCGCGTGGGATTGCAACACGTGTTCGATGTGGTCAGGATGATTCAGTAGATGCACAACGAACGGGCCGATGTGAAACCGAACGATGTCGCCGTATCGTCTCGAGCTATCTAGCATCAGGCCGAGAACGTCGCGCCGAAACGCCCGCAGATTGCCCACGAGCCAATCGCCGCGCGGGCCCGGAGCAATATGTGATGTGTTCGTGAGCACCGCCCTGTTAGACCGCTGCAATAAATAATTTAACCTATTCCCAGTTGTTCAAAACTCTGCGGTGCAGAGATCTCACGCAAGGAATTCTGGTCTCGCCATAAGGTACGCATGGAGCCATTCAGCTGCGATTAAGCGGAAGCTGCTCAACGTTCCGGCTGTTTTGAAAAAGTGCGCTCTCGGACCGCGTGGAACGAGTATCAAAATTACAGCTGTTCAGGGAATCGTTGTAAGTATCTTACACAATGAAGGTTGCTCAGGGTGCGTTCACAGTTCAGTTGCGAGAGCGCCTGCTTCAGGAGCACCCGCTAAGCGAGCAGGTAGTCATTCTCACGAGCTTCCATTACAATGATCATTAGAATCATACGGTTGCGGAGGGCGTGTAGCTCAACTGGGAGAGCACCTGCTTTGCAAAAAAGCAGGCAGAATCACACATGTGCCGCATCTGGTTTCGTTTACACAAGACTCGGAGCCATTCTTACTTTTCTAGCTGCACCCAATCCTGCACCCACGTTATTGACCGGCGAGAATTGCGTTCGGGGACATCAAGGACGGTAGTCATACGTTTACAAAGCGCTGGTGCACTCCCTGTTGGAAAAGTCCTTCAGCGTGCGTAATCCTTCTCCGATAGCTCTCCCTCCGCCTGAAATCAATGGTCCCGGTCCCGCAGGTCCGTGCAACCGCGTTCGAGGTACACTTCGTTTATATTTGTCGCGAACTTGCCAGGCACTTCCGCCCAGCGCATCCTGCCCGCTCTCGAGTAAGGCAGCTCCGTAGGCGGCACCGGACTCATTCATGGGAAATTTGTAAGAATCTTGGCTCGAGTCCGAGCAGCGTGCTTCAGGTTCCATGCGCAATTGGCAACCAAGCTCATTTATCGACTGCGACCTGAGGGATTGGCCTGTACCATACGGTCACGTGATGTTGCCGGAGGCGCGGATGCGTTTGGCCCAATCCTGGATTGCTGTGGCACTGGTGCTTTTGTGCGGCGGCGTGCGGGTACTTGTTGCTGCGCAAGACACCTCACCGTCGCTCAAGGTGGAAGAAGACAAGATGCGCTTCCACTTATTGCCGCAATCCGGGCTGGAGTTCCCTATTAGGAATATCTCCGCGCAGCAAGTCTCCGGAAAGTTTGCGCTTGAGCTACTGAACCTCGAGGATGATTCGGTCGCGGCAACGCTATCCGGCACTTTTACTGAACAACCTGGAGAGACGATCGAAAAGATCGCCTGGCCGGTGGACAAACTTCCCAGCGACACGCCATCGGAGCTTGGCTGGTACCGGCTGCGCTACACGTTTACCCCGGATGCAAGCCCAGCGGTGGCGCCGGTAACGGGGATCGTGCAGCTGGGGCGAATCATCAGGGATGGTTTCGCAATCAGCATGGCAGCCGCCAAGAGCGTGGCGCCCGGCACCAAGTATCCGGTACGAGTCCATGTGGAAAATCCCACGACGCGGCAAGCGTACGCGAATATTCTGGTGGAATTATCGGTCGTAATCGGCAACGACGACGACACCGCGATCAAACGCAAAGCGCGGACGGACACGGCGGGGAATGCCACCGTGCTGTTTCATTTGCCGGAACATCCCACGGACCAACAGGGCACGATTACGGCGGACGTGACGCGGGCCGCATTCAGCGAAGAAGAGAGTCTTGATTTCCAATTTCCCGATGAGCCGGCGCCCGCGGTAACGATCACAACGGACAAGCCGCTGTACCAGCCGGGGCAGACGGTGCACATCCGGCTGCTGACCAAAGGCCCGGACAAGCGGGCGATGGCCGGCGCGAAGATGAATGTTGCGATCGAAGATGAAGATGGAGCCGAGCAATTCCACGAACAAATGGTTACTTCGCGATTCGGTGTCGCTTCCACGGATTGGGACATTCCAAGGAAAATGCGATTAGGCAATTACACGATCACGGTGCGATTCGAGTCCGAGCCGAGCACGTATTGGACCAATCGCCGCAGTGAAATCCGCATCAGCCGGTACGAGCTGCCGACTTTCACGGTGAGCGTCGATCCGGACAAGGCATACTATCTGCCGAATCAAAATGCGGTGATCGACGTGCACGCCGATTACCTTTTTGGCAAACCGGTACAACACGGCAAAGTGAGAATTGTCCGCCAGGACAACCGGAAGTGGAATTACGAGAAGCAGAAGTGGGAAGCCGACGAATCGCAGCCGGTGGAAGGCGAGCTGGGGAGCAACGACCATTTTAAGGGCACCATCAACCTGGCGGAAGATTTCAAGTCGTTCCAGCAGAACGATGCGGAGCGATTTGAAGACACGACGCTGGCGGCCTATCTGACGGATTCCTCGACGGGACGCACCGAGCAACGACGATTCAAAATCCGGCTGACGGCGCAACCGATTCATTTGTACATGAGCACCGCGGCGAGCACTTCGAGCGCGGAACCTATCCTTATATATGTGATGAGCTCGTACGCGGATGGAGTGCCGGCCTCCGTGGATGGAAAGATTTTCGCGACGCAGCCGAGCAATGACGAGAAATCGGAACACGGATTTGACCTGAGCCGGCGCTCGCCGATAGGGACTTTTCATACGAACCAGTACGGGATTGGGCGCGTGGAGATTGCACCTTTGCCGGAAAGCGATTTGCGCGTGCCGCGGTGGTACCAGGGGCGGGGTTATTTCTACTCCGATTACTTCGATGACAGCGACGAATCCGAGGGCGCGCCGGCGGACCGGACCGCGCTATTGCAACTGGAAGCAGCAGACAGAAAAGGCCTGGCGGGATCGACGCACGAGGAACTTTCGATTGCCGCGAGCCGCGATTACCTGCAGGTGAAGACCGATCACACGCTTTACCATCCGGGCGACGCCGTACAGGTGAGCGTGGTATCGAGCAGGAAATCGCAGGACCTGGTGCTGAACGCGTGGAATGAGGCGGGACTGCTGACGTCGCAGGTGGCGCGACTAAGCGGCGGGAGGGCCAGCGCGACGGTGCCGTTTGACGCGCGATTTTGCGGAGATATTTACCTGACGGCGTCCAGCCTTTCGGCCGCGGGAGGTGAAGAAAATTCGCTGAGCGGCTGGACGCACGTGCTGTATCCGGCCAAAGAAGAACTGGACGTGAAGCTGAAGTTGGCGCAAACGGTTTTCCGGCCGGGCGAGGAAGCGGCGGCGGATTTACACGTGCTGACGCCGTCGGGCGAGCCGACCGAAAGCGCGCTGGGAGTGCTGGTGTTCGATCGGGCTGTAGCGGAGCGCGTGCGTACAGATGAAGATTTCGGGCGCGAGTACGGATATTCGATCTTCGATTATTTTGGCCCGAGTTACGGGGAAAGCATCGGCGGGGTGAGCTATCGCGATTTGCGGGGTCTGGACGCGCGCAAACCGTTTCCAGAGGGACTCGACCTGGTGGCGGAGGGCATGGTCCACGGCGGATACGCGCCGTGGATGACGAACGAGGAGTTTGGGGGCGGCGGATGGGATGCGGCGGGAGCTTCCGGCACGTTCGCGAAATGGCTAGAGCAGGAAACCAAGCTCGCGCGCAGGGCGCTGGACGACTGGGACGCCTCGCATGGCGAATACCCCAACAGCGAAGCGGAAGTGCGCGCTGCGTTGCAGGCCGAGAAGATCGATTTCGACCGTTTGCGCGATCCGTGGGGTGAACCGTTTCGTGTGAAATTTTCGTACCGGCGAGCCGATCGAGTGCTGCAATTGGTGAGCAGCGGAGTGGACAAGCAGGCTGGCACGGCGGACGATTTTACCGCAGCGACGTTTCACTGGCGATATTTCACGAAGACCGGGATGCGGATCGATCGCGCGTCTTACGAATATTTGCAGCGCACCGGAAAATACATCCGCGATTACCCGACGTTGCGAGACGAGATGAAAGTGCAGGGGGTGGATCTGGATGCGTTACGCGATCCGTGGCAGCGGGCGTATTCCTATCTGTTTGATATCGATGGCGCATACTACCGGATTCAAGTGGCGAGCGCAGGCAAGGACGGAGTGTTCGACAGCAAGGAGCATCCTTCCTGGGACGACGTGCAGGAGTGGACTTCGAGCACGCACTATTTCGCGGGGGAGAACGCGGATTTGGGCGCGGCGATCGCGGAGCGATTTGCGGCGACGGGTTCTTTCCCGCAAAACGAAGAGCAATTGAAGTCGGTGCTGGCTGCAGCGAAGCTGGGGCCGGAGCGATTGATCGATCCGTGGGGGCACGCGTATCGGTTTACGTTCAGCGCGCAGAGCCGATATGCAGACAGCGTCACGGTGCGCGATGCGCGCACATATTCGGATGCGGTGACGCAGACGCGGAAGGCGACGGAAGTGACGCCGGTGACGCAACAGGTGGCATTTCTTTACGTGGTGAGCAACGGGCCGGACAATCATGAGCAGCACGCATTTCCGGTGGCGGAATACAGCCGGGTGATCGCGGAGCAAACCAGCAAGCAAAAAGAAGCGATCGCGAACAAGACGCAAAATCCGGTGCAGGGCGGTTACGGCGGCTTGCATGGAGTGGTTACCGATCCCACCGGCGCAGTGGTCGCTGGCGCTGCCGTAGCCGCGACGTCCGTGGACACTTTCCAGGTGTACAGGGCGCGGGCGGATTATTCGGGAAATTATTCGTTTGCCAGTTTGCCGGCGGGATTTTACCAGGTGGAATGCGCGTCGCTGGGATTCGTGCGCAGTCTGGTGCAGCGAGTCCCGGTGCAGGCCGGGATTTCCACGCAGGTTGATTTCACGCTGAATGTGGGCGGAGTGTCACAGACCGTCGAAGTGACCGCGGAGGCGGCCACGCTGCAAACGGAGTCGGCATCCGTGGGTAAGACGATGGGTAGCGCGGGCACGGAGGCGGTGGAGAAGCCGCTGTTCACGCCACGGCTGCGAAAATATTTTCCGGAAACGCTGGTGTGGCGGCCGGAAGTGATTACGGACAAGCACGGGCGCGCGCACATCGCTTTTCCGATGGCGGACAACATTACGGCCTGGAAGATGTCGGTGCTGGCGTCGAACGAGGCGGGCGAAGTGGGGATCGCGGAGAAGGAGCTGCGCAGTTTTCAACCGTTTTTCCTGGAGCTGGACCCACCGAAGATTTTGACCGAAGGGGATCGGATCAGTCTGCCGGTGGTTTTGCGCAACTACACGGAGGAGCCGCAAACGGTGGCGGCGGAAATGCAGGCCGAGCCGTGGATGAGCATTTTGTCGGCGGCGCAGCAGAGCGTGACGATCGCGCCGAGCGGCGATAGCAGCCCGGTGTTCGCGTTCCGCGCGGAGAAGAGCATGAAGGCTGCAAAGCAGCGGGTGACGGCTCGCAACGCAGCGGCCGGCGATGCCGTGGAGCGCGAACTTTTGGTGCATCCGAACGGGCAGGAAATCTCTTTCACCACGAGCCGAGTGCTGTCGGCCGCGCAAGATTCCGTGGAGTTGCAGATTCCGCAGACGGCGATTCGTGGGTCGGTGGACGCGGAGCTGCGGATTTATCCGAATTTGACGGCGCACGTGCTGGATGTGATGCGCGGAATCGGAGCGACTCCGGCGGGATGCGGCGAGCAAATCGCTTCGACCGCCTACGTGAGCCTGATGGCGCTGGAGCTGCTGAAAAAAGCCGCGCAGGACAAGCCCGATGACGCGAATCCGCGCGCGGCGATCGCCGCGCAGGCGCGGCAGACGTTGCAGGAAGCGTACGACCAACTCGTCGACTTGCAGAATCCGGACGGCGGATTCCGCTATTGGAAGAAGATGCCTTCGAACGTGGCGCTGACGGCGTACGTGCTGCGTTTTTTGAATGCGGCGCAGGGATTCATCGAGGTGGACGCGAGCGTTGCGAACCGGGCGCGCGATTACCTGGTGGCGCAGCAGACGAAGACAGGCGCGTGGACTTCCCCGCAATGGGATTCGCAGAAGCAAGCGATCGTTGAGCGGGAAGATCCTAATTTAACGGCTTATATTGCACGCACGCTGGCCGGTGTGAAACCGGACACGAGCGCGAAGGATGCGGAAAAACAAAAAAAAGAGGAGGCGGCACTGAAATCGGCGCTGGATTTTCTGGAAGAGCGCATCGATGCGTGGAGCGATGCGTATCTGGCGGGAAATTATGCGATCGCTGCGATTGAGAGCGGACGCAATGAACACATCGAAAATGCGCGAGCGCTCTTGACGACGCTGGCTCATCGCGAAGGCGACACCACTTACTGGAATCTGGAAGCGAACACCACGCCGTTTTATGGCTGGGGCGAGCCGGGGCGCATCGAGACGACAGCGCTGGCCGTGGAAGCGCTGGCGAAGCTGCAAGCGCGGCATCCCGACACGGATACGGCGGACAGCTTGAGCCGCGGGCTGCAATATTTGTTGACGCACAAGGATCGCTACGCGACCTGGTATTCGACGCAAGCGACGCAGAACGTGCTGGAGGCACTGGTCGCCGCGATTCCGATGGCGAGTGAAGGCACGGGCGCGTCCGAAGCAACGGTGCTGGTGAATGGGCGTGCGGCGCGCACGATTCATTTGCCGAGCCCGCAGGATGCGGTGGGGCCGATCACCGTGGAGCTGGCGGATGAATTGACGAAAGGCGCGAACAAGATTGGGATCGCGCGGAGCGGCAGCGCGGCGGCGATGAACGCCACCGTCATCGCGAGCTACTATTTGCCTTGGGCGGAGTCTGAAGCGACGGCGCAAGAAAATTTCAAGACGGGAGAGAAGCGCGCGTTGCGATTGGGCGTGCGCTACGACCACACGGATGCGCATGTGGGCGAGCGCGTGCATTGCAGCGTGGAGGCCGAACGCATCGGATTCCGCGGCTACGGCATGATGCTGGCGGAAGTGGGCCTGCCGCCGGGGGCCGAAGTGGATCGCGCTTCGCTGGAAGAAGCGGAAACGTCGCCGGGAGTTTCGGGTTACGAAATACAGCCGGATCGCGTGGTGTTTTATCTGTGGCCGGTGGCGGGAGGAACCAGCTTTGGTTTCGATTTCCGCATGCGTTATCGAATCGAAGCGATGAGCGCGCCCGCGCTGGTCTACGACTACTACAATCCCGAGGCGAACGCGACCGTCGCGCCGGTTCTCTTCAGCGTCCGCTAAGCAAAGTCGGCTACCGGATTGCCGGTACATATTTCGCGCATCGTGTCACTAACCGTGCGATGGTCCGCAGAAATTCAGCGACGACTGATGCGTCGAACCCGCTAAGTACACGCTCTGAGCGAACCACCTGGTCACTAGGCAGGTGCGCTCCTCTAAGCTCGCGTGAGCTTGGCCGAGCGTTCGGCCAAGAGCCAAACGCTTCAGTTCGTTCTCTCCCGGCCCGAGTCTAGAAATATCAACCCGCGCAAACGCGGACAACGTTTTCGTTGATCCGAAATCTGAAAGGACTGCCGCATTTCTATGACGCCGCATGTCGGCTCTGCCCGCGTTGCCGAGACGCATTGTCCACTCACCAATTTTTACTGCGCGCGACTTTCACTTCACAAGAAGTGCGTTCTTGGACCGAATGGACCGAGAATCAATTTTGCAGCTGTTCGAGAAATCCGCGTAATTAACTTGTCTGATACAGCTTGCTTGTGATGCGTCGGAAGATCAGTTTGCGAGAGCACCTGCTTTGCAAGCACGCCTTCCTCTCACCCAAGGCGTTGAATCGACGTCTCTTCACAGTGCAAAACCCTCTGCTAATTGGGCTACTAATCGGGCTACAGAAAATAAGGAAAATTCACCTGAAAACACAGGCGGCCCGGACGCTGGAATGGTATCCGGGCCGTTTTCACTTGCTGCCGGTCTCGCCTGAAGCGCCCAAAGGAAACCAGAGAGCTGGCTCGGCCAGATCGGAATTAGCAACCCTTCGGTTAACAGCCACTTGAGTAACTTAGTCACGATTTGCCGAAGCGGGAGTTCTCCGAGGAGGATCAGCAAGTTGCGATGAAACGGAACGAGTCAACTTCTCTTCTTTATTCACCTTTTGTTCGTAATTAATTGCAGATTGCCGCAACTACCGCGACATTTTCGTCACAGCTGATGAGGTACGAGGATAGGGATTGTTCCTGATACCTCGTAATCGGTCCAGTATCGATGCCACGCGCGGAGAACAGTTCCTAGCCCAGTACGAGTTTGTGGGAACTTCCGTCGCCGATGCGATTTTTCAACGATGGATATCCTTGTGGCGAATTGCGCCGCTTGGATAATACAAAAGCGCCGGATTGAAAGGCAGGACTAAATGTTGGCCGAGCCGCGAGGATGCACTTTCTTGCGATGACATTTTTAGTGGCTTGTGCGTCCCTGATGTGAGATATTGCGCGGGTATCGTTATGTTACGAAATATAGCTTTTTACTTCTTTTTGTAACGAGGGAACCATGAACTGGGCGCTCGCCGGAACACCGGCACTGCTGCAATCTGTTAGGGGCGTAGCGACTATGTCGCTTGCAGTGGCCGCACTGCTGCTATTTACGAATGGGTGCGGAAAGGAGGCGACGGTGAGCGCCCCTCCGCCGGCCAAGGCACCGGAATCGCAGATCCAAGTGACCCCGAGTGCGAACACTGTGGTGGTGGATACTTCCGCGGCCGAATTTGCAATCGCACCGAACGGATATGTTGGTGCGAGCCTGGTGACCACCGGCGGAAAGCGTACGCTCGATGACGCCGAGGGCGCTTCCGGCGTCTCGGTGACGGCCGCCGCGAAGGAGTTGCCGGATGCGGTCTTCGACGTTGCGCATCCCCAGATTTCCACACCTCACGGACGATTGGGAACAAAAGGAAAGCACATCGAATTAACTGGCAAGAATTCCGCGGCTGACCTGGAAGAAACGCTGGTCGTGGAAGTGTACGACGAATATCCGAGCGTGGCGCTGGTGTCTGTTTCGATCCGCAATTCGGGTAAGAGTGAAGTGAAACTGGATGCCATTGATCTGGATCGCCATCGCTTGAATGCCTCGCTGGCCGATCCGGCGGTGGCGCCGAACGATATGTGGTCGTTCCACGGCGCGAGCATTGAGTGGGGCCGAGAGAACGTGTTTCAGATTCCGCGGAAATTTTCCCAGCAAAATCAGATGGGCTCTGTGGTGGAAGTAAAGGGAGACTTGGGGCGCGTAGGTGGAGGAATACCGGTGGCCGCTTTCTGGACAAAGACTGTGGGCGAAGCGATCGGCCACGTCGAGACGCTGCCTCTCGTGCTTTCAGTTCCGGTGAAAACGGAAGCCGACGGCGACGTGGACGCCAGCGTTCATCTGACTCCCGGCCGCACATTGCAGCCGGGCGAAAGTTATTCCAGCCCTGAGACGTTCATCGCGGTCTATTCCGGAGATTATTATCAGCCGCTGCGAATTTATTCCGACGTGATTGATGGCGAAGGCCTGAAAAGGCCCACCACCAACAGCGAAGACTACGCGGTGAGCTGGTGCGGGTGGGGCTACCTGGCCAATGTGACTCCGGCGCAGATGCTGGGGACAATTCCGAAACTCAAGGAATTCGGAATTCACTGGGCGACGCTGGATGATCGCTGGTTCAATAACTACGGTGACTGGCAGCCGCGCAACGACACTTTTCCCGACGGCACAATTCAAAAGATGGTGCAGCAATTTCACGAGCAGGGAATCAAGGTGCAGCTGTGGTGGTTGCCGCTGGCCGTGGAGGATGGCGGGCCAGGATATGAGTCGCATTCGTACGGCGTCTCAGACGTGGTGAAGGAGCATCCGGACTGGCTGATCTTGGATAAGAACGGCAAGCCGGCGCGCATGACGCGAAATCTGGCGACGCTTTGTCCGGCCGTGCCGGAGGTCCGCGCGCATTACAAGCAGCTCACGGAAAAATTCATAAAGGAATGGGATTTCGACGGACACAAACTCGACAACATCTATAGCGTGCCGGCCTGCTACAACCCGAAGCATCATCACCAGACGCCGTATGATTCCGTTTATGCGATGGGCGATATCTATAAGACGATTTTCGACACCACGCGCGCGCTAAAACCGGATAGTGTGACGCAGAGTTGCCCGTGCGGCACGCCGCCCAGCATCGCGTGGCTGCGTTATCTCGATCAGGCGGTGACAGCTGATCCCGTTGGCTCCGTGCAAGTGCGGCAGCGCGTGAAGATGTACAAAGCGCTGCTGGGTCCGAATTCCGCAGTGTACGGAGATCATGTGGAATTGACACGCATTGCGAACCCGAACGGAAATGAGAAGGATCTGGGGTCTGATTTTGCTTCGACGATCGGCACGGGCGGCGTGGTCGGAACAAAATTCGCGTGGCCGAACTACGGACCGAAACTGGCGGATGTGTATCTCACGCCGCAAAAAGAGGAGTACTGGAAAAAGTGGATCGGTCTCTATAACGAGAACATGCTTTCGCGCGGCACGTTCCGCGATCTATACGTTTACGGCTACGACGTGCCCGAAGGGTACGCAATCGAAAAGGATGGCGCGATGTACTACGCGTTCTTTGCGCCGCAGCCGGCTGTGGGCGCCGCGCACTCCGCCGCGGCGTCATGGTCCGGAGAAATCGAACTGCGCGGGCTGGCGGCAGGAAAATATCGCGTGACGGATTACGTCAACGACAAGGATTTGGGAGAAGTGATCGCACCGGATGCAAAGCTGAAAGTCAGCTTTACGGACCACCTGCTGATAAAAGCCACGAAGGAGTGATGCGCGGCCGCGGGATGCCGCCGAAGCGCGCTTAGCGCGAAGTTAAGTGCTGGCGAAAAAACGCTTCGACCTTGTTACGGTCCTTAAAAGCTTCGGTCCCGCCTTGACACGTGGTTGAAAACGCTCCGGCGACGTCGGCGTAATCCAGACATTCCTGTGGCGTGGCGCCTTGCAAGTGGCGATGAATGAAGCCGGCGTCAAAGCTGTCGCCGGCGCCGACCGGGTCCACCGACGTCACGCGCAGGCCCGTGCGGCGCCATTCTTCGGAGCCCTTCCGCGCGACCGCTCCGTGTAAGCCGAGTTTTACCACGACAAGTTTGCACAACTGCGCGAGTCTTTCGATCGCTTGCTGCAAATCATCTGTGCCCGCAACTTTTTTCGCTTCGCGCTCGTTCGGAAAAAATATGTCAACGAACGGAAGCGCATCCAGCAGGTCGTTTCCCCACTTGCCTTCCGGGTCATCGTTAGTGTCCAGCGAAGTAGAAAGTCCCCTGGCCTTGGCTTCGCGAAATAAATCCGGAATCCGAGGCCGCAGGGCGCGGTGCAGAAAGTACGACGAGAGGTGCAGGTGCCGCGCGGAAAAAATATAGTCGAGATCTAGGTCGGCGTAGCCGAATTCAAACATGGTGCCGGGATACGTGAGTATAAAGCGATGCTCCGGCTGGGCAAGAATCACGGAAAGACCGGTGGCGGGCCCGCTCGGAGCAACACGCACACGCGTCAAATCCACGCCGGCATTCGCAAGCCACTCGAAAGCCATTTTGCCCAGCGAATCGGCGCCGATTTTCGACACCATGCCGACGCGGGTGCCCAGCACCGAAAGATTGTGCGCGAAAATAGCGGACGAACTTCCCAGCGTCAGCCGGAATCCGTTGATCAGGGATTCTTCTTCCGGTTTCAGTTGCGCCGGCACGCCGTAAAGAATCAAGTCCGGGTTGATCTCGCCGACGACGCAAACATCAAGCGGCATTCTTGCGGCCCCTGTTATCTGGTTTCCAGCATTACCACGCGGGACAAGTTGCGAGGCTCGTCAGGATTCAAACCCTTCTTGATTCCAGTGTAAAAGCCGAGCAGTTGGCCCGGAATCACGCAGGCGGCCGCGCGAGCTGCTTCGGGAACATCCAGAGACAATTCGACAAAGTAATCGGCCGCGCGGCGAATGGCAGATTCGCAAACATTGGAAATCACGAGCGTGGTTCCACCCAGTTTTTTGATTTCCTCGAGGACCGCTACTTCTGCGGCGAAGCCCGTTTCACTGATGATGAAGGTGATGAGCGTCTCAGGGCTCACAATCGCTTTCGGGCCATGCCGGAATTCGAGCGTGTGGAAGCACTGCGCGTAGGAACAGGACATCTCTTTCACTTTGAGCATGGATTCCTGCGCGATGCCGAAAAACGGACCTTGCCCCAGAAAAACGTAGTCCGCAAAGGCGCGCGAAACCGCCAGGGATTTGATGGTGCTATGAATTGTGTTCAAGCGACTGGCGACTTGATCGGGAAGTTTGCGCAGCACATTCAGAAATTCACCGCGTTCTCCGCGAATTGCCGCGAGCGATTGCAGCGTGATCAGCATCGAGGTGAAGGAGCGCGTCATCACGGTGCTTTTTTCGTCCGCGGCGGACAGTCTGATGCATTGCGACGCGATTTTTTCGATGGGAGTGTCGGTGCCACAAGTAATCGCGAGAGTTTGCAGGTGAAGACGCTCTTCCAAATACTCGGCGGCCTGCAGCACTTCCGATGTATAACCGGAACGGGTAATCAGCACCGGCTGGCAGGGAGCCGGAAATAATTGCGGAAACAATGTGATTTCGGAAGCGGGAAGCGCGCGGGACTTACCGCCCGTCAGGATCGTCCAACTGGCGGAGGCCGCCTGGGCCAGATAAAAACTCGATCCGCAGCCGATGAACACCCATTCGATATTTCTGGGAAGTTTCTCATGCAACGATTGCAGCTCGGCCGTCTGCTCCATGGCCTTGAGGCATAATTTCCATGTAGCAGGTTCCGAGAGAATTTCCGCTATGGTGTGACCGCCAACTCCTGCTTTCAAATCCACCGTCTGTTCCTCCGCAACAATTCCGAACCAAAAATTCAAACCACGACGACTTTGACGCGAGCCGCGCGAAGCCCGCGAAGGTGCCGGGCGGAAATCTTGCTGTCCGTGATGGTGTGATGGACCGCCGAAGTGGGCGCGATGAACGAGAGGCTGCGCCGGCCGAATTTGCTGGAATCGCAGACGATAATCGCAGTCTTGGCATTCTCCATCATCACGCGATTCGCGCGCGCTTCCAGCAGATTGGGCGTGGTAAGTCCGTACTCGAGATCGAATCCATCCACAGCGAGGAACAGAAGATCGGCGGTGACGTGCCGCAGGGAATCTTCAGTGAGGGGACCCACCAGCGAAAACGAATTCCTTCGCAGGACGCCGCCCGTTAGAATTACCTCCACGTCCGTGCCGGCAAGTTCGGCGGCGATGTTCACGGCATTGGTAATCACCGTGAGATCACGAATATGTTTGATGGCGCGGGCGATGGCCGTCGTAGTGGTACCCGAATCCAGAATCACCACGTGGCCCGGTCGAACCAGGCGCGCCGCCGCGGCGGCAATTTTGAGTTTTTCGCGCCGGTGCAATTGCTCTTTTTCGTGCAGCGTGGGATCGTGCAGCGCCGTTGCGTCTATAGGGAGCGCGCCGCCATGCGCACGTTGCAGGCGGCCCATTTGGTGGAGCGATTCCAAGTCCTTGCGGATGGTGATCAGGGAAGTGGAAAAGCGGCGCGCCAGGTCTTTAACGACAACCCGGCCGTCGCGCTGCGTCAATTCGAGGATTTTTCGCCGCCGCTCTTCCGCGAGCATGGATAAAAGCCTGCTTTCGATTTCTTACTTTTTGTTACTATTTCGTACCAGAGAGTGATAGCTTGGCACAAATGCCAGCCAGGAGCAAGGAATTATGCCCGGTCCAACCATCGTTTGCGTGAGCGCCAATCCGGCCATGGATCGCCGCTTGCGCATGGCGTCTTTGGCGGTGGGCGAAATCAATCGCGCCCAGCGCGCGCAGGGTTTGGCGGGCGGCAAGGCTGCTCACGTCGCCACGGCCGCACGCGCGCTGGAAGCCAAGCCTGTCTGGGTGGGATTTCTCGGCGGAGCGATCGGACAGGAATGTGCGCGGCAGATGGAATCTCTGGGCATTCAAGTCGTTGCCATTCCCACGAGGTCCGGCACGCGCGTGAATCTGGAAATTATTGACGCAGCGGGACGAGTGACCGAGATTCTCGAGCCGGGCGCAGAACCGTCCGCACAGGAGCGCAACGAATTTCTGCAGGCGTGCGTGCGAGGGCTTCGTGACGAGTGGAAGTGCGCGGTGCTGGTAATTTCCGGGAGTTTGCCTGCAGGTCTTGGGTCCGATTTTTATGTTGCGCTTATTCAAGCTGCGCGAGCGGCAGGCGCGCGGGTCCTCGTGGACACAAGTGGGGAGGCTTTGCGCGCGAGTTCGAATGCGCGCCCATATTTTGTGAAGATAAATCGCGCTGAGGCGGAGGTGCTGCTGGGACGAGCGCTGACGACGATCGAAGAAGTAGCCCGCGCCGCCGCCGAGATCGTGGAACGCGGAGTGCGCAGTGCCGCGATTACCCTCGGACGCGACGGATTGGTCTGGCTGGAGCGCAAAGGTGGACCGGTGTGGAAGGCCAAACCGCCACACGTGAATGTAGTTTCGGCGGTCGGGTCCGGCGATGCGACGCTGGGGGGCTTTGCATACTCCGCCGCTCAGGGCATCGTTGGCGAGGAGGCGTTGCGTTTGGCGGTGGCTTGCGGCGCCGCCAATTGCGTGGCGTCTGCGCCCGGCAGAATCGAACTTGCGACGGTGCGCGCGCTTCTGCCGCAGATCGAAATCGAGCGACTAACCCTGTAGGGGTTTTCTATGGGCATTCGAAAAGAAAGTCTGCCGCGCGTGCTCGTTCGCGACCAAGTTACTTCGCGGAGTCGGCGATCCCAGGAATCCAACGCACGGCATTATCGTGATAGATACGGCGCAGAACCGGCTCTGGCAAGTTCAGTCCCTGGATTTCGCGGCCTCGGAGCTGCAGCGTCTGATTCGTCGCCAAGAACTTCCAGTCTCTGGCGTAGGTATCTTGCCAGTCCTTCAAAGCCTCGGGCGTGGTTTCCTTAGCCAGGAACTCGAGGTCCGTGCCGTACAGTACGCGGTCCTGATACTTGATGAGGAAGTTTCGCACTTTTTCGCGAGGCGCGAGCATTAGGTATTCCATGCGCGCGGCCGTATCCACTGCAAAATTTGGATAGCGGTCAAAGCGCTTGGCGATCTCGTCCACGTCGGTTTCCATGCTGCCCAGATGCGCGCCGACCACGCGCAATTTCGGATTTTCGGCAAGGAGGTGATCGCGCGCGGCGAGGATGACTTCCTTGCGCGGGTGGTCTGGGTGAAGATACATGTACCACTCGGGATTTTCCTTGTAGTAATCGTAATCGGGGCTGTCTGGATTGGGGGGTTGCCAGCAGGAGGAAGGCTCGGCAACGTGCGCGACGAGGGTTTTATTTTCGGCGGCAATTTCCTGATAGATGGGCGCGAACGGCGGATCGTCGGGCATCACATACTTGCCGTCGGCCGTCTTTAGCTCCATGCCGATATTTTTCCAGATTTTCACCGCTACTGCGCCGTCGGCAAACTCCTGGTGAAGCTCCCGCACGGTTTTCTGCGCGAAATCCTTCTGCTGGAATTTAAACGGATTAAAGGTGACGCACAGCCTGGCGTGGCCTGGGCTCGCTTGCACAAAACTCTTGGCACGCGCGAGCTGGGCGGCTAATTCGCCGTAGATCCCTTGGGTATCGGCAACGCAGATATCCAACACGTGCAGTCGCAGGCGCGCCATCAGGTCCGTGAAGGCAGGATCGCTCTTGAACGCGTGCACGTGGGTGTCCACCGGATCCAGCGCCGCGAACGCCTGGAGCGCATCATTGCCATCAGTGGAAGCCGGGCCGGCCGCGACCGCTGCAAAAATGGGCCTAGCGGCAATCCGATTCGCCAGGAACGCCGTCGCAACCGCAGCGCCTGCGAACAACAAAAATAAGGAAAGCTTTTGACGGTGGGCACGCATATTCTCGATCAGTGCTTAGCGCCTCCTGAACGCGTGCGGCTTTTTGGGGATTCATTCTTGTCCGGCTCGAGCGACGCTTCGCGGACGTCGGCAATGATTAACTCCACGCCAGCTTCGCGCAGCGGCCGCAGATATTGCGGGTCGGTACCGGAATCGGTCACCAGGATGTCAATGTCAGTTGTGGGCCCCACATACGCAAACCCCTGATTGCCGAATTTGCTGTGATCCGCAAGAGCGATGCTCACGCGCGCGGACTTCAGAATCATTTTCTTGATCTGCGCTTCGGCTTGGCTTGCGGTGGAAATGCCATAGCCGGGATCAATCGCGCTAACGCCGAGCACGGCTTTATCCACGCGAATCTCGGACAGGGCGCGCTGCGCCCAAACTCCCGAAAGATAAAGCAGATCTTTCTGAAGTTCGCCTCCCGTGGAAATGACCGAGACGTGCTGGCTGCGCTGAAATTCAGCCACGATCGGCGGGGAATTCGTGATCACGGTGAGGCGGTTGCGATGAAGGAGGCGCCGCGCCAATTCATATACCGTGGTGCTTGCTTCGAGGAACACCGTCTCGCCATCGAGGATTAACCGCTCCGCTTCGCGGGCGATCGCCAGCTTTTCGGCGCGATTGCTGCGACCTAGCGCGTTGTACGTGGGCTGAAGATTTGTATTCGAGGTGCGCGAAACTGCGCCGCCGTGCGAGCGGAGCAGGACTCCTTCCTTCTCCAAGGCTTCCAGGTCGCGGCGGATGGTGGCGGCAGTGACGCCGAGGGTGCGAATCAGCTCGGAGGCGGTAACGGTGCGTTCGCGAGATAAGAACTCGCGGATGCGAAATCTCCGTTCCTCGGCCAACAGGCTCATCAAAACTTCTCCGTGCTATGACTCAACTCAAAAAGCAGCCGATTGTGGCACAAGTCGCTGAATAATGATCGCAAAAATACAAAATACATCATATTCGATAAAAAAAGTTGACAAATGTGCACAATAGGGCTAATTACGTGAGCGATTGAGGTCTGTTTCTCGTCGTCCTGCGGCGTGGGGTGCTCCGCAGCCAACTCCAATTCGGGAAACAGGGGCCCAACTGTGTGGGGGAGGGTTATCGGTGAACAAACTCGTGCGCTTTTTTCCATCCGGTCGAGCAAGCGCGAAGGGCCTACTCGAAAATCCCGGCGGCGGAATAACCGCGAGTTTGCGCGTCGTCGGTTTACTTTTGGCGATAGCCCTTTCCTGCGGAAGCTCCTGGGCGCAGAAGGACACCGGGGTAATCGCCGGGACTGTAACGGATGCGTCGGGAGGAGTTGTCGCGGGCGCGCAGGTGAGGGTGATTGATGTGGATCGCGGAACGGAGTTCGATACCACCACGGAAGTCAATGGCGAGTACGTCGCCGGTCCGCTGAAGGTTGGCCGCTACACGATCTCCGTCAAGAAACCCGGCTTTAAGACCGCCGTGGCAGGGCCCGTGCAGCTCGACGTGCAGGGGCGCATCGAAGCTGACGTTAAGCTGGAGATCGGACAGGTTACGCAGAAGGTGGAGGTAACCGTACAGAACCCGCTACTTGAAACCGAAACCAGCACGATGGGCGAAGTGATGGATAAGACGCGCATAGAAACGCTTCCGCTCAATGGGCGGAACTTCGCGCAGCTCGCCCAGCTTGGCGCGGGTGTGGTCCCCAGCGAGCCGGGCTCACGCATCAGCGGAAATTTTGGATTCAGCGTGGACGGAGCGCGCTCGCTGCAAAACAATTTTCTGCTCGACGGGATTGATAACAATTCGAATTTGGGCGACGCGTTCAATGAAGCGTCGTACGTCATTCAGCCGCCCATTGACGCCATCGAGGAATTTAAAGTTCAAACCAACGACTACAGCGCCGAATTCGGAAGAGGGAACGGCGCGATCCTGAACGCCGTAATCAAATCGGGTACTAACGCGTTCCACGGAGATGTTTTCGAATATTTCCGGAACGACGTCCTCGACGCTTCGCCTTTCTTTATCGTTGATCAGAAGCCAGCCTACAAGCAGAACCAGTTCGGCGGCACCATTGGCGGTCCGATTAAGAAGGATAAGACTTTCTTCTTCGCCGATTACGAGGGATTCCGTTTGCGGCAGGGCATACCGCAGACGGCGACGATTCCCGATCAAAGCATGGTAAACGGCGATTTTTCCGAACTGCTTACCAATACGGCGGCGATGGCGATTGACCCGAGCACCGGCAATCCGAACGGCCACGTAGCGTTGGATTGCAGCGGCAACCCCACCTTCGTCGGGGAAATTTTCAACGCCCGGCAGACTCAGCAGGTTGTGCCCGCCACACCTAGCAATCCTAGCGGCTTGTGCGGAGTGCCGATCGGCGTCGGTCCGGGAGGTGTTCCTACAAATATATTTCCCACCGGATCAACGGATACGTTGGCTTCCCGACTCGCGGCGCTGATTCCGGCTCCGAACTCCACCAATCCGGCGTTCAACTACATCGCCGTGCCAGTACGCAGCGAAAATCGCAACAATTTTGATGTGCGCCTCGATCACAACATTTCGAACAAGGATTCACTCTTCGGCAGGTTCAGCTACGAAAACCAACCCAGTTTTATTCCCTCGCCTTTCAATAACGTGCTGGACGGCGGCGGGTTTTTCGACGGCAACGAAGAGTTCTCCTACCGCAGCGTCGCATTGAGCGAAACTCACATTTTCGATTCCACCCACGTGAACGAGTTCCGCTTTGGCTACAACCGCATCAACGCTCATCGCTTTCAAAACAATTTCAACGAGAATGTCTCGGCTAACCTGGATTTCCCCGGGGTTCCTTTCCAGCCCGGCACATTTAACGGCGGGCTGCCGGCTCTGACTTTCAGCGACGGCTCCGCCCCGGAACTTGGCAGCTCCACCTTTTTGCCTTCGATCGAAAAACAGAACAGCTACGTCATCACCGACAACTTCACCTGGGTGAAAGGCCGCCATTCGCTCAAGATTGGCACCGAGCTGCGCTTCGAACAATTCACGCTGTTTCAACCTTCGGCCTCGCGCGGCACGGCCGATTTCAGCTCGGCATTCACGGATAATCCTGCGTCGCCAGGATCCGGCGGAAACGGCTTTGCCAGCTTTCTGCTCGGCATCTCCGACGGCGGCTCCATCGTGAACCTGCACAACGTTGACTATCACCGGCAAATCTACGCCGGATTCATTCAGGATGATTTCAAGGCATCATCGCGCCTCACGCTGAACCTTGGCTTGCGCTACGAATATTATTCACCGGTGAAAGCCGCCGGGAACGAGCAAGCTAATTTTAATTTTGCTTGCGGGTGCCTGATTGTTCCCACGGGGCAAACCGCCGAGCTGACTCCGACGCTCGCCACGCAAATTTCCATTGAACGGACTGGCTCGACCGGGCTGGTCAATCCGGATTATCACAATTTTGCGCCGCGCGTCGGCCTGGCCTACAAAATTACCGACAAGCTCGTGCTGCGCAGTTCCTACGGTATTTTTTATGGCGGCCAGGAAAATGGACCGTATTCCAACCCGAGCCCCGGATTCAATCCGCCATTCTTCGTGACACAGTCGTTCAATCAGCCCTGCTTGACGAATTCCGCGAACCCCAATCCCGGACAAATAGATTGTTCGATCCCCGGGTTCAACTCGCTGCAGCAAGGATTCCCTGCAAACTCCCTGGTTGATCCGAATACACCGCTGCTTTTTTCCATCAGTCCCAATATCACCACTCCGTTCATGCAGCAATGGTTCCTCGGCTTCCAGTACGCATTGCCGTCGAACATGGTGGCTCAGATTTCCTACGTCGGCTCGCACGGCGCCAATCTGTTCGGCATGTTCAATGGAAACCAGGCGGTTCCCACGGCGGATCCCACGATTCCTACGGCCCCGCGCCGCCCCGATCCCAACATTGATGCGGGGATTGAAACGCTGCGCTCGAATTTATTTTCGAACTACAACGGATTGCAACTTCGCCTGGAAAAGCGTTTTTCCAACGGCTTGCAATTTGAGGCGGCCTACACCTACAGCCACGCGCTCGATGACGCGTCTTCGGCCAGCCTGGGCTCGCAGAATCAGGGAGACTTCCGTCTGCAAACCGCGCCCTTCCTGGAATATGGCAACGCCGATTTCGACGTGCGCCACAGATTCGTCGTCAACTTTGTTTATGATTTGCCTTTCGGGAACGGCCAGCACTTCGGCTCGAATCTCACGGGCGTTGCCAACCAGATCGTCGGCAATTGGCAGGTCACCGGAATTGTCTCGGCGCAGACCGGCAATTGGTTCACGGCAACCGATGACCTGGTGAACATTTCCAATTCTGATTGCGGCGGCGAGGTCTTCAATTGCGCGCGTCCCAATGTGGTGGGAAATCCGAACGGGGCGCATTGCTTGCCGGGAACGCTGTTTAATACTTGCGCGTTTGTGGCCAACACGCAGTTGGGCACATTCGGAAACGCGGGACGAAACACTATCCTGGGACCGGGCCTGCAAAATTGGGATCTGTCCTTCATCAAGCAGTTTCCAGTCAAAGAACATATGCACTTCGAGTTCCGCGCGGAGTTCTTCAATATCTGGAACCATCCGAATCTGCAGTTCGCGGATCCCACGACGACCAACGAAAACTTTTCCACCGAGCGCGGTGCTTCGCAATTCGGCTTTCCTACTGCCTCGCTGTCTCCCCGGCTGGTGCAATTCGCGTTGAAGTTTTACTTCTAACTCTGCGTCCGGGAACTACATGGCGCGTCCGGATTGGAGCTTGCAGGCTAGACGCCCTCGGCGGAGCGGTTTAGAACGGTTCTAACCTGATTTGTATGTAAGCTGCTTGTCATATGTGTATGCCGAATCCCTCTCAAAGTCTGTGACGAGCAGGTCACTGCGCTGACGCCCAACCTATCCGTCAACTCGATTTTTGGCGTGTCAACTCTCCTTTCTGTATGTACAATACGAGTAAATGCTCACAAATAGAACTCGCGATGGCAGAGGCAGGCCGCGCAAAAACACGCTGAGAGCCCGCAAAGAGCCGAGTCAAGTGAGGTCTCAGGAGACAGTAGGTGTGATTCTTGAAGCGTCTGCTCGCATTTTGGAATCAGACGGAATTCGCGGATTCAATACCAATGCGATTGCAGCGAAAGCCGGGGTAAGCGTTGGATCCCTCTATCAGTACTTTCCGAACAAGGACTCCATCGTCCGCGCTCTGATTGGCAGTTTTAAGAATGCTTTGCACGACACCGTAGTGAAGGCCGTGCAGGATGGAAGAGGAAAAGAACTGAAATCCCGCCTTAGGTTAGTCGTTCGGGCGCTTGTGAGCGCACATTACTACCGTCCTCGGCTAAATCGTGTGCTGGAAGCCGAGGAGGAAAGGCTCGGAAGCGAGGCCGACAGCGCCGCGTTCCATGAAAGCTTGTTGCAACTATTACGAGACCACCATAACGAAGTTGCGGTGCCCGTTTCGAGGACAACGGAGCGGATCGTCATCGCCGTTCTCCGCGCCTTGGTGGACCTTGGCCTTGCGTCCGGCGCGAGTCCGCGATCCACCGAGCAGCGAGCTATGCGCGCTACATGCGGATACCTACTTTATGCGGGCTAAACGCGCCGGGTAGCGTTCAACGTAGCGATACCCCATGCTACGTGAGTCGCCGTCGGGTCAAGACATAAAAGGATACGGTCCGCGAGCTTAGAAATGGGAGACCACCTGCTCACGAGGCAGGCTCAACTTTCAATCGGACCACCTGCTCGCTGACTAGGGGGGTCACGGAAACGACCGCGCGCGGGCGGCCTAAAGCAAGTCTATGCTTAATCTGTAGAAATAAATGTGACGGCACTCGGACGACCGGATGGCTTTTGTACTGCACTCGGAATCGTTATTGTTCCCAAATTTCGAGAATTGCCCAAGTAGCAAGAAAGGTTCACTTAAGCGATTGGTTTTTGGGGTGGTTGGTCGATGTGAACGGGATCGAACCAGTGACCCCCTGTTAAGCGAGAAGGTAGTCATTCTCACGAAATTCGATTAGACTCACTATTAGAATCACATAGTTGCAGGGGGCGTGTAGCTCAGCTGGGAGAGCACCTGCTTTGCAAACGCCTTCGGGCACTCCAAAGGCTCCTACCTTTGCGCTCGGTTTTCAATGTTTTCAACAATTTCGGGGAATCTGCTTCTCGCTCGAAGTAAGCCCCGAAGCAGCAATTACATAGGGTTTTGGTACAGTTCTGATACAGGTTCGAGAACCGTCAGAGTCAATCCCTTAGTGGGACCAAAAAATTCAGATAGCGTCTCAAAGACTCCCTCGCTGAGCTCTTCAAGGATACTTTCCATCGGGCGAAGCCAATCCGGAGTCTTGATATTGACCTTAGGCATGGCTTTGTTCAGTTGAATTCCTCAGCGAGGACTGCGTGTCGCGATCGAGCGACCGGGTGACGAGAGCAAACAGAACACAGACCGATATTCCAGACATCAACACACCGGTTATCGCCTCCAGCGGCCCCAAGAGTCGCCAGTTGGACGGGAGAATCAGGTCACCATATCCCACAGTGGAATAGCTAACCGCGGAGAAGTAGAAGGCCAACTCCCATGAGGGGAAGCAACGCATCCGGTAGAAAGTGGCCCACAGAAGAATCACGAGCCCGTCCAGAATTACAATCGAAACCGCCGATCTCACTACCAGGGTGGCCGAGTAAACTGGCCCATGTTTGTGAACGTCCCTGGCCAGAACACGCTTTAGCCACTCGATGAGCATAACCACGCCGACGCACTGCAAGCAGAGCGTAAGACAGAAGAGCAGCCGCAGAAATTTGATTAAAAAGAATCATCGCAAACACCTTCAACGGGCTAAACATGCTCACCGTTTCATTCGAGCGTCTTTTCCATGGCCGTTACACCCCGGTCGAGCGAGCAAAGCCGGGACAAATCAACTGACCTTAGTCATCAGCTGGTGTGTGGCACCATTTCAGGCGCCGGGCGACCTTCAGTCTGTGCCGGAGGTTGTTTCGTTTCCCAGCGGATGATTTTCAGATCAAGAACGAAGATGCTGTAAAGCACCGGCACCAACAGCAGCGTGGTAAAGGCTGCGACGGCAAGGCCACCAATCTGCGCGTAACATAGAGGCTGCCATAGAGGGCCGCCTTCCAAAGCTAGTGGGAAAAGGGCAAGGATTGTCGCCCCCACGGTGATCATTACGGGCCGTATACGCTGGATTCCCGCGTCCGGAAGCGCCTGTTCCAACGGTTCCCCTTTCGCATGCATTTCCTCGATAAAGTCGAACAGCACGATGACGTGGCTAACGATCACACCGATCAAGCTGGCGATGCCCAGAAAAGCCATAAACCCAAAGGGCGTATGCATAATCGAGAGAGCGATGAGAGAGCCTATAACACCATAGGGAGCAGCAGCGAATACTAGAAGAGGTTTTACCGCGTTGTTGAACTGAACGAGTAGCGCCAGGTAAATGCCGATCAAAGAGATCATAAGAACGATTTTCAGGTTGCTGAATCCGTCTACTTGTTTTGCTAGTTCGCCTCCGATGCGAAGTTGATAACCAGGAGGGAGATTTTTCTGGAACTCCTGCAATTTTGGAAGAATCGGGTCGAGTATTTCTGAGGCGAGAACGCCGGGCCGTGGATAACAAAGTATCGAAATGGTACGAAAATGCTCACGCCGGACGATGCGACCTGCTTCCAAAGAATTTCCGACCGTCGCGACTGACAGCAGAGGTACTCGATTGTTCGTTTGTGAAGAGTAAACATACAGATTTTTGATGTCGGCTAGCTGGGCACGCTCCTCCATACGAAGGCGCGCCACAATGGGGATATTCTTGTCGCCTTCCTTGAACACGCCCACTGTCGTGCCGCTCATGGCGGCGGTCGAGGCGTTCGCGACATCCGCGTTGGTGATTCCTACTACGTTTGCGCGGTCAGGATCGATTTGAATCCTCTGCTGAACATCATCCGGGAACCAATCATCCCGAAGGACGGAAATGCCGGGAGATTGACTAACGATATCCTCAGCCTGCCGGGCAATCTGTCTCAGCGTACGTACATCACTAGCTTCATTTCTCGCGTCGACGTCTGCCTGCCCGGAAATCAGCAGCTCTACGGGATTCTCGACAGGATTCGTTTGGAGCTGGCGTACCGTAATCCACGCTCCCGGTACTTCCTTGGCCAGCGCGTCCTGGATCGGGCGAGCTAACTTTGGCGAAGCTTCCTTGTCGGTAATCTCAACAATCATTTGCGCGTAGTTGGTCTGCGGCATTTCCGGTGATACCGAGAACCAGAAGCGAGGCCCGCCACCACCGGTAAAAGTCGTCAGCGACTTAAGAAGATGACCACGGTTCTCCTTGGTTGTGACCTCGGTTGAATTTTCAATGACCTGACGGACGACTCGTTCAGCCTGCACGGCAGCATCGTTGGTAACGCTCAAGGGAGTTTCATTCGGCAGCCATATATCCAGATAAAACCAATACTGGACATCTTCGGGAAAGAATTGGGTTTTAAGCCGAGAGCCGAATAACCCGCCTATGATTAGGAAAACCAGAGACCCACCGAGGACGGCCCAACGGTGTTTTATAGCCCTGCCGACGAGTTTGTTATAGAAGCCGTAAAACCCTCGACGCCGTCTCTCCTCGATGGTTGGTTCGGGCTTTGCCGGGGCGCGCAGAATGTAGTAACCCAGGAACGGGACAAATGTCATCGCCACAAAAAGTGCGCACAGCAGCGAAGCCGTCATTACGATGGGAAGGCTCTTCAGGAATTCGCCGGTATTGCCGCTCAGCATCAGAAATGGCAGGTAGGCGATGATGTTCGTGATCGTCGCGTAGAAAATCGCGGTTGCAAGCTTCGTAGGTCCGAGCCAGCACGCTGTCGTGCGCGGGAACCCTTCTGCCAAATGACGTTTTATGCCGTCGCCAGCGACTACCGGCACGTCGACGAGAAGGCCAAGTGCGATGATCAGCGATGCGATGGAGACTTGTTGCAGATCAATTCCCAATACATATACGACGCCAAATGTCATCGCCAATGTAATCGGTATGGCGAGAGCCATAATCAGCGCTAGGCGCCACTCCCAAAATCCGAGCAGCGAAACGATGACCACGAGAATGATGGCTTCGACAAGTGCGCGCATGAACAGATTGATGTTCTCCTTCACTTGGAGCGGTTGATCGGAGGTGTGCGCCAAAA
>JABCZK010000044.1 GCA_013289695.1 Acidobacteriota bacterium
GCCGCAGAGGCGGATTCGCTCCTCCCACAGCACCGCGAAGCTGGTAGACCCCGTCAATTTCACCTAATTTGCTTAATTTGGAACAGCCTAGTTGATCTCTTAGCTCTGGTTGCGGAACCACTGGCGCTGGCCAGCCTTCCTTGACCGTCGCGCGCAGGTCGTCTAAACTGCTTGTTTCGCCTGGACCCGCGATTCGTAGTAGTGCGCGAGTGAAAATTAAAAGGCCCTGCGCTCCCGCACAGCGGGATCTCAGGGTGAATCGTCCCGCTCTGCGGGAGCGATTCAGGAGACAGATCGTTGCCGAAACGCACTTTTCAGCCGCATGTGCGGCGCCGACATAAAAAGCACGGGTTTCGCAAGCGCATGAAATCCCAAGGTGGACGGAAAGTTCTTGCAGGACGCCGCAAAAAAGGGCGCCACAGCCTCACGCGCGTCTGAAGCGACGCGGCTGGATTTTCCGCGCGCTTTTCGCCTGGTGCGCCGCGCCGAGTACGACGCGGTGTATCGCGAAGGGCGCCGCCGGAGCAGCCGCGAGTTCACGCTATTTCTTCGTCCCAATGGCCTCGACAGCAGCCGGTTCGGCTGGAGCATAAAAAAGGCGCTGGGTAACGCGGTCCGGCGCAACCGAATCCGGCGACGCCTCCGCGAAATAGTAAGATTGCACCGACAGGAGATCGCCCCGGGATGGGACATCGTGATTCATCCACGCAGCTCAGCCGCCACAGCGGAATTTTCGGCGTTGCATGCGGAACTGTTGAAACTGATGCCGCCGCACGCGCCCGCGGCATCGCCCGCGAAACCAGCCGAGTGAAGCCGCCGCATTCGACCACTAGCGTGCACGCAAAATCTATCGGCGCGTGGTGTTTGCTGGTCTTCGTGCATTTCTACAAAATTTTCTTTTCGCCATTTCTGGGCGGAGCCTGCAAGTTTTATCCCTCGTGCTCGAATTACGCGCAGGAAGCAATCGAACTGCATGGCGCGCGGCGCGGAGCATGGTTGGCGCTGAAGAGGTTGGGACGTTGCCGCCCATTCACCAAGGGCGGTTTTGATGCAGTGCCGGAGGCGGAAGATTCGGACGCAACGTGGCTGCGCAGCGACGCGCCGTTCAAAGGCGCAGTGCAAAGCAAGGAGCGCGCGCAGTGAAGGAAATGTCCGACCAGGTCCGCGGAATATTGTTCGTAGTGGTGTCGCTGCTGATTCTTTTCGCTTGGGGCCATTTCTACAAGCCGCCGGTTCCGCCGCCGCAGACGAATCCACCGCAAACCTCCGCGTCATTTAATCAGCAAGGCTCGCCGCCGGGAACCGCGCAGCCCGGTGGGACGGGGAACGCTTCGTCCTCCGGTGCGGGTGCGAAATCGGGCGCGACGGGCACGGCGGCTGCTGCCAATTCTTCCGTGGTAGAAGCCAGCGAAGAGAAAACAATAGTGGTGCAGAGCGCGCTGTATCGCGTGGAACTATCGAACCGCGGCGGCGTGGTGAAAACCTGGCAACTGAACCAGTATATGGACGACCAGAAGCCGCCGCATCCGCTGGACTTGGTGAACGACAGCGTGGCGCAGGAACTTGGCTGGCCGTTTTCGCTGGTGCTGACGGACCCGCAACAGCAAGCGAGCGCGAATGCGGGACTCTATCAGATCGAAACCCATGTTGTTCCCTCTGCAGTTGCCTACAAGTCAGAGTTGAAGCCCGGGAAGACTCCATTTGTGCCACCGGCATCCGCTGGCGGCTTGTGGGCGCCGATGGAAGTGGATATGCACTGGAGCGATGGGCATCTGGACGTCCAGAAGAAACTAAAATTCGATTCTAATTACGAAACTACGGTGGAAGTGGTGGTGACGCTGGATGGGAAGCCGCAGCCGGTGGCGGTGGCGTGGCGCGGCGGATTCGGCGACAAGGCGGTGTACAACGCGGCGCAGCTCGTCACCGTGTATTACAAGGCCGGCGGCAAGCTGAATTTGTTGCAATACAAAAAGCTGGGAGTATCCGGAAATCAGAGCCAGCCCGCGGTGCAGTATGGGCCACTGGAATTCGCCGGCGTCGAGGATCAGTTTTTTACGGCGGCGTTTTTGCCGGATGGCACCGACATTTCGCTGTGGCACTGGATGCAGAACCACTCCGTGACGGCGGACGGCAAGCAAACCAGCGAGCCGGAAGCGGAGATGGCGGCGGGGACCACGACGGGCGCGCCTTTGCGCGTGCGCGTATTCGTGGGGCCGAAAGATCTGGCGCTGCTGGAAAAAATTGAGCCGCCGCTGCCGGAGCTCGTGAATTTTGGCTGGACCGGAGTCATCGCAAAGCCGCTGCTGTGGATTTTGCAGACGCTGCACACCAAGGTGACGAACTGGGGCTGGTGCATCGTAGTGATGACGCTGGTGATCAACCTGGCGATGTTTCCGCTGAAGATGAAGAGTTGGCGTTCGATGCAGAAGATGCAGAAAGTGGGCCCGGAAATACGGCAGATTCAGGATCGCTACAAGAAGTATTCGATGAGCGATCCGCGCAAGAAGAAAATGAATGAAGAAGTGATGGCGGTCTACAGCCGCGAAGGCATCAACCCGATGGGCAGTTGCCTGCCGATGCTATTTCAAATGCCGATCTGGTGGGCGTTGTGGCGGGTGCTGAATGGCGCGATCGAACTGCGCCATGCGCCGTGGATGGGCTGGATTCATGACCTTTCGGCGATGGACCCGTATTATATTCTGCCGATCGGCATGACCATTATGATGTACCTGATGACGAAAATGACGCCGCAAACCAGCACGGATCCGGCGCAGCAGAAAATGCTGGCGCTGATGCCGCTGATGATGGGATTCATTTTTTTCCGGCTTTCCAGCGGATTGAATTTGTACATGTTCACCAGCAACCTGGTGGGCATCGCGCAACAGTATTATCTAAATAAATCGGAACCGATGCCCGCGCGGGGAAAGTTCAAAAAGAAAATAATCGATGCCTGACGAACGCACAGGGGCCGGGAAGCGGCCTTTCACGAGAGATCACGCGCAAGGTGACGCGCGGCTGGATCGCGAGCGCGCGATCGCGGAATTGCAGCGCTATCTCGATCTGGCGGTGCGCGAGATGGGCCTGGAGATCGCGTACGAAATTTCGACGCCGGCAACGGTGGATGGCACCGCGGATGACAAGGATGTGCTGGTCGCGTTTCAGGGCGCGGATCAGGATTTTTTGCTGGAGCACAATGCAGAATTGCTGCTGGCGCTGGAGCATGTGGGCCATCGCTGGCTGCACTTGGATCCGCGCCTACACGACCGCGTGCGATTCGATTGCGGAGAGTATCGCGCGCAGCGCCTGGAGGAATTGAAACTTTCCGCGCGCGTGGCTGCGCAGCGTGTACGCGAAACCGGTCAGGTATTTCGTTTTAATCCGATGTCGCCGCGCGAGCGACGGCTGATTCACCTGGAACTGAGCGGCGCGCAAGGCGTGCGCACGATGAGCGAAGGAGTGGGCGACCGCCGGCAGTTGGTGGTGTATCCAGTGGTGAAGAAGTAGGTGGAAATTAGTGATTGGTGATTCCTGGCTTGTGCTTCGGGCGCTGAGGTGGCCCGTGAGTTTCTTGCCGAAGTTTTGATATATCTTCGCCGCAATTTTCAAACTTCGATTGTGTAGCCTTCTTTTCCCACGTTGAAACATTGCGTCGTTCCCAAGCGATCACTCATGCCCGCCGTTTCATGGATGTGCCCGCAGAATAGATACAGAGGTTTCTGTTTTTCCACCCACGCGCGCAGCGTGGGACTTCCGGCGTGCTGACCCGCGGCGTACTCGTCGAGTTTTGTATCAAGCGGAGGAAAATGAACTACGAGGTAGAGTCGTTCCAGGCCGGCGAATGGCGCTAGGGCCGCGGCGATTTCGGCCTCCGAATATTCTCCGGGAGTTTTGAATGGGGTGATGTTGCTATAGCCGAGGCCAGCCCAATTGGTTCCGTTGAGCTTTCGCGATTGGCGGTGAAAGTCGGTGAAGCCGAAGCGGTTGCAAAATTGCGCCGTTTCTTTATGTGTTTCGTGATTGCCGGGCAGAATCCAGGCACGTTCTCCAAGCTCAATCATTATTTCACCGCAGCGTTCGAGTCCTTTACTAAAATTTGAGAGGTCGCCCGCGGCGATGTAAATGTCGGCGGGTTGCGCGACGACGCGCTCGAGCGTGCGCAAATCGCCGTGAATATCGCTGAAGATTAGAATTTTCATCGCAAGTTCCCCGTGTGAGTGGGAGCAATTTTGATCAAGCGCTTCACATCCATGCCCTCGGCCTGCCAGCCTTCCTCGATGGGATCACCGGCATCATTAAATACTACACGATAGGAAAACGGCGTGGGGCCCGGGCGATTGCGCGTGATGAAACGATGCTCGTTGAAATCCACAAAATGGCGGCCGCGGTCGCTGGAAGTGCGAATCACCGGGAAACGCGCGAAGGACCAGTAGAGCTGGACTTCGGGAAGTTGCAGGGCACGCGCGACAAATTCGTCCGGAGGAGAATCGGCGCTGAAAGCGAAAACCGGCGCGGCGGAATCGCGCAGATCGAAGCGCGACTGGTACACACCGTCGGTGGTGCGAATCACGCCGCCCCAATCGAGCAGCGAAGGCGGAAGCGGAAGGGCCGCGATGCGGTCAATCGGAATATGATTTGCGGCTGCAAAATTCCTGGTGCGTGTGAGCGCGGCGTGATGGGCAAGGCTGCAGGCGAAAATATAGGCACACAGCACGACACAGCCAGCCTGGCACCAATGCGCAGTGCTGACGCGGAAACCTGCCCCGCGAATTAGGGGGAGAAAAAACAGCGCGGCGATGATGCCGCTGGCCACGAACGCGACCCACAGATGAAATGGAAATCCTACGGCGCCTGCAATTTTCCACGCGCCGAATGCGCAGAGCGTGAATAGCACCCACATGGAAAAGGCGCGCTTGGTCGTTTTGCTGCGGTCGGAATAAATCCACGCGGCGACCTGCGGAAGCAAGGCGATCGCGGTGAATGAAAAGTCTATGATGAACAGCAAGTCCCAGGCGACGCGTTCCTGCGAAAACGGATACCAGATGCGCGTGCCAAACGAGGTCATAGCGTCTAGGAAAATGTGACTGGCGATTGCTATGGCGTAGATGATGAAAAGAAATCCCCACGAGGGCGCTTCCCAATCGCGAAGGCTCGAACGTTTTTTTGCGAATGCGAAGCCCGCGCGAGTGAGCCATGCGAGAAAGGCGGCGAAAAATGGCAGCGCGACGAAAGAATGAGTGATGGCGCGGTGATACTTCACAATCGCAAGAGGATCGGTGGAGAAAATCTCCTGCACGACGTCAACATCCGGAAACATCGCGCCCGCCGTGGCCGCGAAAGTTGCGACGCGCCCGTTACGCTCCGAGAAAAAGCCTTTGCCGATAAGCGCGCCGACGATTCCGTGAGTTATGGTGTCCATGAGCCATTCGAAAAGGTAAGAGTGTACACGATTGCGCGGAAATCAAACGACTTCCAGAAGCGGAGAGCGTCTGGCGGTAACCTCTCCCACGATGCGGCCGGGAACATTGCGGCGTTCGAGAGCGGCCAACGCGGCATCGGCGGATTCCGGAGCGATGGCCGCGAGCAGACCGCCGGAGGTCTGCGGATCAAAGAGCAGGGCGCCGAATTCGTCGGGGACGCTGGGAGCAAAAGCGGTGCAACTTTCCACGAAGTCGCGATTGTTCTTCATGCCGCCGGAGAAAAACCCCCGGCGAGCCGCTTCGATCGCGCCAGGAAGATATTCCATGCGCGCGTGGTCCAGTTTCATGGAGACGCCGCTGCCGATGGCCATTTCGCGCGCGTGACCGAGAAGCGCAAAACCGGTGACGTCGGTGACGGCGTGAATCGGATGCTGTTCCGGCGCGTGCGCTACATCAATTTCGTGGAACGCTTCGGCGGCATCACGATTCAAGCGCGTCATGGACGCAGTGGCTCCAGCGACCCACGCCTCTTCGGCTTGGCCCTGTTTTAGGGCTGTAGAGATCACGCCGGTGCCGAGCGGTTTGGTGAAGATCAGAATATCGCCAGGACGCGCGCCAACATTTTTCCAGATTCGTTGCGGATGGATCACGCCAGTGACCGCGTAGCCAAACTTCAGCTCATCGTCGCGAATCGAATGCCCGCCAACTACCGTGCAGTTCGCTTCTGCCATTTTTGCCAAACCACCGCGCAAAATGCGCTCCAGGACTTCCGGCGCGCCGGCAGCGGGAAATGCCAGGATGGTGAGTGCGGAAATCGGACGGCCGCCCATGGCGTACACGTCGCTGAGCGCGTTGGTGGCGGCCACCTGGCCGAAAAGCTCGGGATCATCCAGGATCGGCGTGAAAAAATCCACGGTTTGAACGATGGCGAGATCGTCAGTGAGGCGATATATCGCTGCGTCATCGCTGGTTTCGAATCCGACCAGCACGTTTGGATCGAGCTGCGGTGGAAGGCGTTTGAGCACTGCGTCCAGAATGCTCGGACTCAGTTTTGCAGCGCAGCCTGCGGCTTTCGCGGTGGTGGTGAGCCGGACTTGTTCCGCCAATGTCATTTCTCCGTGGAACAGACTGGATGATTATAGCGCGGGGTGATCGCATCCTCAGCATGAGAACCAGCGGAACTGACTGGACGAGGTTAGCGTGCGGGTTATGCGTGGGCGGCGGCCGACCGTATGGGAATGGTGATGGGTTTGGCGGATTCGGTCGCGGCGAGCATATGGCAGCGGCCGTCGAAGATGGCACCCGGTTCCATGATCAGGCATGGCGTGTGAATTTCGCCGGTGACGATGGCTTTGGTTTGAATTTCGACTTTGCCGGAGGCTTTTATCGTGCCGTCGAAATGGCCGCCGATAATGACGTAGTTGCCGTCAATCTGGCCTTCGACCTTAGCGTGTTCGCCGAGGATCAGGGTCTCGTGTGAAACCAGAGTCCCCTTCATCGTAGAGTCAATGCGAAAGGTGCCAGTGCATTCCAGGCGGCCTTCGAGCTTGACGCCCTGGTCGAGAAAGCCAGTCCATTCCCCGGAATCATGCCGTTTGCGGTCAAACCAGCCCATGCGACTTCCCCCACGCTAGGAAAACAGCGTAACACTATTTTCGCATGAGTTGGTCGTACAGGCGGGTTAAATCACTATCGTCGTAGTATTCAAACACTAACTGCCCCGGCTTGGCACCGTGGCGCGGGTGCATGTGCACGCGCGTGCCGTATTCGCGTTGCAGCTCCTCGAGAGCCGCTTTGGTATTGGCATCCACCGAAAATGTCGGTGCGCCGACGTGAGGCTTGGAGCTGCGAGTGGCGAGGCGTTCTACCTGGCGAACAGTCAGGCCTCCGCGGGCGACCCGGCGAGCGATGGTGAGGCGAGCTTGGGGATCATCTACGGCGAGGAGCGCGCGAGCGTGACCAGCGGTGATACGGCCTTCCTCAAGCAGGATCTGGATTGGCGCTTCGAGCTTGAGCAGGCGGACAGCATTGGCGATTGTGGCACGGTCCTTGCCGGTGCGCTCGGCGACTTGCTCTTGCGTGAGCTGAAATTCATCAATGAGGCGCTGAAAGGCGTGCGCCTGCTCGATTGGGTTGAGATCTTCGCGCTGGAGATTTTCCACCAGCGTCATCTCGAGAGCCATCTCTGCCGAGACGTCGCGCACGACGACCGGGACGCGGAGCAGGCCCGCGCGCTGTGCTGCGCGCCAGCGGCGCTCACCGGCGATCAGCTGGAAGCGGCCGGCAATTCTGCGGACGACGAGCGGTTGCACGATGCCGCTCGAATGGATGGAGCGCGCAAGCTCCTCGAGCGCTTCTTCGCGGAAGCGGGTGCGAGGCTGATAGGGGCTCGGGTCAATCAGATCAATGTCTGTTTGAAACAGCCCCTCAGATGGTGCTGGAGCCGCTGCCGTCGCTGCCGCTGTCGTCGGACGTGCTGGCTGAGCCGACGGAGCCAGCTCCCGCGGCGGCGGCGGAGGCACTGGAGCCGCTGTCGGCTCCGGCTCCCGAATCAGCGCGCTCAATCCCCTGCCCAACGCGTTTCTGGGCATTAGCGATAACCTCCTTAGCAAGTTGAATATAGCTTTCAGCGCCCTTACTATGTATGTCGTAGAACATTACTGGCATGCCATGGCTTGGCGCTTCTGCCAGCCGAACGTTCCTAGGAATGACGGTTTCGAAGACTTGGGCCCCGAAGAAGCTGCGAAGATCGGCGGCTACCTGCTTCGATAGCGTGGTGCGGTCGTCATACATCGTGAGGAGGATGCCTTCGATCGCGAGCGATGGATTTATAGTCCGACGCAAGCGCATCAGAGTATCGAGCAGTTCAGATACACCTTCGAGGGCTAGATACTCGCACTGAATTGGGACCAGGACTGAATCACTGGCCGCGAGGGCGTTGAGCGTGAGCAGATCGAGGGATGGAGGGCAATCAATCAAGATATAGTTGTAGCGCGCCTGGATGCCAGAAACGAGTGCTTTGAGGCGATATTCCCGATTTTCGAGGTTTACTAACTCAACTGCCGCGCCAACGAGATTTTTGTCCGAAGGAATTATATCCAGGCCATCTACTTGTGCGTCCAAAATGATTCTGTCGATCGGTTCATCGAGCATCAGTGCTTGGTAGAGCGTGCGGCGGGCGGGGTCTTTCGGAAATCCAAGTGCGCTGGTGGTGTTGCCTTGCGGATCGCAGTCGATTATAAGCGTGCGCTGCTCGGAGGCGGCGAGAGATGCACCGAGATTTACGGCAGTAGTGGTTTTTCCTACCCCACCTTTTTGATTGGTTATGGCGATGACACGGGCCAACGGCAAGTCCCCCAAGCGCGGCGTAAATGTACCAGAGAGATTTGCTGAGAGGCAAGATGTTTCACGTGAAACAGCACGGATACTGGGTCGTTCCACGTGAAACAATGACTGCGCATAATATTCGTTCCACGTGGAACAGAGTGTTCTCAGCTAACCCTTTGATCCGCGCAGAATAACTCGCCTCTCAGATTGCGGAATGCGGATTGGATCCGACCATTTCCAGCCGGTATTCAGAGAAATTCGCCCCGCATCCGTGTCTCCGAGCCACAGCACGACGGATCCAGTTGAATTTAGAGCGTTATGCGACCAGATAAGAAATGTATTATCGATTCCCAGAGCACGCGCAGTGACGAAGTCGAAGTTTTCATCGTGCAGGAGTACATCCTCCATACGGCACCTGCGCACCTCTACGTTCTTAAGGCATAGTTCTCGCACAACCTCCTGAAGAAACGTCGCTTTCTTTTGGTTCGATTCGATGAGAATGACGCTTAAATCTTCCGAAGCCATACGGATTGGTACGGCAGGAAAGCCGGCACCAGAGCCAACGTCGGCGAGCCGACCATGCCGTATGGGAATGGCGGCGACCGCGATGAGGCTCTCACCGAAGTGGAAGCGCAGTATCTCGTCTGGTTCGATTACCGTTGTGAGGGAAGTCTTTTTATTCCAACGGAGTAGGAGGTCGATGTAGGTGGTGATCTGTTCGCAGAGCAATCGAGAGGCGGTGATTCCGTATGGTTTGAGAGCCGCTTCGATTGTGATTCTAGAGAGTGTCTTCACGTTTATATACTACGTACATAGTTATCACGCCAATCGAGGTCTTATGTATCTACCTTATTATAAGCAACTTGCAGCTTCCCCTTTGCCATGCCTGCGCGCAATCGTGCCGGTGCGAGCATGCCGACGGTAATATCCGCTACGAAATGCGCCACTACGCACGGCACCAAGCTGCCCGTCCAACCCCGCATAATCGAGAATAACAGGCCGATCGTTAGGGTCGAAATCATGCCGCGACGCCCCTGATACAAGTGTGCAAGAGCGAAGAACACAGCGGAGCCGACGACGGCGGCAACGACCGAGCCGCGTGACCAATCCTCGAAGAGGCGCTGGACGAAACCACGGTAGATCAGCTCCTCGCACAGTGCGACGGTAGCGACCAAAGCGAAAAAGGCCAGGCGTTCTACGTCGTCTTGAGGGAAAAGCTTCAAAGCCAGCTGCGGGAGAATTCCCTGAACTTTTTCAGGCTGCGCAACGAGCCGTCGAAGGCCCATAATTTGATTGAGCAGAATCAACGCAGCAAGCACCACCGTGGTGCTCAGTGCGAGCGCCACATTGGGTATAGCCAGGCCGAGTTGGCCGGCGCGGATTCCATGAGCGTTGCTGCGCCACAAAATTACGCCCGCGGCAATCCATTGAAACGCGAGAGTGGAAGCGTAGAGTGAGATGCGATCCATTTTTGTGGTGTTGGGCATTTGTATCAACTGGCGGACGCGGCGGCGTCCGAGCACCGGCACGGCGACGCCGAGAAAAAGCAGAATGAGAGCAAAATCCCAATGCATCACGCTAAATGAAAACACTTTTGCGGCGATGGAAGCAAGCCGAACCGCGAATCATTGGGCGGAGGAGTTGACACTGCCGGACGCACGGCCGTATCGTTCTTGTTCTTGCAAACGAACAACATGAAGATTCTGATCATTGGCGGCGGCGGACGCGAGCACGCAATGGCGTGGAAATTGCGGCAGAGCGCGAGCGTGGAAAAAATCTGGTGCGCTCCCGGCAATGGCGGCATTTCGCGCGACGCCGAATGTATGCCGCTGAACGTCGGCGACGTGAAAACGGCCGCGGACCTGGCGATGAAGCTGGGCGCAGACCTTACGATTGTAGGGCCGGAATTGCCGCTGGTTCAGGGCATTGCGGATGAATTCGCGCGGCGGGGCCTGGCGATTCTCGGCCCTCCGAAAACGGCTGCGCAACTAGAGGGCAGCAAAATCTTTGCGAAGGAATTTATGGCGCGCAACGGAATTCCCACTGCCGGCGTGTATGGCGCGTTCGAATCGACGCGGGAGGCTTGCGCGAAGCTGGATTCCGTCGCGTGGCCGGTCGTTGTGAAAGCGGATGGGCTTTGCGCGGGCAAGGGCGTGCTGGTGACGTCGTCGGCGAGCGAGGCCAAGGAATTTATCGAGCGGCTCATGGAAGGCGACGAATTCGGCGCTGCCGGAAACCGGGTGCTGCTCGAGGAAGGAATCACCGGCAAGGAACTTTCGTACATCATCCTGACCGACGGGACAGATTTTATTTCCCTGGCGCCGACGCGTGATCACAAACGCGCGTTTGATAATGATGAGGGGCCGAACACCGGCGGGATGGGAACGTATTCGACGGACGGAATGTTGACGCGCGAGCTGGAGCAGCAAATTCTGGAGAAGATTGTGCGTCCGACGCTGGCGGGATTGCGCAAAGAAAAAATGGAGTACCGCGGATTTATTTTTTTCGGGCTGATGCTGACGAGGGATGGTGCGAAAGTTTTGGAATATAATTGCCGGCTGGGCGATCCGGAAACACAGGCGATTTTGCTTCGGGCTGATTTTGATTTTGCAGCAGCATGCATGGATGCCGCGCTCGCAAGGCTCGCTGGAGCGAGCGCAAAGTGGTTCCCGGGAGCTAGCATTTGCCTGGTTGTGGCGTCCGAGGGCTATCCGTCGGGCCCCGTTTTGGGAAAGCTGATCGGTGGGTTGGAGGAAGCCGAGAAGGTCGCGCATGTGGCTGTGTTCCACGCGGGAACCCGGCGGGAAGTAAACGATTACTACACAAGTGGTGGAAGGATTCTCGGAGTGGCGGCAGGTGGTGATTCGCTCTTGGAGGCGTGTAGAGCTGCCTACGACGCGGCTAGTAGAATCAAGATACCCGGAGCGCACTACCGGAAGGACATTGGAATGACCGAATTTAGACAGGCGAAGATCGCCGAGGTTCCTGCGAATGGGTGAGGTGCTACATCTGTTTACGTGTCTGGTCCATCGCTTTCCGATGCGAGAGGTGCCTGAGGTTGAAGTGATTTATGACAAAGGGTTTAAAGGTTGCATTCATGGGCGCCCTGGAAGCAAGCGGCAGGTTTCGCTGATGGACCGTGAAACTCTGGACAAGTTCGGCCTAACGCCGGGAGTTGTGAAGGAGAACATAACCACGCGAGGGATCGACTTCCAAACGCTCGCGACGGGGAACATATTGCGCATCGGGAAGTGCGTACTGGAGATTACCGGACCTTGCGACCCGTGCGCACGGATGGACGAAATTCGCATGGGGCTGCAAGAGGAGTTGAGGGGTCAGAGGGGTTGGTTGTGCAGGGTGAAGGAAGCGGCAGTAATCCGAATAGGCGACCGGATCGAAGTGATAGCGCAGGCCGGAGAGAACGTGGCGACTGACTACAGGGAAGCGAGAGTGTCCAGGTGATGACAGCGAGCAAGCAGAACGAAGTACGGGTGGGCGTGTTGATGGGTTCGGACACGGATTTGCCGGTGATGAGCGAAGCCGGAAAAGTGCTCGATAAATTTGGGATTGGATACGAGATGGAAGTAATGTCCGCACACCGCACACCGGTGCGCGCGCACGAATACGCCACTACGGCGCAGAGCCGCGGATTGAAAGTGCTGATCGCGGCGGCGGGGGCGGCGGCGCATCTGGCGGGAGTAATTGCGGCGAACACGACTCTGCCGGTGATCGGCGTGCCGATGGGGACCAGTACGCTGAACGGCCTGGACGCGCTGCTTTCGACTGTGCAGATGCCGGGCGGAATTCCCGTGGCTACGATGGCGATTGATAAGGCCGGGGCGGTAAATGCGGCGATATTTGCGGCTGAGATTCTGGGCTTGTCCGATCCGGCAATTGCGCGAAAGCTGGTGGAGCATAAGGAAGAACTGGCGCGGTCGGTGACGGAGAAGAATGCGCGTTTGCAGCAGCAGCTTGCGGAACGGAAGTAGCGGCATCGAGGTTCCGGGCCGTGGCGCGGCGCGTGGGCCAGGCTGCCCGCTTCGCCCTGAAAGTCACAGTACGAAGCGGCCGCTACATATCCCGCGGCATTCCGTGGTTCAGCTCGTTTTTCCCGACGCCGCTTTATTGCGGCGACGAACCTTTCAGCAGCGAAGGGGCGTCGGCGGGCCTTTCTTGTTCTGCCTGCGAAGCAGCTCTCTTAGGCTCTGGCGGCGGACGGAGAATCCAATCGAAGCCTGTATCCAAGCCGATTGACGCCATGGTCTGGCGAGCGTTTGGCGGCGCCAAAACCGCGAGCGCGGCGCGAAGAAATTGCGTGGCGTCGGCTGCGATGATCTTGCCGCTTTGTCCTGCCAGAAAATAATCGGCAACCTCCCGCATTTTGGAGTCGGAAGCGCAGATTTTTTCGAAGCGTGGGTCTTTTCGGCGCAGCAAATCGAGCAAAGTGGGTGTCGCGTTTTCGGGCGGATACTGAAATTCCATGAGGGTGTGCGGCTGGCCTTTTTCGGGGGGCCAGCTTTGCAGATAGGTGGGATGTGAGATGTGCGTATCGTAGTAGTCCAGGCGCTGCATTTCCTGAGTCAGTTTGAAGCTGAGTTGCCAAACCTCCGCGCCGTATCCCTGCACATAGTCGGCGAGGATGAGTTGCGCTACGGGCTCGCCGGGCGGCCAATCGAGCTTACCGTGGAGATTGCCGGCGACGACATTCATGCGCTCGAAGAGATTTTGGCCGACGCTTTCGATGTCGGAAGCCTCCGCAGTGGTTTGCACCTGACTTATATGAGGGCCTGACACGGCGAAATGGCCGTGCAGGTGCGGCAATTCGGTGTCGAGGCGCGCCAGCTGGAGCTGCGAGGAGGGCGAAAACCAATCGACGGCGCCGAGAAGGATGCCGGCGCGCCGGCCGCTCATCTGCACCGGAATGGGCGGATGGGTTTGCGGCTCGATTTGATTTTCAATCGTGGCGATGAGGATCGCGTCTTTGACGACGGCGATGACGACGCGGCCGGCCGCGAAGTTTACGACCACTTCTTCAGTGGGTACGTCCTGAACCTGCTGGGCGGCGGCTGGCGGCGTCGCAAAAGTGAAACAGACTGTCGCGATAAGCAGAAGGATTGCCGCGGCACTTCGGTTGCCGCAGCAAACGATGCGGAAAAGCCGGCTCATAACTCGACGGTACCACAAGTCCTAACCCAACAATGAAATGTCGCACTTTTGTCCATGATATACTCGGCGAGGCGGCGGAGGCATTAGGACCATCGATAATTACAAGACCGTGTTGTATCGCCAGGAGGATGGTTCCTGGGTCGCCGAGATTCCCGCGATAGCAGGCTGCTACGCATGGATGGGGACGCGCGAAGCAGCTCTAGCCGAGCTAGGGAAAGTTTTTGCAATGATCGCCGATGAATATCGCGACAAGGGCCTATCCTTCCCAGCAGACAGCGCTGAAATTCTGCATGCCTAGCGCGATCGCGCGCGAATTCCAAAAAGTCGCGAAAGCACTTGGATATGTATTTCAGCGGACGACCGGAAGCCAGGAACGATGGAATCATCCTGACGGTCGTTCGGTTGCCATTCCGCTTCACGGCGGGAGGAAAATCGGACCGCCCCTTTTCCATAAGATTCTACGCCAGCTGGGCATTTCGCTTGCAACAGTCGATTCGTCGCGTTATGCCCTGATTCTAGTAAAATGTGAGCTTAGGCAAACATCCGGAAGGATCCAAGGATTATGGGAATGCGGGCGGCATTGAAAGGAGTGGTGTGAAATCCCCCAACAGTATTAGGCACAAAGGCAAGCGCGTATCGGAAATCATCGAGGCGCACCAGCGATTCGTGCGGGGCGACGAGAAGGGCGCGCGCGCGGATCTGTCCGGCGCGGACCTGAAGGGCGTGAATCTGGAGAACATGAATCTGGACCTGGTGAATTTCCAGGGAGCGAATCTAGAAGGCGCACGGCTTTACAATGCGCGGCTTTCGTCGGTGAATCTGAGGAAAGCGAAACTGCGGCGCGCCGATCTGCGCAAGGCGGATTTGACGGAAGCAGATCTTTCCGGCGCGGATTTGACGGAAGCGCAGGTAGGAGGAGCGGAATTATTCCGCGCGGATTTGCGGCAGGCGATTTTGCGTCGAGCAAACTTTGGCGCGGCTAATTTTCGCAGCGCGGAAATTCGGGGCGCGGATTTTAGCGGGGCGGAAATGCGCACTGCGATTTTGCGCGAAACCAATCTGGAAGGCGTGGACCTTTCAGGGCTGGATTTGAGTACGACTCTGCTGCCGCCGGGGTACGTGGCGGCGGGAAGCGGCAAGAAGTAAGCCGATGGCAAACCTGCCGTGGATCATGGTTGAAGACTACAAGTACCCGGCGGGATGGATTGGGGCCGAGCAGCAGGAAGCGCGCGCGCGGGCCTACTGCGAGCTGGCCGAGCGCGGGCAAATCTTGTTTTTCCGCGAGTTGCCGTTTCATTTGCCCGTCGAGGACCAGCAATTTCTGCGCGAGCAGGAATGGACGGAGCTGCGGCTGCACAAAAACGTTTCTTACCGGCCGAGCGAGGATATTCTGCGCGGAGTTTCTGGGAACGCGGAGACCGTCGGGCGGCTGCATACGATCATGCGGAATTACAGCGCGCAGATTATCGAGTTCGTGGGGAGGTTTCTTTCGCCGTACAGCGGCAAGTGGAATCTGGATTTCGCGAGCTTTCGGCCGCTGGAAGAAGAAAACCGCGATCTGCCGGTGCACAAGCGCAACGATCTGTTGCACGTGGATGCTTTTCCCAGCCGGCCAACGCGCGGCGGGCGAATTTTGCGCGTGTTCACGAATTTGAATACCACGCGGCCGCGCGTGTGGACCACCACGGAGAGTTTCGACGCGCTGGCGCGGCAATACGCGAAGGCCGCGGGGCTACAGCAAATCGCCGAGGACGATTCTTTTTTGGGGCGCACGGTGCAGAGTCTGGGAGCGAAACTCGGCATCGGCACGATGAGCCGCACCCCGTATGACATGTTCATGCTGCGGTTTCACGATTATCTGAAGGAGAACGGCGCGTTCCAGGCGAATTGTCCGAAGATTCTGATGGAATTTCCGCCGCTGGCCACCTGGATGGTTTTTACCGATGGCGTGGCGCACGCGGCGCTGAGCGGGCAATATGCCGTCGAGCAGACCTTTCTGATTCCACCAAAAGCACTGGTGGCGCCGGAAGCGGCGCCGTTTCGCATTTTGGAAGGAATTGCCGGGCGGCAGCTGGTTTCTTAAGCTCACTTTACGAATTCCTGTAGGTTGACTTCTATCTTTCTGCGCAAGGTCCGCGGATAGTGTTTTTACTGCGATCGACCAATGATAGGGATTGGCTTCTTGGGCGCGTCCGCGACCTTGCCAATCACCGCGTCAGCAAGTTTACTCTTCGCCAGGTCGAGTGGACGGAGTTTTCGACAAACTGTCCGTCAATCCTCTGGAAGCTTTTCAAGAAGGAAGGCTCTCAGCAAATTGTGTACGAGCACACGGATGCCGACGGGAAGATCCCTGCATGGTCGCGACATGACGAAGGCTGGCTGGAGTGTGCGGAGAAGATCGCGGCGCTTGCGAAGTCCGGACATCAATATAGGGGAAATGGCGAGGCAGAGATCGAAGTCTGTTTTCTCGAAGACTTCCAGAATCGTTGAGATATTGTCGCACTTAGGGAGTCATTCTTCCTTTGCTTAGATAATCCTGCGAAGGGACACCGAAGGCGTCGGCGACGCGATTGAAGAAAGCGAAGAGCGCGGTGATGTATACGGCTTCGGCGATTTGATCTTCCTTCCATCCCGCAGCGCGCAAATTCTGTACGTCCGCGTGGGTGGAGCGCGCAGCGTCCTTGGTAATCTGCGCGACGTATACCATTAGAGCGCGTTCTGCGGGCGTCAGGCCGGCCTCATCGAGTTTGCCTTCCAGCATTGCGGCTACGCATTGATCGGTGGCTCCCTGAACACGCAGGAAGTAAGCGTGACTGTCCAGTCAATACGGGCAGCGATTGAGGAAGGAAACGTAGCTGGCGATCATCTCCTTGTGGCGGCGCTCGAGATGGCCTTCCGAGAAATGAACTTTATTGGAGAATTCCACCACCTGGCGCAGAAAATCGGGACGAGCGCCGAAGCATTTGATGATGCCGGGGATCTGTTGACGTCCCGAGCCGGCGCGCCAGAAATCGTAGGCGCCGGCTAGTTCGCCGGAAGCCTCTGCGTCTTCGGTGATGCGGATCTTCGTGGAGCATTTTTCGGCAGAAGTCTCTGAAATCGCGCCGGCGTTCTGCGATTTGCTCTTTTCATTGGTCGACATCGAAGGCTCCGTCCGCGCTCGACATCTTGCGAATCATTTTTCCGTTTGGCGGACCCAACTGTACACGGGCCAGCCCGCCAGCACCACGAGGCAACCGAGCGCGGCTTCCCCTGGGTTCCGGGTGGCTAGCAGAATTAACATGATACCCACCAGCGCGAGGAACGCAATTGGCGTGAAGGGATAACCGGCGGTGAGGATGACGGTGTCCGTTTGCTGCGGCTTGCGGCGGATTACAAACAGGCCCGCCACGGTGAGTCCCAGAAATAGCACGGTGACGAAGAAGAAATACGAAATGATTTGTTCGAACGAGCCCAGCGTTGCGAGCAGCGCCGCGATACAGCCCTGAATGGCGATGGCGCGCGCGGGCGTGCCGAAGCGCGGGTGAATGCGCGCGACAGACTTCAGAAACGCGCCGTCGCGCGCCATGGCGTAATACACGCGCGGCGCGGACATCATGAACGCGGCCAGGCTGCCGAGCACGCAGACGGCAACGATCGCGGCAAAAATAATTCCTCCGGTGGGACCGAATAGCACTGCGCCGGCTTGCGCGACGAAGGTGCCGTCGGAGGCGACCTTTGCGATGGGCACGAGATAAATGAAAACGGCGCTGATGATGACGTACACGGAGGTGACCGCAAGGACGCCGACGAGCAGAGCACGCGGAAGCGTGCGGCCCGGGTCGCGCACTTCTCCGGCGATTTTTGTGGCATCCCACCAGCCGCCGAAGGCAAAGAACGCACCGACCACGGCGGCGCCGAGCGCGGGCGCCAGTGGCAAAGCGCCGGCGTGTTGCGCGACGAACGGAACGAAATTCGACCAGGAGCCGAGGCGAAATGCGAGCGCCCAGACGGTGAGAATCGCGAGTACGGCAAATTTCAGCCAGGTAATCCAGCGGAGAAAGCCGGCACTGATGCGCGTGCTGAAAATATTCAGCACGCATATTGCCCAGATGGCGGCGATGGCGGCGAATTTTATGATGAGCGGAGGCCAGTGAAAAATGTATGCGGCATAGGCGGCGAAACCCGTGGCAAACGCCGCGGTGAGGCCGGGATCAAGGACCAGCAGGCACATCCAGCCGTAAAGAAACGCGGTGCGCGGGCCGAAACTTTCGCGGAGGTACACGTAGGCTCCGCCGGCGCTGGGGAAACGGCCGGCAAGTTCGCCGTAGCAGAGCGCGCCGCTAAGCGTCATGGCACCGACTGCCAGCCAAACGATGAGCAGCCAGAAGGGAGACCCCAGAGATTTGGCCATGCCCGCCGGCGTGAGAAAGATGCCGACGGCGATCGCTTCGCCGGCGACGACTGCGGCGGCGGAGCCCACGCCGAGTTGGCGGTGGAGAGTTTCGCCTGGTGGAGGAGTGATTCGGGTAACCGATGGCATCCGTCAGCGGAAAACAACCGCCCCTTGCGCGTGCAAGATTTTGGGCGCACTTGCGGCCTGCCCGTGGTGCGTTGCCGAAGCGCGCGTGTGAGACGTTTCATGCGGCTACTGCTTTGCTTTGACACCGAATGATATCACTGCGCCGCTCCCCACAACTCTGCTTTCAAGCGTGCGAAGCTATCGCGGAGGCTTCGGAACACTGGGCGATTCTGCAGGGGAGCTGGCGGACGCCTGGGCGCTGTGGAGTAATGGCGGTTCGTGTTTGGCGCGGGCGAGTTTTGCGCCGCCCAGAAACACGACAGCGGAAATCGCGACAATCACGCAGAGTCGGCGGACGGGAGCAGGCGTGGTACTAACCGGAATGACCAGGCCGAGGATCATTCCGGCGAGTAGGCCGCCGAGGTGCGCTGTGTTGAATGAACTAGCAGAGAGCCAGTCCGGCAAGAATCCGAGAATGATAAAAAATCCAAGAAGGAGGACGATCGTCCAGCGTCGCTTGAACGTGGAGGAAGGCACGCGCTGCAGGAAATACGCGGCCCAAAGCGCGCCGACCAAGCCGAAGGCCACGCCGCTCGCGCCGAATCCGTAGTATTGGGGTGAAAGAGCGACTAGCTGCGACATGCTGCCCGCTATGCCTGTGAGGACCCAAAGTGCCGTATAGCCGGCGCGCTGAAAAACCGACTCAGCGATCGAGCCGAAGAGCAGCAGGAAGCAAAGATTGGAGAGCAAATGATGGAAATCAATGTGCACGAAAATTGCTGTGAACAGGCGCCACCATTGGCCGGCGAAGACCGCCTCGCCTTTCATCCCGACTGCAAGTAATACCGGATCGTAGGGATGTTTGGGCGTGGAATGATCCGCGTACACTTGCAGGCAGTAAGTGGCGACGATCAGAATTGCGAGGAGCAAGGTGAGCCAAGGGAAGCGAAAGCGCAAGGGACGCGATTTTGCGCAAAGATCGTCGGGGCACGCGGCCGGAGTCGAATCGGAGCGAATTGCGGCGGCGCATTCCGGGCAGATATTACCGGATGGCGCGGACGATTCGAATGGCTTCGCGCACTGCTGACATTGCGGCACTAGGGTTCACTTGTTGCGAACGGGTGAGATGTCTTCGTAGGCAGCTTAGGGTTGATGTTCGTACAAGTCAAAGTCAGCCAGCGATGGCCGTGCTCTAGTCGGCAACGAATGATCACGGCTGCAGCGAGCCACTGAATGCGGCACGGCGCAGCCGGGGGTGCTGCACGGATGAAGAGCTGCGCTATTTCCCGGCGGCGAATTCGGCTGGGTCTTCGCCGAAGCCGCCGGGGCCGCGGGGCGACATGCTGCGGCGGCGCGTTTCGATGCCGAGGCGTTTGATTTTTTGGTTCAGCGTAGAGAGCGGAACCTGGAAACGCTCGGAGGCTTCGGTCTGATTCCAGTTGGTGCGTTCGAGCATGTCCACGATGATGCGGCGCTCGACTTCTTCCAGGATTTCGAATAGCGAAGGCGCAGTGCCCGGGCCGCCCACTTGTCCGGGGAGCGGCGGCAAAAATTCCGCGAGTTGCAAACGGACGCCACGAACGATTTCGCGCGTGCGAACGCTTTCGGGAAGAATGTCGGCATCCATGGCTTCCTGGGTGGAGAGAACTACGGCGCGTTCAACGACGTTTTCGAGTTCGCGCACGTTGCCGGGCCAATCGTAATCCATCAGGAGCTTCATAGCGCCATGGGTGAAGAGGCGCGGCGGCTTGCCATTGTCGGTGCAGAACTGACCGAGGAAGCGGTCAATGAGCAGCGGGATATCTTCCTTGCGATCGCGCAGCGGCGGCAGGTGGAGAGAGATGACGTTCAAGCGATGGAATAAGTCCTCGCGGAAACGGCCATCGCGCACGAGTTTGCTGAGATCTTCGTTGGAGGCGGCGAGGATGCGCACGTCAACTTTAATGGTTTCGGTGCCGCCCAGGCGCATGAATTCGCGCTCTTGAATCACGCGGAGAAGCTTAGCCTGCGTTTCGGGGCCGATGGTGGAAATTTCATCGAAGAAAATCGTGCCCTGGTCCGCCACTTCGAAGAGTCCTTTTTTCGAAGCGACAGCGCTGGTGAAAGCGCCTTTCACGTGGCCGAAAAGCTGCGATTCGAGCAAGTCCACGGGAATCGAGCCGGTATTGATGGGGATGAAGGCTTTGTCCGCGCGCGTCGAGGCGGAATGGATGGCCTTGGCGATGACTTCTTTTCCGGTGCCGCTTTCGCCGGAGATCAGCACGGTGGAGCGGGAGGGCGCGACCTGAGTGACGAGGTCGAACACGGCCTGCATCTTGTCGCTCTTGCCCACGATGTTCGGGAAATTGTAGCGCTGCTTCAGGGCGCGCTTGAGCTGCACGTTCTCATCGCGCAAGCGGCGGCCCTCGATCGCCAGAGAAATCTGGGCGATCAACTCGTCGTTGGACCAAGGCTTGGTGATGAAGTCTTGCGCGCCGCCTTTGAAGGCCGCGCGCGCCATATCAATCGAGCCGAACGCAGTGATCAAGATGATGGAAAGCTGCGGATCGCGGCGGCGGATTTCGCGCAGCAATTCCAGGCCGTTGCGATCGGGCAGGCTGACGTCCAGCAGCATCAGATCGAAGGGTTGATCTTCGAGCTTCTGCAGGCCCGCCTCGCCTGTTTCCGCGAGTGTGACTTGAAAACTCTCTGAAGTGAGAAGCGCTTCGAGGCCTTCCCTGATTTCTATCTCATCGTCAACAACAAGAATCGAGCCTCTAGGCATGGACGGCTTTCCTAGCTACGGGAAACTCCAAGCGGAAGGAAGTACCTTTGCCGGGAGTTGAGCGTACGTCGACTTTGCCGGCGTGCTCTTTAATGATGCCGTAGCTCACCGAAAGACCCAGCCCGGTGCCCCGTCCGGTGGCCTTGGTTGTAAAGAATGGATCGAAAATACGGTTGAGGTGCTCGGAAGAAATCCCCGAACCCGTGTCAGTGACTTCGATTTCGACGGAGCCATTTTGCGTCGCGGTGCGAACTTCGAGCAGGCCGCCCTGCGGCATGGCGTCGCGCGCGTTCATAAAAAGATTGAGGAAAACTTGCTGCAGGCGGGTGATGGAACCGAGAACCGGCGGCAATTGTTCGTTGTAATTTTTGACGACATTCACTCGCGCGGTCTTGAAGGGATGTTGCACCAGAGTGAGGGTTTCCTCCAGCACATTGTTGATGTCCACTTCGATGAATTCGGCGGCGCCGGTGCGCGAGAAATTCAGAAGATTATTGACGATTTCACTGGCGCGGAAAGTTTGCTTGACGATGCGCTCGATGGTTTTCTGCCGCGGATCGTCTGTGGGAATTTGTTTCGCGAGCATCTGAATGTAATTGGAAATCACCGCGAGGGGCGTATTCACTTCGTGCGCCACGCCGGCGGCGAGCAGGCCGAGCGAAGTGAGCTTTTCCGTCTGCACCATCTGATCTTCCAGGCGAACGCGCTGGGTGATGTCGTCGAGAAGGATCAGGCGGCCGAGGCGCGCGCCGTTTTTACCGACCAGCGGAGCGATGGATGCGTTGATTACCAGGTGACGGCCAGCGCGCGTATTCAGGCGGAACTTGTAGATGCCGGAAACATGATCGCTGGCCGCGTGGGAAGTAATTTCGGCGACGAGATCCTGCGGCAACACTTCCGGTAATCGGCGTTGCAACGCTTCGGCGCGCGGAATGGAGAGTAAATCCTCGAGCTGCGGATTCCAGGATTCGACGCGGTCTTCGAGGTCCACGGTAACGACGCCGATTTTGAGCGATTCGACGATGTTCTCGCTGAAATCTTTCAGGCGCTCGATCTGCATCGCTTTCTGTTCGAGAGAATGATAGAGGCCGGCGTTTTCGATGGCGATGGCAACGTAACCGGCGATGGTGGAGAGCAGCTCGAGGTCGTCACTGGAGAGGTAATCACCGTCCACGGTCTTGCCGAGGCCGAGAACCGCGACGGTGCGCTCGCGGAAGCGACAGGGAATGAAATAATTCAGATCGAGTTCTTCGAGCGTGCGGCGAACGGATTCGGATTCCTGAATGGCGGCGCGCGCCGATTCGAAGAACAGGCAACCACGCTCGAAGGCCGGACGAGCCGGGTCCAGGAACGAGAGGTCCAGCGGGCCTTCGGGGCGCAATCCCATGGAGCGCGCAAGGACGAATTGCGCGGACGACGCGGGATCTTCCAAGAAGACGGCCAGGCGGTCAACCAGGAGCGTTTGCGAAACACGATCGAGCACCGAGCCGACGAGCGGTTCCAGGCGCACTTCGTTGGTGAGCGCGCGACCGAATTCGATGAGCGTGCGCCGGTAATCGAGGCGATCCCGGTAGAAGAAACGATCCAGGCGCGTCTGCACCCACTCGCGCAAAGGCTCGATCAGAAACGCGGCGACGACGATGGCAATGATACCGCCGGCGGGCCCGGTGGAGAGGCCTGGGCGGTGAAACAGCTCGCCGATCACGGCGATCAGCGCGAAATAAATACCTACAACGGCAGCGGTGGCGAAGGTGTAAGACAGGCCGCGCTTGAAGATGATGTCCACGTCCATCAGGCGGTAGCGGATGATGGCATAGCCGAAGCAGAGCGGAATTAGTGCGAGCGAATAGACCGAACTCTTCATCCAAGCCGGCGGAACCACGCCCAACGCGTAGGGCACGATGTAGAAACAGACGAATGGCAAGCTGCCGGCGAAAGCCCCAGCCGTGACCCACTTCAATTGCTGGCGCAGCACGCCGCTGGGCGCGCGGCGAAAACTGAAAAAGAAAATGCACGCGGCCAGAACAAAATAGATCCCCAGATTGACTTGCTCAACTTTGTCGAGCCAGTAGCGCGTGCCGAGCGACGGCAGAAAATCCAGCGTACCGGTGGCAATGAACGCATGCAGAACGAAAAGCGCCAGGGGAACGGAATACACTGCCACCAGCTTCGGCCAGAGTTTGCCGCGACGCTCTGGAAACACCAGAGCGAAATGCACGAGCATCGCCGGCTGCAACAGCAGCGCCACTACGTTGGTCCAATAAATAATCCAGTCGAAGGAATTCAGCTTGCCGCTGTAATGAAAACTATAGAGGACGAAAGAGACCAGGCAGAAAATGTAAAAGTGTATCGCGCGCGGTGCATTCCACCGGCGCACAAAAATGAAGAGGCCGATGAACAGGTAAAGCAGCCCGAGGACGCGCAAATAGTTTTCAATGGAAGATGGATTTTCCTGCGGCGCAGTGACCAGCGGGGTCTCGAAGGTCCGGCCATCGCGGCGCAATTGGTAGCGGATTTCGGTCCAAGGACCCACGTGGAACAGCACGCGGGTGACATCGGTGGCGCGGTGGATGGTGACGTTGCGGACAGTTGCGACAACGTCGCCCTGGCGGATGCCGGCTTTCGCGGCCGGCGAATCAGCGACCACGTGCCAGGCGGCGACGCCCTGAGCGGAGTCCATCCAGGTGACCCCATCGTCAGGAAGAACGTAGAGAGAGCGCTGCTGGAAGTTCAGAACGGCGAAAACAATAGCCGCCAATGTGAGGAGGGCTAAGATCACCGCTCCGAGCCGCATTCGCAGACTATCTTTCATCCGAGTACACCAATATCCTTGGAGGAATATGTTAGCACGTCAACTTCCAGCGAATCACATATTCCGAATTATGTAAGCACTTATTTATTAGTAGTTTACAGAGGTGGCCAGAGCTGAATATTGCTCTCATCCCATTTGTGGAAGGTAGCTTCCCGATTACAATATCGGGCTTGCTACTAGAACTGGAAGCTCAAGCCGCCCCGGAAGAACCGATAGGTCGGTACCAGGACAATTTGGCCGTCGCTGGTGGCGAGAGTAACGTAACCTTGAGCGAGAAGGTTGCCGCAGTCGGCCAGAATTTCGGCGTGGCCTGGGATAAAGCCGGGTAGAGGCTGGCGAACCTGGATGCTCAAGTACGGATCGATGTGGTAAGTGGATTGGGCGTAGGCGTCCTGCGGAGAGACAACGGGCCCGCTGATCCATTTGTAGCTGGAAATGATTTTTGTGCCGGTGCGGGGAATGGTGGCGGAAAATCGCGTGGCCGCGCTGGAGCGATACTGAGCATCCAGCTGATTCCGCAGCGCGCCCTGGGCTGGATCTTCATTGGGCGCCAGCGCTCCCGCGTAGGAATAAATCACAGTCATGTCGAGATTGCTGGCAATTTTCTGCTGGTAAACCAGGCGCGCTCCCAATGAATTCATGCTCCCGGCGTCGTAGGCGAAGACATCGGAGAAATAGTCGGGCAAATAATCCGGTCCCGAGAAATTGCCGTGGCCGAAGATGGCGGTATTGTTGGAGTGGTCGTTAAACACGGCGGCGGTGATGCTGGATTTTTTGGTGAGGTCGTGTTCGACGGCAATTTCCGCGTGCAGATCATCTTCCAGCACGGGCCGGCCGGCACGCAGCAGTAAAGTGGGAAAAGTGTCGAGCTGGTTGATTGTGGATTGCAGGTTCCCAGGGGCGCCGGCGGAATCCTGCCAGGTATTGGTGGTGACCAGCGCGGAAGCCAGCCACGTGGGAGCAATGCGCACGGCCGCTTCCGCGCGAGGACGCACAGAGGCGGTGGTGGATCCTAGTCCCGCCATTAAGAAATCCGCGCCGTAGCGAATACTGACGCGATCGCCCAATTGAAACGCAGAATCATGCGACATGCGCAAGCCGTGGAACGTGGGACCGGCGTCACCGAGCTGAGATTCGCGAATCAAAAGGGTCGTCACCGGGCCCGCGCCGGAATCTCCGGAAGGCAGCCATTGCGCGACGAAGCCATTGGACTCTGAACCCGCGTTGTAGCTGAATTGTCCGGCGATCAGGAGATTGCCGAGTCCACCGAGTCCGTAATCGTAGGCAAAAGCGCTGCCGGGCGAATCCGCGAGATTGGAAATGGAGCCGGGATGATCCGAGCCAGAAGTAAATTCAAGCCGCGTGCGCGCGGACTGGTCCTGCGGTTTCTCGAAGGGATTCACGCGTCCGCCCAGAACCACGTCGCCGTCCTGCCAGCGCAAGACCGGGCGGGTGGCAGCGGATGTGCGCAGCACCCAACTCCAATCATCGGCGGCGACCTGTTGATCGGGCTGGCGGCGCAATTTTTCGAGTGAAGTAAAGACGGAGCCGAGCACGATTTCGAGCAGAGTGGTGTGCTCATCGCGCACCTGGATGTCCTGCTCAACAGCCGGTAGAAAACCCGCAAGAGTCACTTTGACGGAATAAATGCCGGCCGGCAGAGTGGAACTGGAAAAACGGCCGCGATCATTCGTCAGAAGCTGGAATCCCATATGGTTCAGGAGCTGATCAGAGGAAATAACCACGGTGGCGCCCATCTGGGGAGTCCCCGTCGAGTCCACCACCAATCCGGTGATTTTCCCGGAGCCCTGCGCGGCCATCACTGGCGTCGGGATCACACACCAGGAGAGGCACAGGATCATGCCGAGGCCCATGGCGCGAATCATCCGAAGATTCATAAGGCTCACTTCGCCTGTGGCGGCGGCGCACCGGTTGGCCGGACGGTAAATTCCGTAACCGGGGTGATGGTTTTCTTGCTTAGATTATCGGTGACAGAAACTTCCAGCTTGTACTTCCCCGGCTTCAGCGAGCCGAGAGTGATAATGTTTTCCAGCGTCATTTCCTCACCGTGCAGAGGCAGTTTGTCCCCGCCCAGATCGTACTTGAGCACCGGGTCGTTGGCCTTGTCCATGGTCACGCGGTATTGCACGGTAGCGTCGGCCTTGTGAGTCTTGTCGTCCACCTTGAGGTTATAGACCTGAAGGAAAACGCCCATCTCATCGCTGGCGGCGAAGGAAGAATCAATGCGCGGGCGGACTTTCACGTCGCCCAGGACGAACTGGCCCAAGCCGATATCGTGCGAGGAGACGCGTTTAATCTCATCGGCGAGGATCAGAGTGCTCGAGGAAAGGCTGTCATCTTCAAACCGCGGCACAGCGAGGCGGGTATTAACGACGCCTACGTTGCCGTTGTTCGTGTCTTTCAAGACGATGTCCAGGCGGTAGAGTCCCGGACTGAGCGGGATGGCCTTTTGATAAATCGAAGCGGTGGCGAGCGATTGCTGCAGCAAGGACGACGGAACGTCGCGCCGGACGTTGTCCTCAAAAGTGTTCACGATACGGCCGCTCAGGCTCGTCACACGGCAGAACAGGTTGACGGAGGCGGACTCGACACCATTCTTTTGCTGAAAGCTAAGCTGGCGCGTGGGAATTTGAATCGTAATCGGGACCAGCACGGTTTCAGAGGTAATGCGCAGGAAGTCGGTGCGGTATTGGAATTTCACCTGATCGCGCACTAAACGGGACGAGACGACTGCTTCGAGGTCTTTGAACTTTACCGGGGGCGCTTGCTGGATCTTTGCATAGAGTTCCAGCCGCGAGAATTCCTGCATGGTTTCCGGGGTCATCCCCATGGGCTGGGCCATGTGCGTGCCGTCGGTGTTATTGAAGCGGGCGGTCTTGCTGGACAGGCCCATTGATTCCATCTCGGTGAGGCCGGCGCCGGGAACGTAGAGCAACGCGTCTTTTTCGCTGGGGTCCATGGTGAGCTTATATTCGCCGCTCATGGTGGGATCTACGAATTCTATCTCTACGTTTTCCCCAATGCCTTCGAGATAGCGATAGCGCCAATCTTCGAACGGATAGGTGGAGGTTTCACCGCCGCCTTCGTTCGCCGGCCGGTCATAGCTTCCTCCCGACGGATGCGATTGAACTTCATCCGCGGGACCCCACATGATGTAGATTCTGCCGCGATCAGTTTTCCATCCGGGAATGCCCGAAGAGAAATGCTCGTTGGCGTAAGCGATGCGGCGATAATGCTCTTCCTTGAAAGTATTTTCGGCGGAGTCCGGATCAGGATTGCGGCGCTGCCAGAATGCTTCGATGAATTGCTCGCGCTCTTCGTTGGTGGAAAGATGAAGGAACGAACTGCGCTCTTCAGGTGAAATGATGTAGATAACGTCTTCGTTCAGCCATTTCTTATATTGGGAATCGAGCTCGTTGAACAGGTCTTTGTCTCGCTTGGAGCGTTGCTTGGCGGCTTGCTTCGCGGTTTTCTTGTCTGTTTGGTCCGGCTGCTGCGTGGGAGATTCACCTTGAGCTGAAGCTCTAGGCGCGCACACCAGTCCAAAAGCTAAAACGCTAAAAAGGAACAGTTTGACCGTAGAACGCATCGTTAAGCCTTTGCCCCGAGGCACGAAATTCTAACCTGTCCAATGGTACAGGTCAACGCCGGATTCCCCTAACTGCCCTTGAACCATTGGAATCGGATGGCGGCCGCGGGGTTGCCTCGATTGTTGCGCGGGTATGGGCAATCGACGGGAAAACTGGAACCGCGCGAGGGGTTTGGCGGGACGCTGGACGGTCATCCCCAAACGGGAAGCGCTACTTGCGTGATTCGGCGAAAGTCGGCGAAGATGAGCTTTGCCCTATTCTCTTGGAGTCTAAATAGCTCTACAATGGAGCCGCGATGAAAGGGAGGCGCCGTGGGTAGGCGCCGCAAGTTGGCTGTGCAGAACGAGAAGCCTGGAACCCAAAAGCAACAACTTAGATCGACGACCTCCGAAATGTCATATTCGCGCCTGTCCTTCGGCTTGCGCGAACGTCTAACGTTGACCTAGAAACATTTCGTGTCCCCGGAACGTATTCAAGTCATGGTAATGCTGTCGCCTCGAGGGGCGAGTCCAAGGGTAAAGCAATGAAAACGTGGCAGAAAGTTGGAATTGGTGCGGGTGTCGTCCTGGTGCTCGGGGGTATCGCCTGGTTCAGCGCCTACCAGGTGAATAAGGGCGTGGTGGCCGTCCAGACGGGGCATGTGATGAAAGCCGACCTCACGTCGGTCGTGACCGCCTCCGGTGAAATCCGCCCGAAGAATTACACCAACGTGCTGGGCGAAGGGATCGGGAAGATTACCGAGATCGTGGTGAAAGAAGGCGACCACGTGAAGAAGGGCGACATTCTGCTGCGGTTGGAGAACATCCAGCCGGGAGCGGACGTCCAGGCCCAGCAGGCCGCGATTGACTCGACGGAAGCTTCAGTGCGCGCCGCGGCTGCCAGCTATGATTCCGCGGTAGCCACTTTGGCGCAACGCCAGGCGGACCTGGAGAAGGCCAGATTCGACTGGGAGCGCGCGCAGCAACTTTACAAAGAACAACTGATCGCCAAGTCGGATTACGACGCGAGCAAGGCCGCCTATGACGCCGCTGCTGCAGGTCTGAATGCGCTAAAGGCGCAAGTGGAACAAAGCCGCGCGGGACGCGAGCAAACGCGTTTCAACCTGGACCAAGCCAGCGCGGTGCTGAAGCACACCAAGGATGTGCTGCGGAAGACCACCTATGTGGCGCCGATTGACGGGATTGTGAGTTATATCGCGGTACGTGTGGGCGAAAACGTGGTGCCCGGGATCCAGAACGCCGAAGGCAGTTTCCTGATGACGATCTCCGATATGAGCGTGGTCACGTCCGAAGTGAAAGTGGACGAAACGGATATTACGAATGTGCGCGAGGGAAATTCCGCGGACGTTTCGATTGACGCAATTCCCGGGAAGATTTTCAAAGGGCACGTAACCCAGGTGGGCGAGCTGGCGATTCTGCGTTCGTCGGGACAAGCGGCCACTACCCAGGCCACCGCGAACACGCAGGAAGCGCGCGATTTTAAAGTGGTGGTGACCATTGATAATCCGCCCGCGGATCTTCGTCCGGGACTTTCGGCCAGCGCGAAGATTCAGACGGAACAAAAGAAGGGCATCCTAACGATTCCGATCCAGGCGCTGGCGGTGCGCACGCAGAAAGATTTGGAAGCAGCCCAGAAGGAACGCGGCGGCAACGTGACTCTGGCGGCATCAAAGCCGGCTGCGACCGCCGATGCACAGCAGAAAGTGGATGTGCAGGGGGTTTTTGTGATCCGCGGCAAGAAAGCGGAGTTCGTGCCGGTGCAAACGGGGATCACAGGCGTCACGGACATTGAAATTTCCACTGGGCTAAAGGAAGGCGAGGAAATCGTCATCGGCAGTTACAAAGCGCTGCGCACGCTGCGGCCTGGCGCCGCCATCAAAGTGGATAACTCCACGCCGAAACGTGAAGAGTCCGCGACGTAGGTTTACCGAATCCAGGAGCGCGTCCCCATGGCAGTGGAAGAAATCGCCCCCTCGCAAAGCTTCCGGCAGGACCTCGTGGATACGGGCATCGTCATTCAGACCGAGGAACTGTGGAAGACCTATGAGATGGGCGCGGAGCAACTGCACGCGCTGCGCGGAGTGACCATTGAAATTCACAAGGGCGAGTACGTGGCCATTATGGGCCCTTCCGGCTCGGGAAAATCCACACTGATGAATTTGATCGGATGCCTGGACACGCCGACGAAGGGCAGCTACTGGCTCGCGGGCCGCTTGGTGAGCCAGCTCGATGACGACGAGCTGGCGTACATTCGCAACAAGGAAATTGGCTTCGTATTTCAGACTTTCAATTTGCTGCCCCGCGCGACCGCGCTGCACAATGTGGAATTGCCGATGATTTACAACGGCACTGCTTCGGAAGAACGCCTGGAACGCGCGAAGAAAGCGCTGCAACAGGTGGATTTGACCGAGCGCATGATGCACAAGCCGAACGAACTTTCTGGCGGCCAGCGCCAGCGCGTGGCGATTGCGCGCGCGTTGGTGAACAATCCTTCCATACTGCTGGCGGACGAGCCGACGGGAAATCTTGATTCGCAGACCGGCGAAGAAATCATGGCGCTGTTTGCGCGGCTGCATGTGCAGGGCAACACGATCATCCTGGTAACCCACGAATCGGATATCGCAGCGCACGCGCATCGCGTCATCCGCCTGCGCGACGGAAAAGTCGAACGCGACGAACGAACCCGCTGAGCACGATTTGTGCTTTTGTGTCGTAGGAATTCGGTAGCTGCGACGTTTTTCCGCAATCACCTTCGCAGATACAAAACTCTCCGCTCCCGAGTTAGAAATTGTCGGCGCGATGAACCGTCACCCGCCCGGCTGCCCCTTTGCGAGGTCGCCACAAATGCGATTTTCAGCCGCTAAAAATTCCCTCTTGACACATAAGCGATTGCTTATATAAAGTGACGGGCGATGACCCGCGCCGGCTCAACTCGAACGCCGTTGGGCGATGTTTCGCGTGAGCATGCCCGCCGCATTTTTTTAGCGGTTAGCGATCCGACGCGGCGTGGGATTCTCGATTTGCTGCTCGTTTCGGAAAGTTCGGTGAGCGACCTGGTGCGGCCGTTCCGAATTTCGCAACCTGCCATTTCGCAGCATTTGCGGATTTTGCGTCAAGCGGGATTGGTGCGCGTTCGTCGCCAGGGGCGCGAACGCCGATATCGGCTGCGCGGCGAGCAGCTGCGCGCGGTTTACGATTGGGTGGCGCATTACGAACGATTCTGGACGGAAAAGCTTCAGGCGCTGGGCGCTTATCTCGATGAAGATGTTGCCGGGGCAGCAGAATGAGCCGCGCTCTGCACTTCGAGTTCGTCTACAAGCACTCGCCGCAGCGGGTGTGGCGCGCATTGACGGATTCCGCCGCGATTTCCAAGTGGCTGATGCCCAACGATTTTCGGCCCGTTGTCGGACACAAATTCCAATTTCGCACAAAACCAAGGCCAGGTTTTGACGGATTCGTGAACTGCGAAGTGTTGGAGCTGGACGCGCCGCGCAAGCTCTCTTACTCGTGGAAAGGTGGAGGCATGGAAACCGTGGTTACCTACAGGCTGGAGGCGGTGCCGCAGGGAACGCGGCTGCACTTCGATCACACGGGCTTCCGTGGACTGCGGGGCTTGTTGCTGAGGAGGATGCTGGGGAGCGGATGGAAGTCCAAAATCCTTGCGAGACATTTGCCGGCGGTGCTGGAATTTGTGGATGACGGGGGATTTCATCTGCCTCCGGATGGCGCGATTCCGGGCTGTTATGGTGGGTCTGCAAAATGAGGAGCTAGAAATGATCACACACGTAGGAAATGTCAGCATCTATGTCCGCGACCAGCAGCAGGCCGTGGAATTTTACCGGGACAAGCTGGGCTTTAAGGTGTTGCGCGATGAACCGATGGGGCCGAATGCGCGCTGGATTGAAGTGGCGCCGCAAGGCGCGAAAACCCACCTGGTGCCTTTTACGCCGCCGGGGCAGGAGAGCCGCATCGGCGCATTTTCCGGGATTGTTTTTGCTTGCGACAATATTGTGCAGACCTGCAAGGAATTGGCCGAGCGCGGTGTGGAGTTCAAGCAGTTGGCGGAGAAGCAGCCGTGGGGCGGGATGATGGCCCAATTTTACGATGCGGACCACAATACGTTTGTGCTGGTCGGAAGCTAGACTCAGAGCGTCAGAAGGAAATCGTGCTTCGCAATCGGACGCCTGTGGCCACGAAGCGATCGGCGCAGAGGTTAGTTCGAGAACAGATTTCGCGCCAGGAACAGCACATTCGCTGGCCGTTCGGCCAGCCGGCGCATGAACCACGGAAACCAGAACGTGCCGTACGAGATGAGAACGGCGCAGCGATATCCAGCCTGCACCAGGCGTAGCTGTTCCGCGCGTTGAATTCCGTAGAGCATTTGAAATTCGAGCAAATTTGTCGGCACGTGCTGATCGGCGGCCCAGGCGATGATTTTCGCAATCAGCGCGCGATCGTGGGTAGCGACGGCGACGCGCACGCGGGCTCGGCGCGCTTCCGGACTGAGCAAGCGCTGCGCTAGATGCAGATAGTTTTCGTCCACATCTTTCTTCCTGGGAAAGGCAATCTCTGCGGGCTCGTTGTACGCGCCCTTCACCAAACGAATCGCGGCGCCCTCCGGAATCAGCGTATCCAGATCTTTTTCCGTGCGGTAGAGATAAGCCTGCAGACAGATGCCGACATTGGAGTACGCCTTGCGCGCGCGACGATAGAGTTCGAGCGAGACATCCACGTAGGGGCTTTGCTCCATGTCAATCCAGAGAATTTTTTCGGCGGGCGTTTTTTGGATGAGCGTCGCGAGATTTTCGTAACAGAGGCTGGGATCGACGTCGAGTCCAAGCTGGCTGAGTTTTACGGTAATTTCGGCGGGAATTCCTGCGGCGAGGATGCGATCGTTGAGTTCGAGGAAACCGCGCGTGACCTCGGCAGCTTCGTTGCGGTCGGCAATGTTTTCACCCAGATGCGACAGCACGGACTGAATGCCATTCGCGGCAAGGGAGCGCGCGGCGGTGATGGCATCCTGCACGTCTTCGCCCGGCAGGAAACGTGCGGCGGCGCGGCGCATGAATCCCAAGCGGGGCGCGTGCTCGCGCATCCACTGATTCTGCGAGACTGCCAGAAATCCGCGGCGCATGAGATTCATGACTGGCTCGTCTTTGACACTTTTCTGGACTCGTGTTTCGCGCCGATCGCCAGAGCGCCGGCGACGCCGTGCCAGTTCTTCTTCATTTGACGATCATTGTGCAGAAGAGAGCGCTTTCACCAGGCGGTAATAAAAATCCACGCCGTCGTAAAAGGAAGCGACGCGGACGCGTTCGTCGCGGCCGTGCGAACGATCGTCGTCCACATCCATAAATAATCCGGGCAGCCCGTAGGTGGGAAGCCCGGCCGCGCGAGAAATTGCTCCGTCGCTGGCGCCCGCGTCCATCACCGGAACGATGGGGATGCCAGGCCACATTTCGTTCGAGACTTTTTGCAGTGCGGCCATCAGGTCCGGACGTAGCGGCGACGGCGGGTTGGGAATGCCGCTGGACGCAAGGCCGGGCGCATGCGTGACAGCGATGCGCGAGTCGTCGAGAACCTTCACGAGCGTCGTCTGAATTTCGTCGGGCGCGTGGCCGGGCAGAATGCGGCAATTCACGTTGGCATGCGCCATTCCCGGCAACGCGTTGTTGGCATGACCGCCGTCCAGGCGCGTCGCGACGCAGGTGGTGCGTATTCGCGAGTTGTAATAGGGAATGGCGGAAAGCCGCGCCACTGCGGCGGCGTCGGGCGGCGTTTGCAGAATACCTTTCATGTCCGCGCCGGTCTGGCCGCCGACGATATCTGCTTCACGCGAAAAATATTCGCGCGTCACTGCATTGAGTTCGAATGGGAATTGATATTTTTCCAGGCGCGTGAGCCCTTGGGCGAGCTGATAAATCGCATTTTCCGAAGTGGGCAGCGAACTGTGTCCGCCGGGATTGGTAACCTTCAAGTCAAAATCCTGATACAGCTTCTCGCTGGCTTGAATGCCGACGAGCAGGTGTTTTCCGTTGTCGAGCTCGAAGTCTCCGGCATCCGGATTGATCACGTATTCGGCTTCGATCAAATCGCGATGGTTCTTGATGAGCCAAGCGACGCCGTTGGACGCGCCGCCCTCTTCATCGGCGGTGAGCGCCAGGATCAGGTCGCGATCGGGCTGATAGTGCTCCTGCTGCAGGCGAATGAAGGTGGTGACGAGGAACGTGTCGCCATCCTTGATGTCTCCCGTGCCGCGGCCGTAAAAATATCCGTCCTTTTCGATCAACTGGAAGGGATCCATGGACCAGTCTGCGCGGCGCGCTTCGACCACGTCGAGATGGCAGATGAACAGAAGCGGTTTCATGGCGCCGGTGCCGCGCATGCGCGCGACCAGGTTGCCTTTGCGGTCGTTCGGTCCGAGAACTTGGACGTCGCTTGCGGGAAAACCGGCATCGAGCAGGCGCTTGGCCATGGCATCGGCGGCAACTGTGGTGCTGCCGACGGAATCGGTGGTGTTGATTTCAACCAGCTGCTTGAAGATGTCGTGAGAAAGTTGCTTGGTGCTGTCGTTCACTTGAGCTTGGAGTGCAGTCGCAAAGACCAAGCCCGCAATCGCCGCGAGCGCAAACAAGGTCCGAGATTTCAATTTGTTCTCTCCCAGGAAAGGAACAAGCGAGCCTAGCAGACGCGGCTCCCAGCGTCAAAACGGCGGCGGGGAGAAGGGCGTGTCTTGCGGCGATTCGAGAACGGAGATCGCGAAACGGTAGAGCTCGAGCTTGGTGACGTCGCTGACCGGGGCGCCGTCAAAAATGTGGCTAAAAGCGGCGTGAATGATGTGTGCCTGATCTTCCGGCAACAATCCGAGAAATTCACCGAAGCGATTTTTCGCTTTGGAATATTCGGCGGCTTCTTCGGCAGTCAACGGGCGTCCTCCGGATATTCTTTGCTCGTACCTCTGGTAGAACTCATAGCGAAACTGCTTCTCGTAGAGCGCGGCGTAGGAGGCTTCCTGCGTTGCGGGCGGTTTATTCGAGACGGCGAGAGCTTTCGCGGTGAAGTCATCCAGCGCTTTTTGAAACTCACGGAAGTATCCCAGCGCGCCCATGAGCGGGCCTCTGCCGCTCCTGCCCAGTGAGGCAGCCAGTTGATTGCTGCGCGCTTCGTAGCATTTTCCGTATGCAGTGATGGCCCGAACGGCTGTGGGCGCAGACGCGTTGCCCGCTTTTTCCACGAAGTGCGCGACCCAGATCGTGGAAGTCATTTGCAGAATTTGGGTACAGGTAAGCCCGAGCCGGTCGGGGTCGCCAGCTTTGGTTTGCGCGGGTTTGGCCTGCGCGAAGCCCGCAGGCGCGAGAACCAGCGCCATGAGGAACGCCGAGAATAATTTCATTCCAGAAAATCCTCCCGCCGCTTTATTGCGAACTCGCGTAGCGTACCTCGAAGAGATCGAGTTCCTGCTCGAGGCGCCGCAACACCGCATCATTAATCTTGTTGTGATTGCGCATGTTCAGCAGGGCCGCGCGCTGCAGGGCGCGGATATTCTTAGAGAGCTCGCGATAACGAACATAATCTTGGGCGGTGTAGCCAGTCTCGACCGTACGCTCACCGGGCAGCAAATTCAGGTGATGTTTTTGGATGCGAATCAGGTCCTGGTACACCGGCGCAAAGCCAGCGTTGTCCAGTTCGCGCGCTTGTTCCAGATAGGCGAGCGCGGCCTCGATCATCGCATAGCGCGCGCGTTCTTCTTCCGGATTCTTGACGACCGCGCCAGCCAATCCCAAGCGGCGAATAAAGAATGGCAGCGACAAGCCTTGAAATACGAGCGTCACGAAAATCACGCAAAAGGTGAGGAAAATGATCATATTACGCTGCGGAAATGGAGAGCCGTCCTGCAGCGACCTGGGCAGGGAAATTGCGGCGGCGAGCGCCACCACGCCGCGCATGCCCGTCCAGCCGACGATAAAAACATATCTCGCGCTAGGCAGCGTGGCCTCCTGATGCTGCACGTGGTGCCGCAGCCAGTTCGCCGCCCACGTGCCGGGATACATCCACAGTAGCCGTAGCACGATCACCACAGCGCTGACCAGCAGGCCAATGAGCATCAGGTGATAGAGGCTGTGATTGCGAATCTCGCCGAGGATGTAAGGAAGTTGCAGTCCGATCAGAATAAAGACGATCCCATTGAGCACGAAGCTGAGAGTTTCCCACACCGCTGCGCCCTGCAGCCGCGCGCGCGTGGAAAAATACAGCGAGCTTTCACGGCCCAGATACATTCCGCACACAACCGTGGCCAGCACGCCCGAGGAGTGCGCGCTTTCCGCCGCCAGATAGGCGAAGTAGGGGGTGATGATGCTGAGTGTGATTTCGATGGGCGCATCGGTTATTTGTTTGATGAGCCACGCGACCAATTTCGCGATTACCAGGCCGATCACGATGCTGCTGACGATCAGGTAGAACAAAAGAGTCATGCGCTCGCGCAGCGGCGGCGTGTGTCCGGTGACCACCATCGCGATCGTGAGCTGCAGCGCGAGCAGACCGCTGGCATCGTTCACTAGGCTCTCGCCTTCGATTACATCGATCACTTTTTGCGGCAATCCCAGGCGTCTCGTGATGGAGGTAGCGGCGATGGCGTCCGTGGTGCAGATCACCGCGCCGAGAACCAGACCGAGGCTCCAGGTGAAGTCCGGCAGAATCCAGCGGGAAGCTAAGGCCACGCCGTACACGGTGAACGACACCAGTCCAAGGGCGAGCAGCGAGATGCTGAAGATGTTGTAACGAAAGTCGCGCCAGGAAGTTTGGAACGCGGCGGAAAACAGCAGCGGCGGCAGGAACAGCAGAAAAACCACTTCGGGATTCAACTCGATGCGCGGCATGCGCGGAATCAAGCTGAGGAATAGGCCCGCGATTACCAGCACGATGGGGTAAGGAGTCTTGAAGCGCTTGGCGAGCGTTGCGAGCACCGCCACGCACAGCAACAGCAGCAGGAAAATCGGCTCGGAGTGTTGAATGTTTTGCCCGTACATGATTTTTATTACCCGTGGATATTCTTATGAGGAGATACGATATCGCAGTTGCGCCGCGGCGGCACGAACTTCCGGCCCGCTGCTAAAAATCGTCGGGAGCTACCTCCTGCGGGTGCGGGCGATTTTGGTTTTGCGTGAAAGCGCGCGCCCAAGCAGAAAATCCATCGCGCGGCCGAGCCTGCGAATGCGTGTGTCGGTTCCTTTGGCGGAGTCGAACCATTTGATGAAATGCCGACGATGACCGCTGGTCAACTCGTCGAAAGCTTCGCGCGCCGCGGGATTTTCTTTCAGCGCCAGGCGCAGGTCGGGGGGAACGGGCTCTTCTCGCGACGCGCGGTCCAGCTGAAGTTCGACTCGGACGACGTCACCAACGTCGGCGCGCGCAGCTTTGCGCAGAGCCGTATTGAGCTGGATGCGATAGCGCCCGCCACCGGCCGGCATTAAAGTTACCCGCGCGCTGCGTCCGTTCACAATCGCGACGACGGGCACGTATTTCGGCTTTACGTGCATGGGGTCGCTGCTTCCCGATTCGCTCTTGCTGCGTGTCGGCTTGCTGCGGTCGCCGCGAAGTTGCGCGAGCAGCGCGTCGGCAATCTCGGCCGGCACGTCCACGTGCCGCATCAGCCAAATTCTGTAAATTGTTGCAAGAAACGGCCGGGATTTGCCGGTCGACGCCATGGTTAGATTGAATATCGAGCCGCGCTACCTCTCAATCGCGCTAATTCCAGGAAGTCATAACCATTCACCGAGTGTCGGCCGTGCCTTCCTACCACAAAGCGGCGAGAGCATCGCGCAACTGATTGAGCGAGTGTATTGGAAAATCAGGACAAAAATAAAAAAGGCTCCGATTGCTCGGAGCCTTTTTCGAGTTTAATCCTGGCGGTGACCTACGTTCCCGCGTCGTTTCCAGCGCAGTATCATCGGCCCGGCAAGGCTTAACTTCCGTGTTCGGGATGGGAACGGGTGTGACCCTTGCGGTAAGACCACCAGGAA
>JABCZK010000045.1 GCA_013289695.1 Acidobacteriota bacterium
GGTCAGCAACGGACCGGATCGCGCCATCGGCCCTCCTTCGGCGCTGCTGACTCTGCTTATCCCTCATTTCACCAAACTCAACCATAGTCATTTCAGGGGCTTGTCCTCGGTTATGCAACAGGTTCTAAGCTCTCGAAGCTTCCACGGCAAATGTAGAGAGGCGCAGAGTGCCCCATACTCGCGCGCTTGATCGTGTCGGCCTGGACCGATTGTGAGTGGCGCGCCCGGAGAGATTCGAACTCCCGACCCTCTGGTTCGAAGCCATTCGAACTACTTTAGCTAAGCAGTGCATTTTCAACTACTCAATAGAAAATTCAAGACTTGGTTGTCTTCGCAATGTGTGCCCGGATGTGCGCAGATGGACCCATTTGCTCCTAAGGTCACTACAAAAGTCACTACAGTCTTCGGCTCTAGCAACAGGAACGACGGCGTGCATGTGGCTCATGAGACAACATCTAGCTAATAGAAATGTGCAAAAGGAGACTGCCTCCCGATGTGACACGGCTTCATATTGGAACGATGCCACTAGAACGGCGTTACGACTTGGTACACGACCCGGGCAACTCCTCCGCGAAGGTTGCCGAGGCCCCCAACTCGGCAGAGGAAGCCCTCCGGGACAGCGAAGAAAAATACCGGATGCTCCTCGATGAGATCCAGGACTACGCAATCTTCATGTTGGACCCTCAGGGAGTGGTTGTCAGTTGGAATGCTGGCGCCGAGCGCATCAAAGGATACAAAGCTGACGAAATTGTAGGTCATAACTTCTCCGTCTTTTTTTCTCCTGAAGATATCAAGCAGGGCATGCCGGAGAAGCTGGTCCGGATAACTGCCACGAACGGGCGGCACGAATTTCAGGGCATGCGCGTTCGGAAAGATGGCTCAAGATTCTTGGCGAGTATTATCTTCATCGCATTGCGCGATCCGGCTGGAAATCTGCGGGGGTTTTCCGAGATTAGCCGCGATCTCAGCGAGAGCAAGGAGTCGGCCGCGAAGTACCGCGGGCTGCTGGAAGCGGCTCCGGATGCGATGGTTGTGGTGGACCAAAGCGGGGAGATCGTCCTGTTGAACGTTCAGGCGGAGAAGCAGTTTGGATACCGCCGCGATGAACTCATAGGGCAGAAGGTGAAGAACATCATTCCACAAGGTTTCGCGGAACGGCTGATTGCGGACGGAACTCGAACGGCGGCGGAAGCGTTGGCGCAGCAGATCGGAACGGGGATTGAGCTTACCGGGCGGCGGAAGAATGGAAGCGAGTTTCCCATCGAGATCATGCTGAGCCCGTTGGAAAGTACCGAGGGAATCCTGGTGACGGCAGCGATTCGCGACATTAGCGTGCGCAAGGCCGCAGAAAAACATTTGGGACAGATGGAAGGCAGATACCGGGGACTTTTGGAAGCAGCTCCGGATGCAATGGTGGTGGTGAACCAAGGCGGAGACATTGTGCTGCTGAACGTTCAGGCGGAGAAGCAGTTCGGGTATCACCGGGATGAGCTGGTAGGTCAGAAGGTGAAGAACATCATTCCAAGGGGTTTCGCGGAACGCTTGATCGCTGACGGTACGCGAACCGCGGCAGAGGCGCTGGCGCAGCAGATCGGAACAGGGATTGAGCTGAATGGGCTGCGGAAGGATGGAAGTGAGTTTCCCATCGAGATCATGCTCAGCCCGCTGGAAAGCACCGAAGGAATCCTGGTGACAGCAGCGATCCGCGACATCACCACCCGCAAAAAGACCGACGCCCATGTCCTGGAATTGAACCGTTCGAATGAGGAATTGGGCCAATTTGCCTACGTCGCTTCTCACGATTTACAGGAACCGCTGCGAATGGTGGCCAGTTTCACCGAGCTTCTGGCCAGGCGGTACAAGGGAAAACTGGACTCCGATGCGGATGAGTTTATAGGTTTTGCAGTGGACGGGGCGCGCCGCATGCAGCGGCTGATCCAAGATCTGCTCGCGTACTCGCGCGTCGCGACCAAGGGAAACGATCTGGTCCACACCTCCAGTGAAGAAGCATTGCGACGGGCCCTGCTGAATCTGCGCGCCGCCATCGAAGAAAGCGGCGCGCTGGTGACGCACGATCCGCTGCCCACCGTCTTGGCGGACGAGCGGCAACTCATTCAGGTATTTCAGAACTTGATCGGCAACGCCATCAAGTACCAAAACCCCGGAGTCCCCCGGATGCACATCTCCGCCGCCAGGAATGCCGACAAGAAATGGACATTTTCGGTGAAAGACAACGGATTGGGAATTGACCCGCAGTATTTCGAAAAGATCTTTGTCATTTTTCAACGGTTGCACAAAAGGGACGAGTTCTCCGGAACCGGCATAGGCTTGGCTATCTGCAAACGGATTGTCGAGCGGCATGGCGGCACCATCTCGGTTGAGTCACAACTTGGGCACGGTTCCACGTTCAGCTTTGCCTTGGCAGCAAGTGAGGGAAAATCATGAACCACATTGAAGTAGAAAGTTCACACTTGGATGTTCTCTTGGTCGAGGACAGTCCTGGTGATGTCAGGCTGACGCAAGAAGTCTTCCGCGATACCAATATGGACATCCATTTGCACGTGGCTTCCGATGGCGTGGAGGCCATGGCCTTTCTGCGGCGCGAGGGGGTCCACGCCAATGCCCCTCGCCCGGATCTTATCCTCCTGGATCTGAACCTCCCCAAGATGGACGGACGCGTGGTTCTGGCTAACATCAAGTCGGATACCAGCCTGAAATCCATCCCAACCGTTATCCTTACCACTTCCGAATCGGAAGTGGATATCGCTAAAAGCTATCGGCTTCAGGCGAACTGCTACCTGAGCAAGCCCGTGCAGCTTGAGGCGTTCGAGAACCTGGTGAAGAGCATCAATGATTTCTGGCTCACGAAGGTCAAGTTGCCGCAGCAGAGGCACGGTGGATGAGCGAGAAATCGATCAGAAAACTTCTCCTGGTCGAAGATAACCCCGGAGATGCTCGTTTGCTCCGCGAGATGTTCAACGACCAGGGCTCGGAAAACGTCGAATTGACGCACGTGAAGAGCATCGGTGACGCGGAGAAGCATCTTTTGGACCATGCGGTTGACATAATCGTCTTGGACCTGGGACTGCCGGATGCACAAGGAGTAAGCGCGGTTCGGCGCACCCATGCGGCCGCGCCTCATATCCCCCTGGTTGTGCTGACGGGCTTGGACGACGAAGTGATGGCCGCGCAAGCCTTGCAAGAAGGCGCGCAAGACTATCTGATCAAGGGCGAAATAGACGCGCGCAGTCTTCTTCGATCCCTGCGCTATGCCGTCGAGCGAAAGAATGCGGAAGAGGCGTTGTTCGTGGAAAAGGAACGCGCCCTGGTCACGCTCAACTCCATCGGCGACGCCGTCATCTGCACGGACATTTCGGGAAATATCACTTACCTCAATCTCGTCGCGGAAAAAATGACGGGCTGGCCCCTACAAGAAGCGGCAGGCCGCCCCATGGCCGAAGTTTTTAGAATCCTGGACGCCACTAGCCGCGAAACCATTCCGAATCCCATGGAGATGGCCGTCGGAGAAAATCGGACCGCGCACCTGCCCCCAAACTGTGTTCTCCTTCGGCGCGACGGATCTGAAATTCCGATCGAAGATTCCGTTTCACCCATTCACGACCGTGAAGGGCAGGTTACCGGCGCGGTCATTGTTTTCAGCGACGTGAGCGCGGCCCGGGCGATGACGCTGCAGATGGCCCATTCGGCCCAGCACGACTTTCTGACCGGTTTGCCCAATCGAATGCTCTTCAACGACCGGGTCAGCCAGGCGATTATCTTGGCGCCGCGTCACGCGAAAAAAGTTGCCGTGCTGTTCTTGGATTTGGATGGCTTCAAGCACATCAACGATTCCCTGGGCCATGCCATCGGCGACAAACTCCTTCAATCCATCGCAAGTCGCCTGGTGCATTGCGTGCGCGGCACGGACACGGTAAGCCGCCAGGGAGGCGATGAATTCGTCGTGCTGCTCTCTGAAGTGGAACATCCGGAGGATGCTGCCATCACGGCGAGAAGAATGCTGCAGACGGTGGCGGAGCCTCATTCAATCGACCCGCACGATCTTCACGTCACCGTAAGCATTGGATTGAGCGTATTTCCCGACGACGGCCAGGATGCGGAGACACTCATCAAGAACGCGGACACCGCGATGTATCAGGCCAAGGAAAACGGGCGCCAAAGCTATCAGTTTTTCAAGCCGGCTATGAACGTCCGGGCCGTGGAGCGGCAATCCATCGAGGAGAGCCTGCGGCGCGCCTTGGAACGGGAGGAATTCGCGTTGCACTACCAGCCAAAGGTCAATCTGAGAACGGGAGAGATTACCGGCGCGGAAGCCCTGATTCGCTGGACGCACCCAACGCGAGGCTCGGTCTCTCCAGCACAATTTATTCCCGTTGCTGAGGACTGCGGCCTGATTGTCCCGATTGGCAATTGGGTTCTTCGTGAAGCGTGCAAACAGGCCCGGGCATGGCTGGATGCAGGACTGTCGCTCGGTACCATGGCGGTAAATATCTCCGCGATGGAGTTCCGGCACGAGAACTTTCTTGAGAGTGTGTTTGCAATCCTCGGGGAGACCGGTCTGGATCCGAAATCTCTTGAGCTGGAGCTAACCGAAAGCGTTTTGATGAAGCGTGCTGAATCCGCCGCAGCCGTCCTCCAAACACTGAAAGCCAGAGGGGTGCAGGTTGCAGTAGATGATTTCGGCACGGGCTATTCCAGCTTGAGCTATCTGAGGAAGTTCCCGATTGACGCTCTGAAGATCGACCAGTCGTTCGTCCGCGAGATCACAATCGTGCCAGACGATACGAGCATCGTGACCGCGATTATCAGTATGGCCCGAAGCCTAAAGCTGCGGGTGGTGGCCGAGGGCGTGGAAAAGCTGGAAGAGTTGGAGTTTCTTCAGGCTCATCAATGCGAAGAAGCTCAGGGGTACTATTTCAGTCGGCCGGTGCTTCCCGAACAGTTCGCCAAATTGCTCAAAACAGGGACTCCTGTGGCAGCCGTTTACGTTCCCAGCTGAGTATTCCTCCTTCAACCGCATTGCTGCTTCGAGCGCTCGCCTTTTCCAGCCGGCGGGGTTGACGTTCGCCCTTCGCACTCAAAATCGCCGACATGATGCCGGCGCAACGAAGAATGATGCGCGGCGGTACCCTTTGCTAACGGCGCAGAGGATGCGGCACCCGCGCCGGTTAGGGTAACGTGTCCGGTTTACGCGTTCGGGACTTAGCAAGTGCCGACCGATTCGGAGGGTACGGTTGCTTTACCTCCGCGCCACCTATACGACCAGCACGGGAAGCACTTCGTTCAAAGTGTGCATTTACTTGCACTGTGAGCAATCTCTGACTTCGGTAAGTCATTTCGTTTCACCATAGCCAGGCTGGCAATATCCGTGCGGGTAATTACGTATCGTAGTCTCTCTATCCCTGTTTCTCCACCTTGAGCCTACCGAGGGAGGCGAAAATGGGCAAGTTCACTTGGATCGTCCTCGTACTATCTGTATTCGTTATTGTTGGCGCTCCACCCGCTGCGTTCGCCGATGCAACGTACACATACACGGGGAATCCTTACACCGTCTGTACTGGGTCCTACGCAGTGTCCGGCACCAACACTTGCAACGGAACCTATTTCATCTCAGGTTCCTTCACTTTGAACGTGGCACTGGCCCCCGGTTCCTCTGTATCCATCCCGCAATTCCCCTCCCCTAGTGACCCATACCAGCTGATCGGGTTTTCCTACACGGACAACGGGTCCGTCATGCTGAGCAATGCGTCGCCCAGTATCACTTTCGGCGCCGACGTCTCGACAGATGCCTTCGGGGCGATAATCATTTGGGACATTTTCATCTCCGAAGATTTGAGCGGAACCCCTCCCTGCGACGTGAATGGCTGCACTATCCAATCGGACAATAGGCCAGACCTCCCCATCAACAGCTGCGAGGGGGCCGCCCCAGTCTCCCCCGCATGCACATTCGACACGTCCGGCGTATTCCCCGACCCCGCCACGGGCGGCAGCACCAACGCCGCAGGAATGTGGACCGAATCGGGACCCACCCCCGCGCCCGAGCCGAGTTCCTTCGCCCTAATGCTCCCCGGAATCGGGTTGCTGCTCTTGACGCGCAAACGTATCTCACGTCGCTTCCAACTGGGGATTTGAGCGCAGATCTCAAGAAACGCTCGCCGCTCCCTGGAGGTATTTCAACAATGCGAAAGTCGCTCTGGATGATACCCGTAGTATTGCTATTCACGGCCTAGGGGAGCACGGCAGCACACGCAGATGGCGTCGTCGTCCTTAATGGGGGCGGGGATGTAACGGCGGTCGACGGCATCACCCTCAACGGATCGTTATATAACGTCACCTTCACCAGCACCATCGATAACACATTTTCTGCATTCGCCTTTAGTTCGGTGACTATCACGGAGGTCATTACTGCGATCAACAGCGACCTCGGGAGTATACCCATCAACGACGCGACAGGAACCTTATACGGCATCGCCGCGCAGGCCGGAATCACTGAAGCCGCATTCGACTTCCCTCCCTGGTCCGACGACGGGTCAGTTACAAACCTCCGATGGGAGGAGGCGGTGATAAACGACCCCAACATCAATTTTTGGGCTAATATTACTCCGGAAGCCGTCGCAACACCGCCGGGTCCGGCCCCGCTCGCGCTGGCCGGGCTTGGGGCGATCGCAGTGTTGATGTGGAAGCAAAGACAAGATGCACTCCGCCATGCACAGGCCAACTGAACACATCGCCCAATAGCACGACCCTTACTCCACTAAGCACCCACCGCTTCCAGCGCCGAACGTATTGCCCAATGCGCCGCAGGGTTTCCGCCCGCGGAGCATTTGCATTTTTACCCAGCAAATTCCACTTGGACCGTTAGTCAGCGATGCGTGAAGTAGCATTCCGGTAAATGCGTGAATCAGGGGTTGAGACTGCTCGGCGACAAAGTCTTTTTACAGGCGGGCAAGCTTCTTTGATGTCGAGCAATATTTATCCCGAAATCGGTCTATGACTTCCAGTAGGTCTGAGGTCAAAAGTTTCCGAACAGACAATTCCACGGACTCGGGGAGAGCGCGGTAGTAGGCCTCAGCGATTCCACCGGCGATGCAAGCCATCGTGTCCGCGTCTCCACCAAGTGAAATCGCCAGCCGTACAGCACTCTCGAAGCTGTCCGAGTCTAGAAAGCAGATAATCGATTCGGGCACAGAACCCTGGCAGGACACGTCGAACGAGTATCCGGACCGGACCTCGTCCGCGGTGCGCGTCAGGTCGTACCCAAAGCGAGCTGTTATCTCCTGCCGAATTTCAAGCTTTTCTGCGCCGCAGCGGGCGAAGTAGACCGACAAGGCCACCGCTTGAGCCCCACGAACGCCCTCTGGGTGGTTGTGAGTCACGTCCGCACTCCGCTTCGCTTCGATCAGAACCTCCTCTACAGAATCGAAGGCCCACCCTACCGGAGAAACGCGCATGGCAGAACCGTTGCCCCAGCTGTTGTATGGACCTATCGACTCATCGCTGAGCCACTGATGGAAATTCCCTCCGTACCCTCGACCTGGATGACGCCGCCCAAACTTCCGAAGAAAATGTGCGTAGTCGCCTTGGTCCAGAATCGCCGCAGCGACCGCTGCTGTGAGTACCGTGTCATCCGTATAGAAGTTTGCTGAGGAAAGGAGGCGGAATTCCGTGGTCTTCAATCCGCTTCCCTCGAAAACGGAGCCAATGACGTCCCCTGCGATTGCACCGAACACGAGTTTCCCCCGTGCACAGAATATTAAGCTCGGGTAACGGAACAACTTCCTGGATAGTACACCGCTTCTCCGGTAACGTTTATCGGGAGTTGAGCGTCGACTGTCACGCAATAATGTACAAAAGGCAAGGCGAGTGCCGCGCCCTTTTGGTTATCTGCCTGTTGTAGTGGTTTCGGGGCTTGCCGTCGTACCGATTGGTCCGCATGCAGCACTTCTTATCGGCACTGTTGGGATTGACATACTCGCAGGATTTCTGGTCGCCTATGTCTTTGACGCGCTCCAATTTTTCGGTATGCAGTTACCTCACAAGACCATGTTCTGGATACTGACTGGGACGCCTTATTACCCAGTTCAAATTGGGCTAGGATTGCTGCTTGGGTGGTCGATTGGTCGCCGAGTTCAGCATCGAACGATGCTTTGGGTTTGGATTCTTCCGTCAATCTATCTAATGTACGCGCTAATTGCGATTCCTGCTCTGGTCCCTTGGTTGATTCCACCCGAGTATCAAGCGGGAGTGGGTGAGTCCCGGCTCTAGCACTATTTCGGATGGGGCTGTGGCGCTGTGCACCCATGCTTCGATCAAAATGCGGTAACCGTACTCTTCTACGTTGCTGCCGCCTATTCCATTGGTGCTCTGTTGGCTCGAAAAGTGCCAAAGCGTTTTCGCTCAAACGATGTCACGGAAATCTGGAAGTCATTGATCGTGGCTTTCATTTTTCTCTTCTTTGCGGTGTTAGAAATAGTGCTAAACGTTCGCCAGGGCTGGAAGTCAAGCTATTTGCCACTGGTCGTAACACCCGCGGGGATCGGTCTATTTATGTTGCTTTACGCGCTGATGCTGCACCGACAATCGCCACGGTTCGATAACGACTGAACGCCCTTCCCGCAGAAATTGAAATCGCCCCCGAGATTCGCTTCGGCAGATGTCTGATGACCCGCCTTACCAGGTACATGAAAAATAAAGCTCGGGGTTAGTCATTCCAATTTGACTGTAACGAGCCGCAGCGCATCCGGCGAAAGCCCGCGCGACTTTTCAACGTGTGCGCTGTGGGCCGTCATGCTCACTTCATCGCCCAGATAGCAAGCGACTGCGAACCCAACACTGGGAAGACTCTTGGTGCCAAGGTTATTCCCGGACGCGGTGTCGAAACGATCGATTTTGGTTTGGGTGGGCGGTTTTTCGCCAGCGAATTGGTACAGTTCCGCCGCAACGCCCTTGGCGAAAAACCAATCGTGGTAACGAGCGCCTCGGACCGTATCTAAGGGCAGCATTCGGATTTGTCCCGATTCATCAATCGTAGCAATCGCGTACTTTGGATCGTCGCCCGACTCAAGAACGACGCTCGCGCCACGATCATCGACCGACATCCGGTGAGTATGAACGACCTTCCATTGACCGCCATCGGTTGTCGGCTGAAATTCAAACGGCATTATCACTTGATCGCTAGGGTTTAGTATCGCGCCTCCGTAGGTTCGAGCTTCTTGATCCCTTCCCTGCCGTGGACGATAGCCCACAACGATGGTCATACCGGATTTCGTCTCGGCCATCGCCACGGGTTGGAAATCGAGAGACACGGTTCGCTGAGACCGAAGATTGCCCTGCGGGTCGAAACGGTAGATGTGCATCAGGCCACGCGCCGCCTCATCGCCGGGATTGGTGAGTACAACCAAGCCTTCCGCCGCAGGTGAAATGGCTTGAATCGACCAATCTGGTCGCGGAACTGTGAACAACAGTGTCGCCCCGTTCTTGGCCACGCGCATAACGGAGACAGGTTCTCCACCAGGCCGGGCATTCATCGGAATGCGATAGAGTTGTCCATCCTCGTCACAATTCGATCTCCCGTATCCATCGTTCATTAATGCACCAGAGATTACTACGTCGCTTGTGATCTGCTGGCCGGAGCTTGGATAGATCACTCCCATGCTTGCAACAGCTATGGCGACGGCCAATATAAATCGCAATCTCATAGCGCTCCTTGGTTAGCAGTAGGAGAATGGCGCGTTAGACTCGCATTGTACACTGTGGAGTCATTGTAGTGGCTGATTAATGCCGTCACCCGAGAAGTGAAGTCCTAGCCGGGAAGATGTCCGGCTGCGCGGTGGTCGGGAGTTAGGCGAGTGAGCGTTCCAGTAGTACACTCCCTCTTTCAGAGGAGTCGCGCACAGTGCCGAATCCCAAATTCTTGAGCGTCGTCATTCTTTGCCTGAGCATAACCGCGAGTCTCGCTATGGCCGGAGATGATGCCAGCGGTCCCATTCACTACAGTACCGACCTTTCTCGCTCATTTACGACATATGGGATGTCCGAACAAGATAACGAATGGAGTGCGTCTCTAGTAGAGAGATTGAAATATAGCCGGTCCGTTGTCCACTTTGTAAGAACATCCCTCCCGTTGCAAGCGGATAAGAAAACTGTGCAAGGAGCCATATACCAAGGAGTAGAAAAGACAGATTATTTCTATGTCGCGACTGGCGATGCGATGTTGAAATTGGGCACTACGTGGGCGTACAGCCCTGGTGTGGACGGGTTCTCGATGTGCGCGCCCAAATCGCGGAATTTCATCGTCTGCCTTAACTTAGGTGGTGGTGTGCCGTTTCTTTCAAGCTCACCTGTACAAAGAGGGAAAGTGACCTGGAATGGCCACGACTGGAATAGGTTTGAAAAATCGAATCCCACAGCCCAAGCTCCTGATTGACGCCCTCACGGAAAAGTGAATTTGCCCTGGCGAGATGTCCGGTTACGCGGATATGACTTTACCTATACTTGCAGTAAAGGGGATTTGCTTCTTGCAAGTTCACACCTCCGTAGCCAGCGAAAAAGATGCATAGATGGTCTGCGCCCTTGAATTCAGCGAATCGAAACCAAAATGACTGTATCTGTTTGCCATCGGAGAGGAGCACAACGAGATGGCGCTCCTTTAATTTGCTTCGTAGGAGCTTCCATCCCATTTTGGCGGAACTTGCGATAGCGAAGGCAGGGTTTCACGCGATGCGGAGGTTTCGTACGACTTGGTTGCGTAAGCAGCGAGCACCGGAAAACCTCATCAAGCTCTGGCTAGGCCACGCGGAGCAATCGGTGACTGATGGCTACTCCAAGCTCGCTGACGATGTGGAGTTTCGCAAGGAAGTCACTGAAAAACTCGGAACGCGATTTGAGATTCCCGCCTACGAGGAAAAGCCAGTGATACCTATGAGACGTAGAAAATCGAAAGAACGGGCGGTTGGCGTTGCTGCTTAAATCCCAATCGCTGTGGGGATTAGAGTGGCGCGCCCGGAGAGATTTGAACTCCCGACCCTCTGGTTCGAAGCCAGATGCTCTATCCAGCTGAGCTACGGGCGCGTGCCGTAATCTTACCAAAATTCGGGTGCCGGGAGATGGAGTGTGGGGTTCAAATCGCGGGGAGCGGAAGGAACCTTGACGGCGCGCAGAACCGTGCCCGGTTCCCGGTGCAGGTCAAGACAACGTGGAGGAAGGCAGCGAAAAATTGGTGGGCCTGGGTAGAGTTGAACTACCGACCTCACCCTTATCAGGGGTGCGCTCTAGCCAACTGAGCTACAGGCCCAACGGAATTGCCACAGAAAAAATCTACGACCTCTTCATGTTACACGGGCTTAGCTGTGATTTCAATTGGGTACAACCACGCCCGTTCGGGTACAAGACATCAACTGTGGTGCCAAACGCTCAACAGTTTCGCGCTTGAAAGCGTCTGTGAAGTGAGCGTAGCAATGTCAGCCTCCGCAGAATAGAAGCCCATTTCAGGATCGAAGCTAACGGATTCGCGTCATCGTTGTGCAGCGGGAAACGTGCGTTGCAGCGAAAACGCCAAAGCGGTCTCGGCAACGCCACTACGAGGACGGTTTGTCGGGCACAGGTGCGGTGGCGAGGAAATCTTTGCGGAAGCGCGCGGAGTAGGAATCGAGCAATTCCGCGATGCGTTGGGGCTTGGGAGCGCGCAGAATAAATCCCGCGTGATATTTTTTCACGATGCGCTGCACGATTTCGGGACCGTTGTAGGCGGAGGTGTCCGGAGTTTCCTGGCGTGCCAGCGAAAGCACCACGCCTGCGTAATCGCGGCGGCGCTTCGGCAACACATACGGCGTCTTACCCGCATTGGTTTCGATACGCGCCCACTCGCGCCAGAGATTGACTCCGGTGGCGGCCTCTACGGCGTCTGAAATGTAAGCACCGCCAACGCGCGAGGCAATTTCGATGAAGTAGAACTTCCCATCCGCGTGCGCGCGAAGAAATTCGGCGTGCGTGACGCCGCGCACCAGGCGTAGCGCCTGGATCAAATCGCGATTGATCTTCCTCAGCAGCTTGGCTTCCGGCGCTGTCCGCAAAAGCGTGCGCGTGGTGAACACTCCTCCTTCGTGTGAAGTATCGAGCGGCGGCGAGCCGTATGCATGGACTTCCGCGAACACCACTTTGCTCTCGGAAACGATGCTGTCCACGTGGAACACGTCGCCCGGAACAAATTGCTCGAGCAAGTAATGCGATTGCTCATCGCCCAATTGATCGAGCAGCGGCCAAAGATCCGCGGCGGCGTGAATTTTCTTCATGCCGATGCCGGAAGCCTGCGAGCGGGGTTTCAACAGCCACGGCGGATTCACGCGCGACATGAATTCATGCAGTCCGGCGTGGTTGAGCACGTGAATAAATCCCGGGACGTTGATCCCAGCCTCTTTCGCGCGGCCGCGCATGGCTAGCTTGTCACGGAAATGGCGCACGGTGGTGAGGCCCATTCCTGGGATGCGCAGATGTTCGCGCAATGCCGCGGCATTTTCCATGTCGAATTCATCGAGCGCTACGATGCGGTCAATCGGCTGCCAGCGCGCCATGTAACTTACAGTATTGATGATCGCCCAGGTGGGCAGGTCCGGCGGCATGTAGAACATTTCGTCGATGGATTCGCGCGGCCAGTCGCCGTCGCGGAATTTTTCCACCGTGAGCAGCAGCACGCGGCAGCCTTGCGCTTTGCAGGCCCGCAGAAATTCCTGGCCTTTTTCGTAGGAGGTGATGCAGAGAATCGTCAACGGGCGCGCTTCGGGCAACGATTGCCTCCGAGAATTGCGGCGAGTTACAGACCGCGATCGACGATTGCCACGCCACAAGTGGCGCACCAAAGTGCGCCGCTACAAAATCAACTTCTTCCGTTCCCAGCAAGTAAGCGCGGATTATACTGCGGACTCCCCGGCGGGAAATAAGAATTGCAGGAAGGGGCCGACGCGCTGGGCCCATGCGGCTTCGTTGTGCTGCGCGCCGTCAATCACTTCGAAGTGCAGATCGCGGCGATCCTGCCAGCCTCGTTTGAAAAGTGTATCGCGCAGAGCGGTGACGTTCGCAACGGTATGGGTATCTTCCTTCGTGCCCACATCGAGCCAGATGCGCGGCCGGGCCGCGAGCGGCGCGCTGGCGGCAAAATCCAGAATAGCGCGGCGGTTCCACCACACGGACGGAGAGAGCACGGCGAGCTTGCCGAAAACTTGCGGATACTTCAGGCCCAGATAGATCGTCAGCAGACCGCCAAGCGACGAGCCGCCCAGGCCGGTACTGGCGGAGCCGCCGAGCACGCGGTATCGCGTTTCGATGAACGGTTTTAATTCTTCCAGCAAAAGGCGGCCATATTTATCGGCCTTGCCGCCGCCCAGTTTCCGATCGCGTGTGGGTGTGTATTCGTTGATGCGCTGTTTGCCGGTGTTGTAGATGCCGACGATGATCAGCGGCTGAATCGCGCCTTGCGCAATCAACGCGTCGGCCGTTTCGCCCACGCGCCAGTACATGCCGGGAATAAAAGAGGTCGAGGGATCAAAAAGATTTTGGCCGTCTTCCAGATATAGTACGGGGAATCGCAGGTCCGGACGTTTTTGATAAATTCCCGGCAAATAAACAATCAGATCGCGTTTCTTGCGCAGAAAACGCGAAGAAAAGCTATCGTGTTTCTGCAATTGCCCCGGCCCAGCGGTGGCGAGTTCGGCGGTCAGTTCTGGGGTGAAAGGCAAATCCGCACTCCTCCGGTTGCTGCGTTAACAATGGCACAAAAAAGACTCGTCGCCCGCGGCGCGGACCGGGAACCACATTTCCATTGTAGTTTGGCAGCAAACATTTAGGATAGCAGAGTTGAAATTCCAGGAAGGATTCTTTCCGTTCCGCCATCACGCAAACGCCGTATAATATCGCGCGCTTCAGGCGTTCGCCCGCGTTCCCGGCGGCCGCCTGCACGCAGGAGCAACATGAAAAGGGAATATCATCGCTGGTATTCGCACCGCCTGGGAATGGAATTGGGTGTGGTGGTGTACGGGCATTTTGGCCCGCCGCTCGTGGGATTTCCCACCAGCGCGGGGGATGAGTGGGAACTCGAGGGGCAAGGCCTGATCGGAAGCCTCGCGCCGCTGATTGACGCCGGACACGTGAAATTTTTCAGCGTGAATTCAGTGAACTGGGCAGGATTTTACAATAAGGGCGCGCATCCTTTTCATCGCAGCTACGTGCAATCGCAATTCGATGCCTACGTGCGCGAGGAAGTGGTTCCCTTCATCTGGGACAATTGCCAATCGCCGGGCCTTGCGATTTCCACGATGGGCGCCTCGTTCGGTGCGTACCATGCTGCGAATACTTTGTTCAAGCATCCGGACGTGATCCGGCGCTGCTTCGCGCTTTCCGGCGTTTACGATATTCGCGGATTTATGAGCGGAATGTACGACGACAACACTTATTTCAACAATCCCGTGGATTATCTGGCGAATCTTTCGGACCCGAATATTTTCGGGCAGTTGGCACAGTGCGACATCCATATCGCCACCGGCAACGGGCCTTGGGAGAACAGCGGGCCGTCTTATCGGCTATCGAAGATTTTGGCGGATAAGGGTATTCGGCATTCGCTCGATGATTGGGGCCCGCAGGGCGGGCACGATTGGCCGTTCTGGAAGCATCAGATGTGGGAATACATTACCAGATTATTTTGAACTGACGTTACGCCAGGCCCAGCCGCGCCAGCATGTAGCGGCCTTTTTCGATTACTTGTTCTTCGTCAATCCACACGTCGCAGCGGCGGGCCAGCACGTCCACATGCGTACGAGAACTCCACGCGGCGTGGGTTTGGCTGCCGTAGGGATCGCCAAACGCCAAATGCACGCCGGGTAATTTTTCGTCCTGGAGCAGTACGCCGATCATGTCCGATAGGCTGAGATTGGTGCCGAAGGCCAGCTCGCCGACGCGGTCGCTATTTTCATCCGTGTGGCAGTAACTCCAAAACTCCTCTTCCAAATCCTTGCGCTCGCAGGTGGCTCGCCGCAGACGGCCCGCCTGAATTTCCAGCACCAGCGGCGTGCGCTGCAGGTCGCCATATTTTCCGCAGAAATGGTCGCCGGCGGTGCCGTCGCAAACGAAAGTGCCGTCCACTTTCGCCGGCGTGGTGAAAACTTCTCCGGCGGGAAGATTCGACCAATAACGGCGGCTGATCAGACCGCTGGTCTTGACCCAATCCAGCGCGGAATCGAAAGTAGCGACGAGCGAAGTGCCGGCCTCCGTGCGCACGGTGAGCGAGCGCGCGGAATGCATGCGCTGCAGAAGTTTTTCGCTCAGGCGATCCACCATGTTGTAATCCGCACGCATGCCCTGCTGCATGATTTTGGGCGTGACGCCAATCATGTGCGCGTAGCGAATGTGGCGGCGCTCGACGACTCCCACAATGTCTTTGCGCGCGCCAAGCTCGCCGGTCATCGGTTGCATGCACAAAATCCCGGCGTCGGCGCGGCCCAGCGCGTCCAGCACTTGCTGCGGTGCGCGCTTCAGGGGGCGCGGCGCAAGATCTTCGAGCAGAAAGCCTTCGCAAATTGCGTCGCGTTCTTTCAGCGCGGCGGCGAGGCTCGCGGCCACGGCCTTGCTGGAAAGATCGGCGATTAGCGCAACGCGTTCGCCCGGCTGAATCGCAAGGCAAGTTTCAATGGCGTTGCGCGCGCCAGGCAGCAGCTCTGGTTGTGCGGGTCCGAATTCCATCAAGATATTGTAAATAGGGTCGGCGAGTTTTGCTATTGGATTGAATCGATGAGTTAGCTTGGTGTTTGCATCGTGAGCGCCATTCGTCGGAACGAAAACTGTTTGAATTCTGTCACAATCGTCGCCCTCGAAGCGAAGAGAATCTCGTGACGAAAAATCGTCGGTCGACGTAATGTCAACTCGTCGTATCCCCAATCACCGAAATTTGGGTACTCGCCTGAAGGAAATAACTCCACCTTGCCAGGCAGGCTGAGATCGATTCGGGAAACACATTCGTATCGCAGTAGGTAGAATCGTTTAGGACTGCGGTCTGATATCACAGATAGGCGAACCTCGGCCCTGCAAGGATTCCTGCCGCGACGTCTGTCCCCTGTAGGGGCCGCGAGTTGATCACCCACTTCCAATCTTGCGAGGGTCCCGTCGTGGAGGACCAGCGCGTCCCGAAAGAAAGCGCGGCCGGACGAATTCATCTTCGGCAAAATCTTCGCGAGCTGCTTCTTGTAAGCCTCAAACCTCCGCCGCCAATGTTTGGTTGCTTTCTGCCAATGCGGGGTTTGAAAGCTGATCCAGAGCTCTCGAGTGAAATATTTCATTGCCACATGGTCGACTTTCGACCTGCGGTCTAACGATCAATGCTCATTTCTAACTAGCTGTGTGGTACTACCACAAAGCTGGGGACTTGGCCTCCGCCGGAGGTAACATTTGCCAAGCCTGTGGAGCTTAGGCGCGTGAGGCAGCCGGCCATTTTGCCGCGGAAGATGTAGGGGGCGAAGTCCACCAGCATGTCGCGCATCTGCACCCCGGTTTCCGTTTGGGTCGGAAAAACTTCGCGGCGGATGGCGATGCGTTCCTGCACCACCCACGCGCTATTGCGATCGGCGAGGGCGCGGTCGAGCGCTGCGTCCCACTGGCGCTCGTCATTTTCCCAGCCGAGGTGCACGCCGGTGCCGCCGTACTCGTCGTTGGGCTTCAGCACGAAATTCTCGCGGCGGCGGCGCACGTATTCAAGCAAGCCGAAGGATTCTCCGTCGCGCGTGGTTTTTGTGTCGGCGAGCAGGCGCGTCCAGGGAATGTGGCGGCGGATCAGTTCGCGTTCGGCGGAGCTGAAGAGCGCCGAGTTTTGCTTGTCGGTGAGCACGGCGAAGAAGGCTTTCTTGTGCGGAATTTTGCACGTGAACGCATTGGCCACGCACACCGCTCCGGACGCGTAAGCGTCCACCAGCGCCGCGCACGCAGCACTGCGCGCGACGATGTCGTTGATCAGCACGCGGCGATAGACAAGGTCAATGCGCCGGCCATGCGCCGTGAGCCGGCCTTCGGCGAAAACCAGGTCGCGAGGATCCGCGAGAACGGTAGTGACGCCTTCCTTCTGAAAGTGCGCCCGAATAATTTCAAATTCGCTCCAGGTGGGAACTTCGCGCCAATCCACGATCGCAATCACGGGCGGCGAAGCCGAGCCGCCCCATTCTCTGTAACTTTCCAGCAGCGAGGCAAGCATCAACTGCATGAGCGGAAATTTGCGCACAGTGTACTGTTCTGCAAATCGCTGCATCACCGGAAGCGTGAGAAAAACATTCGCAAGTGTTTCCGCATAGCCCAGGCCCGCGGGAGATTCCGCATTGTATTCGGCGAACTGCAGCGAATCAGGCAGTAGGAAAGCATCGAGGCGCGAAGCCGTGCTGGACGTGCCATAGCGCGGATTGATGCGCGCGAGGCGCTCCTCCTCGGGACTCAGCGCGGATTGCGCGAGCAAGCGAGGATCAGCGAGCGATTGCTTTACCACACGCTCGCCCAGCGCGGCAATCGCTTCGGCAACAGTGCGGACACGTTGCTCGTCTTCAGCAGTGAGAAAAAATGGGCGCAGAAACGGGCAGTGAATGCGCTCGCCGAAAGTGAGTTTTTCAGCGCGCATCCGCGCATTCAGTTCAGCTAGAAAAGCGGGCCCTAGCTCCACATCAGGCCGCAGCAGCCGGTGCCACACCTCCGCAGGTGATTCAGCTGATCCAGCCTGCGAATGAGAAGCAGGGGCCGAACCGCTCATGCCCTCTTCGCTCCCGCGCTTTTTTTCGCCGGCGTGCCGATAAATCCCGCAGCAGCGCCAATTCCCAGCATTTCTTCCCAGCGCGGCCATGGGTAGGTTGGATCACCGCTCAAGGCGCGGTCAATCACCAGGCGCGCCATGCGATCCACCACGTGCGTGAAATAAAATTCCATAATCCGGTCGCGCTCGAAATCGGGCGCGGCATTCAGGAAGTCAATCGCGTAGGGGATGCCATCCTTGATCGCGAATTCAATCGTATTCATTTCGTAGCCCAGCGCCTGATTGATCGTTTGCGCGTCGCGGACCACGCGCGCGCCCACCTCCGCCGAAAGATAATTGTGGTCAACCAGGTAGCGGCGCTCGCCGGGATCGTACACGACGGGAAGAACATCCACTTTGCCGAACGTGAAGCAGCGCACGTACTGGCTGAAATCGATATTTTCCTGCAGCGTCATGCACGTGGACCCGGTGCCGTCGTAAGCCGCGATCAGCTCCTCGCGATTGTGGACTTTATAGATCTGCTTCCAACCGCCTCCGGAGTAGGGCTTCAGAAATGCCGGCCGTCCGACCTGATCGAGCAAGCCATCCCAATCAATCGGATAAGTAAGGTTGCGTAGGGATTCGGAATTGATGTCCACAGTGGGCGGATAGGATTTTTGCGGCAGCACCACGGTCTTCGGAATAGCCAAGCCAAGTTTTGCAGCGACAGCGTAATTGAAGAATTTATCGTCAGCCGTCCACCAGAAAGGATTGTTGATGACGTAAGTGCCCTGCAGCACGGCGTGTTTCAGATACGCGCGGTAATATTCCACTTCGTGCGAAATACGGTCCACGATCACTTTGTATTGTGCCAGCTCGCCCATCACGGTGCCGCCCAGCTTCACTAATTCGGCGGTGATGCCGTCTTTTTTGCCAAGCTCGTTCACTTTGTCAATAAACGCCGGCGGGAAACTGTGTTCGCGGCCGCAGAGTATTCCGATTTTCATGGTTTGCCATTCCTTTCGCATGGGTGCACAACGAATGAAACCCTCACTTCAACGCATTCTCGTCATGAGACGTGTGGTGCGCCAGCGGCGGAGCTGGCCGGCAACGAAACGCCTTCACGGGTTTCGGCGATAATATGACGGACGACGGCCTGCAAGTCGCCAGTTTCTTGGTACACGCGCAACTGGCGCTCGGCGCTGGTGCCGTGGCGAAAGATTGCGCGGATAGGCTCGAGCGAGGCGCGGCTGCCGAGGTCGTCCAGCACATCGTCCACAAATTCGAATAGCTCTTCGATCAGCACAGCCATCGGCACTTCCGCCTGCTTGCCGAAATCAATCAGCTTGCCTTCGATGCCCCAGCGCGCGGCGCGCCACTTATTTTCTTCGATCAGCGCGCGATCGTACATCCGGAAGCCCATGTTGCGCGTGTACAGGCGATGCAGTTTCACGACGATGGCCTGCGTCAGCGCGGCGATGGCGATAGCTTCGTCCACGCGCGTCACCACGTCAAAGATACGGAACTCCAGAGTGCCGAACGTGGGATGCGGGCGCACGTCCCACCAGATTTTTTTGGCGTTGTCTATGCAATGCAGGCGCACCAGCAGCTCGACATAATCCTCATACTGATTCCAGGAATTCAAATGATCGGGGATGCCGGTGCGCGGGAAGCGGCGAAACACCGTGGTGCGAAACGATTTCAGGCCGGTGTCGCGGCCCATCCAGAAAGGTGAACTGGTGGAAAGCGCCAGCAAGTGCGGCAAAAAGTAGCGCGCCATGTTCATCAGGTCAATCATCGTGGTGCGATCGGGCACGGCCACGTGCACGTGCATGCCGAAAATCAGCAGCGAGCGCGCCAGCTGGCCCATTTCCTCGACGATATTCTGGTAACGCTCGCCGGGGGAAATCACCTGATCGATCCAGGACGAAAATGGATGCGTTCCGGCGGCGGCCACCTGCAAGCCGCGGCTTTCGGCGGCGCGCACCAGTTCGCCGCGAGTGCGGCGCATGTCGGCGTCCAGCTCGTGCACATCCGCGCAGATTTTTGTGCCGATTTCGATGATGGATTGATGCATCTCGCGCTTCACTTGCTCGCCGAGTCCGGGCGAGGAAGCTTCCATCAATTCGCTGACGTGGGAACGCAGTTCACCCGAGGCAGGATCTACGATCTGGAATTCTTCTTCGACACCAATCGTGAACCGGTGACTCATGCAAGGCCCCTTCCGGTCGGGGATGCGAGCACGTCGCGGGGGTATCATACTCCAGTTGAGGCGAATTGCGGTGGGTGGCAGCGAAAGCCAAAAGATTTAACGCAGCGCACGCAGAGAAAAGGCGCGGCCTATTGCGGGCAAGCGGCGCCGTTATCCACCCAGGCCTTCATCGCGGCCACAAATTCAGGACGGTCGAGAGGCGGCAGCGTGCGTCCATCGCCCGGATTCCAGCCCCAGCCAACCAGATCGTCCGAGGAAACGTGCTCGATGATCTGCGCGAGAGTGCGCTGGCCGTTTTTCGCCGGATCTTTCAGCTGACGACAAAACTCGCCGGCGGTTTCGCCCTGGATGACCATCTTCATATGGGCAGGCGGCAGCGACCACTTCGGATTTCCCGGCGGCATATTGGCGCCCGGCAAATTCGCGACTTGGTGGCAGGTGTTACATCTCATCCCGTAAACGCCCCTACCGTCGGCGCCGCGCTTCACGTCCTGAATGTGCACGTGACTATCCTCGCCCTGCAACGGCGCGTCGCCGGACGGATGGCAGTTGCGGCAGCGCGGAGAATTGAAAACGGTCCACGCGCGATTGAAGGCAGCTTGCGCAGCGGCCGCGTCCGATTTATACCCGCTCCCGGCTGTAGCGGACGCGGCCAGAACGGCGCGCACTGAATTTGACGCAGTGGCGGGCGCGGCCTGTTGCTGCGCAAGCGCCGGCAGACACACCGTCAGGATCGCCAAAACGACAAGCGCAATTTGGGTCGGTGATTTCTTAGCGAAGCCTTCGGTCATGTTCGCACCCTCGGCATAAACGCTCATGCGGAACGCAAATCTTCGGCCTTGATCGGAAGCCGGCGCACACGCTTGCCCGTGGCGGCAAAAATCGCGTTGGCCACCGCGGGAGCCACCGGCGGAACGCCCGGCTCACCGACGCCGGTGGGGTGCTCGGTGCTGGGAACGATGTAGACCTCAATCGCCGGCGATTCGAACATGCGCAACATCGGGTAATCATGAAAATTGCGCTGCTGCACGCGCCCTCTATCCAGGGTGATTTCGGTTTTCAAGGCGGCGGTGAGGCCGAAAATGATCCCGCCTTCGAGCTGGGCCTTCACCGTGTCCGGGTTCACGGTTTGTCCGCAATCCACCGCTGCGACCACGCGATGCACGCGCACCGTGCCGTCTTTTTCCACCGAGACTTCCGCGACCTGCGCCACATAGCTATCGAACGAGAAGTGCGTGGCGATTCCACGCGCCCGCCCAGCGGGAAGCGCGCTGCCCCAATTTGCTTTTTGCGCAGCGAGATCCAGCACCGCCAGCATTCGTGGTTGCCCCGCGAGCAAAGTGCGGCGCAGCTGGTAAGGATCCTTGCCACCGGCGTGAGCCACTTCGTTGAGAAATGCTTCGACGGAAAATCCAGTGTGCGAGTGTCCCACCGAGCGCCACCACTGCACGGGAACTTCATTTTTGGGACTGTGCAGGTCCACTTGCAAGTTCGGAATCCCGTAAAGAATGTCCGCAGCGCCCTCAACGGATGTGGAGTCGATTCCGTTTTTGACGCCGAAAGATTCGAACATGGTGCCCGTCATGATGGACTGGCCGACGATGGTGTGCGTCCACGCGACGGGATTGCCGCTGGCGTCCAGGCCCGCGGCGAAATGGTCGTACCACATCGGGCGATACCAGCCGCCGCGAATATCGTCTTCGCGCGTCCACACCACTTTCACCGGAGCTTTCGCGGCTTTGGCTACTTCCGTGGCTTCCGTGACGAAATCGGACGCAGGGTTGGCGCGACGACCGAATCCTCCGCCCAGAAGCGTGGTGTGAATTTTGACTTGCTCGGGCTTGAGGCCGGCCACTTTAGCGGCAGCGGCGCGATCGCCGGTCTGAAATTGCGTGCCGGACCAAATCTCGCAGCGATCTTCGTGCAAATCCACCACGGTGTTGAGCGGCTCCATCATGCAGTGCGCGAGATAAGGGACTTCATACTCGGCGGTGATTGTCTTTGCGGAGCCCGCGAGGGCCGTGGCAGGATCGCCGACTTTTCGCGCGACCAAGCCGGGAGTTTTCGACAGCGCGGAAAACTTCTCGCGCATATCGGCGGTTGATACTGCGGTGCCCGGACCTTCGTCCCAGGTAATTTCCAGCTTTTCGCGGCCAAGTTTCGCGGGCCAAAAGCCCTTGGCGATCACCGCGACGCCGGAAGGCACTTGCACCACGTTCACCACGCCAGGAACCGCCTTCGCCTTATCCGCGTTGAAGCTCACAACCTTTCCACCAAACACCGGCGCACGCGCTACCACCGCCGTGAGCATCCCTGGAATGTAAACATCCAGGCCGAATTGCGCCGTGCCGTTCGTCTTCGAAGGAGTATCCAGACGATGCATCGGCTTGCCGACCAGCGTGAAATCCTTGGGATCCTTCAGTGGAATATCTTTCGGCGGCGTGATTTTGGATGCCGCTTCAGCGAGGCTGCCATACGAAGCGCGGCGGCCCGTGGACGTATGGATCACGAAACCTTTTTCAGCGCGGCAGGTTTGCGGATCCACGCTCCAGGATTGGGCCGCGGCGCCGACGAGCATGATGCGCGCCATCGCGCCCATCTTGCGGAAGCGATCGTATTCGGAATTTGTGGTGGTGCTGCCGCCGGTCATCATGATCCCGAAGACGGTGTGGTTGTAAACGGCGTCCACGGGAGCGGATTCCACGCGAATCCGCGCCCAATCCGCTTCGAGTTCTTCGTTGAGCAGCATGGGAAGCGATGTGTAAATCCCCTGTCCCATTTCCGAGTGATTGGAAATTACGGTGACAGATTCATCGGTGCCGATGCGCACAAAAGCGTTGAGCGCAACGGGCTTCGCCGCGGGATCGGCGGCGCGCGCAGCAGGCACGAACTCCGGAATGTAGAGGCTGATCAGCAAGCCGCCGCCCAGCGCGGCGCCCGCCTTCAGGAATTCGCGGCGTTTCATTTCCGTGGCGGCGCTCACTTGGCACCTCGCTGCGTTTTAATCTCGGCGGCCCGATGAATGGCGCGCCGGATGCGCGGATACGTGCCGCAGCGGCAGATGTTGCCGGACATGGCTTCGTCAATGTCTTTGTCAGTGGGCGCGGAATTTTCGGCAAGCAGCACCGCGGCACTCATAATCTGGCCGGACTGGCAATAACCGCACTGCGGCACATCAATTTCGATCCACGCTTGCTGCAAAGGATGCGTCAGGTCGGGCGAGATTCCTTCGATGGTCGTGACTTTTTTCCCTTCGGCGCGGGAGACCGGCGCGACGCAGGAACGCACGGCTTGGCCGTCAATATGTACAGTGCAGGCGCCGCACAGCGCCATGCCGCAGCCGTATTTCGTTCCCGTAAGGTTCAGGGAATCGCGGATTACCCACAGCAGAGGAGTGGATGGAGGATCTTCCACGGTGACAGGCTTGCCGTTGACAGTGAATGAGATCAAGGAGCGCCTCCTTCCATTTAAATTATGATGTGAGGGTTTGGATGTGGAGAAACCAGAGTAAGATGCAGCTAAATGCATCACACCGCGTGCGCGCCTGCGCAGATTCGCGCGTGCCAGTGCGTGAAGATTATGAGACAAAATTAGATTCGGGGCAACCAGGACCAAAGTTGCCGCACGCGCCGCCACCCCAAAAAATTCCGCGCTAGAAAATTCAGCGTTCACGAACACCCAATTGTAGGGGCGGGACTAAGACCCGCCCCTACAGCCACAACAAACCACGCAAATCATGGGTGGGTTTGCTCGGAGCTGTAGGTCGCGGCGGGCAACATGGATGTCGAGCGGAACCGCAAGAACCCGGTCGCTAGAGTTTGTTGAGCCCGTCGAGCGCGGCGACTTTATAGGCTTCGGCAAGAGTGGGGTAGTTGAACACCGTATCGCGGAAATATTCGATGGAGCCGCCGTAATACATCACGGCCTGGCCGATGTGAATAATTTCCGTGGAGCGCTGGCCGATCACGTGCACGCCGAGCAGCTTGCGCGTGTTACGGTCAAAGAGCAGCTTCAACATGCCGCTTTCATCGCCTAGCATCATGCTTTTCGCCAGCTCGTTGTATTTCGCGATTCCCACTTCGTAGGGAACTTTTTTTGCCGTGAGGGTTTCTTCCGTCTGCCCAACCATGGAAATTTCCGGAATGGTGTAAATGCCGTAAGGAAAAAGCTCGGGCATGTGTTCCGACGGCGCGCCGAACATGTGGCAACTCGCGAGCCGCCCCTGTTCCATGGAAGTGCTGGCCAGCGCGGGAAAACCGATGATATCGCCGGCCGCATAAATGTGCGGCACGTTCGTCTGATAGTGCTCATTCACTTTAATTTTGCCGCGCTCGCCGGAGTCCAGGCCCGCGGCTTCGATGCGCAACTGGTCTCCGTTTGCCTGGCGGCCCACGGCGTAGAGCAAAGCATCCGCCTGAATCTTTTTGCCGCTTTCGAGTTCCGCGATTACGCGATCGCGCTGCGGATCAATGCCCACACGCGTGACCTTCTCGCCCAGACGAAACGTGGTGCCCATCTGCCGCAAATGGTAGGCCAGCGACTCAATAATTTCACGGTCCACAAAATCCAGCAGCGTGGGCCGCTGGTCAATCAAAGTGACTTCCGTGCCCAGCGCTGCCAGAAACGATGCGTATTCCAGTCCGACCACACCGGCGCCGACCACGATGAGTTCGCGCGGCAGGCCCTCAAGAACCGTCAGGCGGTCCGTATCCACGATGCGTTTATCATCAAAAGGAATTTCCGCATTGCGCGCCGGACGCGTGCCGCAGGCAATCAGAATGTGCTCGCCGTGGAGCACGTGTTTGTCAGTGTCGCCCGAGACCTCGATGGTGTGCGGGTCGGTGAACTGCGCGGTGCCCTGAAAAATCTGCACGCCGTTGCGCTTCAGCTGCGCGCGAATCACTTCGGTCTCGCGCGAGATGATGGTGCGCACGCGGAAGGAAAGGTCCTGCACCGAAATGTCGTTCTTGCCGCGATAGTTGTCGCCGTAGAAAGCCTTCACGGCGTTGCCGGTCAATTGAAAAATGGCTTCGCGGACGCTTTTGCTCGGAATGGTGCCGGTGTGCACGCAGACGCCGCCAATCATCAACGTGCGATCCACGACCGCGACGCGCTTGCGGAGTTTCGCGGCGCAAATCGCGCCCTTCTGGCCCGCCGGGCCGCTGCCGATTACGATCAGGTCAAAATTGGTCTCAGGCATTCGCTCACCAATAATTATTACCGAACCATCTTGAAATTGGAATCGCACATAGCATCGCAACGGCGGCTTAGGGACGGGCGTATTGGCTGCGCGTGCAGAGCGATAATCAAAGGTCCAGCTTCTATCGCACGGAGGGGACCGAAGTGCGTAACAGAATGATTTCGCCGCCGAATCTCTACGGAAATATGAACGAGACTAGAATACTGAAAAACGACGTCGCGCGCCATACCGGGGGGACGAAGAGGTGCACGGGCCAGCATCCGCGGCAGGTTGGAGAAATCCGGGAAATCAGGTTCGGGACGGCGCGGCGTCCGACGAGTCCCCATATTTTTGCGTGGCGTAGCCCACGATCAGGCCCACCAGTCCGCCGGGCAGCATAATTTCGAAGTAATACTTCCCCTGCATGTGCGCGATGAAGAATGCGAACAACAGTCCGACACACAGGCCGAACAGCACGCCGAGCGCGAGTGAGTGGACTTTGCGCGCGAAGATGCCAATCAAAACGCCGGCCAGCAATCCTTTGAACGTTGACCCGAGCACGATGCCCATCAGTTGCGGGCGCGCCTCCGGTGTGAACCAGGCGGTAAGCCCGTCGAAAATCCCCAGAATGCCTCCCAGGATCAGTCCGTACGTGATCTTGTTCATCGCCAGCCTCCAGGGTGCGCGCGTGCTGCCAGCTGCGCATTCACGACGGCACGTTATGCTACCGCAATAAGATCAATTTCGACGCGAAAGTCGCGCGGCAGGCGCGCCACTTCCACCGTGGTGCGCGCCGGCGGATCTTTGGGAAAATAGCGCGCGTACACTTCGTTCACCGCGGCGAAGTCGTTCATGTCCTTTAGGAAGACGCCCAGGCGCACGGCGCGATCCAGCGAAGAGCCGGCTGCCTGCACGATGGCCTTCAAATTTTCCATGATGCATTCCGTCTGCTGCGCCGCATCGCCGGTGAGCGCGTTGCCGGTGGTGGGGTCGAACGCCGTCTGGCCGGAAACGAATATGAATCCGTTGGCCTTGATGGCCTGCGAGTACGGGCCGATGGCTTTCGGTCCTTTTTCGGTGAAAATGACTTCCCGCACAACACCTCCTAAGAGCAGAAGATGGAAATTGGAAAAGAGAAAATGGAAGAACAAATGCAGCCGCGCCAAATCCTGAGCTCGTACGTGTCAGCGCCCATTTTCCATTTTCACTTTTCTATTTTCGCCTTACTAATTGCGCTTTTCTATTTTTCCGCTGCGTAACGATTGCGAAAGTCCTGCGGTATTCCCGTGCTGTAAAGCCACACGCGAAACGGCTCGGCCAGGTTCTTTCCGGTGGTTTGCTCCAATGCCGCGCGCAGGTCATTAAAACCTACTTCCTTGCTGCGGAGCAACGCAACCACCTGCGACAGGCCGCTGCGCACCGGCGCTTCGCCATACGCGTCTTCCAGTTCGATAAAAAATAGCGCAGCCTTGGCCGCGGCGATCCGCCGCCGCGGGAAGGGGTCATAGAGCATTGTGGTGATGATCGATTCTTCGGAATTCGGCGTTCCGGCATATTGCTCGACCGCAGTTTCATAGGCAGCGAGAAATTGCCGGATGCGGCGCCCCCGCGCAGGCTCACCGCCGCTCGCTTCGTCCACCACAATCGTGGCGTAATTGGGAAGCCCTTCGCCGATTCCCACCGCCGCGTTCGGCGCGGGGTACATCTCCACTCCAAACCAGCTATGAGCCAGGGCTTGATTGATTTCAAGCGTCAACTCCTCGCTCTCGAATCCCAGCGCCAGCGCGTTGGAATTCACCAGCGCGCCGCCAGGAAATGAGGCCGCCGCGCTCTGGTTCTCTTCTCCAGACCGCGCACGCAATTCCGGTGATTCCACAATGTGGGGCCGGGGAATATTTTTATCGAGCGGACCGAAATCTTTTTGCAGCGCGGACCACGCGGCGGTGATGCGCTGTGCCGCCGCCGCGGGATCCCCCTGGAGCGGTTGCAACGTCCAGAAGGACACTTCGGATTTGTCCGCCGATTTTCCGCTTGTCGAAGAATCGGCATAACGGCCTGCCACGATGTAGGCAGGCAAGTCATCCTTGCGCAATTCGAAGCGATATTCCGTTTCGCCACCATCTTTTTTTTGCCCAACGGGAGCGCCGCCCGCGAGAATCAGGAAATTGTCCGGCACGCGTACCGTGTAAAAAGTTTTCGCAGGCCGCGCCGGATACGGAGCGAGGACGCGAGTCGGCGGCTGTGGCACAGGAACCCATCCGCGCGCGCCGAGGTGAAAATTAGCGGCGCCGAGCGTGATGCGCGCGCCTTGTTCGGCCGGCGCTACGAAGGTGTAGTCAATCTGCAAGTTGCGTTGTTCCTTGTGCGACCACGGCGGATCGCACCGCAGTCGCAGCGTGTCTGGGTGCTCCTGCTGATATTCGGCGGGAAGTTTTTCGGGCGTTACTTCATGGCCGTTCCATTCGACGCGCAGGTTGGTTCGTCCGTAGATTTTCTCGTTTGGAAAAATTACGTCAATGAACGCCAAATCACTCAGGCCACTATTTTGCAGCGTGTAGCTCGTGCGAATCCGTAGCTCCGGCGGCGGGCCCGCGCTGAATCGAACTTCGCGCGATTCTTTCAGGATTTGGTAGCCGGGAGCCAGCGGCACGGTGCAGCTGGTGGTGCATAGCAAAAGGACCACAACCGGGAGCAATGCACAAAGCGAACGCGGCGCGACGCGAGTCAAGATGCAAGGATTCTAGCCGCGAGAGCAGAAAATGGAAAAGGGAAAATAGGAATGCGCCTGAGGTATCGCACCCGCGAAAAGCCGATCCCTCACCTGCTGTCGCGCGTTACATCTGTCACCCGCCGCACGATCTCCGCAAACTGTACAGCCGCGCCTAAGAAACGGTGAAACGGCGCAGGATTTCCGCGTCGGTGGAACCGTGGCGCCGCATCGCGATGATTTGAGAGGCCCGGGAGTCGGGAATTCCGCGGCGGACCAGTTCTAGCAAAGTGGCGTTGTCAACCCGCAGGTTTCGCAGCGTGCCCAGTGACGCGCCCGAGAGCGCAGGCGTTCCCGAAGCGTGATGGCGCGCCACCTCCAGAACGATCGCGTCAGAAAGTCCGGCCAGCCGCATGGCCTGCAGCTCGCCGTAACCCAGGCCCACCTGGTCCATGCTGGCAAGCGTTATGACGCTGCTTTCGCTCAAGCCCGACTGATGCAGCGATGCGATCGCGTCACCGGCTGTGAACGCCTCGCCGCGCCCGTGAAAAATCTGCAGCAACGACACACAATCCGCGTCAGTAAGGCCGGCCTGGCGCACTTTCGCGATTTCGCCGACCTCCGCAGCCGTGAGGTGCAGCGCTTTCAATTCCTTGATCGAGCTGTAGCGCATTCCGGCGTTATCGAGTGGTTTGGTGTCGAGAGGAGTCAGACTCTCACACGCCAACTGACCCAAGAGGGCGGAAAATACGAAGATCGCCGCGCACGAACTCCTGCCGCGCACAGCGCGGCCCAATCCGCGGGCGGAACCGAATGCCTGGCCGGTTCCCATTGCTTTCATTGTACAGAGTGCACAGCCGCGTGGAGCGACGTGACGCGGAAAGATTACGGGCTTTCAAATTTTGGGCGTTCAGGAAACAGCTGACCGTCGAGGCACAGGTAACAAAGGATGGCGAAGACTGCCCGCGCGGCAAAAATTAGACGTTATAAACGCGCTCGATATCGAACACGCCGGGAATCCGCTTTACTCCGGAGAGAATGCGCTCGAGCTGCTTGCGATCCTGCACGTCGAGCGCCACTTCGATGCGCGCGCGCAAATCCTGGCCGCCGCTTTCAAACGTGCGAATGTTCGCGCCGCTATCGCTAATCACCGTCGTGATGCTAGCGAGCATGCCAGGACGATCCTCGGTGAGAATGCGCAGACGAACGGGAAAAGTCGCTTGCGTCTGCCCCGCCCATTCCACCGCGATGCGGCGCTCGGCGTCGTAGAGCAGGTTCTGCACGTTGGGACAATTTTTGCCATGCACCGCAATGCCGCGGCCGCGCGTAACGTATCCGATCACGTCGTCTCCCGGAATCGGGTTGCAGCATTTCGAGCGATACACCATCAGGTCGTCATGCCCGCGCACCAGAATCGAGCCGTCATTCATGCCCAGCATGCGCTTGACGGTGTCCACGATCTTCGGCTGCTTTTCTTCAGCAGGGTCCGTGAGCGGCTGCCCGCTGGCTTTCGCGAGTACTTGCCGCGCGGACCATTTTCCATAGCCCAGGTCGGCGTGCAGATCGTCAATGCGTCCGCAACCGTATTCGGAAGCGACGCGCTGCCAGACCTCCGGCGTAATTTTCTTCAGCGTGATGTCCGCCTGGCGCGCCTCCTTTTCCAGCAGGCGCTTGCCGACGTCCTTGGCCTGGTCGCGTTCGTGCAGATTGATCCACTGCCGGATTTTGCTGCGGGCGCGCGAAGTGTGCACGAAGGAAAGCCAATCACGCGAAGGCTCGTGGCCTTTCTGCGTAATGATTTCGATCACGTCGCCATTCGCGACGGCATGGCGCAGCGGCACGATCGCGCCATTTACTTTTGCGCCGGTACACTGATGGCCCACTTCGGTATGTACGGCGTAGGCGAAATCAATCAACGTGGCGCCGCGCGGCAGCACCACCACGCGGCCCATCGGCGTGAACGTGTAAACCTCTTCGGGATAAAGATCCACGCGCAAGGTGGAAAGAAATTCGCTGGGCTCCTGCATTTCCTGGACCCACTCGATCAGCTGCCGCATCCAGACGATGCGCTGATCATCGGCGCTGGAAGTTTCCGTGCGGCCGTCTTTATATTTCCAGTGCGCCGCGACGCCTTGTTCGGCGATGCGGTGCATGTCCTGCGTGCGGATTTGCACCTCGAACGCCTGGCCGCCGTGGATCACCGTGGTATGCAGCGATTGATAGAGGTTGGGCCGCGGCATCGCGATGTAATCTTTGAAGCGGCCGGGCACCGGCGGCCAAATCTGGTGAATCACACCGAGGGTCGCGTAGCAATTTTTTACGGTGTCGGTGATCACGCGGATCGCCAGCAGGTCGTACACCTGATCGAGCGTGCGCTGCTGCTTCTGGCTTTTTAGATGCAACGAGTAGAAACGCTTCACACGCGCCTGCACTTCGGCAGGTATGCCGGTCTCCACCATTTTGTCGCGGATGGAATCCTGCACTTCGTGCAAAAATTTATCGAAGACTTTCTGTTTGGTGGCGAGTTTTTTCTGCAGTTCGAAAAACGCTTCCGGCTCGAGGTAACGGAAGGAAAGATCCTCCAGCTCCCCGCGAATCAAGCCCATTCCCAGCCGGTTCGCTACGGGCGCATAAATATCAATCGTTTCGCGCGAGATGCGCTGCTGTTTTTCCGAATCCAGGTATTCCAACGTGCGCATATTGTGCAGGCGGTCAGCGAGTTTGATCACCACCACGCGCACATCGTTCACCATCGCCAGCAGCATCTTGCGAACGTTTTCCGCCTGGCGCGCTTCGGGCGCCAGCAGATCCAGGCGGCTGATCTTGGTTGCGCCTTCCACCAGCCGGGCGACATCTGCGCCAAAGTGTTCCGAGATCGTTTCCAGCGGAATTTTCGTATCTTCCACGACGTCGTGCAGCAGCGCAGCGCAAAGCGAGGTCACGTCCAGCTTCATGTCCGCAAGGATGTGCGCCACTTCCACGGGATGAGAGAGAAAAGGCTCGCCAGAAAGGCGCGTCTGCGTCTTGTGCTGCTCCGCCGCGAAATCATAGGCGCGGCGCAACAATTCGAGGTCGTCGCCGGGACGGCTGCGGCGCACCTTGTCCATCAATTCCACAAAGCGCAAATCCACAGTCCGCCGCGCAGCCTGCGATATGGCGGGTTTACTAGCCGGGTCCATATACTATTGTATTCTCAGAGGCCGCCCCACTGCGAGCTCTTCCTGCGGCCGCTAATAGATCACTTTCCGAGTGCGCGGCGAACTGAGCACCATCGATCCGTCGGCATTCGGACTAGGACAATTAGGTGGACTCCATCTCGTATAGCGCCGACCTCGTCCATAAGAAGAAGTGAGAGCCTCTAGCTGCCGCTTGAAATTGTCCGTCAATCGTTTCACCGAGGTCATTGACCGCTTCAGCTAGCTCCGTTTTAGGGGTGGTCGAGAGTGTGCGTCTAAGCAGTTGGGCGGTTCCGCCCTGGATACGCGTATAACAGTTCGGAAAGATCACAGCCTCCTCACAAATCCCGAATGCGCGTGCCATGCAGCCGAATTCCTTCCCCTACTGATGCAGTTTGAATGCCCGGATGCCGACAAGCGGAAAATCGGAATAATAGGAAAGCCAAACTTCATCTTCGCTGACCACGTTTATGGCGTAGCAGTCATCGACGAAAGGCAGGCCGAGTGGTTCAGCAAATTCGAAGTACTTGAGAATCACGCGTCCCGACGAATCGAAACAGACCGCTCCTTGATTCCCGGTTCCTCGACCGTAAACTCCTTCATCAAAGTAGCTTACCCAAATCTTACCGCCCGCAGTCGCTAGCACATCCTTAATTGCATCACCGAGGTCGAGTGTTCCTAGCGCCTTGCCTTGCGCGTTGTAAATAACTGCGCAGCCACCTCTCGCTTCACACAAGATCCATCCGTCAGCCAAACGCTGCAAATAAAAACTGGAGCGACACTCTGATTTCGCGAAGGATACCGTGCGCTGCGACTTTCCGTCCCGGTAGACCACCTGATGCGCTTTGGGTGGAATGCTGCGCCACGCTAATTGGGCTTCGACCGGTGCATCGGTCGGGGGCTCAGCTGGCTTGCCCTCCTGCAAGAGCAACAAAGGATCGCCATCCCTATCGACCGAGCAGCGAAAAACCTTTTGCTCGCAAGGGAGCTTCGCGAAATCGAACTTCCGATGGAACTGTATTTGCGCAGTCAGAAGTTATCAAAAGTAAGCGTCGAGAGTTACCGCCGCAGGTTTACCGGCAGATTATTTCTGCGATGAGAAGCCGAACGACTACTCAGCGTCCGCACAATTGGCACTCAATCGCCCCGGAAGCAGCGTCGCGCGCGGCACGTTATTTTTGCGGGGACGGCTCGGGGATTGCCTCACCATCTTTTCGCGGATCGGAGGCTCCATAGTTAACTCCGGTAGAAATATCGCGTTGCACAGCCTGTCCACCGCCGACGATGGCGGAGTATGCACCGTGAACTTTAATTTGATGACCGCGCTGCGTAAGACCGTCACGAACGGCAAGCGGAATGCGATCCTCCAGATCCACATCGCAGCCTGTAAAGGTTACTTTCCTGAAGCGCGCGGCCTCCAAAGCTTCTTGAATATTCATTCCGAAATCCACGACGTTGGATACGAATTGCGCGTGCGCTTGCGCCTGGTTGAAACCGCCCATGATTCCGAACGCAATCCTCTTCTGCCCGTTCGTCATGAAACCCGGAATGATCGTATGCAAAGGCCGCTTGTGACCGGCGAGCTTATTGGGGGAATTGGGGTCAAGGCTGAAAAGCGCGCCGCGATTCTGCAGGGTAAATCCGGCGCCGTCTGCCACGAGGCCCGACCCAAACTCAGCATAGTTGCTCTGAATCAGTGACACCATGTTGCCGTCGCTATCGGTGACGGTCAGATAAGTTGTGTCGCCGCTCGTGGGAAGCTGCGGCTCGCCAGGCAGTACATCGCAATTCGCCTTGCCCATATCCACCAGCTTCGCGCGCTGCGCGGCGTATTCCTTTGACAGCAGGCCCTGAACAGGAACCTGGCTGAACTTGGGATCCGCGACGTAACGGTACATATCCGCGTACGCCAGCTTCTTCGCTTCGATCATGGCGTGCAGCGCGTCGGTGGAGTTATGCCCGAAATGCGCGAGAGAAAATCGTTCCATGATGTTCAGCATTTCAAGCACGGCGATTCCCTGCCCGTTCGGCGGAATCTCGTAGACGGTCCACAGGTGATACGTGGTCGAAATCGGCTCGACCCATTCGCTGGAATAATCGGCCAGGTCCTCGGCCGTCATCGTGCCGCCGAGCCTGGTGGATAGCGCGACGATTTTCTTTGCAATTTCGCCCTCGTAATAGGCGTCTCTGCCGCTGGAAGCCAGCGATTCAAGCGAATGCGCGAGATCGAGGTTGCGGAAAATCTCGCCCACTCGCGGCGCGCGGCCATCGAGCAGGAAGGTCGCCGCGGCATTCTTGTCCTGCTTCAGATAATCCACGGCGTCCGCCCAATACGCGGCATCCCATTCGGGCACAGGGAAACCCTCGCGCGCGTAGTAGATCGCAGGGGCAAGAACTTCCGAGAATTTCTTCGTGCCGAAACGCGCGAGCAGCTTTGACCAGCCATCTACGGCACCCGGGACTGTCACCGACTGGATGCCTGCTTGCGGCATTCCGTTAACGCCCTTGGATTTGAGAAATTCGATAGAAAGTCCTGCGGGAGCCCAGCCACTTGCATTCAGCCCATAAAGCTTTCCGCTTTTCGCGTCATAAATGATCGCAAAAAGATCGCCGCCGATTCCATTCATCATGGGCTCAACCACGCCCATCACCGCATTCATCGCCACTGCCGCGTCCACGGCGTTGCCGCCGTGGGCCAGGACGGTCGCTCCAGCCTGGGCAGCCAACGGATTTTCCGCCGACGCCACTCCCCTGCGTGAAATAACCATGGAGCGGCCTTGCGTGCGGTCCTGCGCACTGGCCTTCGCAGCAGATACCATCATCGCCAGCGGAAAGAAGATTATGCAAAACGCTACGCCCACGAAATCTCTCATGTGTCTCCTAAGCGAGACAGCCGCCACTGTAGAAACTTCGGGCCGCCCTTCGAGCGACAAACTCGACAGGAATCCAGCGCAAGCCTAGTGTGAGCAGTGAACGATGTCAAACTCGGAAAAATGCAGGAGGATCTCAAGCCAACTGGTGATATTCGTGATGTTCCCGCTGGCCGGCCTGGGTTGGCGCTGCCGAGGCCACCGTCATTTTCCCTTCTCGACGGGATAGCCCTTCTCAATCCAATCCGTGTTGAAGTCATTCGGCAGAATCAGGACGCGAAGATTCGTAAAACCCATATCGCGCATGGCCACAAAAGCGGGCCGCAGATTCGGGCAATGCGCCAGCGGGCAGCAACCACAATACAAAACGACATTCGTCGCCTTGGGAATCGTCTGCGCCCACTTCTTCAATTCGGCAAGCCCCTGGTCGGTAGAAGCAGCTCCGTGAAACACCGCATGAGGAATGTGCGCACCCTGATAAAGCGGACGGAACCCCACGCACACCACGGCAGGCTCGTCAGGATGAGGCGGCGCGGCGAGTTCCTTCGCGAGGTCAGCCGCCTGCACCGTTTGCGAGGCAGACCAGGGATCGCCTGCGTCTTCAGCGTGCGAAAAGCCCGCGAGGCGTGTCGCGCGAGAATTCGAAACGAACAGAGCCAGGAAAAGAAGGCAAAACACCGCCGTCACAATGGCACGAATCATTTTCATCTCGGATTTCCCCCGACCGCTCGCGACAAAGACTCACGCATCCTAAAGATCACAAGCCAAAAAAGAAAAACCGGCGGGTGAGAAAACCCGCCGGCCGTAAATGCTGCGACTCGGAAAACGCCGCGCCTAGGACGTCGGCTGCGGCGCCTCCATTTTCCTCTGCTTGATGGCCTTCACCTTGTCCACCAAGTCGTCGGCGAGCTTCACGTCGGCATCGCGCGCGTCAGGAGAAGTTTCCATATCCGCTTTTTGCCGATAGAGCAGGTTCAGGTAAGCCATAGCGTCGTCATAATCCGTGCGCAACTGCATGGCTTTCTGCAGGCTGGCTATACCTTCATCCACGACGGTGCCGTATTTTTGCTGGAACGCGGTTGCCAGAGCGGGTGGCGCTGGATCGGTGTCCTTGATGGATTTCTTGGCGGTCTTGTTGTAGTCCTCGCGCATGTCCCGGTTGCCACGGAAGGCCAGCGACCAGTCAATCACGCCCACCCAGTAGTACGGCTCCGGATCGTCGGGCTTTAGCGAGATGTGTTTCTGATGGTAGCTCTTCGATTCCTCCATCATCTTAGGATCGAACGGCGGCCCACCGGCCATGTTGTACAGAATCGAACCCAGGCCATCGATTGCGGAGAGATTCGCGGAATCGCTCGCCAAAATGTCTTTAAATTCCTGGGCCGCCTGCTGGCCATTGCGAATATTTTCAGGTGACGGCGCGCCTGGAATGTACTGCGCGGAGTAAGCGGTCGCCAGATAAAGCCGCGCGTTGGTCAGGCTCGGATCGAGGTCCTTGGCGGTCTTGAAGTCTTCAATGGCCAGATCGGTCTGCCCGGCCTTATAGGCTTGCACGCCCTTGTTAAGCTTGTCGCGCGCGCGCAGTTTGTCGCAACCACCGCCCACGGCGACCGCGGCCACTACCACGGCGAGAAGAAAAACTGTGTGAGGCTTCCGCTGCATCCCTTGCTCTCCTTGATGAAGGCTGCGCCGAATTCGAAAGAATCCGCGAGTCCGCGAAGTTTTCGGCGCTGGCAACCGCCGGTCGAGGGCTACTGCCCTGCTTCGATCTTCGCGGTAATCAGGCCGACGTTGTCAATCCCCGCGCCGCGCATGATATCAATCGCGCGAGCCACCTGTGCGAATTCCACGGCATCATCGCCCTTCACGAATGCCACTTTCTCGGCGCGCTGCTTGAAAATGTCTTCCAGGCGCGGACCCAGAGCATCCCAGGTGGTGTCGTCCTGGTTGATCATCACTTTGCCGTTGGAGGTGACTTGCACGACGATGGTCTTCGCCAGCAGCGTGTCATCCTGCTTCTGGTTCGGAGGAGTCGGCTGCGGCACCAGGGCATCGAGTCCCTGGGGAATCGTGGGCGTGATCACCATGAAGATGATGATCAGCACCAAGAGCACGTCAATGAGCGGCACGATGTTCGGTTCGGACATCGAGCCTTTACTGCCACCAACTGCCATTCCCATGGGAAAACTCCTTATATTCTACGCATGAATCTCGCGCCCAATCCTAAGTGCCGGGCGGAGGAGGCGGAGGAGCCGCGGGATTCTTGGCGCGGATTTTCTCCGTGAGCAAGCCGAGATGATCCACGCCGGCGGCCCTGACTTCGTCGACAGCCTTGACCACATCGCCGTACTTCGCGCGCGAATCGGAGCGCACGAATACGGTTTTGTCCAGGCGGTTGGCGATCAGGTCTTTGATCTTCGTGGTGATGTCGTCGAGCGAGACCTTGGTGCTGCCCAGGAACATATCGCCGCTGCGGGTGACCGCCAAAATGATGGCGTCATCCTTGTCGGCGTCCTGCAGGTCCCGCGCGTTATTCACCTTGGCCATATCCACCGAGACGCCCTTCTGCAACATCGGCGTGACCACCATGAAAATAATCAGCAACACCAGCATGATGTCCGCCATCGGAATCACGTTCGGCGCGGCCATCACCGGCGGTGCTTTGGGCTTGTAGGCCATGGCTTACTTCTTCCCGCCGCGGCGTGTGATGAAATAGTTGATCAGCTCCA
>JABCZK010000046.1 GCA_013289695.1 Acidobacteriota bacterium
CTGGACCGTTCGAGGAGCTAACTCGATTCTGGCTCTCCGCTGCTGCCATCTGAACGGCGAGTTTGAAGACTACTGGGAGCAACGCAGGGCGGCTTAACTTCCACTTACAAGTCGTGCACCCGGTGTTGTCGCTCGGGTGCGACGGGAAGGCAAGGGCTGAGGATTACCGCAGAGAAGCAGATAGCGCAGACGAGGACAACGACGGAACGATGACAACGGCAGCGCGGTTCGAAGATAAAGGCAGTGGCTCGTGCAGAGTGGCTAGCGGCTGGAAGGCTTGGGCTGACTGTGCGGCGTTGCGTGAGGACATATGCGCAATAACGTTGGAAACATTTTGTTGGTTGGCATCGTACCTACTACTGCACGGCAATATCGCGCGGGAGCTCGGTGCGGAGTTGTCCCGACTGCGAACGGTGTGCGCGGACGGGGAGGGTTAGGACATGGGAACGTTTAGCGATCACCTGAGGCAAGTTTTGCGACGGCTGGGGCGGGCGCCGCTCTTTACGATCATTACGTTGATCACGCTGGGGGTGGGCGTGGGCGCGAACACGGTGATTTTCAGCGTGCTGGAAGGCGTGCTGCTGAAGCCTTTGCCGTACCCGCAGCCAGAGCAGTTGATTGGAGTGTGGCACACGGCGCCGGGCGTGGGAATCCCGAACTTGAACATGGCGCCGTCCATATATTTTATTGATCGCGAACAGAGCACTACGTTTCAGGATATCGGGGTTTATGACGGCGATTCGCTGAACGTGACGGGCGCGGGAGAGCCGGAGCAGGTGCGCGGGCTGGACGTTTCCGATGGGACGTTGCCGATTCTGGGAGTGCGGCCGACGCTGGGGCGGTTGTTCACGCGGGAGGACGATTCGCCGGGGACGCCAGAAACCGTGCTGCTTTCGTACGGATATTGGCGGCAGAAATTTGGCGGCGCTACATCGGTGATTGGGCAGTCGATCACCGTCGACGGCAAGCCGCGCGAGATCATCGGAGTGTTGCCGCAGGGATTTCATTTTCTGGATTTTGAGGATGCCGCGCTGGTCGTGCCGTTCAAATGGGACCGCAGCAAGACAAAGCTGGGGAACTTCAGTTACGAAGGGCTGGCGCGATTGAAGCCGGGAGTGACGATGGCGCAGGCGAGCGCGGACGTGGCGCGGATGCTGCCGATCGCGAACCGCAGTTTTCCCGCGCCGGATGGATTTAGCGCGGAGCTGTTTGAAAAGGCGCACATCGCTCCGAACTTGCGGCCGTTAAAACAGGACGTGGTGGGCGACGTGGGCAAGGTCCTGTGGGTTCTGATGGGATCGATCGCGATGGTGTTGCTGATTGCTTGCGCGAACGTGGCGAATTTGCTGCTGGTGCGCGTGGATGGACGTCGGCAGGAGTTGGCGATACGCGCGGCGCTGGGAGCGGGATGGGGACGCATCGCGATGGAGTTGATGTTCGAGAGCGTGATTCTCGGCTTGCTGGGGAGTTTGCTGGGATTGGCGCTGGCTTCTGGGGCGTTGCGTGTGCTGGTGGCGCTGGCGCCTACAGGTTTGCCGCGAATTCATGAAATCGGGATTGATTTGCCGGTGCTGCTCTTTACGTTTGCGATCGCGCTTTTTTCCAGCGTGCTGTTTGGCTCGATTCCGATTTTCAAGTATGCGGGAGCGCATTTAAACACCGGGCTTCGCGAGGGTGGGCGGGCGCTGAGCCAGAGCCGGCAGCAACATCGCGCGCGCAATGTGCTGGTGGTGGTGCAGGTGGGATTGGCACTGGTGCTGCTGATTTGTTCGGGGCTGATGATTCGGACGTTTCGGGCTTTGCTGCACGTGCCCCCGGGATTTACGGGGCCGGACTCGGTCGAGACGTTCCGGTTCTACGTGCCGGAAACGGAGATTCCTGATAGCGACCGCGAACGGCTGGTGCGCATGGACCAGGAAATTCTAGGGAAGCTCGCGGCGATTCCGGGCGTTTCGTCGGTGAGTTTTTCAAGCGCCATTCCGATGGACGGACATAACTCGAACGATCCGATCTTTGCGCAAGATCGCCAGTACGCGGAGGGAGATCTTCCGCCGCTGCGACGGTTCAAATTCACATCACCGGGATTTTTGGCAACGATGGGGACTCCGCTGGTGGCCGGACGCGATATAACGTGGGAGGACACCTACCAGAAAATACCGGTGGCGATGATTTCTGAAAATTTCGCGAAGGAATATTGGCACGACGCGCGGAATGCGTTGGGGAAGCGAATTCGGGTAGGGAACACGGACGACTGGCGCGAAATTGTCGGAGTGGTGGGGGACGTGTACGACGCCGGTGTGGACCAGCCCGCGAGCAGCTCGGTTTATTGGCCGGTGATGATGGACCGGTTCGAGGGTCAAAAGGAAATGCTGCGGCGGGGGATCGCGTTTGTGATTCGCAGCCCACGGGCGGGGTCGCAGGCTTTTCTGAACGAGGTGCGGCAGACGGTGTGGTCGGTGGATGCGAATGTCCCGTTGGCGGACGTACACACGCTGGGATATTTCTACACGGAGTCCATGGCGCGGACTTCTTTTGCTTTGGTGATGCTGGGAGTAGCGGGAGGAATGGCGCTGCTGCTGGGGATCGTGGGGATTTACGGAGTGATTGCGTATTCGGTATCGCAGCGCACGCGGGAGATTGGGATTCGCATGGCGCTGGGGGCGCAGCGGAAGATGCTCGTGGGGATGTTTGTGCGGCAGGGATTGTGGCTGACGGGCGTGGGGATTGTGTGCGGGCTCGGGACGGCGTTTGGGGTGATGCGATTGATGTCGTCTTTGCTTTTCAATGTTAGCCCGGTGGATCCGGTTACTTATGGGGCGGTAACTTTGGGAGTGGTCGTTACGGCTTACCTGGCGTGTTATTTGCCGTCGCGGCGGGCGGCTACCGTGGATCCGGTGGATGCTTTGCGGGCGGAGTAGGGGCGGCGGGTACAGTGATACGCTCGAAAAAGGCAAAGGATTTGACCAAGAGTGCAAAGAGAAAACCTCAGACAACGGCGTGCGCGGTTCGATGAACCTGAACCGGCCGCTACCGTTCGATCGCGCCCCGCGCGATCTCAGGATGAATCGCGCTGTAGCGCGATTCACAAATTCGAAGCTAACAGAGCCGGCGGGACGCCGGCGCTACCAACGTCAGCGGCTGGCGGTCTGAAGACCGCCGCTACAAATTCAAAGGCAACGGAAAAACGCCAATCGGGAGATTGGCGTTCCCAGCAAATGCGTGGGAGTTTGTGGTGTCCCCTTGATTGGCGGGCTTAATTCGGTTAGCTTTGCTGGGCTGAACGAGGGGCATCGTGAAGATTGGTATTCGCAAAGCGGGGCGTGCCACGATCCTGGACCTCGAAGGGGCGCTGAAATTGGGCGACGCCGAGGAAGCGTTTCGGAATCAGGTGCAACAGCTGATTGATGCTGGGTCGTTGCACGTGGCGGTGAATCTGGCGGGCGTGACGGAACTGGATAGCTCGGGGATTGGGGCTTTGGTGCGGGCGTTCACGACTTTGAAGCGGGCTGGCGGGAAGGCTACTTATTTTGCAGCGAATAAGCGGGTGATGATGTTGTTGAAGATGGTGCGGCTGGATTCGATTTTGGATTTAGCTGAGGATGAGGCTACGGCTTTGACACGGATTTAGACGTTTCTTCTTTGTATTGCGGAAGGCCCACCTGTTGTGAACTCTTCTCTTTGATTGCGTTTGGGAAAGGCAACGGGTTTACCGCAGAGGCGCAAAGGTCCGCGCGCAGAGGGCGCAGAGAAAACCGGCGCCGCGGAAATGTTGACGCCCGGGCAAGTAGGGGCGCAGCAAGCAGCGCCCCTACGGAATATTTGCGAGCGTGGCTGGGCTAATGCGGGCACGGCAGGCCGTGCCCCTATGCCAGCAGGGGAGCAGGCGAGAGAGCGCCTTCGCTGCGCTCAGATGACGAGGCGCCGTAATCGACTGTGACGGCAGGAGCACAGCCAGCAGTGAGTCGCCCTGCTACGGCGCGATCCAGGTGGGGTGATGCGCAAGACGCCCATCGGGAGATTGGCGTTCCCAGGGGCGGCGCTTCGATTCGGTAGCGCCGACTCTTCGGGCGAATCTCAGGGTGAATCTCGCTGCAGCGAGATTCAGCGGCGGTCGAGGGCGGGGTGGCGGACGTCGCGGCCGGCTACGAAATAGATTACGTCTTCGGCAATGTTGGTGGCGTGGTCGCCGATGCGTTCTAGATTTTTGGCTACGAGGATCAGTTCGAAGGCGTTGAAGACTTGGGCGGAGTCTTCCATCATGTAGGCGAGGAGCTCGCGGAAGAGTTGGTCGCGCAGGCGGTCTACCTGATCGTCGCGGCGCAGGACGCTTTGCGCTAGTTCCTGATCGCCGCGGACCAGGGCGTTGAGGCTGTCGCGCACCATTGCTTCGGCCAGTTCGCTCATGCGGGGCAAGTCCACGTAGGGCTTCACCTGCGGGTGGCGCAGGATGCGCGTAGCGGATTGGGCGATGTTGACGGCCTGATCGCCGATGCGTTCCAGGTCGCCATTGATGCGCGAGACGGCGAGGAGGAAGCGCAGGTCCGCGGCCATGGGCTGCTGGGTGGCCAGGAGGCGCTGGACGCGCTCGTCAATTTCGATTTGCATTTCGTTGATGGCGTCTTCTTCGGAGAGGACGACTTCGGCGAGATGTTCTTCGGCATCCAGCACGGCGTGGACGGCTTGATGCGCGGCGCGCTCGGCGAGGCTGCCCATCCATAGGAGGCGCTGTTTTAGTTCTTCGAGATCGTGATCGAAATGTCGTTCCATGGTTCCTCGGTTCTTGCAACAGAGCCGGCGGGACGCCGGCGCTACCAAAGTCAAAGGCGCCCAGCTAAAGCTGGCCGCTACAAATTCAACGGCAACGGCGCAATACAAAGGCAACAGCGCGCTACAAAGTCAAAAGCGGGCGCGCGGAAAACTGCAGCGTCTTAGCCGAACCGGCCGGTGATGTAGGCTTCTGTGCGCGGGTCGGTCGGCGTCGTAAACAGCTTCGAGGTTTCGCTGTGCTCGATCAGGTGGCCGTCCAGCATGAACGCAGTGAAGTCGCTGGCACGGGCGGCTTGCTGCATGTTGTGGGTGACGATGGCCATGGTGCAGCTGTCTTTTAGTTGGAACATCAGCTCTTCGATTTTTGCAGTGGTGACGGGATCGAGAGCCGAGCAAGGCTCATCGAGGAGAAGCACTTCGGGGTCCACCGCTAGCGCACGAGCGATGCAGAGGCGCTGCTGCTGTCCGCCGGAAAGAGCGAACGCGGATTTTTTGAGATAGTCCTTCACTTCGTCCCAGAGGGCGGCGCGGCGCAGGCTGTGTTCGACGAGATCGTCGAGGCGGCCTTTGTAGCCGTTGATGCGCAGGCCGTAGGCGACGTTGTCGTAAATTGATTTCGGAAATGGGTTGGGGCGTTGGAAGACCATGCCTACGCGGCGGCGCAGGCCCACGACATCGAGCGAGTGAATGTCCTGGCCGTCGAGGAGCACTTCGCCTTCGACGCGGGTGTTGCGAATGGTCTCGTTCATGCGGTTCAGAGTGCGCAAGAATGTGGATTTGCCGCAGCCGGAAGGGCCGATGAGCGCGGTGACGCGGTTGGTGGGAATTTTCAGACTGAGGGCGAAGACGGCCTGCTTGGCGCCGTAATAGAAATTCAGATTCGAAATCGTCAAGCGCAGTTTATGCTCGATCGTTGGTGACGTCGTTTTTTCCATAGGCACCGGATCTCTGAAGGCTTTGACTGATAGCGCGGATTGAGGTGCTCCACTCACAATTTTGTCCTTCGTTGCTGCAATTTCCATCAAACCACTTTGCTGCGCGCCAGGATGAAACGGGCGCCCAGATTCGACAACAAGACCAAACCCAAAAGGACTAGGCCTGCCGCCCACGCCTGCCTATGCCAATCATCGTACGGTGCGACAGCGTAGGTGTAAATCATTACCGGGAGGGAGGCGATGGGCTGCCCCCAGCCTTGACTCCAAAAGCGATTGCCGAAGGCGGTGAACAGTAATGGAGCGGTTTCGCCGGCGACGCGCGCCAGGGCGAGCAACATGCCGGTGAGAATGCCGCCGCTGGCTGCGGGAAGGACGACGGTGGCAATCGTTTTCCATCTGCTGGCACCCAGGGCCATGGCGGCTTCGCGCATGTTACCGGGCACGGCGCGCAAAAATTCTTCGGTGCTGCGCACGGTGATGGGGATGACCATGATGCCGAGGGCGACGCCGCCCGCTAGCGCGGAGAAATGTTTCACGGGCAGGACCGCGAGCGAGTAGGCGAAGATGCCGATGACGATGGAAGGGACGCCGTTGAGCAGATCGGTGGTGTAACGCACGATGAAGGAAAAAGTCTTGCCGCCGAACTCGGCCAGATAGACGCCGGCGAGCAAGCCTACGGGCAAGCCCATCACCGCGGCGAGAAAGAGAAGCTTCAGACTGCCGACGATGGCGTTGGCCATGCCGCCGCCGGTTTCTCCGACGGGTTTGGGGAGCTGCGTGAAAAATTTCCAACTGAGCGACGCGCCGCCGTTCCAGATCAGGTAACCGAGGATGAGAAACAACACCGAGACGACGGCGAAGGCGGCGACGCCGGTCAAGGTAAGCATGACGAAGTTCAGCGACTTGCGCCAGGTTATGCGCAGGGCGCTCATGCGGGACGGCCTCCGCCACGTTCGGTGGCGACGATGAGGATGCGCGCCAGGCCATTCAGGATGAAAGTGATGAGGAAGAGGACGAGGCCTAATTCGATCAAGGAGCTCAGGTACAAATCGCCGGTGGCTTCGGTGAATTGATTGGCGATGGTGGAGGCGATGGTGTCGCCGGGAGCAAGCAAAGAGGCCTTGATGGCGGCGGCGTTGCCGATCACCATGGTGACGGCCATGGTTTCGCCGAGCGCGCGTGCGAGGGCGAGGAACACGGAACCCATGATGCCGGTTCGGGCCCAGGGCACGACGACTTGCCAGGTGGATTCCCAGCGCGTGGCGCCCAGGGCCATGGCGGCTTCGCGCTGCTCGCGCGGGACGGTGAGGAGAACCTCGCGCGAGACGGAAATTATGAAGGGCACGACCATGATGGCGAGAACGATCCCGGCGGTGAGAAAGCCGACGCCGTAATTTGGACCGCGGAAGAGAACGCCGATGTAGGGAACATTGCCGACGGTATTGATGAGCAGCGGACCGAGCGTGGTACGCATCAAGGGCACGACGATGAAAATTCCGAGCAAGCCGTAGATCACGCTGGGGACGGCAGCAAGAAGATCAATCAAGAATGAAATGCTGTCGCTGACTTTTCGAGGCGCAAGCTCGGAGAGAAAAATGGCGCTGGCTAAGCCGAGGGGGACGGCGAGGAGGAGCGCGACAGCGGAGGTGACCAAGGTGCCGTATATGAAGGGCGCGGCGCCGAAATTATCGAAGTTGGGATCCCAGACTTTGGTCCAGAAAAACGCCCAACCGAATTGCGTGCGCGAGAGGTGCGAATTGATCCAGAGTTCGTACACCAGCATGGAGGTGAGCAAGAGGATGACGGCAGCGAAGGTGAGAGTGAGCAGGTGCGCGATCTGATCGCCTTGACGGAGGCGATGAAGAAACGCACGAGGTCCTGCTTGCGGAGGAACCTCGTGCGCGAGAGTGGTGGCGGCTGCAGACATTTTACCGGTTATTGGATCAGCGAAATTGCCTTGGTCTCCCTGGCGATGACTTCCTTAGGCAGCTGCGCGTAGGTCAGCCCCTCGTTGAACTTCTGACCGTCGGTGACCATCCACTTCAGGAAGTCTTTGATCGCGTCGCGCTTGGCGGCGTCCTGAATTTGCGCGGGGATGAGCAGCCAGGTGAAACTGGAGATGGGATAGACGGTTGGTCCGGGCGCATTGGTGATGGAAACGCGGAAGTCGTCCGGAATGTTTTTAGCATCGGCGGCGGCGGCGGCAGTGACGCTTGCCAGATCAGCCTTCACGAATTTTCCGGCGGCGTTTTGAACTTTTCCGTAAGGAATACTGTTTTGCACGGCGTAAATGAGTTCGATGTAGCCGATGGCGTTCGGGGTTTGCTTGACGAGCCCGGTGACGCCTTCATTGCCCTTGCCGCCCAGGCCCACGGGCCAATTCACGGAGGTGTTTGCCTTGCCCACCTTGGTCTTCCAGTCGTCGCTGACTTTGGAGAGAAAATCGGTCCAGATGTAGGAAGTGCCGCTGCCATCGGAGCGGTGCACGACGACGATATCCGCAGCGGGGAGGTTGACACCAGGATTGGCTTTCGCGATTTCGGGATCGTTCCACTTGGTGATGGTGCCCAGGTAAATACCGGCGAGAGCTTTCTGGGTGAAATTCAGCTCTCCGGTTATGCCCGCGATGTTGTAAGTGGGCACAACAGCGCCGAGAACCGTGGGGAAATGCAGGATTTTGAATTTGGATTGCGCGAGTTGCTCGTCGCTCATGGGGCCATCGGATGCGCCGAAATCAACCGTGCCGGACTGCAACTGACGGATGCCGCCGCCCGAACCGATGGACTGGTAATTGATCTCAATGTTGGGATGAGCGGTGTGATAAACGTCGAACCACTTGGTGTAGATGGGCGTGGGAAAGGTAGCGCCCGCGGCGTTGAGTTTTACAGCGCCGCCTTGCGCTGTGGCGCGCGGGGCGGCGACGGCCATCGAGAGCGTCATGAGCCACACAACCAGCAAGGCCTTTTTCATATTCAGGGATTCTCCTGGGTACCATTTTTTGACTGCAATGTTACTGGCGTGTTACATCGACGCGAATTGGGAGTGAAATAAGCGCGGGCTATTCCCAAAAAAGGGGAGGCGCAGCCCCGGGGGTGTGGTCGGGCCGCGCCTCGCGGGTGGTTGGGACGTGGTGTGCTGCTTCCGGCGCTACGTGGTGCAGCGCAGGAACTTGTTGACGCTGAATTCGGTTGCCGCCGGTTTCCGCAGGGGAAAGCGAACTGCTAGAGCGACGGTGCCACGATGTGGCTTCCAACCCGTAATGATGCTAAATGGAACACTTGAACCGCAGATGACCGCGCCGTGAAATATCGATTACTCCGCCGCAGATGAGGCGGGGCCGCCGGCATTGAGTTCCATCTGCTTGGCGCGGCCGTGGCGAACTTCCAAACCGCGCACCCAGAACAAAATGTCCTCGGCGATGTTGGTGGCGTGGTCGGCGATGCGCTCAAGATGGCGGGAGGCGAGGACGTAATGGAGATTGGGCGCGGCGAGCGCGGGATTTTCGGTCATGCCCGCGAGCAGAGCTTCGAATACCTGATCGCGATATTGGTCAACGACATCGTCGCTTTCGAGGACCTGGGTGGCTAAGTCCACATTTTGATAGATGAGCGCACCGAGGCATTTGGAAACCATGGCGCGGACGGCGGTGGTCATAGGCTCGAGTTCAATGGGGATGTGGACTTCGCCCATTTGGGCGAGGGAGATGGCGCGTTCGCTGAGATTGACGGCGAGGTCGCCCATGCGCTCGAGATCGTTATTGATTTTCAGAGTGGCGACGATCAGGCGGACATCGGAATCGAGCATTTCGCCCTGGCGCAACATGCGGATGGCGTGCTCATCTATCAGGATTTCCATTTCGTTGATGCGGGGCTCGGTGAGGAAGACTTCGCTGGCGAGACGTTCGTTGCGTTCGAGCAGGGCCCAGAGAGCGCGATTGACCGAGGCCTCTACCGTGCGGGCTTGGGAGATCAGGTAATTCACCAGCACACTTTGGAAAATTCCCTCCGCACTTGTCTTGGTGGACGCCACTTTGGGAGCCTCCTGTGGGCTTTGAGCTGCTTTAGTAGCGGCGTTTACAGGATGGGCGGGGCAGATTGCAAGAGCATGAAACGAAAGTGAATATTCAAAGAGCGGGGGAATCGGGAACTGTGCTTGGGGAGTCACCCGCAGCTGACATCCTGGCAAGCTGCGGCGGGCGATTCACAAGCAGCGCCCCTACCGGCCGACATAAATTCTCGGATAACACTCCAGCGGGGCTGGCGGCTTGAAACTTTAGGAGCGGGCATGGCATGCGGTGCACCTACTTAGCAGTGCTGAAAGCTGAGATTGTTAGCGGGAAGCAGGCGAGGCAAGCCTCGCCTGGCACGCTTTGTCGCCGGACATCGCACCTGGGCGAAAGCGGCGGCAAGCCGCCGCACTCCATATAAGGCTTGCCAGGCAGCGATTGCGCGGGGATTGCGGGGCGCTGCAAAAAACGCCATTCAGGAGAATGGCGTTCCAGGGGACGGCAGGCTAGGCGTCTAGGGGGAGGGAGAAGGAAAATTTGGAGCCTTGGCCTACTGTGCTTTCTACCCAGAGTTTGCCGCCGTGGGCTTCGACGATGTGTTTGGCGATGGAGAGGCCTAGGCCGGTGCCACCGGCCTCGCGGGAGCGTGCGGCGTCCACGCGGTAGAAGCGTTCGAAGATGCGTTCGGCATCCGCGAGGGGAATACCGATGCCGGTGTCGGCGACGGTGACGACGGCTTCGCGCGGGCCGGCGGTGGCGACGACGGAGATGTGACCGCGCGCGGGAGTGTACTGGATGGCGTTGTCGAGGAGATTTTGGAGAACGTCGCGCAGCAGGACGGCATCGCCGCGCACGGCGGGAAGTTGCGGCGGGACTGTGATTTCGAGAGTGATTTCCTTGCGGTTGGCCTTGAGCAAAGTGGTTTCGGTGCAGGCTTCGATAAGCTCGAGCAGCGCCACTGAGGAAAATTCCAGTTCCATTTTTCCGGCTTCGATGCGGGCGAGTTTGAGCAAATCATCGGTGAGGCGGGCGAGACGAATGGCGTGATTGCGAATGATTTCCAGGAAGCGGCGATTGTTTTGGGGATCGTCGAGGGCGCCGGCGAGCAAGGTTTCTGCAAATCCTTGAATGGCGGTGAGTGGCGTTTTGAATTCATGGGAGACGTTGGCGACGAAATCCTGACGCACGCGCTCGAGGCGGCGGAGTTCGGTGACATCGTGAAGCACGACGACGGCTCCGGAAGGTTTTCCATCCGGCGTGCGGCCGGATGAGGAGAGATCCAACGCATTTACGGGCGCGGCGGTGATGGAAAAACTCTGCGTTTGGGTGATGCCCATGGTGATATCGCTTTGCAGGCCTTCCTCACCGCGCAGAGCGCGACGAATCAAGCCTACAAGGTCGGAATTGCGCACCACTTCGATGAGTGGGCGGCCTTCAGCGTTGGCGGGGTCCACATTCAAAATTTCTGAAAACGCGCGATTATAGAAAACGAGACGTTCTTCGGCGTCAATCACGGCGACGCCTTCGACCATGCTGCGCAGGATGGCGCTGGAGCGGTTGCGTTCGCCGCTCAGCAGGCGGATTTCGCGGTCGAGGCGCGCGGCGGTCTGGTTGAGCGAGTCGGCGAGATCGGAAAGCTCGTCGCGCGGGCCTTCGCGCAGCAAGGGACGGAAATCACCTTCGGCAATCCGCTGGGAAAAGCGCTGCAAACGCTGGACGCGCGCGGCGAACATGCGCGCGAAGGCGAAGGAGACCAGACCGCCGACGAACAGCACGACGAAGGTGGCCAAGAGCAGCCTCTGGCGAAGCTCCACGAGCGAGAGGTCAATTTGCGCAAGGGGCAGGGCCAGGCGGAGTACGATCGGCGCGCTGCCGAGATGGTCGTAACGTTGCGCGCGGTAAACCAATTCGCGGTCGAGGGTGGCGCTGCGGCGCACGGAGTGCCCTGTTCCGTGGGCGAAGGCATCCTGAATCTCCGGGCGATTGGCGTGGTTTTCCATTTTTTCGGCGTCGGCTTCGGAATCGGCGAGCACGCGGCCGGTATGGTCCACGATGGTTACGCGCGCGCCACTGTGGGCTGCCCTGCCGGTCCAGCTGCGAAGGTCGGCGGGGTCGTCCGATAAGGGGGGATTGGCGAGGGTGAGGTTGAGAAGCGAGGCGAGTTGATCGTTGGCGGAGCGGATAGCCTGGCTGCGGATGACGCGAGCGGAATAAAGGTGCACGGCGAGTAAGACGACGAGAAGCAGGGCGCCATAGGTGAGCCCGAGCTTCCAGAAAAGTCTAGCTCGCACGGGTTTCGAAGAGGTATCCGGCGCCACGAATGGTTTTCATGAACACGGGGTGCTGCGGGTCCAGCTCGATTTTCTCGCGCAAGCGGCGAACGTACACATCCACGCTGCGCGGAGTGACGAAACGCTCGGTGCCCCAGACGGCATCGAGCAGTTGATCGCGAGTGAAGACGCGATTGGGGCGGGCCGCAAGAAAATAGAGCAGGCGAAATTCCAGGGTGCTCATGGGAACGGGCTTGCCGGTGCGCGTGACGCGGTAAGCGGCCGGATCAATGCGCAGCGCGCCGATTTCGACGGGCTTTTCCGAGGGAGTTCCGGGTTCGGCGCGGCGCAACAGCGCCTTCACCCGTGCGACGAGTTCGCGGGGGCTGAAGGGTTTGGTGACGTAGTCGTCGGCGCCGAGTTCCAGACCTACGACGCGATCAGCTTCTTCGCCCTTGGCGGTGAGGATGAGGATTGGAATCCTGTTGAGCGTGACTTCTTTGCGGACTTCCTTGCAGATTTCCAGACCGGAAAGTTTCGGCAACATCAGATCGAGGACCAGGAGATCGGGCGCAGCCTTGCGGATTTGCGCGAGACCGGTCGAGCCATCGCCGCTGGAGGTGACCTGGTAACCGTCCTTCTCCAGGTTGTAGCGCACCAACTCTACGATGTCTTTATCGTCTTCGATAACCAGAATACGTTTCATTTGGGTGATTTCTCGGTGAACGCAGACAAGATACGGGAAAGCGGCCCTCGGAAGCAAGGAGTAGAGGAGGGTACGTGGATTTTTTAACACAGTATTAACAACGTGTCACATCGGGACGGCGCGTTCCGGTTGAAACATCAATTCCGCTTTCGGTTCGCGGAGCCCTGCCTGAGAGGTCTCTCATTCCACTGATTACAGGTGTGTTGGTGAGGACTCTAGGAGTGCACTTTGGCCGCACGTTTGCAGGTCTATTAGCGGCGCGGTTCGAGGTCGTGAACGCGCGATTGGGGAGGGCCGGGAGGCCGGCGGGAGGGACAGCACAATGGACGCCGCTGTAGAACGCCAATTGGATCCGGCACGCCGGAGTACTGAGTCGCGGGATTTTGAGGCAGGGTTGCGGCGGAAGATTGTGGCGCAGGACGAAGCAGTGCAAGCGGTGGTGGACTTGTACCAGGTGTTTCGCGCCGGGTTGAATTCGCCGGGACGGCCGGTGGGGAATTTGCTGTTTTTGGGGCCGACGGGCGCGGGGAAGACGCGCGTCGTCGAGGCTACGGCCGAAGTGCTGTATGGCGATCCGCGCGCTGGGATCAAGTTGGATTGCGCGGAGTTCCGGCACTCGCACGAGATTGCAAAATTGATTGGATCGCCTCCGGGATATTTGGGCCACCGCGAAACGCATCCGCTGATCACGCAGGAAGCGCTGGCGCAGTACCACACCGAGAAGCTCGAAATTTCATTTTTGTTGTTTGACGAAATCGAGAAGGCTTCGGATGCGTTGTGGCAGTTGTTGCTCGGAATTCTGGACAAGGCCACGCTTACGCTTGGAGACAACCGGCGAGTGGATTTGTTGCAGACGATGATTTTCATGACGTCGAACTTGGGCGGAGTGGAGATTACCGAGCTGATGACCGGCGGGCTGGGATTTGCGACGCTGCAACGCGCGGAAACCAAGGCAGGCCTGGACGAGAAGGTGGAGAACACCGCGTCGGAGGCTGCGCAGAGGAAATTCGCGCCGGAGTTCATGAACCGCGTTGACAAGGTGGTGGTGTTCCACCCGTTGCGTTCGGCGCAGCTGGAACAAATTATGGAAATTGAACTCGGCCTGCGTACGGCCTTATGATTCCGTAGGGCGCTGTGGCGGCGAGGAATTCCCGATCGTGGTGCCTTCTTCCGACGCGATGGGCACGATGGGACTAGCGGAAGGAATGCAGCATGCGATTGAAGCCAAGCCGATGATGGCGAACTCGATTCCCATTGCGGTGACTGCGAGTTTCGGAGTTACCGCGAGTGTTGACAAGTCTCGACTGGATCCGCAGGAGATCTTGCAGCTTGCCGATGCCGCGCTGAATCGCGCGAAAGCGCGTGGACGAAACCGTACGGAGCTAGCGCGGGCGGAGGACTTGGCTGCGAGAGTTCCTGATTCTCCCGACACGGTGGAGCAGAAGACGACTCCTCGTTGCGGCGCGAGCCAAGGAATTCGGTTTGAACTTTCGCAGCTGCGAAACCAGCCCGCGGGCGCGGCTTTCCGCGGCACGGCTTTCCGAGTGGCGCGGAGCTTCCCGCCTTTGGCGCGATTCGCTGCCTGAGTTCTGGACCAGCCGCGTGCCAGATACGCCGGAGGGATTGCTTAAAGAATATGGCGCGACCGAATCTGTTCGTCGCCGCTTCGAGAATTGAGGCGTCCGCCGAGGAGCTGTTTCGCTGGCACGCGGAGCCCGGCGCGCTGGAGCGCCTGACGCCTCCGTGGGAAAGGATCGAGATCATCGAGCACTCGCGCGGAATTCGCGATGGCGACAGCGGAGCGATGTGGGTTTACCTGGGTCCCTTCCGAATGCGCTGGAGTTTCGAACATCGCGACTACATCGAAGGGCGGCAGTTCCGGGACGTACAGACTTCGGGTCCGTTCCGCCGCTGGGTGCATACGCATTTATTTACTCCAGAAGGCCCGGAGGCTTGCCGATTGGAGGATCGCATCGAGTACGAGCTTCCCTTCGGTGCGCTGGGATATTTTATTGGGGGTTGGCTGGTGCGGCGGAAATTAGCACGCGTGTTTGAGTACCGGCACCGAGTGACCGCCGAGGCCATGCGAAAAGCCCGCCTTTCAGAAACCGACGGCAGGGGCACCCTCGCGCAATGATTGCAGTTCGCGCAGATCTAGGGGCGGGTCCTAGACTCACCCCTACGGGCCGTAGAAGATGCGAGGAGATTTTGTAAGCGGCGCGGTGCACCGTACGGTGGCGTATGGTGCATCTCGTCGCGTATTTGCATTCGTACGAGGAAACCGATTCCGTGCGCGGGGGATCTTGGTGTACATTCTAAGGTGCAAGCGAACCGCACCGAGGAACACCTTGCGCCTCGAAAGGGTCCGGTCATGAATCCGACCAAACCAGGATCGGTCGTCAGCAACGAAGCTGCCGCTGAAACGCGCCGCGAGACGCTGAGCGTCACCGACAACCGTACGGGCCGGCAGTTTGAACTTCCCATAACGAACGAAACGATCAAGGCGCTCGACCTGCGTCCCATGAAAGTGCACGACGGCGATTTTGGGATGATGAGTTACGATCCGGCGTTCACGAACACGGCTTCGTGCTCAAGCAAGATCACTTATATTGATGGCGACAAAGGGATTTTGCGCTATCGCGGCTATTCGATCGAAGAGCTGGCGGAAAAAAGCACATACATCGAGACGGCCTACCTGATTCTGTATGGCGAGCTTCCCACGAAAACGCAGCTGGCGAACTGGTCCTACAACATCACGCATCACACCTTCATCCACGAGAGCATCAAGAAATTCATTGATGGATTTCATTACGATGCGCACCCGATGGGGATGCTGATTTCCACGGTGGCGGCGCTTTCCACTTTTTATCCGGATGCGAAGGATATTTTCAATCCGGATTCGCGGCGCAAGCAGACTTACCGGCTGATCGGAAAGATGCCGACGCTGGCGGCGTTTGCCTACCGGCATACGCTGGGGATGCCGTTCGCTTATCCGGACAACGATCTGAGCTACTGCGGCAATTTTCTGAACATGCTGTTTCGCACGACGGAGTTGAAGTATCGTCCAAACCCCACGCTGGAACGCGCGCTGGACATTTTGTTCATTTTGCACGCGGACCACGAACAGAATTGCTCTTCGACGGCGATGCGCGTGGTGGGCAGCTCGCACGTGGATCCGTATTCGGCGACCGCCGCGGCGACAGCGGCGCTTTACGGGCCGTTGCACGGCGGAGCCAACGAAGCGGTGCTGCGCATGCTGGTGGAAATCGGGTCGATCAACAACATTCCCGCGTACATCAAGAGCGTAAAGGCGGGAGAAAAGCTGCTGATGGGATTTGGGCATCGCGTTTACAAGAACTACGATCCGCGGGCGCGCATCGTGAAGCACATTGCTTATGAAGTTTTTGATGTGATGGGGAAAAACCCGCTGATTGAAATTGCGCTGGAATGCGAGCGGATTGCGCTGGAAGACGAATACTTCGTGAAGCGCAAGCTTTACCCCAATGTGGACTTCTATACCGGGTTGATTTATCAATCCATGGGTTTCCCTACCACGATGTTTCCGGTGCTCTTTGCGATTCCGCGGACTTCGGGCTGGATTGCGCAGTGGGAAGAAATGCTGCTGGATCCGGAGCAGAAGATTTCGCGTCCGCGGCAGGTTTATTTGGGAGCGGATCTGCGTGGGTATGTTCCGCTGGATAATCGGAAGTGATGCGGGTTCGACGAAGTCTGTAATCGGTTTGGGAAAAAGGCAGTGGTTCGTGATCAGTGGCTGGTGGCTAGAAACAGCTCCTAAGATAATCGAGTCCGCACCCTTCAGGACCGACAAAAATTGGCGGGTTGAGACCCCGCAGTTCGGTATCGTTCGGTTCGCGCGCTATTCTCTGCAGAGGGCTCCTCCCCGGAGCCGAAAGCGGAAAAGTGATTGCATCTGGCGGGATTCTCTGGCAAAACACTCTATCGCCCCCGGGGGGCAATCCTGATGGACATTTCAACGCGCCAGTCTGGAGCAGCCACGATTGTGGACGTGGTTGGCGACATCACCCTTTACAATTCGCCGCAGGTGCGGAGAGTGCTGTTGGAACTGCTGAAAGAGAAGAAAACGGCGCGCGTGATCGTGAACCTGGAGCGGGTTCGGTATATAGATAGCGCGGGCGTGGCGTCGCTGGTGGAAGGATTGAAGCTGTCGCGGGATCTGAAGAGCACGTTCGCGTTGTTCGGGTTGAGCCGGACGGCGCGGGAAGTGTTGGAGCTGACTCGGCTGATCAAGGTTTTTGAGGTATATAACAACGAAGAGGAAGCATTGCGCGGCGGCAGCACCAACGCCGCTCCCGCCAGATAGGAATTCGGGCGGTCTTTGCGCGGATCCGGTTGTAGAGTTTCACCCGTCTCGACTCACTGATGCCACTCACAGAAACTATTGGCGCGGCCACTCTAGATAGCCTGGCATATGTAGGCGGCTTGGCGCGATTGATCGGCGGCGCGATACGGGCCGTCTTCATCCTTCCGTTCCAGGGCAAGAAATTCCACATGAGCCGGGCGGTGCATCAGGCGATGTCCGTCGGCGTCGAAGCGCTGCCGATTACTTCGTTGATTTCGTTTTTCGTGGGAACCATTCTGGCGGTGAATGCTGCTTATGAGCTGCGCAAATTGGGCGCGCTGCACTTTGTGGCGAGCGGCGTAGCGATTGCAATCACGCGCGAGCTGGGGCCGTTGATGACGGCGATCGTGGTGATTGGGCGGTCGGGCTCGGCGTTCGCAGCGGAAATCGGGACGATGAAGGTGAACGAAGAGATTGACGCGATGGAGACGATGGCGCTCGAGCCCGTGCAATTTCTGGTGGCACCGAAATTTCTGGCGATGGTGCTGATGGTGCCTTGCCTGACGTGTTGGGCGGATTTCATGGGAGTGCTGGGCGGAGGGGTGTTTGGGGTTACGAGCGCGGGGTTCACCTGGGGCACCTACATTCAAGCCACGCTGGACGCGCTGCTGCAGCGCGACATTATGACCGGGCTGGTGAAGGCCGCGATGTTCGGGCTGGTGATCACGGCGGTAGGGTGCCAGGAGGGATTCGCGACCGGACTCGGTTCCGAGCAAGTGGGCCGGTCGACGACTTCGGCAGTCGTGAAATCAATTTTCATGGTGATTATGGTTGATCTGATTTTCACGACACTCTTCTACGTGACGGCGCCACGGTAAATATTGATGAGCCCTGCTCCCACACCCAAGCCCAGCGCGCCGCCTTCGGCGATCTCGGTGCGCAACCTGCGCGTGAAATACGGCGAGCGCGAAATTCTGCACGGCATCAGCTTCGAAGTGCCCGCCGGAGAGACGCTGGTGATTCTGGGCGGGTCGGGTTCTGGCAAGAGCACTCTGCTGCGGACGCTGGTGGGACTGGAGCAGCCCAGCTCAGGCGAGATTTGGATTCAGAACAAGGATTTCGCGTCCATATCGGAAAACGAGCGCGATGATTTGTTGAAAAAGATGGGGATGTCGTTCCAGGGAGGGGCGCTGTTTGGGTCCATGACCGTGGGGGAAAATGTGGCGCTGCCCCTGCAGGAACACACCAACCTGGACGAATCGACGATAGAAATCATGGTGCGATTGAAGCTGGACCAGGTGGGGCTTTCCGGATTTGAAAGTTACATGCCCGCGCAATTGAGCGGCGGAATGAAGAAGCGGGCGGCGATCGCGCGGGCGCTGGCAATGGACCCGGAGATATTATTTTTCGATGAGCCTTCGGCGGGGCTGGACCCCATCATCGCGGCGGGGATTGACGAACTGATATTAAAGTTGAAGAAAGCATTTCGCATCACGATCGTGGTGGTGACGCACGAGCTGGCCAGTGCTTTCTTGATCGCCGACCGGATGATTCTGCTGGATAAGGGCGTGATCGTGGCCAACGACACGGTCGCAGAAATGCAGAAGAGCCTGCAGCCGCGCGTGCGGCAGTTTCTGGACCGCGTGCCGGAACCGGAATTGACCGGTGAGATTGATTACCTGCAGATGTTGACTGGGGACGTACCGCCGCAGCGTCAATAGGACAGGGCCCGATCGGTCTTGCCGGGACTGGCGAAGTAAAGGGCTCGTGATATACTCCCCCGCAATCGAGGGGCGTCTGCGCGGTTCAGCGCGCAGAAATGGTCGAGGACACGGATGGAATCGAAGCGCGAGCAGGCATACGTCGGGCTGTTTGTGTTGGTAGTGGCGGCGTTGCTGATTGCCACGGTCTTTGCGCTCTCCGGGACACTCGACAAAGCGGACACGCCCTACCATGCGTATTTCAAGAATGCCGGCGGCTTGGGACCCGGCTCGGAAGTTCGTTATTTGAATGGCCCTCCGGTGGGACGCATCAGCAAAGTGCAGGTTGATCCCAACGATCCCTCGCGCATGAAAGTGGATTTCACGGCGAAGCCGAATATCCCGGTGAAAACAGATAGCACGGTGCTGGTGACGAGCACCAGTCCACTGGGAGAAAATTTTCTAGAGATACTCGCTGGTTCCCCCGCGGCGCCCCGGGCGCAGCGCGATGCGGTGCTGAAATCAAAAGAACCCACCAGTTTTTCGGATATCGCCGACAAAATCAACGAGCTGACGCCGCAGGCGAGCGAGTTGATCACGAACCTGAATTCACGGGTGGTGGAGCTGAAGGTTACGCTGGCCCGAGTGAACGACTTGCTGAACGATCAGAACCGCGCGAACCTATCCGCGAGTCTGAGCCACGTGCGCGGGATGCTGGAAGAGGATCGGCCGCTGGTGCACTCGACGCTGAATCATATTAATGACGCGACGGCCAACCTGAAGCCTGTGATCGCGAGCTTCCAGAAAACATCCGACCAGGCGGATGAGACGCTGCAGCATCTGGACGGGATGCTCACGGAAAATCGCGCGGACATCCGGCAGGCGATCATTGACCTGCGCAAGGCGCTGGTGAACGTCGATTCGATGGTGGCTTCACTGAACGACACGGTGATAAGCAATCAGGAAAATCTGGACGAGATTATTGATAACCTGCGTCACGTCACGGAGAACCTGAATTCGTTCACGGAGTCCATCAAGACGCGGCCCTATTCGATCCTGCGCGCGGCCGACCCGAAACCACATGCACCCGGGACGGCGCCGCCGAAATAGCGGAACGGCAGCAGGATGAGAATTCGTTTGCAGAAGCAGCCCGGCAACGACGCGAAGAAACAACGCGAGAAGGAGCAAAGAGTGTTGAGCCATCGCACGCAAATTAGCGCACTCCTGATGCTGGCGATGCTGGTGGCCGGATGCGGCGCGGCGCGTCCGGTGAAGTATTACGTGCTGGATGTGAACCCCGCTCCGGCCAATTCCCCATCGGCGCAGATTCCAGTGACATTGCTGGTGGGGCGATTCATCGCCTCGCATCTGTATCACGACGATCGGTTGGTGTACGGATCGGGTCCCGTGCAGCTGGGGACGTACGAGTACGACCGCTGGGCGGAACCCGCGGCAGACATGGTGCAGGATATGCTGGTAACGATTCTGCGCTCGTCGCGCCAATTTCAATCCGTCTCGAAAGTCACCGGCAACGCGCGCGGGGAGTACGTGGTGCGGGGCCACTTGTACTCGATGTATGGCGTGGATCAGCCCGAGCTAGTGGCGCGTTTCTCGATTCAGCTGGAGTTGTACGATCCGGCATCGCGCACGACGGTATGGAGCCAGATCTACACGCACGATGAACCGGTACAGGGGAAGAATGTGCCGGCGATCGTCGAGGCGATGGATCGGAACGTGACCGCTGGATTGCAGCAGCTTTCGACCGGCATCACGCAGTATTTTGTGAGTCACCCACCGCAGCAGGCGGAACCGGGAAAGTGACGCGGCGGTGACGAGCCGGCGTTGAGGCTGTGAAGTCGTACTCTAGCATCTGACGCCGCGCTGATTTCGCTGTGTTTATGTCGTGGCCCGCCGAGCCCGTCACAGGCAGGTTCTGAGGATGAACTAAAGGCGCGACCTACAAAGATTCTGTTCCCCTCGCACGCAGTTCTCATGCACGTTCCAAAGCCAATCGAAAGTCAGGGGTGCTGGGTCACCAATGGCGCAGTCTAGTGCGCCATTTTGGGGGCGTGCCACTTGCCGCCTCGCAGCGCTTGTGCCCGTCGTTTGCAAGCAGCTTAGGGCCTGAGGCCATGTTCCGCGGCTTCGGAATCGTTTTCCATGTTCCAAGCCCATCCGCATTTGGTATCGTGCTAGCAGCGCCTCTGCCGGGGCAATACGTCGAGACGGAAGCGCTCAGAAGCGCAAACAGCTCCGTGAAACTCCTGCAAAATTACATCAACGGGCATTTTGTGGGCGGCGCGCGGGAGTTCGCCGACGTAAATCCCGCCGATGGGTCCGCGATCGCGCAAGTATCGGAAGCCAGTCGTGCGCAGGTTGATGAAGCCGTAGCCGCCGCCCGCCAAGCGCAGCGCAGAGAATGGGGCCGTTTGCCCGTTCCTGCCCGCGCGGCGCTGCTGCACAAAATCGCCGACGGAATCGAGGCGCGCTTCCAGGATTTTCTGCACGCGGAAGTCGCGGACACCGGAAAACCCATATCGCTTGCGTCGCGCATTGATGTCCCTCGGGGCGCGGCGAATTTCCGCGCGTTTGCCGACGTCATCAAGACCGCTGGCCTGGAATCATTTCGCACCGAAACTCCTGACGGCGTCATCGCGCTCAATTACGCGGTCCGCAAGCCTCTCGGTGTCGTCGGAATCATCACGCCGTGGAATCTGCCGCTCCTGCTGCTCACCTGGAAAGTGGCACCCGCGCTCGCCTGCGGCAATTGCGTCGTCGTCAAACCTTCCGAAGAAACTCCCGCGACCGCGACGTTGCTGGCGGAAGTCATGCAAACGGCGGGAGTGCCGGCCGGCGTTTTCAATGTGGTTCACGGCTTCGGGCCCGATTCGGCGGGAGAATTCCTCACCGCGCACCCGGGAGTGGATGCGATCACCTTTACCGGCGAATCGCGCACCGGCGCGGCCATCATGCGCGCGGTCGCTCCCACCGTGAAGCCGGTCTCCTTTGAACTGGGCGGCAAGAACGCCGCCATCATTTTTGCCGACTGCGATTTCGGCGAAACAGTGAGTGGTATCGCGGATGCCGTTTTCCTCAATACCGGCCAGGTCTGTCTCTGCGCGGAACGCGTGTACGTCGAACGCAAGCTCATGGACCATTTCGTGACCGCGCTCAAACAAAAGGCCGAGGCTTTGCGCATCGGGTGGCCCATGGATCAAGCCACCACCACAGGCCCGCTCATTTCCAAAGCCCATCGCGACAAGGTTCTCGCTTACTATCAACTGGCGCGCGAAGAGGGCGCGACAGTAGTCACGGGCGGCGGAATCCCAAAATTCAGCGATGCCCGCGACCACGGCTACTACGTCCAGCCCACGATCTTTACCGGGCTCCCCGAATCAGCGCGCTGCGTGAAGGAAGAAATCTTCGGTCCCGTTTGCCACATCGCGCCGTTCGATACCGAAGAAGAAGCCATCGCCGAAGCGAACGACACGCAATACGGGCTGGCAGGATCGGTGTGGACCTCGAATCTCAAGCGCGGCCACCGCGTCGCCGAACAACTGCGCGTCGGAATCACCTGGGTCAATTGCTGGTTTCTGCGCGATCTCCGCACGCCGTTCGGAGGCATGGGACTTTCCGGCATCGGCCGCGAGGGCGGGGTACATTCGCTGAACTTTTATTCGGAACTGAACAATATCTGCGTTAAGTTGAGTGACTGATGGTAATGGAAGGCAAAGTCGTTCCGGGGAAAGCGCCGCCGCGCGGGAAGTTTCCGCACGTCAAACGCGCCGGGGATTATCTGTTCGTCTCCGGCACCAGTTCCCGTCGCGCGGACAATACCATCGCCGGAGCGGAAGCCGATGCCCTCGGCGCCACTCAACTCGATATTCGCGCGCAAACGCGCGCCGTCATCCACAATATCAGCGACATTCTCGCCAGCGTGGGCGCGAAACTAAGTGACGTCGTCGAGATTTCCAGCTACCTCGTGAACATGAATGATTTTGCCGGCTACAACGAGGTCTACAACGAATACTTCAACGAAAATGGTCCGGCGCGCACCACCGTCGCCGTCCATCAATTGCCACACCCGCATCTGCTCATCGAGATGAAAGCGATCGCCTACAGGCCAGTCGCCGAATCGGAAGGAAAAAAATAATGCCATCGATTAAAACCATGAAGGCTTTTAATTTTCAGGGCTGGATTGACGCCAATCGCGACAAATTGAAGCCGCCGGTCGGCAATGCCCAGGTTTGGGATGACGGCGACATCATCGTCACCGTCGTCGGCGGGCCGAACCAGCGCGTGGATTATCACGACGATCCCACCGAGGAATTTTTCTATCAGCTGAAAGGCGACATTTTTATTCGCGTGATGGAACAGCCCGCGAAACCCCCCATTGAAATTCCCATCAAAGAGGGAGAAATCTTTCTGCTCCCGAAACACACGCGACATTCGCCGCAGCGACTCACTCCCGGCACGATTGGCCTGGTCGTCGAAATTCCCCGTCCCGAAGGCGTCAAAGACGGCTTTGAATGGTACTGCGGGAAATGCCATCACCTGATTTATCGTGCCGAAGTGCTCTTGAAAAGCATCGTCACTGATCTACCGCCGTTATTCGAAAAGTTTTATCAGAACGAAAAGTTGCGCGCCTGCCCGAACTGCGGCGAAGTCCACCCGGGGAAGCCGGCAAAGAAGTAGCGCATATTTCGCGCGGCGAAAACGACATGCCAGTCACCGACATTCACACACATTTCTTCCCGGAATCGTGGCCGGATCTCGCGGCGCGATTCGGCACGCCCGATTGGCCGTCGATCAAGCACACGGAGCCCGGCAAGGCCGTAATCATGATCGGCAATCGCGTGTTCCGTCACGTCACTTCGGCTTGCTGGGATGCGAATGTGCGCCTGGAAGAAATGGATCGCGACGGCGTTACTCATCAGGTCGTTTCCGCCACGCCCGTGCTTTTTGCGTATAACCGCGAGCCGCAGCAGGCGCTGGATTGCGCTCGCCTATTTAACGACGCGGCCTTGCAGCTGTGCGCTCGCGGCAAAGGAAGATTACGAGTGCTCTGCCAGGTGCCGCTGCAGGATATTGATGCTTCTTGCGCCGAACTCACTCGCTGCATGCGCGCCGGGCATCTCGGTGTGCAGATCGGCAATCACGTCGCCGAAAAAACTCTCGACGACCCGGGGATCGTCACGTTTCTCCATCATTGCGCGGATGAAGGCGCCGCCGTTTTCGTTCACCCCTGGGACATGATGGCCGCGCAGCGCATGCCCAAGTACATGATGCCCTGGACCGTCGGCATGCCCGCGGAAACGCAGCTGTCCCTCGTGGCGCTAATCGTCAGCGGCGCGCTCGACCGCTTGCCCGCGAGCTTGCGCATCTGTTTTGCGCACGGCGGCGGTAGCTTTGCCTTCCTTCTCGGCCGCTTGCAGAACGCCTGGGAACAGCAGGAACTCGCCCGCGGCGCCGCACAATTTCCTCCGAACCATTATCTCAATAGAATTTACGTTGATTCGGCGGTGTTCGACGAGCGCACACTGCAATTTCTGATCGAGATCATGGGCGCGGACCGCGTTCTGCTCGGCTCCGACTATCCGTTCCCGCTCGGCGAAGAGCGCGCAGGCGCCCTCATTCGCGAAAGCCAGCTTCCCGCCGGCGCAAAGACGAAATTGCTTGGCGCGAATGCGCAAACGTGGCTCGGCCTGCCGCAGGAAGCAGGTGGGCCGGCTGTAAATAAGGTAGTGCAAACAAACAGTTCCTTCGGCTGTCCAGCCCGTAGCACCGCCGACATCCGCACAAGCGAAAATGACGAAGCGCGCTCCGAGAAAAAACTGACCTACAGCTCTTATCTCCAGGTTCCGGAACTGTTGCGCCTCCAGCATCCCGCGTCGTCTCCGGAGCACCACGATGAATTGCTTTTTATTATCGTTCACCAGACTTACGAGCTCTGGTTCAAGGAATTACTCCACGATCTCGACGCCGTCATCGCGAACCTGCGCTCGACCTGCGATAATCCGGCATCGCGCGACGGCGTGTATGAAGCGGCCCGCCTGCTGCGCCGCTGCACGGAAATCATGCGTGTGCTGGTCGAGCAGTTCACCATTCTCGAAACGATGTTGCCCACTCACTTCCTCGCGTTTCGCGAAAAATTGGCTCCCGCGAGCGGCTTTCAGTCCGAACAATTCCGCGAGCTCGAATTCCTCTGCGGCCTGAAGGACGAAAAAATGCTGCGCTACCACGAGCTGACGCCTGAGGCGCACGCCATTCTCTTCCGCCGTCTGCGCGAAGATTCCCTGCGCGACGTATTCTTCAAAGCTCTGGAAGCTTTGGGCACTTTGCAGCCGCCAACCACCACGGCGACCGAAGAAGAACGCTTTCAAGCCCGCGCCAAAGCAATTCACGCGCTCTACCGAGACGAACGCAATCACCGCGACTGGATTGACGTGTGCGAGCGCCTGACCGAATTCGACGAGCTGGTCGTCGGCTGGCGCCTTCGCCACATTCAAATGGTCGAACGCACCATCGGCATACGGATGGGCACGGGCGGCAGTGCCGGCTCATCCTACCTAAAACTCACGCTGGAAAAGAAATTCTTCCCGGAACTATGGGAAGCGCGAACATATCTGGAAGGATGATCGCTTGAGCCGCGATCCTGCCGCAAGCCACGCGCCTGTCCACGACAGGCAGAATCGCTCCCGCACAATAACGCTCGTTGGCGCGGGTCTCACCGGCCCCTTGCTCGCGATCTCGCTGGCGCAGCGCGGATTCCCCGTGCAGATTTTCGAGCGCCGCCCGGACATGCGCCGCACTCGCGCCAGCGCAGGCCGCTCCATCAACCTCGCCGTATCCACGCGCGGCATCCACGCACTTCGCCAAGCCAGCCTGTGGGACCAGATGAGCCGCATCATCATCCCAATGAAAGGCCGCATGATGCATTCACGCACCGGTGAACTGACCTTCCAGCCTTACGGCAAGAACGACGCCGAGGTCATCAATTCCATTTCGCGCGCGGACCTGAACGTCGCGCTGATGAACGCGGCCGAAGCTCAGGGCGTAACGATTCATTTCGGCGAACGCTGCACCGGAATCGATTGGACCACCGGCGCCGCGCGTTTTCGTAACGATGAAACTGGCCGCGAAACCACGGTAAATTCCGAAGTCGTGATAGGCACGGACGGCTCTGCCTCCGCCATCCGCCAGGACATGAAGAAGCTCGGCCGCCTGCATTTCTCGCAGGAACACCTCGACTACGGTTATAAGGAATTGACGATTGCGGCCGGTCCCGGCGGAAAGCATCTTCTCGAACCCAACGCGTTGCATATCTGGCCGCGCGGCGCCTATATGCTGATAGCGTTGCCGAATATTGACGGCACTTTTGCCTGCATTTTGTTCTTGCCGTTCGAAGGTCCAGAGAGCTTTGCGAACCTGGACACCGGCGAAAAAGCGGCACACTTTTTCGCTGAACGGTTCGCCGATGCTCTTCCGCTCATGCCGCAGCTCCGGGAAAACTACTCAGGCAATCCCACCGGTTCGATGGTCACGGTCAAATGCGCGCCCTGGCAAATGGACGGAAAGGTGCTGCTGCTCGGCGATTCCGCCCACGCCATCGTGCCCTTCTTCGGCCAGGGCATGAATTGTGCGTTTGAAGATTGCACCGTATTTCTGGAGCTGCTCGATGGCCACGGCCCCAACTGGGCGAAGCTGTTTCAGGAATTCGAGCAGGCCCGCAAGCCCAATACGGATGCCATCGCGGACATGGCCCTGGAAAACTTCATCGAAATGCGCGATCGCGTCGCGGATCCCCGCTTTCTCTTCAGAAAGAAAGCAGAGCTCGCGCTCGAAGCCAAATATCCGCGCCACTTCGTGCCCAAATATGCGATGGTGACGTTTCATCGCGTCCCGTACTCAGTCGCATTCTCGCGCGGGAAGATTCAGGATCGCCTGCTGGCGGCATTGTGCGATCCCATTTCTCGCATCGAAGATCTTGACTGGAAAAAAGCGGACCACTTGATTCATCGCGACCTGATTCCCTTGGAGACTCTCTAAGTGCCCAGCGTCAAGTTCGAGACTGGCCGTCAGTTCGCGATTGCGATGTCCGCCGCCGACCCTCTTGCCGCTTATCGCGATCGTTTCCACATTCCCAAGACGCCCACGGGTTCCGACTGCGTATATCTGTGCGGGCATTCCCTAGGACTGCAGCCAAAATCCACGCGTGCCTATATCGAACAGGAGCTGCAAGACTGGGAACGCCTCGGAGTCGAGGGCCACTTTCACGCCAGAAATCCCTGGATGCCGTATCACGAGATCCTGGCCGCGCCGACCGCGCGGCTCGTAGGAGCGTTGCCCAGCGAAGTAGTGGTGATGAATTCGCTCACCGTAAATCTGCACCTGATGATGGTTTCTTTTTATCGGCCCAGGCCCGCGCGCCACAAAATCGTCATCGAATCGAGCGCTTTTCCATCAGACCAGTACGCCGTGCAATCGCAGATCGTCTTCCACGGCTACGACCCGGCGGAATCACTGATTGAAATCGCGCCGCGCCCTGGCGAGACGACGATTCGCACCGAAGATATCGAAAAGCTAATCGCTGAAAAGGGCGACCAGATCGCGCTGATCCTGCTCAGCGGAGTGAATTACTACACCGGACAAGCCTTCGACTGCCGACGCTTCACCGAGGCCGGGCACGCCCAAGGTTGCGTCGTGGGCTTCGACATGGCGCACGCCGCCGGAAATCTGCAACTCCATCTCCACGATTGGGACGTGGATTTCGCCGTCTGGTGCAGCTACAAATATCTGAATGGCGGCCCCGGTTGCGTCGCTGGATGCTTCGTCCACGAACGCCAGGCGCGGAATCAGGATTTGCCGCGATTCGCAGGCTGGTGGGGCCACGATAAGAACAACCGCTTCCAGATGCCCTCGAAATTTCAACCCATCGCCGGCGCCGAGGGCTGGCAACTGAGCAATCCCTCGATTCTGAGCATGGCCGCGCTACGCGCCTCGATGGAGATCTTCGACGAAGTTACGATCGCGAGCCTGCGCGCAAAGAGCGAAACTCTGACAAGTTATCTCGAATTTCTCCTCGCTCGAGAGGCGTGCGAAAAGTTCTCCAGCTTAACTCCGCGCGATCCGTCACATCGCGGCGCGCAGCTGTCGTTGCAAATAAAGAAAGGCGGCCGCGCCGTCTGCGCGCGCCTGTCGCAACAAGGAATAATCTGCGACTGGCGCGAGCCAGACATTCTGCGCGTCGCGCCGGTTCCGCTGTACAACTCGTTCCTGGATGTTCACACGTTCGCGGATAAATTCCTGTCAGAAATCAAAGCGTAAGGGCCACGGCACCGATCACGCACAGCGGCAATGTCCGTTCCTGCAATTAAGTCTCTCTCTTTTTCCTGTCATGAATAATTTCGATCGTGGCCTTGCCCAACACGCTCTCGCGGTTCGCCAGCCCGAACACAGCATCAAAGTGATTCGCGCCAGCAACTTCAAACGCAGATACCGGAAATCCGGAACCACCGAGCGCCGAGGCGAAAGCGCGGCTCTGCCGTTTGAATTCCGCCGTCTCGTTTTCACCCCACGCCACGATTGTTTTCACCGGTCGCCCCGCCTTCAGGCGCAGCGGACTGAGCGTCGCAACGTCCGCGTCCGTCAGGTGCAACGCTGCGTCAATATATGTACCCACCAAGGGCTCAAGATCGTAAATCCCGCTGAGCAGCACGCCGCCGGCAACAACATCATCAGCAAGTCCATACGCAGTCTGCCAACCTGCGACCAAGAGCATCGCGGCAAGCTGCGCCCCGGCGGAATTACCCGCAACATATATACGGCGCGCGCCGAATCCCAGCGTCGCAGCCTGCCGATGCAGCGAGGCAATCGCCCGCCGGCATTGCTGCACGATCGCTCCCAGCGTGGCCTGCGGCGCCAAAGTGTAATCAATCGCCGCGAACGCAATCCCATTCGCCACGCAATCCGGCGCCGCAAACAGCGATTCGTTCTTCGACAATTCCTGCCAATAACCTCCGTGGAAATAAACCAGCAAAGGCGCATCGACGGACGCCGCCGGAAAATAATCGAACGTTTCATCCGGCCCTTCGCCCCAGAGCAAATTCTTCTGGCAGCGAAATTGCCGCTCCGCTTCGCGGCTGCGCGCGGCATAAGCCGCCAGGTAAGGTGCAATCGCAGCCACACAGCTGCTCGGCGAATATTGCCGCTCGCGTTCGGCGAGCGTCCAATTCCGCCAGTGAGAGGATTCGCTTGTCATGTGGGGGGCCGATTCCGACAGTCGCTTTCGACGGAAACAATACTACAAGACCGCCGCGCTAGGATGGAACGCGCGCCGATTTACAATGTAGGTACAAGCTGCGTTAAGCGGGACAAATCCGCTCAGAAAGTTCGATGCTATAGATTTCCCGCGACAGAAACCGCGCCCGTCAAATGTAAGCTTCGTCCAGAACGATAGATCACACGATCCGTATCGCAAATTCAGCTGAAATTATCGCGAGGGCTGCTGCTGCGTTAAACAATGAAGCGTGCCAAATCCCCACACCAGATCCACTGCATGGATGCCAACCACGGCGCGTCCTGGAAATAGTTCACCGAGGATTCCCAGCGCCACGCGGTCATGCGGATCGTTGAACGTCGGCACCAATACTGCAGAATTCGCGATATAAAAATTCGCGTAGCTTGCCGGCAGCCTCACGCCTTCGAAATGCAGCGGCGCGGGCATGGGCAGCTCGACCACCTCGATCTTGCTTCCATCCTCGAGGCGCGCACCTTGCAGACGCTCCCAGTTGTCTTGCAGCGGCTTGTAGTTCGCATCACGCTGAATCTTCTCGCGCACCAGCACCACCGTGCGCGCGTTGACGAACCGGCAAAGATCGTCCACGTGTCCATGCGTGTCGTCGCCCGCGATGCCCTTGCCCAGCCACACAATATTTTTCACGCCGAGGCTTTCGCGCAGAACCGTTTCCGTGTCCGCCCGGCTGAATCCCGGATTGCGCACCTGCCGTTTTTGAGCCAGCAAACATTCTTCGGTGGTCAGCACAGTGCCGCGACCGTTGACGTCAATGCTTCCGCCTTCCAACACCACATCGCGCCCGCCGTAGCGCACCGGCACCATCCGATATTTCAAGCGCCGCGCCACTTGCCCCGGAATCGCATCATCTTTCTGCCAGTCGGGATAGCGCGCCCAAGCATTGAATCGGAATCCTGCGATAGCCACTTCGCGCCGTGGTTTAACGCGCCTCAAAAAAATCGGTCCGAAATCGCGCGTCCATCCGCGATTCGTCGCAAAACGAAAAAACTGCACGCGGTTCAAATCCACGCCGATTCTCTTCAAAATGCTTCGCACCAGCTTTTCATGCTCGGCCGAATTCACTAGTATTCGCACGATCTCGCCAGGCGCAATCTTCCGCACGATTTCGCCGTAGACCCATTGAATCGGTTCGAGCTTGCCCGGCCAATCCGTGGGGTTATGCGGCCAGCCGATCCACGTAGCTTCGTGCTTCGCCCATTCGGCAGGCATGGAAAAACCAAGAGCAGCGGGCGCGGTTTGTTCATTCATAAGGTTTGTAGGAAGCGGCCGTTTCAAGATTTGCCGTCGAGGAATCGTTGTTCGATGCCGTGATAAGCGTCAATGCGCCGGTCGCGCAAAAAAGGCCAATTGCGGCGCACGTCTTCCAGGTGCGCCAGATCCACTGTGCCATACAAAATTTCTTCGCGATCGGTGGAAGCCTCCGCAATCACCACTCCTTGCGGGTCGCACAAGAATGATCCGCCCCAGAATTCCAGGCCGTCGCCGCCGGCCGCGGGAATTTCGTGGCCCACGCGATTCACCGCCGCCACATAAATTCCGTTCGCGATCGCGTGCCCGCGTTGCACCGTGCGCCACGAATCGCGTTGCGCTGCCCCGTTCGATTCTTTTTCGCTGGGATGCCACCCGATCGCCGTCGGGTAAAAAAGAATGCACGCTCCGTTCAACGCCGCCAGGCGCGCTCCCTCCGGATACCACTGATCCCAGCAAATCAGCGTGGCGATTTTCCCCGCTTGCGTCGCAAACGCGCGAAACCCCAAATCTCCCGGCGTGAAATAAAATTTCTCGTAATAGGCAGGATCGTCGGGAATATGCATCTTGCGATAAACTCCCGCGATCTTGCCGTCCGCATCAATGATCGCCGCCGTATTGTGATACACGCCCGCGGCCCGCCGCTCGAATAGCGGCGCCACTACTACGACGCGCGCTTTCTGCGCCACGCGGCCCAGAGCTTCAGTCGTCGGCCCAGGCACCGCCTCCGCCAAATCAAAATTGGCGGTATCTTCCCGCTGGCAAAAATATTGCGATTGAAATAATTCCGGCAAGCACACCACCTGCGCGCCATTGCGTCCCGCCTCTTCGACCTTCGCAATGGCCCGCGCGAGATTGTCCTTCGGCAGCCGACTCACGGCCATCTGCACCAGGCCCACATGGAATTTCACAGGATCGCTCATCATTAGAAAATTTACACGAAAACTGAGCGCAAGGCCACCTGCAACACGCTCATATCTTTCGCACATTCAGTCACTTGGACGCCCCCAGCGCGAACTCTCGATTCAAGCACCTTGTTCGTGAGTCTCGGGTTCACAGCGGGCATCGAATCCGGTACCATTAGAGTCTAAGCACGATGCGCAGCGTAGTGCCTGTGCCAGGCAAGCTGCAAAAGGATCCGATGGCAGTTCCAGTTTCACAGATGTGGACGACGGCTTCCTACGTCATCAGCCAACGGCTGAAAGGGCGCAAGCATTACCCGTTCGTCTTGATGCTGGAGCCGCTGCTGCGCTGCAATCTCGCCTGCGCCGGTTGCGGCAAAATCCAATATCCCGCCCACGTGTTGAAGAAGCAGCTGAGCCCCGAGGAATGTTTTCGAGCCGTGGAAGAATGCGGCGCGCCGATGGTCAGCATCCCCGGCGGCGAACCTCTGATGCATCCCCAGATCGCCGAAATCGTGGATGGCCTGGTCGCGCGCAAGAAATACATCTACCTCTGCACCAACGCGCTACTGCTGAAAGAAAAGCTGCACCTCTTTACTCCGAGCAAATATTTGTCCTTTTCCGTTCATATGGACGGCCAGCGCGAAGAACACGATTTCGCCGTCTGCCGCGAAGGCACCTACGACAAAGCCGTGGAAGCGATACGGCTCGCCTTGCAGCGAGGCTTTCGGGTAACCACCAACACCACGCTTTTCGACGGCGCCGATGCGCAAAGCGTTCGCCACTTTTTCGACGATATGATGGACCTGGGCGTCGAGGGCATGATGCTCTCGCCCGGCTACACCTACGACAAAGCTCCCGACCAGGAACATTTCCTCAGCAGAAAAAAAACGCGCGAACTGTTCCGCCAGATTTTGAGCAACCGCAGCGAACGGTGGCGTTTCAACCTCAGCCCGCTGTTCATGGAATTTCTCATGGGCAAGCGCAATTACAAATGCACGCCCTGGGGCATGCCCACCTACAATATTTTCGGCTGGCAGAAACCCTGCTACCTGCTGCAAGACGGCTACGCCGACACTTTCGAGGAATTGGTCCGCGAAACCGACTGGGACCGCTACGGCACTGAGAGCGGCAATCCCAAGTGCGCGAATTGCATGGTTCACAGCGGCTATGAAGCCAGTGCCGTGGACGATATGTTCGGTTCGCTCGGCGGCTTCCTCAGCACGGTGCGCGCGACGATTTTCAACAAGTACAAAGACCCCGATGCCATGGGCGGCGCCGCGAAAAATTCCGGAAATAATTCCGGCCAGCTTGTGCAGATCGCCATGTCGCCGAAGGCCTAGCGGCTCTCAATCGCCATGTCAGATCCGCATACATCTATATCGCCTGAGTCCGCCGCTGAGGAACGTCTCGGCATCGTCCACGAAAATCTCGAAGGATGGATTCCCGCGCTTGCGTCAGTCTCGGAAATTCATGAAGCGCTTGAGAAAGCCTTCGACTATCGCGGCGATCTCACCATCACCCTGAAAGACGGCCAGAAAATAGAAGGCTACATCTTCGATCGCAAAATCAAAGGCCCCGCGCTCTGCGATTGCTTCATCCGCGTGATGCCCAAGGACCAGCCGGGAAAGCTCTCCATCCCCTATAGCGATATCGCCGCCCTGGCGTTCACTGGGCGCGATACCGCTGCCGGAAAAAGCTTCGCCGCCTGGGTAAAGAAGTACAACGAAAAGAAAGCCGCGGGAGAAAAGAATATCGGCATTGACGCCGAACCGCTCGACTAGCAGCCTCGATTACTGCACGGCAATTTTTTCACTTCGCTTGGCCTTCTGCTCTTGATATTCCTGCCAGGTCAGATACACGATCACCGCGTCAAAAACAGTCAGCCAGATCAGCGCCCAGGAATGCGTGTGCGTGAAGCGACGCACCTGATACACCATGAACGCACAGAACACCACAATCGTCAGCGGATACGCCCAGATCTTATTGAGCATCAGACAAATCACCAGCGCCAGTTTAACCACTCCGTGCGCCAGCAAATACAGCGACGCGAACGTGGTGCCGTTGTCGGCGAACCGCTGCGAGGCATTCAGCACCTGCACGGCAAACGGGTGATGCGGCGCATCGGCCAGCACGTTCTCGCCCAACCAGCGCACGATGTCGTTCATCTGCGATGGTTTCACGAACCACAAGACCATGCCGCTGGCAATTTCGAAAAGCGCGCCCACGCCCTTCAGCGAGATGCCTACTTCAAACGACTGGTGGAGGATCGACTTGCGCTGCATGGTTGTTGGTTGCTACGAAGAATGGCGCTCCAGCATCGCCAGCTTTTCCGCGAAGTGTTCGCGCCAGTCAATTGGCAGCGCATTCAGTTGAATCACTCGCCGCATCAAGGGTACATCGATTCCGTGGTAGTAGAGTTGATTGATGTCGCTCACCGCAATGCCGTTCTCATCTTCCTGAATTCGCTCGATCGCATCGCCCGCGGCCACCAGCCCTTCCTCGATCACCGCAAAGTAAAATCCGGAGCGCCCGCTCTGCAGAAAACGCTTTAAGATATCATCTCGCTGAAATTTCGCCGCCAGTTTGCAGCACGGGACTCGCGGCTGCGTCACCTGCACGGTGGCTTGGCCCACTCGCAGGACGTCGCCAATGTGGGTATCCTTCTCGTTCAATCCTTCCGTCGTTAGATTTTCGCCGAACTGCCCCCATGGCAAATCCATCCCGGGCAATTCTTTCCTCCAGAACGCATAGTGCTCCGAAGGATACGCATACACCGCCTTGTACGGGCCGCCATGCACGGACAAATCCGCCTGCCGGTCGCCGTCCAAATCCAGCTGCCGCATCATCACCGGACCATCAACCGGTTTCTTGAAGATGCCAGTGTTAAACGTCTGGCCCTTCCATGACACCAGACGCGGCAGCGCAACATTCACGGATAGCACTTTCATTTTTTCTTTCAGCCTGTTCTTGCGCGCAGCCGCAAAGCCACCGCCACACAGTCTGAATTCAATGTTCGCACAATTTCCCGCGTTTCACTTACCTTTACCGTCGGACTCCGTGAGCAGACCCCTGGGACGCTCATGGGCTCGCTTCCGCTTGGCGCTGACCGCAGAAAGCCGCTAGCCGCCGCACGCACTCTCACCGATTGTCGCTCCTCTCCGGATATAATCCCCTTGTCAATACTCCGTCTTGAGGAGCAGCCGTCATGGCCAAGAAGCGCTTCAAAGATCTCAGCGAAAAAGAAATCCTCGCGCTTGCCATCCAGCTCGAAGAAGAGGACGGCCGCGTATACAGCGACTTCGCCGACGGCCTGCGCGACACCTACCCCTCGACCGCGAAAATGTTCGAGGACATGCAGGCTGAAGAGTCCCGGCATCGCCAGCGCCTGATTGATCTCTATCAGCAGCGTTTCGGCAATCACATTCCTCTGATTCGCCGCCAGGACGTTAAAGGCTTCGTCGAACGCCGCCCGGAATGGCTCGTCCGCCCGCTCGGTATCAACAAGGTTCGCAAGCAAGCCGAAATCATGGAACTGGAGACAGAACGCTTTTACGAGCGCGCCCTACAACAAGTTTCCGACGCCTCCACGCGCAAACTGCTCGGCGACCTGGCGGAAATCGAACGCCAGCATTACGCCGCCGCCGAATCCATCGAAGAAAAACAGGCGGCATCGGGCGCTCGCACCGAAGAAGACACGTCGCGCAAGCGCCTCTTCATGTTGCAGGTCGTGCAGCCCGGCCTCGCGGGCCTGATGGATGGCTCCGTCTCGACTCTGGCTCCCATTTTTGCCGCGGCGCTGGCCACGCACAAAACCTGGGACGCTTTTCTGGTCGGTCTTGCGGCCTCGCTCGGTGCGGGAATCTCCATGGCGTTTGCCGAAGCGCTTTCCGACGATGGTTCCCTCACCGGCCGCGGCAAGCCGCTGCTGCGAGGAATTGTTACGGGTTCCATGACCACGCTCGGCGGGTTAGGCCACACCCTGCCTTTTCTCATCCCGGATTTTCACATTGCCTTTACCGCCGCGGTTGCTGTCGTAATCGTCGAACTCGCCATCATCAGCTTTGTTCGTCATCGTTATATGGATATGCCCATTGTTTCTTCGGCCATACAAGTAATCGTCGGAGGCGGGCTGGTCTTCGCCGTGGGCATTCTAATCGGAAGTTCATGAGCAGCGCCCCAATCCGCGCACCGAGAAATCCACAGGCTATGAATTATTCACAACAGATTAACGCTTGACACTTTACAGCTCGTTCGGTAGTATCGGGGTTCGTCTGTAGTCCTTCCAGCTGGCCTGGATTGACCTGCTCTTTGACAATCGGATGATACATGCCAGAACCCGTTTGGTTACGGTTCGTGCGCCGGGTGTACCGGTGTAC
>JABCZK010000047.1 GCA_013289695.1 Acidobacteriota bacterium
TCGGTTCACGTAGCGAATCAGAGGATGTTTGCCGATCGGATTTTCTTGGCTCATGCCGCGAGCTTACGGCACGCTCCATTTTTTGCAAGAGTGAATCTCAGGATGTTTCTTCACAGCTTCTTTTTGAGGGGTGCGGGTTTAGACGCTCCACCATCAACGACCACAGCGAACTTCACCCCGCAAATCATTTCGGCCAGTGAGTACCAGCACCGTCCCTCGCCTGTACGAAAGTACACCCACTTTTTTTGCCGTACCCGTCCCGTGCCCGTACTTGCGTACAGCTGTATTTTCGTTTCATGAATGCTACCGTGGGCCAGGAGAAAAAAGATGAGACGTCTTCGAAGATTTCGCGACGATCGCTTCGCCCTCACCACCCTGTAAAATCCCACCAGCGAATTCCGCACCTACGCCGAACTCCTCCAAGCCGCCGAACAAGAGCGCGAAAACCAGCCGGACCCCGCCCCAATCCCCACCACTCCACCGCCGCCCAAGCCAGCCGCCCCCTGCGCCCCGGATTCGATTCCTGGCGCCATCCGGAGCGCCAATCCATCGCCGAAGCCTTGCTTCACTGGCGCGGCCCTCACACCATCATGCGCTGTTTTGGCATCCTGTCCGAAACCACCATCTAGCGCCACGCCCACGCCTTCGATTTTTTCGCTCTGCGCAACCGCAATCTTCAGTCCGCCCTCGGAAACGTTATCGAGGAAATCGACCAGCGCGACTTTACCGGCGCCGAAATGCTCAGCGCCGTCCGCGCCCTCGCCCACCTCAACGAAAACGGCCGCCGGGTCAGTCCCACCAGCAAATCCGGGATCGTCTGTTCCATGCAACGTCTACCCGCCGTGGCGGGCCAGCCGATCTTAATCGGTATCCGCCCATTATTAAAAAACGCCGCAAATAATTGAAAACAATCACCAGCGACCCGTTCTAACCGGTGGTTTTTACGGCGTTTTGGGTGCTTCGCCAATCGGGAGAGCGCATGCGGAACGCGCTACGGAGGAACAACGTCGCGAAGCACGCGGCTCAACTTGTGGCGGGCGATTCTCGTTTACACCAGCCAGGACTCGATCTCGATTCGCGATTGCAGCGTTCGGTGGACGGGACATCTTTGCGCGATTTGCAGCAATTTCGACCGTTGCTCGGCGCTCAGCGGACCTGCCAATTCCAATTCGCGCTCAATACGATCCAGAATCCCTTCCTTCGTTTCGCACTCGGCGCAATCCTCGGCGTGAATCTTCGCATGCCGCAGGCGTACGATCACGCCCTCGAGCGGCCAATTTTTTCGCCGTGCATACATTCCCAGAGTCATGGAAGTGCACGCGCCCAACGCCGCGAGCAGCAGGTCGTAAGGCGTTGGTCCGGAGTTTGTGCCGCCCGCAGCAGCGGGTTCATCCGCGGTCAGATGATGCGAGCCGGCAACAATTTTCTGCGCAAAGCTCACGCCGTCGCCGCGCACAACCACGCTCGGTTCCAGGATCGATGCACGCCGCGAAGCCTTTTCCGGTACGTTCATGCAACCCTCCGAGGCGCTCAGCGGCCAATTTCCAACACGGTCTAGTGCGGGTACCCGCTCATTGCCTGAGGTCCCCGAATCTGGCTTCAATCAGCCATTGGATCAGCGCAAAAACCATGGCCGTGGATACGCCGAACAGGAGCATGCCGTTGGCCGCCTCAAGTGGTCCCAGGAATCTCCAATGCGGCGTCATGACCAGATCACCGTAACCCAGTGTGGTGTAGTTCACCGCGGAGTGATAGTACGCGGTGCCAAAATAAGGAAATTCTCCGCAGAGCACGAACACCTCGGCCCACAAAGCGATCTCAATCAGGTGCGCCGCGAGCGTAGCCAGCATCGCGATCACGACGACTGGAAAATCGCTCCAGAAGCTCCGGCCGGTGCGGCCCAGTCTTCGCTCACGGCGAACGATTTTCAGCGACGCGGCGACGGACATGGCGTGGATGAAAATCGTACACAAAATGACGACTGCGCCAACCGCCAGCGGAAGCAGAATCGGGATGCGAAGAGCTTGCGTCATCTTTTGTGCCCGCAGCCGGCCGCGGAACCGCCGCCACTGCGACCTGCCATCTATTGCGGCGTCAGGCCCATGGCCTGAGTGACTTCGTCGCGCGCCTGGATGTAATCGAGCTGCGACTGGAGCAACACGGTCTTGGCATCGAACTCCTGCGCGACGGCGTTCAGCGCCTGCGATTGCAGCGCGGCTCCTTTCTCCAGTTGTTGCGCGTATACGCGGCTGGATTCCGCGCGCAACGCGTGCAATTCTTCGGACACTTGCACCATCTCCCGCGTGCGTTGCAGTTTGTTGTAAGCGACTTGCAGGCGCAGCTCCACGTCTTCGCTGACGCGCGCGAGATTTTCCTTGGCTTCAGCTACCTGTGCGTCGCTCTCGCGCACTGCCGCGCGCCTGCGGCCGCCGTCGAAGAGATCGTAGGTGAGCTCAGCTCCGAAAGTGCCGAAGTTATGGGCGAGAAATGGGACGTTGCTCGCGTAGCTATAGCGCGCGAACGCCGTGATGTCCGGCACATAGTCAGCCTTGGCCAATTGCTCGGCGGCGTTGGCTTTTCGCAGTTCCTCGCGCGCCGCGACGATTTCTGGATGCGATTGCAGAGCGAGCTTGACGCATTCCTCGCGCTCGCAAGTATCATGAACCCCGGGAACGCTGGGATCGAGTTCCAGCTGGGTCGTCAGCGGCAAGCCGGTGACGTCATCCAGTTGCATCGTCAGGTCCGAGAGCTGCAACTCGGTGGTCAGCAGTTCCTGTTTTGCTTGCAGCGCTTGGGCGCGGCTTTCGATCACGTCCTCATCCAGCGCGCTGCCGTATTTCACTTGTTGGGTACGCTCGGTCTGCAGGTCTTCGGCGGCTTTGATTCGGGCCTGGGTGGCGCTGTAGTGCAACTGCGTGATCAGAACACGGTAGTAGAGCTGGTGAACTTTCAGCGCGACTTCGTTTTCCGTTTCCTGCGCGTCCGCTCGTGTTGCGCCTAGTTCCGCGCTTGCGGCGTCGTTCTGCGGTTTGACCCTGGTGAACAATGGTGTGAGCGGCTGCACCAGCCCCGTACCGCTGGTCACGACCGTCAGACCGCCCTGATTGAGAATTGCAGAATTGTTGGGTATCGGAGTTCCCGCGACGCTGCCCAGACTGCCTGCCGCGATTTGAATGAATTGCGTGTCCGTCAGCGTAAAGATGCGGCTCTCGTTCTTTATCGTGGGAAAGTATGCGCTTTTGGCTTTCTCCTTGGCGTGTTGCATTTCCTGGACGCGCAAGCCGGCGATACGCACCACGTGATTGTGCTTCAGCGCGAGTTGCACTGCTTCCGTCAGGGTGAGGTGGCGCGAAGTATTCGTGGCCTGTTCCTGCGCGCGGGCAAAAGTAAGCGAGCCCAGGAATAAAAGACCGGTGGCCAGTAGCTTGTTACGTCTAGTCATGATTTCGCCTCCTGAGGCGCGGGCGATTTTTCCTGCAACTCGCTGAGGCGGCCATAGCTCAGCGGCGACCTGCGCAGCATGGCGCTGAGCAGCAGCGCGACGACGCTCGCCCAAGCCACCAGGTAGAATCCATCGATGAGGCTCAGCGTGTAGGCTTGCAGGCGCAATCTGCCGCCCACGAGGTCCACCGCGCGGCCTGCGGCATCTGGCAGGCCCGCGGATTTCGCATACACTCCCGCCGTGAGCGCCCGGATATTGCCGTCGCTGATCCAGTTGCCGGTCTGCACGTGCAGGCCGAGGAGGTTGGAGTGGAGCTTTTCTCGCTGCGCGACGAAGTGGCCCATGTACACTGCGCCGAGTTCTCCGCCGAACAATCGCACCACATGGAAGAACGCAGAAAATGTCAGGATCCACTGCGGCTTCGATAGTCCTCCAGAAAAAATGCCCTGCAGGATGATCGTCGCGACCAGGCCCACAAACGCGAAGCATTGTCCCAGGCCCATGAGTAATTCTGTGCGGTAATAATTGGAAGCGGACCAGGCGCTGGTGAGGTCTGCGTTTAAATAACACGCAAAAGCGATGAACACGAAACCCGAAGCCATGAGCAGACGCGAGTCCAGTCCTGACAACAGCAGAAACCCGGCGATAAAAGCGAGGAGAAGCAGAGGAATTGCGCTCCAAATCACGGCGGGCCCAATTTGATCGGCCTCGAACCCGTGGATTCCGAGCGACTGGGGTATCAAGATGATGGTCGCCACAAGAGAAAAACGAAACAAAAACAGTCCGATGCCCAGCAGCAGCGTGTTCCACTGGCGGAGATAGGGCATGTCCACCAAAGGATTGGGACCGCGCAAACGCCGTATCGTTGCCGCCACCAGCAAGAATATGCCACCGCAGAACAACGCGTTGAACACTCCGGAGCGCCACCAGTCGAGCCTTTCCCCCTGGTCGACCGCGGCATACAACATCGCAAATCCAGTGCTGCCGTACAGAAAAGCCGCGAAACTCGGCGGCGCGCCCGATTTTTTATGCTCAGGAGCCGCAGGTGCGGGTATCCCATAATAGATGCAGAGCGCCATCAGCGGCGTAATCACTGCCGAATTCCAGAACATCCAGTGCCAGGACAGATGGTCTCTATACCAGCCGTAGAGCGATGGGGCGATGTTTACAGCGCCATCCACGAACGTCGCGTAGAGCGCGATCGTAAATGGAAGGAAGCGAAGAGGAATATTTCGCAGCGCGAAGGTCAGCGTAAGGGGATAGAACGTGCCGGAGGTGAGGCCGGCCAAGACGAGCGCCACAATCAGCAAGCTGTAATTGTGGATCAGTGGAAGGAAAGCACAGACCAGCGAAAATATCGTCGCAGCGTAAAATAGAATTTTCCGCGGTCCCAGCAGGGCCCCCACAAAAACAGTGAAAGGCCCGATGAACATCAACGCAATGTTGTAGGCGCTGCTGAGCCAGGCTCCGTCGTCGAAGCTGATTCCCACGTGACCCTTGAGATCCGGAAGGCCGAGCGAAATCATGCGGCCGGTGAGCGTGACAATTCCGGCGCCCATGATCACCCCCAGGATTCCGAGCAACGGACTCTTGGAAAGTTCCGAGGGCGCTACCGCCGCGAGGCCATGCGCGATTTGTTCTGGTGGTGGTAAACGTATTGCCGAGGTGGCAGCAGCCATCGGGCGCTCCAATTACTGCCTTGTGCGCACGGTAGCGATGACGGACAGGCCCGGACGCAGGGTAGCGGCAACGCTCGGATCATCGAGCGCGATTTTCACAGGGATTCTTTGCACCACTTTGGTGTAATTGCCGGTCGCGTTGTCCGGCGGCAGCAGCGCGAATTGCGAACCGCTGGCGGGAGCGATTTCGAGCACCTTGCCGTGAAACACCTTGCCCGGGTACTCGTCCACGGCGATATCCGCAACGTCGCCAACCTTCACATTGGTGAGCTGCGTCTCGCGATAATTCGCCTGCACCCATTTGATCTTGCTGACGAACGAAATCACTTGCGTACCCGGAGAGACCAACTGCCCGGGCCGCACTTGCCGTTCGCCCACCGTGCCGTCACCAGGAGCCTCGATTTTCGTATAACCGAGATTCACTTGCGCGACGGTGAGCGCGGCCTCCTTCGCGTGCAGGTCGGCCACCAGTTGCGCGTCTTGCGATTCCAGCACGGCCTTGGCGCGGCGTTCAGCCTCCGCCGCCAGTTCATTGCTGCGCAGCAGCGATTTGGCCTGCTCCAGATCGGCCTGGCGGCTCGCGAGTTGCGCCGCCAGCCGCTCCTGATCGGCCACTGCCTGCTCGACTTTCTGTTGCGTGGTTGACCGAGTCTGCATCAGCGATTCTTGGCGGGTCCGTTCCTCCTTGGTGCGCGTCACGTCGGCTTGCGCCGCTTCGATGCCGGCCTGCGCGGCCGTGATCTGCGCGTGTGCCTGATCGATTCCCGCAAGCGCCCGATCGATCTTCGCGTCTTGCAGGTCGCGCTGCCGGCGATTATTTTCGATGGCCGACTTAGCTGCTTCCACAGAGGCAACCGCCTGCGCCACTTGCGCCTTGTAATCGTCATCATCCAAGACAACCAGCAGGTCGCCCTTGTGGACTTCCTGGTAGTCGGAGACTTTTACATCCCGCACAAGGCCGGGAACCTTCGTGCTGAGCGGGGTTAGATCGCCTCGGACGTAAGCATCGTCCGTCACTTGCTCGATGTGGCCGCCTTCCCACGCATTCCAGTTCCTGGTGATCGTCAACACCACCGCAGCCGCCAGCAGCACCACAAAGAGCGGAGTCCCGTACGTCTGCCACTTCGGCTTTGGCTTGGGCTGCTCGGGAGCGTGCGGTGCGACCGACGCCTGTTCAGGTGCGGGAGCACTTGCGGCCGCCATAATGAATAAGCCTCCTCTCTATAGGTCGGGCTCGAATTGGAGGCAATTCGAGCCCCAATTTACCCGCAAGCGGATCTTGCTCAATAGGTTGAGCTTGATAATCCTGAGGGTATATACATCCGGCAAGCGAGTGTCAACATGTTGTCGCGTGCGCAGATGTTGTCGGTCCCGCGAGGGCGCAATTCTTGCAGCGAACATGGTGCGGTAGCGTACGCGACTAGCTACGCGGCATGCGCCCGCGTGTCGCGAAGCGTGATGCGAAAAGAACTAAAGTGTGAATATAATGCCCGCCATGCCCTCCCCACGCCGAGAACCCGAGCCGTTGAATATTCAGCTTCTCGTCGACTCGATTCCTGCGCTGATACACACCGCCAGGCCCGACGGCTATCTCGATTACTTCAATAAGCCTTGGCTGGAATACCTGGGCGTCACTTTGGACAAAATGGCCGGCTGGAATTGGACCGCTTTCATTCACCCCGAAGACGTTGATGGAATTGTGGCCAAATGGCGAGCCTGTCTCGCGAGCGGAGAAATCTTCGAATACGAAACGCGCGTGCGCAGCGCCAGGGGAGAATACCGCTGGATGTACCACTGCAAAGTTCCACTGCGCGATGCGGACGGCAACATCGTCAAGTGGTATGGATCGAGCCTGGATATCGACGAACGCAAAATTACGGAGGAGCGGCTCCGCAGAAATACCGACGCGCTGCAGAGAAGCGAGTTTTATCTCGCCGAAGGACAGCGGCTTGGCCACATGGGAAGCTGGGCCTTCGACCCCGACGGATTCGACTACTGGTCTGCTGAATTATTTCGAATGCACGGTCTGGATCCGGCCGGCAAGGCGCCTAGCGTTCAGGAATATTTGGGTTTCGTCCATCCGCAGGACCGCCATTCCATGGCAGATCTGATCAACCGACTGGTGGTGGAAGATACGCCCTTCGACGCCACCAAGCGCATCGTGCGGCCCGATGGCGAGGTTCGTTACATTCGTTGCGTCGGGGTTCCTCGTGTCGAAAACCAAAACTTGAAGAAGTTCGTGGGCAGCGCCATGGACGTAACGGAGCACGAGCTCCTGACCCAGGAACTGCGCAGGCGCGAAGCGTACCTGACGGAAGCTCAAAGGCTCAGTCACACGGGCAGCTTCGGCTGGAGACCCGGTACGGGAGAGATCGTCTGGTCAGATGAAACCTACAGGATTTTCGAATACGATCCTGCCGAGAAACCAACCATAAGCGTGCTGCTGCAGCGTATACATCCGCAGGATAGGGCGCTGGTACAACAGGTCATTGAGCGCGCATCCAATACCGGCACCGACTTCGAACACGAGTATCGTCTGCTTCTGCCGAGCGGAGCCATCAAGCACGTCCACGCCGTAGCTCGCGCTTTACAGGATGCAACCGGCAGGTGCGAGTTTATCGGGGCTGTGACCGATATCACCGCAGCAAAGCAGACTGTAGAGACGCTCCGGGAGAGCGAGGCATACTTAGCCGAAGCGCAGAGGCTCAGTCATGCTGGCAGTTGGGCATATGATCCCGCCACGACGAAAACCACGTATATGTCCGAGGAATGCTTTCGCGTACTAGGTCTTGATCCGAAGGGCGAGATGCTGCCACTCGAAACCGCTCTGCAACGCATTCATCCGGATGATCGACCAAGGATCGCGGAAAAGTTCGAGAGAGCAACGCACGAACGGGCGGAGTTCGAGTTCGATTACCGCTACTGTCCTCCCGGCGGCGAGTTCAGAGATATCCACCAAGTAGGCCACCCGGTTCTCAGCGCATCCGGCGACCTCGTTGAGTTCGTAGGTACCGTGATGGATGTCACCGAGCGCAAGCAGGCCGAGGAAAAGATCCGGGAGCAGGAAATGGAGCTGCGGCAGATCGTTGACCTCGTGCCGCAACTGATTGCGGTGTACGGGGCCAAACTGGACCGCTTTTATGCGAACCGCACCGCGCTCGATTACCTCGGCATCAGCCTCGACGAATGGCGGCACGAGACGTTCGCGCACAGTACTCATCCCGACGATTCGGAACGCCTCAAGACTTCCAAAGATCGTGCCTTATCAAGTGGCTCTGCTTACGAGGTGGAGTTGCGACTGCGCAAGCATGATGGAAGCTATCGTTGGTTTCTGGCTCGTTACGACCCGGTGCGCGACGACAAGGGACAGATTACGCGTTGGTATGTGACCGCGACGGATATCGAAGATCGCAAGCAGGCGGAAGACAAGCTTCGTCAGGAAAACGTCGCGCTGCGTGAAGAAATCGACAAAGCTTCGATGTTCGAAGAAATTGTCGGAACCTCGAGGCCTCTGAAGGCCGTTCTATCCCGGCTTGCCAAAGTCGCGCCGACCGACTCCACCGTTCTGATTACCGGGGAAACCGGCACAGGCAAAGAACTCATCGCGCGTGCCATCCACAGGCGTTCCCGCCGTGCTTCCCGCGCCTTCGTCAGCGTCAACTGTGCGGCCATCCCGCGCGATTTAATTGCCTCGGAGTTATTCGGCCACGAGAAAGGCGCTTTCACAGGGGCGCTGCAACGCCGCGTGGGCAGGTTCGAACTTGCCGAGGGCGGGACAATTTTCCTGGATGAAGTCGGTGAGCTTCCGACGGAAACTCAGATCGCGCTGTTGCGCGTGTTGCAAGAGCGCGAATTCGATCGCGTCGGAGGCGTCCATCCCATCCGAGCCGACGTGCGCGTAATCGCCGCCACCAATCGTGACCTGGAAGCTTCGATTGCTGCAGATTGTTTTCGGGGGGACCTCTTCTACCGCATCAACGTGTTTCCCATCGAGATCCCGCCGCTGCGCGAGCGGAAGGACGACATCCCGGTGCTGGTGGAGTATTTCATCGATCGCTACGCAAGGAAGACCGGAAAAAAAATAAAGAGCATCGACAAAAATACTCTTGAGCTGCTGCGCTCCTACGCCTGGCCCGGCAACATTCGAGAACTGCAGAACATCATTGAACGCTCCGTCATCGTCTGCGAAACGGAGACCTTCTCCGTGGATCAAAGTTGGCTCTCCCCACACTCCTCGCAGCCGCAGCGCGGGCGCGTGTTTGTCGCCCCTAAATCCACCGCCAAAGACAAACCAGCGATAGAGGCCGCCTTGGCCCATAGCGAAGGCAGGGTCGCGGGGCCCGCCGGGGCTGCGGCCTTGCTTGGTGTTCCCGCGTCCACGCTCGAGTCCAAGATCCGCTCGCTCAAGATTAACAAGTTTCGTTTCAAATCCGCCTGATGTGTAGCAGATCACTGCTGTAAGCTCCATTTTTATTCGCGAAAAAATCGCGAATTCGCGAAGCCCAAGCCCGCTGGATCTCCCAACTCCTTTTTTTTTAGCGGCTTAAGGTTGGTGTCCGAATTGCTCTCACTCAAGAGGTACAACGACGGCGGACAATCATGCTGAAAATCCAGCGATCAGGACACGGCAAAGTTGTTTTTACACTCAGCGGCCGAATCGAGGCCGACGACGTCGCGGAATTGCAACGACTCCTCGATCTGGAAGTCGCCGATCACCTGCTGGCTTTGGACTTGCAAGACGTAACGCTGCTAGATCGTGACGCCGTAAAGTTTCTGGCGCGTCGCGAAGCCGATGGAATTCAACTGGAAAACTGTCCGGCCTACATTCGTGAATGGATTGAACGAGAAACAGACCACAAGAGCCGGCGAAAGCGATTGAACGTTGCAAAGCGTTCCGCGCACCGGCGGACTCAATAGATTTATGGAGGACTTATATGAGCATCAGCACTTTTCCCGTCGTTGAAATGTACGAAAAAGATCCCGCCTTCGCGAGTCATCCATCGCGCACCGTCAACCTGGACCTCTGGGACGATTTGTCCCGCGAGGGCGAGCAATTTGAAGGAATCGTAGGCCAGAGCTCAACCTTGCGACGCGTTCTGCAAATGGTTCAAACAGTCGCCCCGAGCGATTCAACCGTTTTGCTGCTGGGAGAAACTGGTACCGGCAAGGAGCTGATCGCGCGCGCCATTCACAATTGCAGCCGCCGCAAGGAGCGCGCATTCGTAAAACTAAATTGCGCCGCTATTCCCAGCGGTCTGCTCGAAAGCGAACTCTTTGGCCACGAGCGTGGCGCCTTCACCGGGGCTATCACGCAAAAGATTGGAAGGGTTGAAGTCGCCGATCAGGGTTCGCTGTTTTTAGATGAAATTGGCGACATCCCGCTTGAACTGCAGCCGAAACTTCTGCGCGTCTTGCAAGAACGAGAGTTCGAGCGGTTGGGCAGCACGCGAACGAAGAAAATTGACGTTCGTATCGTCGCCGCAACTCATCGTGACCTGGAAGGGATGATCCTGAAAGGGCAGTTTCGCAGCGACCTATACTACCGCCTGAATGTTTTCCCCATTTCGATTCCTCCCCTGCGTGAGCGCCCCGAAGACATTCCGCTCCTAGTCCAGTATTTTGTTCAAGAGTCCGCGCGCAGGCTGAGCAAGACGATCGACAGTATCCCATCGGACACCATGGGAGCCCTCACGGATTGCCAGTGGCCGGGCAACATCCGCGAACTGGAGAACGTGATCGAGCGAGCGGTGATTCTTTCCCGCAGCTCTGTGTTGCGCGTGCCACGCCGAGATCTTCAGTCGCGCGTCACTGCGGGGTATTCCAGCGAAAGACCGGAAACTCTGGCAGACGTCGAGCGCGAGCACATCCGCGCGATTCTGAAACAGACCCGCTGGACGCTCTCCGGACCGAGTGGCGCGGCAGCGCGCCTCGGAATGAACCGGTCAACGCTCTATTTCCGGATGAAAAAGCTTGGAATCGTTCGCCCATGCGCTTGACGTCTGTGAGTTCATGCTCTGTCAGCAGTGCGATCCAAAGTTGATTTATCAATGTTGACCAATGTCAACCTGCGAACAACCGTCAGCCCGCGAGCATCCCGCCGCTGACTTCTCTGGTTCCTGCAACCGGCGCCTGATTTCTATGCTCTTTCCCTTTAGTGATTTGCGAGGTGGATGTTTTCCCCAACGAACCGGCGCGCCGATTGCTCTTGGGAAGAAGCCAGGTCAGGCGATTCTAAAAAGCGGGAAAGGTGGCATGTACACGGTCGTGCTTCTGCTCATCTTTTGCGTGTTTGTTGTGTGGTTCGTAGCGCGCAGAACGGACACGCGAGAAAAACCGAATGGGATGGAGTGAAGGATTGCCATGAAGCAGTCGAAACGGAGGATTCGTCCATGAACGCACTGCACATTTCTTCATCGGGCCTCGGACCTGCTCTGGGAAGCAGGCCACTCCGCACCATGGTCCGGCCTCGAAAAACTCACCGGACCAATTCGCCAGTCTCGGCGTTGCCCGGTTCTGACAGAAAAGTTGCTCCCCTGGTCGTTCGTGACGAATACGCCGTCCTGCAGCGAGCGACTGACGGAAACTCTGACGCACAGGAGCAAATTTTCGCTTGCCACACCGGCAAGCTTCGTCGCATTGCATTCCGCATATTGCGCAACAACGAAGATGCGGAGGATGCCGTGCAGGATGGCTTGTGTCGGGCATTTGCGAAGCGAGAAGCTTTCGCAGGCCGGTCCTCGTTCACGACCTGGCTCACTCGCATCGTCATCAACTCGGCTCTCATGATTCGTCGCAGGAGGAATGGCCGCCCGGAATCATCGTTGGACGAATTTCTTGAGGACAAGCCGGAAAAATCGAAACGTGAAATAGCGGCTGCGGGGGCTAACCCCGAGGAGATTTGCAGATTCACCGAAATCCGCGCGCTTGTCGAAAAACAAGTGCGCCAACTTCCGTCAGGACTGCGCACGGCGCTTCAACTCTACGATTTAGACGGCCGTTCAAGCGCAGACTCCAGGCAAGCGCTCGGTATTAGTCCGAACGCATTCAAGTCCAGAATCTCGCGGGCGCGACGGAGAGTTGCAAATAGTCTGGGCAAGTCTTTTCGGCCGCCGACATGCAGGCTTTCGGCGCTGCCGACAATTTAAGCGCTACATTGCGAAGCCGGGCGTCGTGTGGCAACACTCGTAATTGCCCGGTTGCGTTACTTGAGACGTCTTTGCGCGCTGCGAAATGCGAGGGTACAAGGCCTGAACTATTTTTTCTGAGCGAATGAGCGAATGTACGTCACCAGGCCATGAATCTGATCCTCGCTAAGGGAACCCTTGAACGATGGCATGCCACCCTTGCCGTCGGAGATTATCTGCGCGAGCTCCGCATCGCTCAGCTTCTGCACCGCAGGTGAGCGAAGGTCGGGGACATTCAGGGTTTTGCCAACCGCAGAGCCGCCTCCATCGGGACCATGGCACATCGCGCATTTTGTTTTGAACGTGGAAGTGCTGGCCGCGCTCGCTTGACTGTTATCAGCGCGCACAATCGAGACGACAAAAAACGTAAAACCAACCAAAAGCAGCAGCAGAACTGCGAAAGCAAAAAGTGCATGACGTTCAGCGTTATCTTCTCTCATGATTTCTCCTTCACTTGCAATTTCTAGGCGCGGACACTTCTCTCCCCGTCTGAGAAACGGCTGGGAGACCGCTAACTAAATCCCAGACTTGTGAAAGGCAGATCCCTCACCCTTTTTCCAGTGGCGGCGAAAACGGCGTTGCAGAACGCCGCCACAAACGGCGGCACTCCCGGCTCGCCCACGCCTGCGGGAGGCGCGTCGCTTTCGACGATGTACACGTTCGTCTGCAGAGGCGCGTCGCCAATTCGAGCCACTGGATAATCCTGGAAGTTCGATTGGTTGACGGCACCCTTGGTGGCCGTGATTTCGCCGCTGCGCACGATGCTGGCGCCGAATACCGCAGCGCCTTCGAACTGCGCGCGCGTCGCTTCCGGATTTACCACCAGGCCCGCATCCAACACGGTATCCACGCGCGGGATGCGCACTTCGCCCTGGTCGTTGACTTCCACCTCGACAACGGTTGCCACATAGGTCAGGAAGCTGCGATGCGCCGCAATCCCGACGCCACTACCTTTGCTGTGCTTGCGTTTTCCCCAGCCGGATTTTTCCGCGACCATCTCGGTAACATGGCGCAGACGACCCGTTTCCCAAGGATAGGTCTGCAGGGAAGCTCCATAGTTCGGGTAGTCCACGCCAGTGAAATCGATGCTGCGCGGCTTCCCGATCAGGTCCAGCAAATAATCCACTTGATCACGCCCGGCCGCAATTGCCAGTTCATCGGTGAAGCATTGGACCGCAAACCCGTGATAGATATTGGCGACCGAACGCAACCAGCCGATGCGGACATGAGCTTTCGCCGGGCCATTCTCGATGCGAAGATTTGGAAGATCGTACGCAATGTCGGTCCAGCCCTGCTGTAGATGGCCAGGATCGCCGTAGACCGCGTTCACATCAAAGGTCGAGGTAATCGGGGGAAAGACGGAGCGCTGCAGCCACGCCGTCGGCTTGCCGTTCGCACCAAGAGCGGCCTTCATGTACATGCTCGCGACAGCATTGTAGTAGTCGAACTTGATGTCATCCTCACGCGTCCAGACGACCTTTACCGGCCGGCCCACTTTCTTGGACAACACCGCGGCTTCGGCGACGTAATCGGGCTTTGATTTGCGGCCGAATCCACCGCCAAGCAGAGTGACGTGACAAATTACGTCTTCCTTCGCGATCCCCAATTCTTTCGCGATGATGTCTTGCGCGGCTTGAGGATTCTGCGTGGGAGCCCACGCCGTCACTTTGCCGTCTTTAAATTCGGCGAGAGCAACCATCGGTTCCATGGTGGCGTGCGCCAGGAGCGGAACGTAGTAATCCGCCTCGTAAATCTTCCCGCCTTTGGCGAATGCCGCGTCCGCATCGCCGATGTTGCGCACTACTTTGCATGGCTTGTGGGAAGTCTCGCGCAATTCGTTCTTGTATGTGCCGGAGTCGTACGTTGCGTTGGGCCCGTTGTCCCAGGAGATGTTCAGTTTCTTGCGTCCTTGAAATGCAGCCCAGGTGTTGTCTGCAATTACTGCGATGCCGCCCAGCGGTTGAAAAGCCGGCGGAGGCTGGAACGGATCAATGGGAATCGTCTGCAGCACGCCTGCGACCTTTAAGGCGTCCTGATCGTCGTACGATTTCACTTTGCCGCCGATCACGGGCGGGCGCTCCACAGACGCGTACACCATGCCCTCCACGCGGGCATCCATTCCATAAATGGCTTTCCCCGTTACCAGCTCTGCGAGGTCGTAGCTCACTTCGCCCTTGCCTACATACCGCCAAGCGCTCTTTGGTTTGAGTTTCAGCTGTTCTTTGGCAGGGACCGGCAGCTTCGCCGCGGCGCCCGCGAGTTCACCGTAACCCGCTCGTTGGTTCGTCGAGCGGTGGATGACAACATGTAAATCGGTTTCACACTCGGCCGCCGGCACATTCCATTGCTGAGCCGCGGCTTGAATCAACATGAATCGCGCGGTTGCTCCGGCCACGCGCATCGCGTCGTAGAACGATCGAATGGAGTGCGACCCGTCCGTATTCTGGTCACCGTAGCGCTTGTCGCCAATGGCTTGTTCGATCTTCACTCGTTTCCAATCGGCGTCGAGTTCATCGGCGACAACCAACGGAAGTGATGTGCGGATTGTCGTGCCCATCTCCGAGCGATGCGCCACGATCCACACGGTACCGTCCGGATTCATTCCGACGAAAATGCTCGGATGGAATTTTGCGAGATCCACGTGCGTATCCTGGGGGAGCGTGTCGACGGTCAGCAGGCCGGGGTGAAAGCGCACACCCAGCACAAAGGCGCCCGCCGCGAAGACGCCTCCCCGCAGGAAATTACGCCGGCTGACGTTTTCAATCGGACTCATGCCATTTCCCCTGCCGCAGATTTAATCGCCGCGCGAATTCGCTGGTAAGTTCCGCAACGGCAGATGTTCCCGGCCATCGCGTCTTCGATCTGCTGGTCGGTCGGCTTCTTGTTGCTGTTCAATAAAGCCGCGGCCTGCATCATCTGCCCCACCTGGCAGTAACCACACTGCGGCACATTGATTTGCATCCAGGCTTTCTGAACGGGATGCAGTCCGTTTTTCTCCAGGCCTTCGACCGTCGTAATTTCCTTTCCGGCCGCGTCGCTCATGGCCGTTACGCAGGATCGCGTGGCTTGCCCGTTTACGTGGACCGTACACGCGCCGCAAAGCCCGATGCCGCAACCGAATTTTGACCCGGTTAAATTCAGAACGTCGCGCAGATACCAGAGCAGGGGCATTTCAGGCGCGCCGCTAAACGATTGATCCGCTCCGTTTACTTTCAGTTGAATCATGGCCGCTCCTCACTTCGACCGCAGGAAGCAGTTCTTCTCCGAGTTAAGCCGCGTTACTGACCGGCACCGATTCCAATTCGCTTCCCATCCGCAGAATCCAAGTGCGCTTGCTTTTCCATTTGTAGAATGACGGCTGAGAAGTCTTGCTCGTTTCCTGGCGTTGATTGCGCCTCGTTCACTTGCAACGCCGCCCGTGCCGCGGGCATCTGAGCGCCGACCGCAGCCGCGAGCTTGAGTATCAGTCCGAAATCCTTGTTCATCAGACGCAGCGGAAATTGCGGGCTGTAATCGTTGTTCATCGCCCTCTGCAGTTTTCCCACATGCGCCGGGGCCACGACTGCGGTCTGGGACAGCACGTCCAGTAAACGATTGCGATCGAGGCCAGCCTTCTCACCGAGCGCAACGGCCTCAGCAATCGCTTGCATTCCGACTCCCAGCAGGCTGTTCACCACGAGCTTCATCGTCGCCCCCGAGCCGCTGGGCCCCACATAAAAATACTTTCGAGCGATCGCGCGAAAGATTGACTCCGCGGCGTCGAAGCTGCCGCGGGCTCCGCCTCCGAACAAGACCAGCGCCCCCTGTTCCGCGACCGGAGTACTGCCCGAGATGGTCACGTCAAGGACGTCCACTGCGCGCTGGGAACCCAGCCGGGCGAGGGTCTTGGACGTCTCCGGATAAACCGTGCTCATGTCCATGAACAGCGTGCTGGGACGCGCGCTCGCGAAGGCACCGTCCGCGCCGTTAAAAACATTCAGCACGGCTTCGTCGCTGGGAAGGCAGGACAGCAGCACGTCGCAACCGGAAGTAAGTTGCGCAACGCTTTCCGCGACCGCACCGCCGTATGGAATCAGTCCCTCCGCCTTGCTGCGATCGCGGTCATACGCGGTCAGTTTGAAACCGGCTGCAAGCAGCCGCTGCGCGATGGGCCGGCCCATGTAGCCGATTCCGATGAATCCCAGCTTGTCTTTTCCCGGCGTAATTGCGTTCATAGCGAATCATCCTTTGGCTGGGCGGCCGGCGAAATTGACCTGGTATGAATGGTATTGAGTATCAATTCTCGCCGGCCGGTGGCAATGCTTTCTTGGCTTTCACTTTCCGATAGCAGACACGTGCAAACGGCGTGCCAGAAATCGAGGTGCTCTGCGGATACGGCATCCATCTGTAAGTCATTGAAATCAAGAGCGGTGCAACGTGGTGATGCGAGTGAAGTGCGAGCTTGATTGGGCTCGAGTGTTGAAAGAATTCAACAGAATTCCAGACGATGTCAACAGTCCGACACCGTCCGTATCGCCGCCAAGGTCTTGGAATCGATTGCACCAGAACTGTTCTAGACACTTGCGCAGACTGTTCCTCGAGCCTAAGAAGCATGAGAAGGTCGAGCCTGGGGCTGCGCACATGATTACGTTCAGAGCTCAACAGTGCTCTGCCGCCCACGGCTGGCCACAAAGATGCTTCGCCGAAGATCGGGGTTCACAGTTCGCAGTAGCTTCCGTCGCCCGTGAAACAAACGTGATTTTACGGCAGCGGTCGAGATGCCGAGAATGCGGGCCGTTTCTTGAACGGAGCGTTCTTCGACGATGCGGAGCAAGACCGTACCTCGAATTGTCGAGCCTAAGCGATTGATCGCTTCGGCCAAGAGTTCTTTGCGCTCTCGCCGCCAGCAGGACTCTTCAGGACCGGGACGCCGGTCAACGAACGCCCGCAGGAGAGGCTGCGCGCAATCGTCCGGGCTTTCCGGCGAGATTGCGACGACTTCCCGCCTATGGCGCAGCAGCATGAGCGCTTCATTCATGGCGATGCGTGTTAGCCAGGTGGAGAAACGGGACTTTTCTTGAAACTCCTTCAGATGCAGGAAGGCCTTGTGAAAACTTTCCTGGACGACATCTTCGGAGTCTTCACGATTCTTCGTAATCCGGAGTGCAGCCGCAAAAACTCTCCGCCCGTACCGTGAGACCAACTCCTCGGAAGCACGCCCGTCTCCACGCTTGCTGGCCGCGATCAGTGCGCCGTCGGAGTTTTTATCGTGAGTTGCATAAAGGGTTTCCATCATTGCGGACCTCGCGGCCACTCAGTTGCATCGTAGCCGACGCTACAGGATGCAATGGTTGTGCCATAGACCAGGTCTGACGAGAGTGACTCGGGAGTGGCTGACAGATTGGGGTTTGCGTCAATTCGCGGGAGTTCCGGCAGCGTGCGTTCTCAAGTAAAACTGTCAGAGGGTTGGCACTCTGTCTATTTGGTCGGATGCCCTGAAGACTGTTACCCGTGCACGATGGGCCGGCTGAACTAGGCAGCCGGTGCCAACAAGACGCGAGCTGGGAGGATTTTCCCGAGAATTAACACCAAACGCAGTCAGAAATAACCTGCTTGCAAAACGCCCGCGCGGCGGCCCAGAATCGTCATCGTTCGGTCGGTTGATTGCGCGGAGCGACACGCTGCATTGCCGGAGCAGAAGTATGTCCAGGTTCAATCCTCTTTTGTGGCCCAAGCCACCTGTGATTTGGAGATATGGTGTTTCCGTTCTGTCGGTAATCGCAGCGCTGGTAATTTCACGGTGGCCGGGGTTTCATTTGGAAACTGCTCCGGCGTCGCTATTTCTTTGCGCTGTAATGATCAGTGCGTGGTTCGGTGGAGTAGGGCCGGGATCGGTCGCAACCGTCCTCTCCTGTCTCGCTTTCGATTATTACTTCCTGGAACCTGCGTATTCCTTCGCCGCAGACTCGAAAGAGATACCACGCCTCGTCATCTTCGCCGTGTCAGGCATAGTCGCGGGAACGCTGGGCGCTGCACAAAGGAGCGCGACAGAATCGCTGAGGCGCGCGCGCGATTACCAGACAGAGACAGTAAAAGAGCTGCGGAGCACCAACGAGGCGTTACAAGCAGAGAGCCGTGAGCGCAAACAGGTCGAAGAAGCGCTGCGTCAGGCGCGGGCGGAGCTGGCGCACGTGAACCGTGTCACCACCATGGGAGAGCTGACCGCTTCCCTGGCGCACGAAGTGAATCAACCGATTGCCGCTGCAGTGACTGACGCCAATACCTGTTTTCGCTGGCTGACGCGCGATCACCCCGACGTGGAAGAGGCGCGCGCGGCGGCAGCGAGAGTTGTCAAAGACGCCGCTCGCGCGGCGGAAATCATCAGCCGGGTGCGCCAGCTCTTCAAGAAGAGCGCTTCCGAACGGGAGTTGGTTGACGCAAACGAAGTGATTCCGAGGATGATCGCGCTCCTGTACGGCGAGGCCGCACAATACAACATATCCGTGCGCGCGGAGTTGGCGGCAGATCTTCCTCACGTCATTGGAGATCGCGTCCAATTGCAGCAGGTGCTGATGAATCTGATCGTGAACAGCATTGACGCGATGAAAGATGTGGAGGGGATCAGGGAGCTCGTGATCAGCTCGCAGCGAACGGAGAACGAGCAGATTCGGATCTCGGTGATGGATACCGGGGTGGGGCTGCCTCAGCAGCACACGGACCAGATCTTTAACGCGTTCTTTACCACCAAGAGCCACGGCACCGGATTGGGACTTCGGATCAGCCGCTCGATCGTCGAAGCGCACGGCGGGCGTTTGTGGGCTGCCGACCACCCGCCACGCGGCACAAGCTTTTATTTCACGCTGCCTACCAAAGTTGAGGCACAGGAATGTGAAAAAGACGGTCAGTATGGCTAAGACTGTAGAAGGGACCGGACCGATTACTCCGACCGGCCGCTACGTTCGGGCCCCAGAATAAGTGCGGGGTCGATCTTCGAGTCTGGGGAGAAGTGGCGCTGGTGCAACGCGGACGGTTGATGTCTGATTGAAGTGCAGCGTGGCTGTTTCGCGCAACAACCAGAAGAAAGCGCAGGGCTGCCGTGAACTTGATTGGCTCGTATAACTACGCACTGGTGGCACTTTCGGTGCTGATCGCCATGTTTGCGTCTTACGCTGCACTGTATCTTGCAGGTCGCGTGAGTGCCGCGAACGGTTGGAATCGCGCGGTTTGGCTGCTGGGCGGGGCTTGTGCAATGGGGACTGGCATTTGGTCCATGCACTACATTGGGATGCTGGCGTTCATCCTGCCGGTTCCCGTGGCCTACGATTGGCCGACCGTTCTTCTGTCACTGTTTGCGGCCATTCTCGCTTCGGTCGTGGCACTGGGCGTGGTGAGCCGGCAGAAAATGGGTTGGTTCCGAGCGCTTGCCGGAAGTGTCCTGATGGGCGCGGGTATTGCAAGCATGCATTACATCGGCATGGCCGCAATGCGTTTACCTGCGATATGCCGGTTTAATTCCTTTTTGGTCGTCCTGTCCGTTGTGTTCGCGGTTTTGATTTCGCTGGCTGCGCTGTGGATTACCTTTCACTTCCGCGATGGCAAAACGGGGGTCGGCTGGGACAAGTTAAGCGGAGCGGTCGTGATGGGTGCGGCGATCCCCGTCATGCATTACACCGGCATGGCCGCCGCCAGTTTTACCCGCTCCGACCTGCCGGTGGACCTGTCTCGTGCCGTAAGCGTCTCCACACTCGGCACCGCCGGAATTGCCGCCGTCACCTTTATCGTCCTCGGGCTGGCACTGTTGACGTCCTGGGTTGATATGCGATTCGCTACTCAGACCTTGGAAGTTCAGGAAAAGAAGCTGCAGCAAAGCGAGGCGTATTTATCGGAAGCACAGCGAATAAGCCATACGGGCAGTTTTGGATGGAGGGTTTCCACCGGCGAGGTCACCTGGTCCGAGGAATCCTTTCGAATTTTCCAATACGATCGAACGACGAAACCGACCGTGGAACTTATTCTCCGACGGGTTCACCCAGAAGACGCAGCCCGGGTGAAACGGACAATCGAGCGCGCGGCGCAGGATGGGAAGAATTTTGATCATGAATATCGTTTGCTGATGCCGGATCGTTCCGTCAAATATGTCCATGTTGTGGCTCATGCCGCAAGAGATGAGTCGGATGAACTCGAGTTTGTTGGAGCGGTGATGGACACCACCGACAGCAAGCGCGCGGAGAAAGAGCTGCGCCGCAGTGAAGAATCTTTGCTCGAAGCGCAGAAACTAAGCCACACGGGCAGCTGGCGACATGATGTTGCATCGGGGGCAGTCATAGTCTCGCCGGAAGTTTACCGGATACACGACATCAAGCCTGACGAAAACGCATCGAACACGGAATTCTTCTTTAATAAGTTCCATCCTGAGGACCGGAAGCGGGTTGTGGACCTTTTTGAAAAAGCCGAAATCGAGAAAACCGAGATGCAAGTGGACTACCGCATTGTTCTTTCGGACGGAACGATCAAGCACCTCCACACGATCGGTCATCCGATCTTGAACGATTCGGGCGACCTCGTGGAATTTGTCGGGAGCGCGATGGACGTCAGCGAACGCAAGCGGGCCGAAGAGGCATTGCGGCAAGCGCAGGCAGAACTGGCGCACGTGAACCGCGTCACCACCATGGGAGAGCTGACTGCTTCCCTAGCGCACGAAGTGAATCAACCGATTGGCGCCGCCGTCACCAACGCGAGTACCTGCCTGCGCTGGCTGGCAGGCGACACCCCCAATCTGGAAGAAGCGCGCGCGGCTGCTATGAGAGTGGTGACCGACGGAAGGCGCGCGGCGGAAATCATCAACCGGGTGCGCCTGCTCTTCAAGAAGGCGGCTCCGGAACGGGAGTTGGTTGATGCAAACGAAGTGATTCCGAGGATGATCGCGCTCCTGTACGGCGAGGCCGCGCGATACAACATTGCAGTGCGCGCGGAGTTGGCGGCAGATCTTCCTCACGTCATTGGAGATCGGGTCCAATTGCAACAGGTGCTGATGAATCTGATCGTGAACAGCATTGACGCGATGAAAGATGTGGAAGGGATCAGGGAACTCGTCATCAACTCGCGCCGGACAGAAAACGAGCAAATTCAGATCTCGGTAACGGATACCGGGGTGGGGCTGCCCCAGCAGCACACGGACCAGATCTTTAACGCGTTCTTTACCACCAAGAGCCACGGCACCGGTTTGGGACTTCGGATCAGCCGCTCGATCGTCGAAGCGCACGGCGGGCGTTTGTGGGCTGCCGACCACCCGCCACGCGGCACAAGCTTTTATTTCACGCTGCCTACCAAAATTGAGGCACAAGTATGACGGCCGAAGACATTCCGATGGTGTTCGTCATTGACGACGATGGTTTGGTACGTGCCTCTGTCCAGGGATTGCTGAAATCTGCGGGCCTGCGTTCCGAGGCGTTCGAGACGGCGGAAAAGTTTTTGCGCGCTAAACGACCGGATGGACCAAGTTGCCTGGTGTTGGACGTGAGCCTGCCTGGAATTAGCGGTCTGGACTTTCAGCACGAGCTGGCCGAGGCGGGCGTCCAAATCCCTATCATCTTCATCACCGGTCATGGAGACATTCCCACCTCGGTGAAGGCCATGAAATCCGGTGCCGTGGAGTTTCTGACCAAGCCGTTCCAGGATACTGATTTGCTGGATGCGATCCAGCAGGCTTTGGATCGTGACTGTGCGACACGCCAAGTGCGGCGCAACCTTGCCGACGTGCAAAAACGCTATGAGACACTAACCGCCCGGGAGCGCGAGGTCATGAGTCTGGTGGTTTCGGGCATGCTCAACAAGCAAATTGCTTCCGAGCTGGGGACCAGCGAAATCACCGTGAAGGTGCATCGCGGCCACGTGATGCGCAAGATGCAGGCGCAATCGCTGGCAGAATTGGTGAGAATGGCGGAGAAGCTCGGGCCTCGCGGGCAGTAGCCTCAGGTTACAGCGCTCATGCCAGGCTGTTTGCCAGTTCGTATTCTTGCTGCTTTAACTGCCGCCTTCACTATGGTGTACCCCGAAATATTGCAGCTGCTTTTCGCACACCGGATGGACACCACGGGCTGCGGGGCCGTTTTGATTGGGGTTTCGACCCTCGGCGTTATACCAATGTATAATTGCGCGGGTTTCGACGGCCTGCTAAGTTTTTGCCATGAACACTCAAGGGAACACCAAATTAGTGGCGATTGTTGATGATGACGAATTGATGCGCGACGCTTTGCGGGGGCTGCTGAAGGCGGTTGGCTTGCCGGCCCAAGAGTTTGCGTCGGCGGAGGAATTCCTGGAATCTGGCCAACGGCACCAGACCGCATGTCTGATCGCGGATATTCGCATGCCAGGGATCTCCGGCCTCGAGCTCCAGGCGAAACTGAATGCCGATCGTTGCAGGATTCCGATCATCTTCATCACGGCACATGGTGACGAAAAAATGCGGATGCAGGCGATGAGGGGCGGTGCAGTGGAATTCCTTGCAAAACCATTTGACGACGAAGCTCTCCTCGATAGCGTTCGAGCGGCTCTCAACAGCTAATCAAACCGCGCATCCAGTCGCGCCAGGAGGTGTCCTATGGGTACTTTCGAGAGATTGGGGCCTGGTGACCGAGGTCGAAATCAGCGCCGGTTCGAGCAAATCATAGGCAACAGTGGCGCCTTGGAATCGGTTTTCGGAGAAGTCGAACGCGTCGCACCCACCGATTCCACAGTTCTCATCCAGGGGGAAACAGGTACCGGTAAGGAGCTGATCGCGCGAGCGATTCACAACATCAGTTCGCGCTGCGGCCGCCCGTTTGTAAAGCTGAATTGCGCTGCCATCCCGTTCGATCTGCTGGAAAGCGAACTTTTTGGCCATGAGAGGGGGGCTTTTACAGGCGCCATCGCGCAAAAGATCGGTCGTTTCGAAGCGGCTGACGGCGGGACTCTGTTCCTGGACGAGGTAGGCGACATTCCATTAGCGCTGCAACCCAAGCTGTTGCGTGTGCTGCAGGAACAGGAGTTCGAGCGCTTGGGCAGCGCAAGAACTCACCAGGTGGACGTTCGGCTGCTGGCCGCGACGCACCGAGACTTGACGGCCATGGTGAAGCGGGGGGAATTTCGCAGCGACCTCTACTATCGGATGAACGTATTCCCCATCGTGCTTCCACCGTTGCGAGCACGCAGCGAAGACATTCCGGATCTGGTGCAACATTTCGTCGAGATTTTCGGCCGCCGGATGGGCAAGCAAATCGAACGCGTTCCCGCGGAAACGATGTCTGCGTTGACTGCGTACGGATGGCCCGGGAATATTCGCGAGCTGCAGAATTTCATCGAACGCAGCGTCATCTTGAGCGACGGGACCGTTCTGCGTCCTCCTCTCGGAGAGCTAAGACATTCGGTCGGCGCCGACTCGCGGGGAGCAATTACCCTGAAGGACGCGGAACGGGACCACATTCTGAAGACTCTGAAGCAAACGCGCTGGGTTGTCGCCGGTCCAAGCGGCGCTGCTGCACGCTTAGGCATGAAGAGATCCACGCTTTACTTCCGCATGCAAAAGCTGGGCATTTCACGTTACAGCAATGATCTCCTGTCCGCATAACCGACTCGCAATGCTGCGTGGGTTGTCTCGCGGAGAGAGCCGGCCCCGGCACCCGAGATTGAAGGTTTTCTCGAGTGTCTGACAGGCCGGACTCCATGAGGCGGCGGGCTGGGGCGGTGGCTACCGAGGGAGAATGTAGATTCCCGGGTCTGCGGAAATTTTACTTATGGCGTTCGCATCCAGATTCAAATGCGCCATGGCCATCTCCGGAGGCATACGCCGGATCCAATTGTTGAGGGAAATTTCCTGAAAGTCGCCCGTAGCGAACACTTCCAGAACCTGCAGGTCCGTATCGCCTGTATTCTCGATGTAGTGACCCGCGATGCGCGGCACAAATCCGACATCATTTGCATTGAAGTCCATCGTGCGTGCCCCGTGGGGCAAGACCACCGTCATACGCCCCTTGCCGCTTATGTAGTACTGCCACTCCGAAGCGTTTGGATGCCAATGCATTTCACGCAGGCCGCCTGGCTTAATCGTTGCCACAGCTCCCGAGATATTTTTCGCCGCCACGAAGCTATGGGAGTCAGCCACGCGAATTTCACCGCCTCTCGTTCGACTCTTAGGCGCCATGTCTCCCAATTTCCACGTGTACTTAGGGAGGCTCGACACCCCGTCACGGGCCATGTCCTGTGCCAAGGATTCAGGCAGGTCTGCCGGGAAGATGTACAGGTCGTTCGTCGGTAATTTCCTAAGAGCGCTCTCCGGCAGGCCAAAATTCCTCGACAGCACCGATGGCGGTGTATGCGCTACCCAGTCGGAAATAAGGAAGGTGTTGTCTTCCGAGAAATCGCCTTGATTGAAGATCAGCATGAATTCAGTGCCATCCGGTCCCAACCCTTGGATGGAGTGAGGGAATCCTGCGGGAAAGTACCAAAGGTCACCTTTGCCTACATCGCCGATAAAGATGGTTCCGTCGGGATTCAGAACGGTGACGCGAGCATTTCCGTACAGCATATAGGCCCACTCGTCCGACGTGTGCCAATGGAGCTCGCGAAAGCTCCCTGCTGTAAGCCGCATTCTGACTCCCGCAATATCCGTTGAAGATGGTAGGACCGTCTGTGTTACCTGGTTCGTCCAACCACCCTCCTGAATGCGCATATGAGTTAGATCGAAGGAGTACCACACGGGAATTATGTTTCCGTAATCTGTGGGCGGAGGAAAGTTTGAATTTGGATTTTCATCCAAAAGCGGCTTGTTTTCCGGTCCCGGATTACTCGCGGAATGATCCTGTTCGCCTTTCGCGATGTTTCCTCGCTCCTGAGCGTCGACCACCAGAGACGTTAGTGCCGCAGTCGCCAAGCCAGCAGAACCCACTCCTAAGAAAGTACGTCTCGAGAATGCTTCCGTGCCCGACTTGCTCTCTTGTTGCTCACTGACCCGAATGTCGTCTTGAATGGCCGGCCTGGTCTCGTTCGGTTCGCTCATCCGCGTGCCTCCTCTTTTTTGTGCGACGACAATTCAAATCGGCGCCGCTCACGAGCGCGGACCGAGGCACTTGCGGTGCCATTTTGGATTTTCGTAAAGATCTTCGGAACTCCCGCAAAACAAGATGCGTGCCGGGAATAACGAACGAAACAATTCAGGATGAGTGTCAAACGTTTGGATTCGCTGTTGGAAGTAGTCGGCGGATTGGACAGACACACTTGCTTGTGGGATTTTTCCCGAGCGCGCTAAGACTTCATTTTGGCGAACGCATTCAAGACAAAAACATGCACGTGACGACGCTGGCGCCGTCGGCATTGGGACATTGTGTCTAGTGGGCTGGCATCCCACACTGTGCCACCACCCGCGATCGCGCTCTATTTTCTGTCACTTGCGAACTCAGCATGTTTGGCAGCCGTGTTGCCTATTGCAGTTGCGTCGCCCAAGTATTCAAGCTTTTGGCGGCAATACCAAAGAGGAGAATGACGATGTTCATTAAAAAAAGTGACAAGGCCTACGTCGGACGCGAAGGGACAAGAAAACACCATTTGGCGCCGGTGTTTATTGCCCTTATTTTTGTTGCGATGATTTATCCGCAGCAAACGCACGCGCAGCTCATTGGAACCATGGAAGCCGACATTCCGTTTCAGTTCCACGCCGGGAATACAAAGCTTCCCGCAGGCAAGTACTTCATCCGCATGATGGACGACTCGAATTTGACGCTTATCGAGATCAGTAGACCAGATGGTTCGGTCGCCGTCCTGCTTCAGGTCCGCCAGGCAGACGCGAACTCAGTAGCGCCCAAGAGCGAATTGGTCTTTAACAGATACGGAGACCAATACTTCCTGGAGAAATTATTCGACGAAGGCGAATCAAGCGGCAGTCAAGTGGCCGAGTCGAGCTACGAGAAGAGACTAGGTCGCGCGGCAGCGGAAGCCCAGGAGCATGTGCCGGCACACCGGGCGCAACCACAGTCGGGAAATTAACGACGCGCAGGAACAGCGACTGCCTGGAACGCGTGGAAGCCGCGTGCGCGAAAGGTTCTGGCCGGGAATCCCCAAAAAGGAGGAATTATGAAACTGGAGAAAACACGATTCGCTTTCATTGCACTGATGTTCTTGTTCGTGGGCAACTCGTCGGCACAGCAGGTGAAGACCGACTACGACCGCAACGCAAACTTCCCGCAATACAAGACGTTCTCTTGGGAGCACGTTAAGACGCAAGACCCGCTGGATGTTGATCGAATCAAGAGCGCCGTCAATGCTGCTTTGACAGCGAAAGGTTGGACCCAGGTGGATTCCGGCGGGGACGTTTCGATCATTGCTATTCAGACAACACAAGATCAGCAGACTCTGAACACCTTTTACGACGGGTTTGGGGGAGGCTGGGGCTGGAGACGCTTTGGGGGCGGAGGTTTTGGAGGCTTTGGAGACGCAACAACCACAACGGAAACATATGAGGTTGGCACGCTGGTCGTCGATTTATTTGACACCAAAACGAAGCAGCTGATATGGAGAGGCAGCGCGAGCGACACGCTATCCAACAACTCCAACAAGAACATCGAGAACCTGAACAAGGGCGTGGACAAATTGTTCAAGAAATTCCCTCCAGGTTCTGCGAAGTAGCGACGATGGAACCGATGAGAGGTCTCAATTTCGACTGGAGAATTTGCTATAAAGTTGTGCGAGCAAGTTGTGGTTCTAGCGCTCTACTGCTCGCCTCTGCGATTCAGCGAACGAATGGACCACTCTATAACAACGGTTTGAAAATCGGGCGATAGGAGAGAAGCGTGCGCTCAATCCGACCCGTCGCAGTCGTAGTGCTGGCTTCCCTTTGCGCTTTGGCGATGCCGAGGATGCCAGCACAGCAGCTTTCAAATTCTCCGGAGCTTCGCGCGAAAGGCCACATTCTCTCGCTAACTTTGCACGCGGGGATCACCGGTGACGGTAAGGACTCCTTCTACTTCAATGGCCAACCAAGCGCTCCGACTTTGCGTTTGTCTCCAGGCGACCAACTGAAGATCACCTACATCAACGACCTTCCGGCCAAACCACTGGAGCGTTGCTTGATTGGTCCGTGCCTGGACATGACCAACTTGCACTTTCACGGCCTCACGGTTTCTCCGGACAGGCCGCAGGACGACGTCTTGGACATGATGGCCATGCCGGGACAATCGCTCAGCTATGTTGTGCACATTCCTAAAGACCATCCGCCGGGATTGTATTGGTATCACACGCACCCGCATGGAGAGAGTTATCAGCAAGTGCTGGACGGCATGTCCGGCGCGCTGGTGATCGAAGGAATCGAATCCTATTACCCGGAACTCGCGGGTTTGCCGGAACAAATCCTGATTGTGCGTGGCCGTTCCATTGGGCGCGGGCCGCTGGCTGCCGATTTGGCACAGCGCGTTCATCTCGGGTCGAATGCTTGCGGCGGAGAGTCCGAGGCGCCAAGCGAAATTTTTACGGTGAACGGAGCCCTGCGGCCGCAAATTGAACTCGCTCCGGGAGAGCGTCAATTTTGGCGCGTCGTCAACGCTTCGGCGGATCGCTATCTAGATCTGCAGCTGGAAGGTCAAACGTTTGAAATTGTCGCCATGGACGGAATGCCGATCGTTCGTCACGACACCAATCATCGAACGCGCATCGCCAATCATGTGTTGTTGCCTCCGGCCGGCCGGCTTGAAGCGATTGTCACCGGGCCAACTGCTGAGGCACACGAGCATCTGATTTCCCGCTGTGTGGATACCGGTCCAGAGGGCGATCCAAATCCGGCGATGATCCTGGCGGACATCGTTCCGCAGTCTCGACCGGAGTCAACACACAAAATATCGAAGCGCCACGTGAAACCTGATTTCGGAACGCTGGATCTGGCGGCGGAAGAAAAAGCGCCGCCCCGATTCACCGTGACGTTCACGGAAGACGACAAGGGTTTTTACATCAACGGAGCCAAGTTTGCGCCCGATGCGGCTCCCATGGTGCATGCAAAGGTTGGCACGTTTCAGCATTGGAGAATCGTCAATGCCTCGGCGGAGCTGCATCCATTGCACATCCACCAGGTTCATTTCCTGGCGTACGCCGAAAACGACAAGCCGATCGCCGAGCCGTTGTGGCTGGACACCGTGAATGTTCCCACCGGCGGCACCGTGGACGTCATCATGGATTTCAGCGACCCCGTGATCAGGGGCATGTCCGTGTTTCACTGTCACCTCCTCAATCACGAAGACAAGGGGATGATGGCGAAGATTCTCTTTGAATGATGGAGGTAGTTGTACCGTGTCCGCTGTCGCACGCTCACGCCAGAATGTCATCCCGCGCCCGTCGTAATTGCAAAAACACGACAAAAACGAGCGATTAATTTGCGGTGGGGAGAAGGCCCGAGGAGTGGGAGGATCGACCGCTCGCCGCTGCAATGCAGGGTGTCAGCGTGCCGACGAGCATCCAACCCGCTGGACATTTCCCTCGTCCGTTCAACCCGTTGCATTTCATGCCGCCTGGACTAAGTGGCACTATTTTCAATTATTTCCAGAAATTTCCGATCAGGGTCCGCTGTGGCATACGGGCTGCACGATCTTGGTCTGACGCCAGCCAAAAATAACAGAGATTGACTCTGTTCAGTTCCGCCGGATGAAGAGATTGAGGACGTGAATTATGTGGATTGTGCGACTTGCATTGCGCCGGCCTTACACCTTCGTGGTTATGGCCATACTCATCCTGATCATGGGGTCGCTCGCGATCGTGCGCACCCCAACCGATATTTTCCCGAACATCAACATTCCGGTGATCAGCATTATCTGGACCTATAACGGCCTGGTGCCCGAGGACATGAGCGACCGAATCGTGAGCGTAACGGAACGCGCTCTTACCACAACCGTTGACAACATCGAGCACATCGAGTCCCAGTCACTGTACGGCATCGCTGTGGTCAAGGTATTCCTGCAACCAACCGCAAACATTCAACAAGGTATTGCCCAGATAACGGCCGTTTCTCAGACCCAACTTAAGCAGTTGCCTGCCGGAACGACGCCGCCGCTCATTCTGGCGTACAGCGCCTCGAGCGTACCTGTTCTGCAGTTGGCGCTTTCGGGCCAAAATATGTCGGAACAAGAGCTCAACGACTATGGCCTGAATTTCATTCGCACGCAGCTGATCACGGTGCCTGGTGCATCCGTTCCATATCCCTACGGCGGCAAACAACGCCAGGTGCAAGTGGACCTGAATCCGGCAGCGTTGCAGTCGAAGGGTCTGTCGGCGCTGGATGTAGTGAATGCCATCAGCGTGCAAAACCTGATTTTGCCCACTGGAACGTCCAAGATCGGCTCCAGGGAGTACGATGTTTCCATTCCGAATGCGGCGCCGCAAACGATTGAGGACCTGAATCGCATCCCGATCAAGACAATCGGCAGCACTACCATTTACATCGAGGACGTCGCCTGGGTGCGCGATGGTTTCCCTCCGCAGACCAACATCGTGAAAGTCAACGGGCAGCGCTCCGTATTGCTGACGATTCAGAAAGCGGGAGACGCGTCCACGTTGAACGTGATCTCGGGCGTCAAAGCACTCCTGCCGCAAATCAAGACGACGGTTCCAGCCCAATTACAAATTCAGCCGCTCGCCGATCAGTCTATTTTTGTGCGTGGCGCGATCAGCGGTGTAGTCAGGGAGACGCTGATCGCTGCGTGCCTGACCGCGTTCATGATTCTCACTTTCCTAGGCAGCTGGAGGAGCACGCTGATCATCGCGACTTCCATTCCACTCGCGATCTTGACCTCCATCATCGCGTTCAGCGCGATCGGAGAAACGATCAACATCATGACGCTGGGCGGACTCGCTCTGGCGGTCGGTATCTTGGTTGACGACGCGACCGTTGAAGTCGAGAACATCAATCGTAATCGTGAAGCGGAACCGGAGAAGGATATGGACGAAGTCGTCCTGGACAGCGCCTCGCAGATTGCCACGCCTGCTTTCGTCGCCACGCTTTCAATCTGCATCGTGTTTGCACCGATGTTCTTACTGTCCGGCGTGGCGAGGTATCTCTTTGTGCCGCTGGCGGAGGCGGTGGTTTTCGCGATGCTAGCGTCTTACTTTCTTTCCCGGACGATTGTTCCGACGATGGCGAAGTATCTATTGCGCGGCGATGACAAGAAAGCTGGCAGCGCCCCTTCCCGGAACCCGCTGGTACGGGTGCAGAAACGATTTGAGGAGGCCTTCGAGGGTTTCCGGCAAAGGTATCACGGCTTGCTCGAGCTTTGTCTCGATCACCGGCGCGCGTTCCTGATTGCGTTCTTCGTGTTCTGCCTTGGCTCGCTGGCAATTCTGATTCCTTGGCTGGGCCAGGACTTCTTCCCCAGCGTGGATAGCGGCACTTTCAAGCTTCATCTGCGAGCTCCCACCGGAATGCGCATTGAGGAAACAGCCAACCTGTGCGACCTGGTGGAGCGGTCGATTCGGAGGCAGATTCCAGCCGGCGAAGTCCTGAGCGTCATCGACAACATCGGCCTGCCCTATAGCGGCATCAATCTTTCCTACAGCAATTCCGCGCCGATCGGCACGCAGGACGCCGACGTGCTCGTGAACCTGTCCGCGAATCACCATCCGACGGACAACTACATTCGCCAACTCCGTCTGACGCTCCCCAGAGAATTCCCAGGCGTCAGTTTCGCTTTCTTGCCTGCCGACATGGTCGGTCAGATCCTCAATTTTGGCCTGCCGGCTCCGATTGATGTGCAGATTGTGGGGAATAACCTGGAGGGAAATCAGCGTTATGCAGACGCGCTGCTGAGCAAATTGAAATACGTAACCGGAACGGCTGATCTGCGGATCCAGCAGCCGTTCGATGAGCCTTACCTGCGTTACCGCGTGGAGCGCACGAAAGCGGAAGAGCTGGGATTTTCGGCGCACGATATCGCGCAGAATCTACTGGTGTCGCTCAGCGGCAGCTTCCAGACTTCGCCGACATTCTGGGTGGATCCGAAGAACCGCGTCAGCTACCAAATCGCGACCCAGACGCCGCAATACCGCGCCGACACCTTGCAGGATCTCGAGAATATTCCAATTACGGGTACAGACCCCAACGCTCCCCCGTCGATCATGGCCAGTTTGGTCTCCATGAAAAGGGGAGTGGGAATGGCAGTGGTTTCTCACTACAACGTCGCGCCGGTGATTGACATTTTTGGCGCTCCGTCCGGACGCGACCTGGGTGGCGTGTCGAGGGACATCAACAAAATCATTCAGGATTCACGCCAGCAACTGCCCCGCGGGTCGCAAGTCATCGTTCGCGGACAGGTGCAAACGATGCGAGCTTCCTACGTTGGCCTTATGAGCGGCTTGGTGTTCTCGATCGTACTGGTGTACCTGCTGATTGTGGTCAATTTTCAGTCCTGGCTCGATCCTTTCATCATGATTTCCGCTTTGCCCGCGGCACTCGCCGGGATTGCCTGGTTCCTGTTTATCACGCATACGAATTTGAGCGTGCCCGCCCTGATGGGAACGATCATGTGCATGGGCGTGGCAACCTCCAACAGCATTTTGGTGGTGAGCTTTGCCACGGAAAAAATGATGGAAGGAAAAGATTCCGTCGCAGCCGCGGTGGAAGCGGGATTCACGCGTTTTCGCCCGGTGATCATGACCGCGCTGGCCATGATCATCGGCATGATCCCGATGGCGCTTGGACTAGGAGACGGCGGTGAACAAAACGCGCCGCTCGGCCGGGCGGTCATTGGTGGACTGCTCTTCGCGACGGTTTCGACGCTGTTCTTTGTGCCGGCATTCTTCAGTCTATTGCAGAGCGGCGCGCATCTGCGTCCAGCCACAGCTGGAAATCCGAAATAGGCGCCAATTTATGTGGAGTCGCACTTATGTCATCTCAACCTGAATTGGGAACGCAGAGCGGCGGAAATTCACTGCCCGCGAATAAAGCAGGACTAGGAAAAGCACGGCACGGGCGATGGCTGTTTTTGGCAATTGGTCTGATTGTGGTCGTCGCCCTGCTGGTCTCCGGAATCTGGTCACGCGTGAAGGCCAATAAATCCTTGAGCGTGGAGACCGCACAAGTCGCCCTAACAGCAGTGTCGGTGGTGTCGCCCAAAGAAACCGCGCCCGCCCAGGAAATTATTCTTCCGGGAAACGTCCAGCCCTACATCACTTCGCCGATCTATTCGCGAACAAACGGATATCTCAGAAAGTGGTATTTCGATATCGGCGCACATGTCCAAAAAGGGCAGTTGCTGGCGGTAATCGAAACTCCGGAAGTGGACCAGCAACTGCAGCAGGCGCGCAGTAACCTGAATACCGCGCAGGCGAACCTCGACCTCGCCTCCATCACCAAGACCCGGTATCAGGGACTCTTGAAAGCTCACGCGGTGTCCCAACAGGACGTGGACAACGCGGTGGGTACCTACAACGCGAACAAGGCCATCGTCGACGCGGACCAGGCAGCCGTCGATGAATACTCTGCGTTAGTTTCCTTCGAGAAGATTTACGCCCCGTTCGATGGTGTAATCACCGCGCGCAATACCGACATCGGCGACCTGATCAATTCCGGCAGCAACAGCAATCTGAAGACCGATCTCTTTCACATCGCGCAGCCCGGGGTGCTGCGCGTTTACGTAAACGTTCCCGAGGAATACTCGCAGGGGATCAAGGCTGGCATGAGCGCAAACCTCAATCTCGCCGAGTTTCCGGGGCGTCAGTTTCAGGGAAAGGTAGTGCGCACGGCGGATGCGATTAACGTGACAACGCGTACGTTGCTGATCGAGATTGACGTGGACAATCCCGCTGGAACGCTGCTCACAGGTTCTTATGCAGAAGTGCACTTAGCGGTTCCGACGCAGGGCTCTACCTTCTTAATTCCGGTTAATACGCTGCTGTTCCGCACGGAAGGATTGCGCGTGGGCGTGGTGAAAGACGGCAAAGTCGTGCTCACGCCTGTCATTGCGGGGCATGATTTCGGCAATCAGATAGAGATCGTCTCTGGCCTCAAGGCAGACGATCAAGTAATCGTCAACCCTCCCGACTCGATCGTTCAGGGGCAGGAAGTCCAAGTGGTTCAAGCCACGTTGCCGGGAGATTCCAAGTGAGAACGCCTCGACAAATGTGTTGGATCAAAAACCCGCTGCAGGTAATTCTGCCGCCGCTTCTCTGCGCGCTAACTCTGTTGGTCCTGAGTGGATGCACGGTCGGACCTAAGTACCACACTCCGACGGCGGAAATTCCTGCAGCGTATAAAGAGGTTGGGGACTGGAAACCGGCGCAACCCAACGATCAGAATCTCGGCGGTGATTGGTGGGAGGTATTTCAGGACCCCCAATTGAATGCTCTGGAAAAGCAGGTTGACGTCTCCAACCAAAATCTGAAGGCCGCTGAAGCCCAATACACACAGGCTCGCGCGCTGCTCCGCTACTATCGGGCCGACTATTACCCCGCCGTGATGGCCGGCGCATCCGCGACACGAGAACGAGTCTCCCAGCACGCCCCTCCGCCGGGCTCGACGTTTGTTGGCATCACCTACAACGATTTTGCGCTGCCGTTCAACGTTTCTTATGAGGCCGACGTCTGGGGACGCGTTCGCAAAAATGTGGAATCTTATCGAGAACAGGCGCAAGCCAGCGCGGCTGATTTAGCTACCGTGAATCTGAGCATGCATGCGGATCTGGCGATTGACTACTATCTGGCCCGCAGCCTGGACGCCGAGGAACAGCTCCTGAATTCGACAGTGAAGCAGTATCAAGACGCTCTGGACTTGATCGAGAGCCGTTATGCGGGCGGCATTGCTTCCGAAGTGGAAGTCCAGCAAGCCAGCACTCAACTGGAGACAACCCGCGCCGAGGCAATTGATGTGGGAGTCGCGCGCGCGCAGTACGAACACGCGGTGGCGATCCTCATCGGAAAACCTCCGGCGGAGTTCAGTCTGCCTGCGCTGCCGCTCGTCACACCGCCTCCGCCCATTCCCGTCAGCGTGCCCTCGGAACTGCTGGAAAGGCGTCCGGATATCGCAGCCGCAGAGAGGAGGGTCGCAGCCGCGAATGCGCAGATCGGAGTGGCGAAAGCTGCCTACTACCCGCTCGTCGATTTGGCTGCCGGCGGTGGATTTGAAAGCACCGTCATCACGACCTTGGTACAGGGGCCAAGCGGTTTGTGGGCCATTGGGCTGTCCGCGACGGAAACGATCTTCGATGCGGGAAGACGCCGGGCTGCCTCCGATCAAGCCATCGCCGCCTACGATCAAACCGTCGCCAACTATCGCGAAACAGTGCTGACCAGTTTCCAACAGGTGGAAGACAACGTAGCTGCCTTGCGCATCCTCGAGCGCGAAGCGCAGGTGCAGGACAAAGCGGTCGTTGCCGCGCAGAGGTATCTCGAGCTCGCGAACACTCGTTATACCGGAGGCGTCACCAGCTACCTGGAAGTGACAACCGCGGAGACCGCCGCTCTCTCGGACGAAGTCACCGCCGTTAATATTCTTGGCCGGCGCATGGTGGACGCAGTCTCGCTGGTGCAGGCCCTCGGCGGGGGATGGGATCGCTCTGCGTTGCCTGTGCGCCCGGAATGCTGCGGCAAACTCACGAGCCAATTGAGGTGACAACGGTAGCGAGGTTGACCGTGAGCGGTCGCGCAGCGCGCCGGGCAGATTTTTTGTTGGTCGCGCCGGTGCGAGTCTGCCGCCGTCGCCCAGATTTTGAAATGTCTTCATTTTTTCGGCTCCCGCCCAAAGCTGGCAGGCAAGAATCCAGTGCATTGCTGTCCGTGTGAACGGAGCTGGGACAGAACCTGTACTTACTGGCCGAAAAGATTTGAGGAGTGTGGTTCGCGGTGTTGGCCGATGACGGAGCGTCTAAACCCGCACCCTTCAAAAAGAAGCTGTGAAGAAACATCCTGAGATTCACTCTTGCAAAAAATGGAGCGTGCCGTAAGCTCGCGGCATGAGCCAAGAAAATCCGATCGGCAAACATCCTCTGATTCGCTAC
>JABCZK010000048.1 GCA_013289695.1 Acidobacteriota bacterium
AAGGATTGGTGGTAGAACTGTATGGTGGGATGAGTGGTGGGCGACCAAGGACTTGAACCTTGGACCTCTCCCGTGTGAGGGGAGCGCTCTAACCACTGAGCTAGTCGCCCACGCTGCGCAGCACTTCCGGGGCTGAACCGCAATCCCCGAAAAATTACAAGGGGCCGTCGCGGTTGTTGCCGCAACCTGCATGGCCGTTCCCTGAGGCAGCGGCAACCTATTTTTGTAGCAGAAGGCCACGCGAATTGCAAACAACCACGAGCAACGCCAGCACGCGCCTCGCCGAGCTTTTGCGCTCGATCACCCGCGTCGTGAAGGGCAAGGAAGACGTCATTCAACTCGCCCTCACCACGCTGCTCGCCCGCGGTCATCTGCTGATTGAAGATGTTCCGGGAGTCGGCAAGACCACGCTCGCGCAGGCCCTGGCGCGGTCCTTCCGCTGCTCGTTCCAACGCATTCAATTCACTTCGGACCTGCTGCCCAGCGACGTGATTGGCGTCAGCGTCTTCAATCCCGCGACGCAGGAGTTCGAGTTCAAGCCGGGGCCGATCTTCGCGAACATCATCGTCGCCGACGAAATCAATCGCACCACACCCAAGACGCAATCCTCGCTCCTGGAAGCCATGAACGAAGCGCAAATTACCGTGGACAATCACACGCACCCGCTGCCTAGTCCGTTTCTAGTGCTGGCCACGCAGAATCCCATCGAGCATCACGGCACCTACCCGCTGCCCGAATCGCAGCTCGACCGTTTCCTGATGCGCATCCGCATGGGCTACCCTTCGCGCGAGAGCGAAAAAGAAATCATCCGCAATAATGCCGGCCACGCACCGGTGGAGAAAATCACGCCGGTGATGGACGCCGCTGACGTCGTCGCCATGCAGGAATCCGTCGCGCAAGTGAAAGTGGAAGAAAGCCTGCTCGACTACGCCCTGGAAATTGTCGAGCGCACGCGCCAGACCGAACAATTGAGCCTGGGCGTCAGCCCGCGCGGCGCCGTGATGCTGCATCGCGCCGCCCAAGCCCGCGCGTTCTTGAACGGCCGCGATTTCTGCCTGCCCGACGATTTCAAGCGCCTCATCGTTCCCGTCTTCGCGCATCGCGTGGTGGTCAGCTCGCGGTATGTCTCCACGCAGAAAAAATCCGAGCAGGCCGAAGCCATCCTCGGCGAAATCCTCGATACCACCCGCGTCCCTGTGTAACCACGATGGCCGACTCGCTCGTCCTTCGGCTGTGGCGCGACCGCGATAAACACGGCTGGCGCAATTTCGCCGTGGCCATGCTGGTTCTCTCCGTTGCGTTGTTGGTCGCGCTGTTCTCCGCGGCCGTCGCGCAACAGGGCCGCGTCGCGCTCGCAGCCATCAGCACTGTAGTCGCTCTCGGGCTTGCAGGATGGGTCGGCATCACCATCGTGCCCAAGCTCGCGCGGCGCACCAGCCTGCGCTGGATCGTCTATCAGGTGGACTACCGCCTCACGCGCGAAGGCATGGTGTACCTCGGCGTCGTCGCCATACTCATTCTCGCCTCCGTCAACACCGGGAACAACCTGCTCTGGATCTTGCTGTCCTGCGCGATCGGCGGACTGCTGATCTCCGGCGCGCTTTCGCGCGCGGTGCTCAGGGGAATCGAGCTGAAATTCGACATGCCCGAGCACATTTTTGCGGAGCAGCCGGTGGTCGCCGAACTCGAATTGCGCAACGAGAAGCAGGCGTGGCCGTCTTTTTCTCTGCGGGTCGTCGGCGCGAACAAAAAAGATGCGGGCCAAATTCTCACTCGTCCCGTATTTTTCCCCTACATCCCGCGACAATCCTCCACGCGACAAAAAGTCGAGCTCATGTTTCCGCATCGTGGCAACTACCGCCAGGACGCCTTCGGCATCCGCACCCGTTTCCCATTCGGCTTCTTCGAAAAAACGCGCCAAGTGGAATCGCAGATGGAGATCATCGTCTATCCCAAAGTGGCACCCACCGATCATTTTTACGAAGTTCTTCCGCTGCTGAGTGGAGAAATGGCCAGCAATTTTCGTGGCCGCGGACACGAGCTGCATTCCTTGCGCGATTATTTGTCGAGCGACAGCGCCCGCTTCGTGGATTGGAAAGTCACCGCGCGCGCCGGCCGCCTGATGGTCCGCGAATTCGCGCGCGAAGACGAGCGCCGCGTGATGCTGGTGCTCGACCCGTTCATCGGTCCTCCGCCCGCCACGCCGGGTGAATCCGAAGCTGAGGTGGAACACGCCGCCGCGGAGCATACCGCGCGTTTCGAACGCGCCGTTTCCATGGCCGCCTGCATCGCCTGGCACTTCAACGAAATCAATGCGGCGCTGCAGTTTCGCACGCACCGTTTCACGACGCCCATGGCCCCCTCCGCCGAAATCATCTACGACGCGCTGCGCGAACTAGCCACCATCCAGCCAGATTCGTCAGCGCTGGGCGGCCAATTCCTAGACGACCTGGCCTCCGACCGCGAAGTTTTCAAAATCATCCTCACCGCCCGCCCGCAAAACACCATTCCCACAGCGCTGTGGTCCTCTTCGTATTTTTTGTTCTTCAATTCGCTGTAGCCTTCGTTCTCTCTGCGGACTCTGCGTTTCGGACGAGGCGACGAGCATCGTCATCCTCGCTGCCCTCAGTGATTTTGCGAAGGGAGCGTGGCGTCTTTGCTTCGAGCCGCGCGAAGGATCTCTCCTGCCTTCTCCGATTTACCTCCGCCTTTCCCCTGGGCCCTGAGTGTTAAATCTTTTGACTTTCTCAAACCCGCCGCCGCGCGCCGAAAAGTGCGAGAATATCCGCCGCATGATCCCGCACCCAACCGGCCGCGCGCTGAAAACCTTTCAATCCCGCATGCTCGCGTGGTTTCGCGCACACCAACGCGACCTCCCCTGGCGTCGCAGTCGCGACCCCTATCGCATCTGGGTCGCCGAAGTAATGCTTCAACAAACCCGCATCGCTGCAGTGATGCCCTACTACCAGCGTTTCCTCGCGCGATTCCCCACGGTGCAAACACTCGCACGCGCGCCCGAAAGCGAAGTCCTGAAACTGTGGTCCGGCCTCGGTTACTACAGCCGCGCCCGCAATCTGCACCGCGCCGCGAAGATTATTGTCGCGAGCCACGACGGTCAATTCCCGCGCAGGCTCGAAGCCGCGCTCGCACTCCCCGGCATTGGCACGTACACCACCGCCGCCGTCCTGAGCATCGCCTACGATGTCCCACTCGCGGTGCTCGACGGCAACGTCGCGCGCGTCCTGGCGCGCATCAAGGCCATTCGCGGCGATCTGCGTCATCCAAAAAACTGGCGCGCTCTCTCCGCCGTCGCGCAAACCTTCCTCGCATCGCAAGCTCCCGGCGATTGGAATCAATCGCTAATGGAACTGGGCGAAGTAATCTGCACGCCCCAATCGCCGTGTTGCGCCGAATGTCCCGTCGCGCGCCACTGCCGCGCCTGCGTGCAAGGCCTCACGGATGAAATCCCCGCCCCTCGCCGCAAACGCGCCCCAGTCCACATGAAAATCGCCGCCGCAATTCTGCGCGATCCACGCGGCCGCACCCTGCTCGTGCAAGACCCCGGCGCGCACGACACCGTACTGTTCTCCCGCATGTGGCAATTCCCTGCCCTAGAAGTCACGCGTCTTGCGAAGGCTGAGTTAGAGGCGCACTTGCGCAAGACACTAGCGATCACCGAGATATCACTCGAAGCACTGCCAACAGCCCGCCACGGCGTAACTTTCCGCAACATCACCCTGCTCCCATTTCTTGCCAACGTCGGCGAACTACCGAAACTCCCTCGCACGCGCATCCTGCCTCTGAAAAATCTCAGCAAGCTGCCCATCTCCAGCGCCACCCGCAAAATCGCCGCCGCTGTCGCCCACCCCATGACACGATAGACACCCCACAACCCACCTCACGTCCGCCGCTGCTATCATGGAAACGTCCATGGCCTCCACCGCGCGCCTCAGCGCTCCGCCCCTCCCGGCGGTGCAACGATATTTCGAAGTGTCGCTGTTCTTGCTGGTTTCGACCGGCATCTTCGCCGTCGTCAGCACCGGGAAGCTCGACATTTTCTCGACGTTCATCCCCGTCGCGGTGCTCGTTTACAAAGCCGGGCGCCTCTGGCGCGGACGCGGCCCCGAACTTTCCGTGCGCGCGGCCACCGGTCTGGTCCTCGCCTATTTCCTGTTTTTTCCGATTGACCTCTGGGTGCTGTCGCGCACGATTTCGCAAGGCGCGCCGAACCCCGCGCTCTATTCGGCACTGCTGGCCGCCATCCACCTGATGCTTTTCGCCACGCTGGTGCGCTTGCTCTCCTCGCGCAGCAATCGCGATTACGCGTTTCTGGCGATGCTGGCGGTCACCTGCATGTTGGCTTCGGCGATTCTCACCGTCGAAACCGGCTTTCTGATCGCGCTGGTCATTTTTCTGGTCCTGGCGGTTTCCACTTTCGTCGCGCTGGAAATTCGCCGCGGCGCCAACGACGCCGTCTCTCCCCCGCTCGAATCCGGCTCGCCGCTCGCGCATCGTTTGAATCGCGCCCTGGGCTTGACCTCCGCGCTGGTCGCCATCGGCACGCTGGTCATTGGCGGCGCGATTTTTTTCATGCTGCCGCGCTTCACCACCGGCTACCTGAGCGCCTTGAATCTGCAGCCAAAATTGATGACTGGCTTCAGCGACGACGTCACCCTCGGCGAAATCGGCGAAATCCAGAAGAGCAGCGCGGTGGTGATGCGCATCCATATTGACGGCGACCCCATACTCGCCGAAGGCGTCCATTGGCGCGGCATCGTCCTTACGAATTTCGATGGCCGCCGCTGGTTCACGCCACCGCGCGAACAGACCGTTGTGTCGGCGGATTCCGCCGGAGAATATCGTCCCGATCCAACCGACGAAACTCGCGCTGAGTACCCCCTGCTCCCCGCGGGCTATTCCACCCCGCTACATTACATCGTGCTGATGGAGCCGATCGCCACCGACGCCATCTTCATCGCGCCTCGTATCGAATCTCTCCAAGGCCGTTTTTCCAACGACACCGAACGGCTGGGCGGTGAGAAACATGGCGGATACTTGATTCTCGATCAGACCGGCTCGCTCTCGAATCCTTACCACAACAATTCGAAAATCCGCTACGAAGCCACCTCCAATCTTCCGATCGTCCCCGCGCCGCAGCTGCGCCTGGCTTCCCCGGATTTTCCGGACTCCGTCACCGGTCCGTATCTGCAGGTTCCGCGCCTCGATCCGCGCATCAAGCAACTGGCCGAACAAATCACTTCCGGCTCGGCCAACGAGTACGACAAAGCTGCAAAAATCGAGTTGTACCTAAAAACCCATTACCGCTACACGCTAGACCTCACCGGCCCGCGCTCGGCCGACCCCCTCGCGTATTTCCTTTTCACGCGCCGCGCCGGCCATTGCGAATATTTTGCCGCGGCTATGACCGTAATGCTGCGCAACCTGGGCGTTCCCGCGCGCTACGTCGGCGGATTTCTTCCCGGCGAGTACAACGACGTTGGCGGCGACTGGATTGTGCGCGCCAGCGACGCGCACGTGTGGGTGGAAGTCTTTTTCCCCGGCTACGGCTGGATCACTTTCGATCCCACGCCACCGGGAACCGACAAGCGCGGCGGCCTGCTCGAGCGCATGAGCATGTATTGGGATTGGTTTCAATACGCCTGGGGTGAATGGATCATCAACTACGACTTCGGGCACCAGATTACTCTGGCGCAAAGCGTCCAGAAAACTTCGCGCGATTGGGGCCAGGGCGCGCGCAAGTATTACCAGGAAAAACAGCGCCAGGTTCTGCAGCTGATCGTCAAGCTCGACAAGCGTACGGAAGCCTCGCCGTATTTCCTGCCCAGCATCTTGGTTTTTCTTGTGGCGCTGCTGATTTACCTGCGCGGGCGCTCAATGTTCGGTTATCTGATGGCGCGCTGGAGCCTGCGCGCGCGGACCACTGGCAACGTCACAGCATCGCTCGCCACGCTGGAGTACCGCGAAATGCTGCGCCTGCTCGAACGTCGCGGCTGGAAAAAATTGCCATCGCAAACCGCTCTGGAATTCGCCGCCGCCATCCGGGCCACCGAAATCGCCGCGCCCGTCGCGCAGTTAACCGCACTTTACCAATCCGCCCGTTTCGGCGATCGGCCTGCACCGGCCCAGCAAATGTCCGCGCTCCTAAGCTCCATCCGCGAATTCACTCGCTCGACGGGCGTTCGACCCGGCTAGACCGGTGCTATCGTCGCCTGCACACGACGATTGGACACCTGACGCATGCTCGGATTGACGCCGCAATCGCGAGGCCTGACCTCGAGGCAAGAATTACTTTGGCCCCTCAAATTGGCGGCTTTTTTTTCCTTTCTCGCGCCTCACGTATTCGGTCAATCCGGCGCGGTCTTCCAAGGCCAAGTATTGGACAGATCAGACTCTCCAATTACAGGCGCCTCGGTCGCACTGAAATCGCCCACCCAGACGCTGGAAACAAAGTCGGACAGCAAAGGGCATTTCGAATTTGTCGTTCGGCTCGAAACCTACGAACTGGAGGTCAGCGCCCGCGGGTTCGAAACCAGGGCAATCAAAAATCTCCGGATTGCTGCAGGCCGCACGGTGACGATTTTTCTGGACCTCGGGCCGTTGTCGGATTGCTGTGAAGATCCAGTTCCAGCAGCGAAGGATTACAGGCCCGGCGGACGGTTGGAAGGCTTCGTGATGGATGAATTCGGCGCGGTGGTAAATGACGCGTCCGTAAGCCTTCGCTCGTCTAAGCAGACGCTCCAGACGAGCTCGGATCCTAGGGGCCTCTTTGTATTCAAACATGTTCGCAACGGTCGCTATACGCTCGTTGTATCAGCCAAAGGGTTTCAGGCGAAGACGATCGAAGACATGCAGATTACGGGAAAAGATTCGGCCCCGCTAAAAGTCGTCCTCGACGCCGCCGAGCGCCCATAAATCTGTCGGCTCGGCCCGCGAACGGGGCTGAATTGCGCCGAGGCGTGCGCCGAACGGCTGTGTTAGAATTGTGTGTTTCGCAACACGCCAAAGGACCGCTCTGCATGCCGAAAGTCGGATTTGTCAGCTTGGGATGCCCGAAGAACCTCGTGGATAGCGAGGTGATGATGGGCATTCTCGCGCGCGCTGGTTACGAGCTGACGCCGCGCGCGGGCGAAGCCGACGTGCTGGTGGTGAACACCTGCAGCTTCATCGAGCCCGCGCAAAAAGAGTCGGTGGACTCCATCCTGGAAATGGCCGAGTACAAAAAATTCGGTCGCGCGCAGAAATTAATCGTCGCGGGCTGCATGGTCGAGCGCTTCCGCAACGACATCCGCGAACAAATCCCCGAAGTGGACGCAGTGATCGGCACCGGCGAAATCGAAAAAATTCTGCAAGCCTGCGAAGGACAGCTGCGTCCCGACGATTCTGAAAATATCGGCGGCGCGGAGCTGCCGACGTATCTGTACCACGACGCGACGCCGCGCATTCTGGCAACGCCGCGCCACACCGCGTATATCAAAATCAACGAAGGCTGCGACCACCCCTGCACCTTCTGCGTGATCCCGCAGTTGCGCGGAAAATTCCGCAGCCGCCGCTTCGAATCCGTCATTCGCGAGGCCGAAAACCTAGCCGCCGCCGGCGTGCGCGAAATTTCGCTGATCGGCCAGGACACCACTTTCTACGGCGAAGATCTCGGCCTGCGTGCCGGCCTGGCCGCGCTGCTCGAACGCCTGGCGCAAATCGAAGACCTGCATTGGGTGCGCTTCCTTTATTGTTATCCCAATCGCATCACCCCGCGCCTGCTCGATACCATCGCCGCGCATCCGCGCCTGGCGAAATATCTGGACGTTCCGCTGCAGCACGCCAGCCGCAGCGTGCTCGCGCGCATGAAGCGCGGCTCAAATGGCGACGCGTTTCTGAAAATGCTAGAAAAGGCCCGCCGCGCGATTCCCGGCGTTGCGATTCGTACTTCGTTCATCGTCGGCTTCCCCGGTGAAACCGAAAACGATTTCCGCGAGTTGTGCGATTTTGTGCGCGCCGCCGAATTCGAATGGATGGGCGTCTTCGCCTATTCCGACGAAGACACCTCGAAAAGTTACGGGCTGGAAAATAAAGTGGATGCGAAAACCATCGCGCGCCGCCGCGATACGCTTATGTCTCTGCAGAAAAAAATCTCCGCGCGCAAACTGAAAAATAAAATCGGCCAACGCCTGCAAGTCATGCTCGAAGGCCCATCGAAAGACACCGACCTGATCTGGGAAGCCCGCCTCGAAGGCATGGCCCCCGAAATAGACGGTAAAGTTTACATCACGGATTTCGCCGGCGTGAACGACGCCGCCGACCTGCCGCTCCCCGGCTCGTTAGCCACCGTCGAGATCACCGAAGCCAAACACTACGACCTGATCGGCCGCGCTATCGAATTCGAAGCCTCCACGCCAGAATCCAGCCGCCGGCAGACCGTCGCCCCAGCCTCCCCATTCGCAATTCTCGCGTAAACGCAGCTGTCGTTCGTAGCGCCGGCGTCCCGCCGGCTCTTTGCAGTTGAGTCCTCCGCTCAGGTCAAACCCCAAACCCGCAGGCGAGACGCGGCGCTAGCAACCCGAATTTGAATTTGTAGCGGCCAGCTTCAGCTGGGCGCCTTTGACTTCTTGGGTGAACTGCTGGAGATGTCCGGCGTGCGCAGCGAATGGATGCGTCTCGCACCTATGGTGATATGATTTTGGCAGCAACAAAACAATTGAAATTTCTTCCGCCCCAGGTCAAACGTGCTGAACTACCTAGAACGATTCATTCGAGATCCCCAAATCTGCGGCGGCCAGCCCCGCTTCAAAGGAACTCGCGTTCTCCTGCGCAGCGTGCTCGCCGGCTTGGCGGCCGGGGAAACAACGGAGGCGATCCTTTCAGGCTACCCTTCTCTGAAGCCAGCGGACATCCAAGCTGCGATCGCTTTTGCAGCCGCCTCCACCCGAAGAAGACCTCCCCGTTCCGGCAGTTCCGCGTTTTTGATCCGACGCCGGCCCTACGAATTGTCGCTCTAATCCTATTCTGGACTTCTGTCGTCTTTTCGGAATTTTGGATCGTAAGGATGATTCGCGAAATCAACCTAGCCGAAGGAAAATGCGGCAGGCTCCCGTTTCTCCTCCCTTTTAACGGGAGCTAGCTTCTTGGACGACATCGCCGAGCCGTTCCGAACGGTACTGCCACAAGAGCAGTGTTCTGGCTCTTGGTTCCGATAACACTCCTGCTCGCTAGTCTATGTCTGATCCTCGGTCGGAACTAACCTGATCGCACGCGCATCGCCGCGCACTTTGCGGTATTCTTAATCGCATGAAATTCCGCTGCCCCATCTGCAAGAAGCCGACCGATTCCGAAGCCAACTCGGAATTTCCGTTCTGCAGCGAACGCTGCAAGCTCTTCGACCTCGGCAACTGGTCCAGCGAAAAGTACGTCATCAGTGAGCCGGCCAACGACGACACCCTTTTCGAAGACATCACCCGCGAATCCCCAGACGAACACAAAAACTAATGACCGCAAAAACCGACCCAGCCGCCTCCGACGATCCTGCCGCATCGAGCGCCACAGCGTCAGCACCACCGAAGGCTGAATCACCCATCGCGCCTTCGACAACAACGCAACCCAAGCCCCGCTTCGCGATTTTTATCGCCACCGCCGCCGGCTTCGGCTACCTCCCGAAAGCTCCCGGCACTTGGGGCTCTCTCGGCAGCTTCATTCTGTTCGCGGTACCGGCGTGTTTATGGTTCGGTCCAGAAGTTCCGTACATGCTCGCCAACGGTTCTGTCGGTGACTTCTCTAATGTCAACCTCCCGGCTAGTTATTTTCATCAATTCGTATGGGCATACGTCGTGCTGTTTCTCCTCATTTCGGCCGTCGGAGTCTGGGCCGCTCATCGCACCGCGGAATTTTGGCATCAAAAAGATCCGGGTCGAGTCGTGATAGATGAAGTGTCCGGGCAATTCCTGACCATGCTCCTGGGGAGCGGCGTTCCTATTTGGTGGAGGGTCCCAGAGCTTCGCTATGCAACCTTAGCGCCAGGTTTTATCTTGATGCGCTCCGCCCTCAACTGGAAATATTTGCTCGTGGGTTTTATACTTTTTCGAGTGTTCGACATTTGGAAGCCGTTCCCGGCGCGCCAGGCGGAATCGTTGCCTGGCGGCTGGGGCATCATGGCGGACGACTGGATCGCGGGAATTTACGCCGCCATCGGCTTATGGCTGGCCCGCGCCGCCGGACTGTAGCAAGAATCTTTGTGGGTCGTGGCTCGAGCCACGACATACGCCGCGCAAAATCCGAGCGGCTTTCGCCGCTGAAGTTCCGCCTTTGCGGCTACCACACATATTCTTTAGACCGGCCGCTCGGCGAACGCCTGACACAAAGATACGCGCAATGACACGCACCAAAATTTAGTGCAAGCTATCAAGGTCAGCACCAAGGCCCCGGCACATCAGCTTGAATGCGAACATGACCGCCACTCCCAGAATCGAAAGCATCAAGCCAGCCGCCGCGCTACCCGGCGGCGAAGTCGCTATTCACGGCAGCGGCTTTGGCACGCGCAATCACGCGCGCCCGCTGGTGCAATTCGGCGCCGCGGAAGCCAGCCTGGTCCTGGCTGCGGAAAATCTGCTGATCGCGCGCGTCCCGGAAGGAGCCGCGGGCGGCACCGTCCGCGTGAGAATGGCAGGCGTCGAAAGCCCGCCGTTCCCGCTCGCGCTCGGCACGCAAGTCGCCGACAATCTCCATCCCGTCGCCAGCCCCGCGGTGGACGCCGACGGTAACGTGTACGTCACCTTCAGCGGCCAGCGCGGCCAGAAAGTTCCCGTCTCACTTTACAAAGTCACGGCCAATCACGCCATCAAGCCTTTCATCACCGAAATGATGAATCCCACCGGCCTGGCGATTGATAGCGAAGGATTCCTCTATGTTTCCAGCCGCCACGATGGCGCGATCCACCGCGTAACGCCCGAGGGCCACTCCATGCAATGGATCGAGGGCATGGGCATCGCCACCGGACTCGCGTTCGATAAAGCCGGCAATCTTTACGTCGGCGATCGCAGTGGCACAATTTTCAAAATCGGCGCCGACCGCGAAATTTTCGTTTTCGCCACACTCGAACCTTCGATGGCCGCTTATCATCTGGCGTTCAGCGCCGCCGACGAGCTTTACGTCACCGGCCCCACCACCTCCAGTTTCGACCGCGTCTATCGCATCAATCCCGCCGGCGAAGTCAGTACTTTTTTCCGCGGTCTCGGCCGCCCGCAAGGACTCGCCTTTGACCGCAGCGGCAATCTTTACGTCGCCGCGTCTCTCGGCGGCCAACGCGGCATCGTCCGCCTAACGCCGCAAGCCGAGCCGGAGCTGGTTGTGAGCGGCGGCAACATCGTAGGCCTCGCGCTGCTGCCGAGCCGCCGCGCCATGATCACTACCAACAACGCGCTGTACTCGCTAGATTGGGATGTCCAGGGCCTGCCGCTGAACGGCTAATCCTCACCAGCGTTAACGAAAAAATGCCTTGGCCGTCATCCTGAACCCGCGACAGCGGGTGAAGGATCTCTGTTCGATGCCGCGTGCTCGCCGGGGCCACAAACGAAGACAGTTCCCTGCCTGCGGCAGGCAGAGTTCGTCGCTGCGCTGCGCAAGGTTTTCATGCGGATTGGTTTAGACCGGCCGATTCGGATACTCTGCCCTCGGAAATCGCAAGTGTATTAGCAGTGCGCAAAGCAGTAGCACCAGAAACGCGATCACGCTGCCCTCCGGCCCCGCCGAACCTCCCGTCAGCCACTTCGGACCCTGCAGGGAAGTGTTCAGGTAGCGGCCCACGCCGAGCAAGCCGCTATCCGGCGTGCCGTAGAAAAAAGTTTCCGCCCAGTCCCACGCCGCATGAAACCCCAACGCGAACCACAGAGAGCCGGTCCGCCGGATCATCAAGCAAAAAAGCAGGCCGATCCATACGACCTGCAGAATGCCGAGAACATTTTCATTCGGATTGCCGAGATGCGCGGCGCCGAATACCAGCGAGGTAAACAGCGCGGCTCGCCAGAACTGGAAGCGTCGCGCGAAAGAGAACAGCCAGTAACCGCGAAACGCGAGCTCCTCGTGTACCGCCACGGCCAGAAATACCGCGCCCCAGCCGAGCGCGTAACGGAACACCGCGCCTCCCGCCAGCGCCACGGAATCGATTTGAAAATGGCCGGACGCGCGAAGAACCAGCAGAATCGCCGAAAGCATCGCGAATCCCCACAGACAACCTTCCCAGAATCGCAATCCGAAAATTCCGCGTGGAGGAATTCCATAATCGCCCAGCGGGCGTTTTTCCATCCGCGAAACGATCCCGGTCGCCAGCACGACACAAAATGCAAACAGCGCCTTGAGCGGCAATTCACTGCGCACGCTGAAGACGGCATCCGACGGATTGCCCTGAAGACGCAGCGCAAAAACCAGCAGCCCCGGGAAGATAAACGCGATTCCCACCCAGATCAGCAGGCGATTGCGTTCGGCGCGACCCCATGGTCGAGGCGGTTCGGAAACGGGCCCGCGCGCTGGATCCGACGCCGCAACGGACGTTCGCCCGGTTTGCAATTCTCCGCCGCGCTCGGAATCGTTTTCCTCAGACAAGGGCGCGCCTCCTGTTGCAATAAGACATATTCGTGGTCAAGCGCGCCACTGGCTAACGCACGCTTGGCGAATGTTCTCGCAAATTCCTATCTCCGGAGCGGACACTACGGCGCGCTATGTCCGCCACACTTCAGCACTCCAAGATACTCGTGCCAAGGACCCACCGCCGCGGCATATTGATGCGCCATGACCCGCGAGATTTGGTGCAGGTGAGTCAAATCATGAACCGCCCACGTCGCCAGCAACTGCGACAAAGTAACCGCGCCAAGCGCAGGATGCCGCCCACGCCGCTCCAGGTCCTCTCGCCGCAGATTCATCGCGCGCAGTTCGCCCAACCCCGCCGATCGCCAGCGAGCAAACTCATCCAATAATTGTCCCAGCGATTTGCCCGCGCTTTCCTGCTCCTGTCCCCGACGATCGAACGGCTCAAACGTCCGCGTGTCGCCAAACTCCAATATCATCCTGGCCCGCGGCATCCAATCCGTGCGTTCGCCGTGATTCAGATGCCCGACGATATCGAACGCGCTCCACGTGCCTGCTCCTTCGTTTCGTGACGTCCACGCTTCGGGCAAATCGCGCAGCAGCGCATCGAGCGCCGCAGGCGTGCGTGTGAGCAGCGCCATTGTGTCGTGCAAGTTTTGTTCCATGATGGTCTCCGATTCGTACAAGCCATCGGACTGCGTTGACAGCCTGCGCGACTCCGGGCTTTTTCGCAGCCCAGTGTCCCGCGCGCCCTCTTCGTTTTGCCGCCGCCTTTGAATTTGTGAATCGGCCTGCAGGGCGATTCATCCTGAGATTCAGCGGCGCCGAATCGAACGGTCGCGGCCACCCGCGAAGCGGGACGGGCGCCGTTGACTCGCTTTTGCAAATCCCGAGCCGCTCCACATTCAGCTCGCCCATCCGCAACTCAGCGCCGTTTTACCCTGAGGCCCTGCCAGCGGCAGGGTCGAAGGGGGGCGCGGCCCGAGCTGCGCCTTCAGTATCCCAAAAAAATCAACGACCGCGACGCCTACCTGCTCCTAGCCATCCGCGAAGGCCAGCCCCAGGCAAAATTATATTTCGACGAGCAATCGGGCCTGCTCGTCCGCTTGATTCGCTACGCCGAAACCCCGCGAGGCTGCAACCCCAACCAAATTGATTACGCCGAATATCGCGAAGCTGATGGCGTGGCGATCCCCTTCCGTGTCGCTACATCTCAACCAAGAAACATGTCCACAATCCAATTCGCCGCAGTGCAACAGAACGTGCCAATAGGGCCCGCTAGATTCGCCAAGCCGAAACCGCTGCCGCCCGCTGGCAAACAATCCGAGCAGTCAGCCTCACACCCTTAACGCGTTTGCTGAACGCGGAACCGCGCGGACCGGTTGCGACGGGTTTCGGCTCACACGTGCTGGAGGTGGGTGTCGCCGAATCGCGCCGGATATTTCAATCCATAGCCCAGCATTCGGTCCATGCCAATGTGTGCCAGCCAAATTAGGGCGTAAGGCTCAAGAGCGGGGAGCGGAGCCAAGACCGCGACGCCTAACAACAAAATCGGCACAGACGAAGTGTGCGCGAGGTTATAGGCGGCCGAGCCGATCTTGGGATTCGCCACATAACCCAGCATGAACAGATCGGGCGCAAGCAGCAGCAGCGCGAACAGCCACCAATGGAAGTGTCCTGCACGGTACAGAACGAGCGTTAGGGCGAAAATACTGGCCCCTTCCAGATGCAGTAGCCAGCGAGGTTTCGTCAGCATAGGGCATCTACTCCTCAGATATTCAGAACGCGAGAATCAACAATTCTTCTTCGCAAGGTTGGCGCGCGACAAACTCACTTTCGGAAAACGTCGAAGGCGAATCAAGATTCTCGCTGCCGCGCGTACCGTAAACCGATACGAGGAAAGTCATGGTAACCGGAAAAGGGGAAGGAAAGCGGAACGTTTCGATCAGGCTCGACCGGCGAACCATCGAAAAAGCCAAGATCCTCGCCGCGCGCCGCTCCACTTCGCCTAGCGCTCTGCTGGCTTGTCAAATCGAACTTCTTGTAGGCGACGAAGAAGCCTACGAGTTCGCTAAAGAGCAAGCCACGACGTTGCTCGACGAAGGCTTTGACCTCGGCGGCAAAATTCCGGCCGACCGCGATAAACTCCATGAGCCATAAGACCGTCATCGGCCATTAGCCCTTTGCACCGGCGCTGAAATAGGCACTCGGCGTGGTGCCCAAAGTTTTCCTGAACATGAAAATGAAGGCGCTCGGCGTGCTGTAGCCCGCCTCCAGTGCCGCGTGCGTGATCTTTGCTCCCTCCGCCAGCAGACGCATCGCCTGCATCAGCCGCAACTGTTGTCGCCACTTGCCGAACGTCATTCCCGTTTCTTCCCGAAACCGCCGCTCGATCGTGCGCCGTCCCGCACCGGTAATTTTGCAAACTTGCGCAAGCGTACTCTGCTCGCCTGGATTCGCAAGCAGCACGCTGGCCACTCGCAACGCTCGCGTGTCCGTGGGGTTCGGCAGCCGTAGCGAAACCGTTTGAATGGTCTGCAGCTGGTCCACGATCAGATCAATCACGTGCCGCTGCCGCTCTTTTCGCACCTGCAGCGTCTGAAGCGCGCACGCGTGCAGAATCAGTTCCCTCAGCAGCGGTGATACGTTCACCACACAGCAAGTCCGCGGCAAAGTTCTCGCCAAGCGCGGCCGCAGGTAAAGAGTTCGCATCGAAACCGTGCCGGACATCGTGATCGTGTGCGGAACAGGCGCGGGAATCCACACCGCTCGGTGCGTGGGAACCACCCAGGCGCCGACGTCCGTGCGCACGGTCATCACCCCACGCGAGGCATATACCAGCTGGTCGCGATGATGAAAGTGCAGCACTATGACGTGCCCGGCCGGGTAGTCGCGGCTCAGCGTAGTAACTTGCGCCTGGCCGGGCGCACCGGGATCAAATTTCGCGATTTGTCTATTTCGCGACATTCATTGTCACAATATCGAAAGAACGCAAATCCGGCAACCGCTATTCTTTTCTCAGGCCAGGAAGGCATCGCACCATGAACCGCATCCATCATTGCTACTGCCAATCAGCACTCTGGAAGCGCAGAGTCGAATCTGAACTCATGCCCTGGGCGCTAGGCGGCACAACCCTGGAAGGGCCGGCCCTGGAAATCGGCCCCGGACCCGGCGTCACGACGAATTACCTCAGAACGCGAGTGCCCTCGCTCACAGTCCTGGAAAACGATCCGGGTCTTGCAGAAAAACTAGCCGCAAAATTTCGCAACACGAGTGTCCAAGTCCTCGAGGGCGACGCAACTTCCATGCCATTCGAATCCGGGACATTCCGCACGGTTTTTTGTTTCACGATGCTGCATCACGTGTCTTCCCCATCGCTGCAGGATCGCGTTCTGGCCGAAGCCCTTCGCGTCCTCGCTCCCGGCGGAACCTTCCTGGGAACCGACAGCCGCACGAGTTTTCTCATGAAGCTCTTTCATTGCTTCGACACGATGGTGATTGTGGATCCCGCGACGCTTCCGCAGCGCCTTCGTCGCGCCGGCTTCACGAACGAACATATCGAGCTTTCCGACGGCGCATTCCGTTTCCGCGCCACCCGTTCGCAGAAGTTGCATTGAGCGGCGAATGCCGCACAGGAGTCAAATCATGAATAGCACCACAGTGGTAGGTAGTCCACATCCGTGCCGGCTGCTTCCGATCCTTCTCGCAATCGCGTGTTTCTGTCTCGCTGCGCCGCGTGCAGCCCGAGCGCAAGATCCAGGCAGCTGCTCCGCCAACGGAGAAAGCCGTCAGCTGGATTTCTGGCTGGGCGATTGGATCGTCAGCTATCCCGGAATGTCCGCCACCTCCACTAGCAAAGTCCATCTCTCGCTCGATAAATGCCTCGTGGTCGAGAGTTGGGCGGGCGGCAAAGGCCACACCGGCGAAAATATGTTCGCCTACAGCTCCGACGACAAGAGCTGGCACGGCATGTTTGCCGACAATGAAGGCCGCGTGCACATATTCGAAGGAAAAGTGGCGCAAGGCTCCGCCGAATTCATCGGCCCCAGCCGCGGCCCGAACGGTGAAGCCGTTCTCAATCGCATCAAAATCATGCGCCACGGCGACAACAACGTAAAGCAAACCTGGGAAAAATCGCAAGACAACGGCGCTACCTGGTCCATGGAATTCCAAGGCGACTACGCCCGCAAACAGCCGTGAAAAACGAGCCTGCGCGCCGCAAAACGCCACCATATCGCGGCACAGCCACGGACTGTCACAACCCCGCCCAACGAGCCGGCACGTGTCTTAGAGCGCCGGCTCGTGCTCTCCCTCGCTCGCGCCCACCACCGCGCCACTGCTGCCAATCCCGCCCCTTACTTGCACACCCCACTCCTAATCGAGTACAACATTTGAAGATGAATGCGGAGATCATTGCCGTCGGTTCCGAACTGCTCACTCCCTATCGCCTGGACACCAACTCTCTTTGGCTGACCGACGAACTCAACAAAATCGGCATCCGCGTAATACACAAAGCCGTCGTTGGCGATTCGCCCGACGAAATGCGCTCCTGCTTCCGCCACGCTCTCGATCGCGCTGACCTGATCATCGCGAGCGGCGGCCTGGGCCCTACCGACGACGACCGCACGCGCGAAACCGTCGCCGAACTTCTCGGCCGCAAGCTGCGCCTCGACGAAGCCATCGTGCGCGAAATCCAGGAGCGTTTTCGCCGCTTCGCGCGCACCATGCCCGAAATCAATAAACGCCAGGCCATGGTTCCCGAAGGCGCCACAGTTCTCCCGAATCCGCGCGGCACTGCTCCGGCGCTGTGGCTGGAAGCCGGTGGCCACATCATCGTGTTGCTGCCCGGCGTGCCGCACGAGCTCAAATCCATTTTCGAAACCGAAGTCCGCCCGCGCCTCGCAAAAATTTCCGGCGACGAGCGCCTCTTCACGCGCGACCTGCGCACCACCGGCCTGGGCGAATCCGACGTCGAGACGCGCGTGCGCCCGCTCTATCAGCTTTATCCCGACACCGACACCACCATCCTCGCCGCTCCCACCGGCACGCAGCTGCACCCGCGCATCTGGTCGCGCGACGCTGCCAAAGCCGAGAAACTTCTCGACGAAATCACCGACCGCATGACCCTGGCCCTCGGCGAACATCTTTATTCCACCAAGGGCGAAATGCTCGAAGAAGTCGTCGCGCGCGTCCTGACTGAAAATCGCGCCACCGTCGCCGTCGCTGAAAGCTGCACCGGCGGCATGCTCGCCGAGCGCCTTACGAAAGTGCCCGGCAGCTCCTCCTATTTTCTTGGCGGCGTAATCTGCTACAGCAACGAGCTGAAAATTTCCCTCGTGGGCGTTCCGCAAAGTTTGATCGAATCGAAAGGCGCGGTCAGTTCCGAAGTCGCGCTTGCCCTCGCCGACGGCATCCGCAAACGGACCGGCGCGACTCTCGGCGTCGGCGTCACCGGAGTCGCCGGCCCCGGCGGCGGCACGCCGGAAAAACCAGTAGGCCTGGTGCACATCGGCCTCGCCGACGAGCATGGCCCCCGCGAACGCGCCTACCGCTTCCCAGGCGATCGCGAACGGATTCGCCAATTCGCATCACAAGCCGCGCTCGACGCCGTGCGCCGCTATTATCTTTTTCCCGCCGCCGCCAGAGCCTGAGCCATGCGCCTGTTCGTCGCCTTCGATTTGCCCAGCGCGGTGCGCAACGCCCTCGCAACGCTTGGCCAGCGCCTGAAACCCGAATGTTGCGCGGCACGCTGGGTCCGGTCCGAATCCATGCACGTCACTCTGAAATTCCTGGGCGAAACGGACCCGCAAAAAGTCCCGGACATCCGCGCCGCTCTCGCGCCGATTCGTTCCGCGCAACCTGTTGCCATGGATTTCCGCGTCCTCGGTTTCTTTCCCAATGAATTCAAGCCGCGCGTGCTCTGGTGCGGCGTCCAGGCCACTCCCAATCTCGCTGCACTGGCAGCCGCAGTCGAAGAAGCGCTTGAGCCGCTCGGCTTCGCCCGCGAAACGCGCGCCTACTCTCCGCACCTCACTCTTGCGCGCCTCGAGCCCGGCGACGCGCTGGAAAATCTCGCACGTGCAGCTGACGCTCTTAAGTCGTATGATTTCGGCGCGGCGCGCGAATCCGAATTTCATTTGTTCGAAAGCGTGCTAAAACCATCGGGCGCGCAATACCGCAAGCTCGCCGCATTTCCATTTGTAAAAGGAACGAATTGAGAGCGATTTTTGTCAGCACTGCGTGGCTGATCCCGCTGGTGGCCTACCTTCTCGGCTCGATTCCCTTCGGCCTGCTCGTCGTGAGGGTCCTCGGCGGCCCGGACATCCGCGCAATCGGCAGCGGCAATATCGGCGCCGCGAACGTCACGCGCCACGCGGGAAATTTCGCGGGCATTCTCACGCTGCTCCTCGACGCAGGCAAAGGCTACTTCGCCGTCTGGCTCGCCGCGCATTTTACCCGCCCCAGCCTTTTCTGGATGATGACTGCCGCCGTCTGCGCCGTCATCGGCCACATGTTTCCGGTATGGCTCGGCTTCAAAGGCGGCAAAGGCGTCGCCACCGGCCTCGGCGTCTTCCTGCCGATCTGCTGGCAAGCGGTCGCCGCCGGAGTCGTGCTGTGGCTACTGATAGTAATTTTCTGGCGCTACTCGTCGCTCGGTTCGATTTCCGCCGCCGTCGCGCTGCCTTTTTTTGTTTACCTGCTCTACGCGCCCGGCCACGCGCCTCCCGAATTCGTCACCCTCTGCACAGTCTTGATCTCCCTGCTAGTGCTGATCAAACATCGTCCTAATATCGCGCGCCTCGTTGCCGGAGAAGAACCGCGCCTCAATTTCAGCAAAAAAAACGACGATCAGCTTCCACGGTGAGCGTCGCCGCCGTGAATTTCCGGGTCTGCAGCGGCGGGTCCCGCATTCGCGCGACCCGGCCCCTACCCGAACGCGCAGATTCCCGCTAAGGAACGCCCCCTAACTCCCAATCTCTCTGTATCTTATTCGCCAACCCCAGTACTAACGTCCCGTTGTATCCCATCGCTCACTTCGCTAGCATTTTACCGAAGAGATTCTTGTGCCCACTGAAGCCCTCAAGCAGCAGACGACGCGGCGCCTGCGCATCCTCTGGATTGTGCTGGGTGCGCTTCTGTTCGTAAGCATCACTCCTCTATGGCTTTACCATCGCCAAGTGTTGCGCCTCAGCGAAGAGAAACTGCAGGATACCGAGCGCGTCCAGCAATCCGAAATCACCCGTTCGCTCGCCAGCGAAACCCTGCAATTCGAACAAAATCTGCGCGAACAACTTCTCAGCCAGCGCCAGGTACTCTCTCTCACCGGCTGGATTGAAAATGTGGACGACCCCGCGCACGCTCCGCAACTCGCGCGCCTGCTACAAAGCTTCGTCGAAAACAACCAGAACATTCTCTACGTCACCGCCGTCAACCAGCTCGCCAAAGGTCAGTCCGCCGGCAGCATCAGCTCCGATCAGGATCCTTTCGTCGGTGGCGCGCTCAAGCGCGCCTTCACCGCCAGCATCCAGGGACTGAATTTCGTCAGCGAACCCTTCGCCCTCGGCAAAAACAATCGCCCGGCGCTGGTCGTTTCCGTTCCGCTTTCTTCGAACGGCCAATTTACCGGCATGATTGCCTCGGTCGTCTCCATTGACCGCCTGCTCGAGCGCATTCGCGATGCCAGCGTGCGCGAGCGCACCGTCTTCATCGTAGATGGACACGGCCACATCGTCGCGCACCCCGATTCCGCCGAAGTCGTTCCCGGCCGCGACGTCACCTCCACTTCTCCCATCGTCGGGCACTTGAAGGAATTGCCGCAGGAACTTCGCGCCACCGAAACCATGCATTTCGTCGAGCGGGACAAGAACAATCATCCCGTCGAAATGATCGGCACCTACAGCACCATCCCGGAATTAAGCTGGACGGTCATCGCCGAGCGCAGCCTCGACAGCGCGCGCATTGACGCAGGCGTGAAAGAACTCACCGCGCAAGCGCTCAGTTTCGTCGTGGGCGTCACTCTGGTCGCGCTGCTGTTCGGATATCTCTTCGCCCTCGGCATCACCCGGCCCATTCGTGGCCTTGTCGAATCCGTGCGCGCCATCAGCCGCGCCGAATTCCACGAACGCGTGCGCGTCGAAGGCGCCAGGGAAATCAGCGAGCTGGCCGAAACTTTCAATCACATGGCCGGAGACATCGAAGAATACGTCGAGCGTCTCAAGCAGGCCGCCGCCGAAAATCGCGAGCTGTTCCTCGGCTCCATCCGCATGCTCGCCGCCGCCATCGACGAAAAGGATCCCTACACGCGTGGTCACTCCGGCCGCGTCGCCAAATATTCCATCATCATCGCCGAATACATGGGACTGCATTCCGAAGAGATCGACCGCTTGCGCATTTCCGCACTGCTTCACGACGTCGGCAAAATCGGCGTGGACGATCGCGTCCTGAAAAAGCCCGGCAAACTGACGGACGAAGAATTCGATCTCATGAAGCAGCACCCCAGCAAGGGCGCGAACATCATGCGCCCGGTTGCTCAGCTGAAAGACATGCTCCCCGGCATCGAATTGCACCACGAACGCATGGACGGCGCCGGTTACCCCTACGGCCTCACCGGCGATCAGATTCCCATGATGGCTCGCATCATCGCCGTCGCCGACACCTTCGACGCCATGACCACCAATCGCCCGTATCAATCCGCCATGGAGCTGGAATTCGCCTTAGGCCGCATACGTTCCCTCGCCATCTCTAAATTCGATCCGAACGTGGTAGCCGCCCTCGATTCCGCTGTGGCCTCCGGCCGCCTCCGCCTAACCGCCTCCCTGGTCGAAGTATAAAATCCGTAATCACCCCCGCTCGTCGTAAGCCGTTTCCGCCGCGGCATTTCTAGCCACTAACCACTGGTCACGAGCCACTGCCTTTTTCGTCGACCTGCCTGACGATCGACGCCACCAAATTCCGGGGTCGCTTGTCACTCGTCACTTATCACTCATCACTCATCACCGCCTCTTTGCTACAATCAAATGCTCCGCCGCACGCGGCGAAAACTCATGATCTCTCTCTTCGGACCACCCGAACCCACACTCCTCGAACGTCTGAAAGATTCCGTCAGCAAAACTCGCTCGGAATTATCCGCGCGCGTTGAACAATTGCTCACCGGCGACCGCCCCGTTGATCCCGAGCTGCTGAAACAACTGGAATCCGCGCTGCTCAGCGCCGATCTGGGTGTGCGCACCACCAAGGAAGTTCTCGTCGCACTGCGCCAGCAAGTGAACGAGCATAAGCTGGAAGAACCCGGTGCCCTGAAACGCGAGCTGAAAAATCAAATCCTGAAAATTCTCACTGCGCCGGCGGCCGCTCAGCCCAATTCCGACGCCGCTGATGGAAGACCAGCCGACGAGCCGCGCGTCCTGTTCGTGGTCGGCGTCAACGGCACCGGCAAAACTACCACCATCGGCAAACTCACGAGCCGCCTGAAAAAAGAAGGCGCGACCGTAATCCTCTGCGCCGCCGACACCTTCCGCGCCGCCGCCATCGAACAACTCGAAATCTGGGCGCGCCGTTCCGGCGTCGAAATGATCAAACAGAAACCCGGTGCCGATCCCTCCGCCGTGGTTTTCGATGCGCTCACCGCCGCGCGCGCGCGCCACGCCGACGTCGTCATCGTGGACACCGCCGGACGCCTGCACACCAAATCAAATCTCATGGCCGAGCTAGACAAAATGAAGCGCACCGCCGCGAAGGTAATTCCTGGCGCGCCGCACGATGTGCTGCTGGTTCTCGACGCCACCACCGGCCAAAACGGCCTGAATCAGGCCCGCGAATTCTGGAGCCACGCCGCAGTCACCGGAATCGTGCTCACCAAACTCGACGGCACCGCCAAAGGCGGCATCGTCGTAGCCATCGCCCGGGAGTTAAATTTGCCGATCCGCTTCGTCGGCACCGGCGAAAAAATCGACGACTTGGTCCCATTCGATGCTCAAACCTACGTCAACTCGCTTTTTGATTAAGCGACGTAGCGCCGGCGTCCGGCCGGCGCTTCTCGGTTTGGAATTTGTAGCGGCGGCCTTCAGGCCGGCGCATTTGACGTGCGCGATGTTCTGAACTCAACCATACAACCGCAGCCTGCGCTGCGAATGATTCGCTGAAACGCATCACTGACCAAAATGACCGAAGTGAAAATAACCGCCACCGACGAAAAATGGATGGCCCGCGCACTCACGCTCGCAACTCGTGGCGCAACTCTGGCGCATCCGAATCCAATCGTTGGCGCAGTCCTCGTCAAAAACGGTAAGGCCGTCGGCAAAGGCTTCCACATCTACGACCGCCGCGATCACGCCGAGATCGTCGCGCTCCAACCAGCCGGAACATACGCCCGAGGCGCCACGCTCTACGTAACGCTCGAGCCATGTTGCACAACGGGCCGAACCGGTCCCTGCACCAAAGCCATCATAACCGCCGGAATAAAAAAAGTAGTGGCCGCGATGCGCGACCCCAATCCCGCCGTATCCGGCAAAGGCCTGGCCGAACTGCGTCGCGCCGGAATCCAGGTAATCAGCGGCGTCCTGGAAAAGCAAGCCCAGCACCTGAACGAAGATTTCGCTTGCTGGATTCAAACCAAGCGCCCGCTCGTCACGCTAAAGACCGCGCTCACCCTCGACGGCCAGATCGCACAAAAAAGCGGCAGCGTGACCTGGATCACCAGCCAGCATTCCCGCGACGCAGTCCAGCGCCTACGCCACGAAGCCGACGCGCTCCTAACCGGAATCGGCACCGTGCTCGCGGACGACCCGCGCCTGAGCGACCGCACCGGTGAGCCGCGCCGCCGCAAGTTACTACGCGCGATTGTTGATTCGCGCCTTCGGCTCCCACTCCGCTCGGAAATTGTGAAATCCGCCCAGACCGACGTCGTGGTGTTCACAATCCAATCAACCGGTTCGCCCAAGGCTCGCGCTCTTCAGCGCGCAGGCGTCGAAATTTTCCGCGTACCCGCGCGCCATGGCCAGGTCGATCTTCACGCAGTCATTCGGGAACTCGGCAAGCGCGAAATGTTGAACGTCCTGCTCGAGGCGGGCGCCGCCCTGAACGGCGCGGCTCTGCAAGCCGGCATTGTGGACAAGATGATTCTCTTCTATGCTCCCAAAATCATGGGCACAGGCGGCGTTCCAATGGGGCAAATCCCGTCGAGCTGGTTCGCAAAATCCCCAGCGCTGCAAAACTTAACCGTAAAACCCTGCGGCCCAGATTTCGTAGTCCAAGGATATTTTCGCGATGTGTACAAGCGCAGCTGACCTAGCATAGGCGATCGCGCCTGTGCGCCTAAGGAAAAACGCGCCAAGACTGATCCTAGGAACTGAAAACAAATGTTCACGGGCATCACCGAACAAGTAGGAAAAATCGAATCCCTAGAGCACGCGCCAGACGGCGGCCGCCTCCGCATAAGTTTTGCCAACTCAGCCGCCTCTGCATCCGACTCCACCATCGCGGCCTCAACAAAACTCGGCGACAGCATCTCCGTAAACGGCTGCTGCCTAACCGTAGTCGATTTCGACGAGCACGGATTCGCCGCCGATCTCTCCGGCGAAACTCTGCGCCGCACCAACTTCGGCGAAAAAAAATCCGGCCACCTCGTCAATCTCGAACGTCCGCTCTCCGCCGGCGCCCGCCTCGGCGGACATTTCATGCAAGGGCATGTTGACGGAATCGGCCGCGTCACCCGGCTCGTCCCCGAAGGTGAAAATTGGTGGCTCTCCGTGCGCGTCCCGCAAGATCTCCGCCGCTACGTCGCCGAAAAAGGTTCCATCGCCCTCGATGGCATCAGCCTCACCGCCGCCCGCTGGCACGAAGGCATCGCCGACATCGCCGTCATTCCCTTTACCTACTCGCACACCAACCTGCGCTCGATGTCCGTCAATGACGCCATCAACGTCGAAACCGACGTCCTAGCCAAATACGTGGAAAGCCTGCTGCGCCACGAAAAATCGCAACCCGCGTCGCACCTCACCGTAAAGCATCTCGTCGAGGAAGGTTTCTGATGCGCGATCGCCACCTCGAATTCAATCGTTTCCTGTTTGCGATGACGCCCGCACGCGACCACCGTAGGGGCGGGTCCCGCGCCTGCGGGACCCGCCCGCTTTTCCGCCAGCCTATCCGCTCGCGCACGCTCCAATCCCATCCGCGTCACGCCTCGAATGACTGACCGCAAGACCTACGACGTCGCTGTAATCGGCGCCGGGGTCTTCGGCGCATGGATCGCCTACTATCTCGCAAAATCCGGCTCCTCCGTCGCGCTGCTCGATGCCTACGGCCCAGCCAACTCCCGCGCCAGCTCCGGCGGCGAATCGCGTATCATCCGCATGGGCTACGGCGCGGACGATATCTACACGCGCTGGTCCCTGCGCGCGCTCCCCCGCTGGAAAGAAATCTTCGCCCAGGCCGGCCGCCCCGAATTATTTCAGCCAACCGGTGTCCTGTGGATCGCCCATGATAAATATCCCTACGCGATGGACACTCTGACGGCTCTGCAAAATCACAAAATCCCTCACGAGCGCCTCTCGCTCATGGGCCTGCGCAAGCACTACCCGCAAATCTCATTTGACGACAACGCGTGGGGCATCCTCGAACCCGAAAGCGGCGTCCTGATGGCCCGCCGCGCCGTGCAAACCGTCGTCGAAGAGTCGCAGAAAATCGGCGTGCAATATCGCGCCGCCGCCGCGCTCGCACCTCGCGGCGAAGGCCGCGTCACATCGCTGATGACCAGCCACGGCGAAACGATTTCCGCCGGGGCTTTCGTATATGCTTGCGGCCCCTGGCTCGCCAAACTTTTCCCCGATCTCCTGGGCCAGCGCATCTTCGTCTCGCGCCAGGAAATTGTTTTTTTCGGAGTCCCGCAAGGCGAAAATCTCTTTCGGCAAGAAGCCCTGCCCACCTGGCTCTATCTACAGGACGAGTTTTACGGCATGCCCGACCTGGAAAATCGCGGCCTGAAAGTTGCCGACGACCATCACGGCGCGCCGGTCGATCCCGACACGCAATCCCGCGTCGCCAGCGTCGCCGCCGTAGCATCCGCGCGCGAATTCGTCGCCCGCCGCTTCCCTGCCCTGAAAAACGCCCCTGTCGTCGAAACGCGCGTCTGCCAATACGAAAACACTTCCAACGGAGATTTTCTGATCGATCAGCACCCGGATTTTCAAAACGTCTGGCTGGTCGGCGGCGGCTCAGGCCACGGCTTCAAGCACGGCCCATCGGTCGGAGAATACGTGGAAGGCCGCGTAACCGAATCCACTAGCGCAGAAAACAAAATCGAACCGCGCTTCTCGCTATCCACAAAACAAACCACGCAAGGCCGCAAGATCCACTAATCTCGCCAGTTTATCGCGCCCCGGCTTCCCTCGCCTTCGCACGCGCCCCGCGATAATAAAGCATCAACCCAAACAAAATCGCGAACGCGCTTCCGCCCGCCAGTTTCCCCTCGAACACCCACTTATTCGCCGCTTCCGCCGGCGGAATCAACGACAGCACAATCCCGCCCAGCACAACCGTGAATCCCAATATCCCCATCAGCCAAACTCCAACTTTTCCACCGGGAATCAAAACCTGATTCTGGTTCGCCCCACGGTCCGAGCGATAAGCCAACCTGATCACCGCGCCGTACATATACAAGAACGGTACAAAATAAAGTATCGTCCCCGCATCCACCAATTCCTGATACGCAGTATTCGGACTGTCGCTAATCTGCCCCAGTATCAGCACGATTCCAGTGGCAAAAGCCTGCACCAAAATCGCCACCCACGGCGTCTTCCACTTCGGATGAATCCGCCCAAAAACCGCCGGCAAATAGCGGTCAATCCCCACCACAAACGGCACACGCGCCACTCCCGCCACCGTCCCTCCGACGCCTCCCGCATTCCCCACCGTCACCAAAATCGCCGCAATCACGCCAAACAAAACAATTCGCAGCATCATCGAGCCGGAGGTTAGAGCTTGGAACACTCCGCTCTTCGGATCCACGGCATCGGCAGGCAACATGGACAGCACCGCGAACGTTCCCGCGATGTAAATCAACGCAATTAAAATCCCGGAGCCAAAAATCGCGCGCGGCAAAGTTTTCTGCGGGTTGCGCACCTCTTCGCTCATCGTCGCGCAAAGCTCCAGCCCCACAAACGCAAACGCAATCTGCGGCCAGAAATTCACCGTGCCCCAATCCCACGTGGGCATCATGTTCCGCCAAGTAAAATGCGTCACCGAGCCATGCGCGTGCCACAAATACGCCGCCATTCCCACCAGCATCAGCAGCGGCACGTAAGTCGAAACCGCGCCCACGTTTTGCAGCCACTTGCCGATATTCAAGCCGACGATGTTCAGCGCCACAGCCACAAAAAGTAATCCGAACGATCCCGCCACCAGAAACGTGCGGTCCTGCGCCAAGTACGCCGTCCCGCCTCCGCCGATATATGCGGCCATCGCCGCGCTGGCCATCAGCAGCGCCGGAAAATAAAAAAACGTGTACACCCAGTACGTCCATCCCGCGATAAATCCGTGAAAATCTCCAAACGCTTCCTTCGACCAAACGTACAATCCGCCCTCTTCCGGAAACCGCGTGGACAATTCCACAATTACGAATGTCGTCGGCAGGAAAAAGAACAGCGCGGCAAATACCCACAAGCTGATGGAAGAAGTGCCGTTGTGCGCCGCCGCTGCAATCCAGCGCGGCCCCAGCACCGCTCCGATATTGAACAGCAGCACGTCCCAGAATCCCATCACGCGCCGCAGCTGGGATTTCGGGTCGCCGCCTTGCGCTGCCGGCGCGCCCGTTGCCGAGGGATTTTGGCTCACTCGTTGGCGTCCAACGCGGGAATTAATTCATCCTGCGCGAGAAAATTTCGCAGAAACGGCTCCTTGGAATTTTCCAGTTCCTTCCACGTGCCGAAAAATCCCACCCGCCCTTCCTGCAGGAAAAGTATGCGATCCGCCAATTTCCTGGCCAGGTGCGTGTCGTGCGTCACCACGATCGATGTCTTGCGCAGTCTCGCCTTCAATTTTGCGATCAGATCGCTGATATGCGCCGCCATCAGCGGATCTACCATCGTAGTCGGCTCGTCGTACAGTATCGCGTCCGGATCTTCCGCCAGGGCGCGCGCGATCGCCACGGCGCGTTTCGCTCCGGTGCTCAAATCCGACGGCAAGTGATCAGCGAATTCCGCGACCTCCAGCTCCTTCATCAGCTCTTGCACCGTAGCGTCGATTTTTTCCGGCGCTTCCGGCTCGCCGCGGCTCTCCAGCGGAAACGCCACGTTCTCCTCCACCGTCAACGAATCGAATAGCGCCCCCGACTGAAACACCATCGTCACCCGTCGCCGGATTTTCGAAAATTGCGCTTCCGTCCAGTTCGTCACGTCCTGCCCGGCCACAATAATGCGCCCCGAATCCGGCGCCAGAAATCCCAGCAGCAATTTTAGCGACACCGATTTCCCCACGCCGCTGCGCCCCATGATCACCGCCGTCTCGCCCTGCTCCACAAAGAAGCTGACGTCCTTCAGCACGGCGTTATCGTCAAACGCCTTGCAAACATTTTTGAATTCAAAATAATGGTCGCTCATTTTTCCGCGCGCCCGGCAAATTTTGCCTTGGCTTCTTCATAATCCGCCGGCGTGTTCACATTCTTGAATAGGAACCCGCCGGAATCAAAGCCTTTCCATTCCGCAGGTTCTATCACTTCCACACGCAATTCCGCGAGCCCGTCAGTCACCTTGCGTACGCCCAGCTCCAGCGCCCGCCGCATCGCCGGCTCGCCGCCTGTGTGATACATCGCGCAAAGCGGCTCCGCTCCGCGCTTACTCGCAGGCCCCAGATTCATCGCTACCACGGCCTCTGCCTCGGAATCCCGCGCCCGCTGCAACAAATACTCCAGCCACTCGCGCGTCAAATACGGCAAATCGCACGCCCCAATTAAATTCCAATCGGCCTCCGACGCGCGCAACGCCGTCGCAATCCCACCCAGCGGCCCGCAACCCGGCCAATCATCCGCAATCGCGCGCAACCCCAGCCCGCGATATTTTTCCGGCGTCCCCACCACCACCGCCGGCGCACCCACCACCGATTCCACCAATCGCGCCGCCCGCACGATCATCGGCACGCCCGCAATCTCCAGCAAGCCCTTATCCACACCCATCCGCGAACTTTCCCCACCCGCCAAAATAAATCCCGCAACCGATCCCCCATCACTCATGTGTGCACCTCAATGCCACAATCGAACTTAGGACGTGGCATCCCGAGCCCGCGACGGCGGGTGAGGGGTCTGCTTTTCTTTCGCCACTCGTCACTCGTCACTGGTCACTGGTCACCGCCTCTTCTAGCCACTAATCACTAGACACTAGCCACTGCCTTTTTGCCCAACCGCCGCTCTCAATCGAGCAACCATCCCCCGCTTCCTGCGCCTCCTTGACTTCCTCTGCTCTGTTTACCTCCTCTATTTTCCGGGCCGCTGAATTCCGAGTTCGCGAAGTTTCTCCTGCAAACTCTGGCGATGCAACCCCACCTCCGCCGCCGTCTGCGACACATTCCAATGGTGCTCTTCCAGCTTCCGCCGCAGATAAACAATCTCAAACTGCCGCTTGGCCTCGCGAAAATCCGGCTCGCCCAAAAACGAATCGTCCCCCGGCTTTTTCGCAGCGCGACCCGCTGCGGCTGCGTCGGCGTATTCGCGAATCTCTTCCGGCAAATCCAGCGAAGTAATTTCGTCGCCGTCGCACAACACCAGCGAGCGTTCCAGCGCGTTGCGCAATTCCCGCACGTTCCCCGGCCAATCGTAGCGCCGCAGCAAGCTCATCGCTTCCGGGGTAACGTCGGCGCGCTGCTGGTGCCGCGCCCCCAGCTGCAACAGAAGCGCATCCACCAGCATCGCCAGATCCTCTTTATGCGAGCGCAAAGGCGGCAGCTGCAAAGTCACCACCCGCAGCCGATAATATAAATCCTCGCGAAAACGCCCCGCCGCAATTTCCCCCGGCAAATCCCGATGCGTCGCGCTGATCACCCGCACATCCACATCCACCGAGTGCGAACCTCCCAGCCGCTCGATCTTGCGATTCTCGACCGCGCGCAGCACCTTCGCCTGCGTCACCGAGTTCATGTCCCCGATTTCATCCAGAAAAATCGTTCCGCCCGACGCCAGCTCGAACTTCCCCTTGCGCTGCTGCGCCGCCCCGGTAAACGCTCCGCGCTCGTATCCAAACAATTCCGATTCGATCAAATTTTCCGGCAGTGCCGCGCAATTCACCGCCACAAACGCCCGGCCGCGCCGCGCCGACCGCTCGTGAATTTCCTGCGCCAGCAAATCCTTCCCGGTGCCGCTTTCGCCCAAAATCAAAACCGTCGCATCCGTCGCCGCCACGCGCTCCGCCATCTCAAAAACGCGCCGCATCGCGTCCGAAGCCCCGAGCAACCGCCCGAATTGCCCGTCTGCCACCAACTCGCGCCGCAGACGCGTGTTTTCTTCCGCCAATTCCGAAAGGCGCAGCAAGTTCGCCACGCGCCGGCGCAACTCCTCGATGTCGAATCCCTTCACTATGTAATCCGCGGCTCCGCTCTGTAGCGCTTCGACCGCAGTCTTCGCCGTATCCAAAGCCGAAACCACCAGCACCGGCATCTCGTGCCCGTTTTCACGCAACCACCGCAAAAACGAAATCCCATCCTCGCCCGGCATCACCAAATCCAAAAGAATCAAATCCGGCGCCGAGGCTGCCAGAGCCTCACGCGCCGCCGCAGCCGACCCCGCCTCGATCACCTTATATTGTTTCTCGAGCGCCCGCCCCGTCCCATAACGCGCCGCGCTCTCGTCATCCACCAACAAAATTGTTCGCATCAACCAGTCCTTTGCAACAAGAAGCCTTCGTAGCGGCGGCCTTTTCGCCGAGCCTTTGACTTCTTTGGCCGCACTCAGCCCGATCCGACGTCCGTTCCAGCGCGTCGCAAACGCAAAAGTCACGCCCGCGCCTTATCCCCTTCTTCTTCCACCAGCGGCAACGTCAAATGAAACCGCGTCCCCTTCCCCTGACGCAGCGGGCTCTCCACAGCTATCGTCCCGCCCAACTCCTGAATTCTCCGCGCGACAATCGAAAGCCCCAACCCCGTTCCCGTTGCCTTCGTCGTAAAATACGGTTGAAATATTTTCGCGCGTAGCTCCGCAGTAATTCCCGGACCGTCGTCATCCACCACGATGTCCAGCCGCCCGTCATAACGCCCCACGCTGATGCGCACACGCCCGCCGTCCGGCTGCGCTTCCATTGCGTTCACGATCAAATTCGAAAGCACCTCGCTCAAAGCCTCTTCCGACGCCTGCGCCATAATCTCGTCCGTCGGTTTTTCAAATTCCAGCCGGACGTTGCGCCGCTCCGCGTCCCGCCCAAATAACCACGCCGTCTGCGCCGCCACTGCTACTGCCGCCACGCGCTCGCCGTGTACCGTCGGTTTCGCATAGTGCAGCAGCTGCGTCAGCTTCGCGCTCATGCGATCGATTTCGCCCACTATTAATGTACAGTCGCGCCGCACATCCAACGGCAAGTCCGGATTTTCCAACTGCACCTGCAGCACCGTTTTCATGGAACTCAGAGGATTCCGCAAATTGTGCGAAACGCTCGCCGCCATCTGCCCCAGCACCGCCATTCGCTCGCGCTCCGCCAACTCGCGCTCCAGCCTTAACTTGTCTTCGATCAACCGCGCCAGGTCCACCATCCCCGGCAATTGCTCCGCCAGAAATTCCAGCGCCGCCGTAGTTTCCCCGGTCAAGTACGATCCACTAGTCGCCGCTTCCAGCACTCCGATTTCCTGCCCATCCTTCATCATCCGCATCTGCGCCCTATGCCCCAGCCTGCCCGGGGCTTCCAAAGCCTGCAACGCCGCTTCGCGCGGAATCGAAATTCGCAGCGCCGCCAGTCCAAACTCCTCGCGTATTCGCCGCTCCGCCTCCGCCACCAAATGCGCCACCTTCCCCTGCCGCGCCTCCTGCTGCAGTTGCGAGGTCAACCGCTGCACCCGGTCCATTCGCTCGGCCAACTGCCGATGCAACACCGGCCCGATGGCCCGCTCCAGCGGCTCGAAAAGAAAAATCAGCACAAACAGCAGCACGCTGGCAGTCGCCTCAGGCGGCAACACCGGCTCCAGCCATCCACTAACCCGCCGCACCAGCGCCAAATACAGCAACGCTAAAAAGGTAGCCGGCAGCGCGTACATCAAATTCCTCTGCGCGCCATATTCCAGGAAATTGCGCCGCACCGCGTAGTAGAGCAGCGCCGCCCCCGGAAACACGCCAGCGACAATAGCGGCTGTCAGGAGCCCGTCAGAATTCAACTCTGCAAATTTCCATGGCAGACTCTGAACGGTCAAAATCGCAGTCAATACGCACGAACTCAAAAAGACCCATCGGAACAGATGTCGCTCAATGACATTCCCCGCGGTGCGCGCGGCCGCAAACCCAAGCAAAGCCGCCGATGCCGCGCACAATGCCAATCCCGCCGCTGCGTTCTCGGCCAGGAATTTAACTACTTCCGCCAGCGTTAATGGTGCAGGAGGCTGATAAGCGAAAATAATCATCCCGTTGACTGTTAGGACAGGGATTAGATAGAAGGCCCAAATCAATGGGAGGCTTTTCGGATTTACGCGACCCTGCCGAACTTGTTCGTGATATTTGAAGAACGTGTGCCAAACCAAAGGCAGCAGAGATAGAGAGCCCATCGCAATAAGGCTTTGGGCGAACACAATCGTCAAGCTTGGCGGCGAGCCATACTGGATGCGGGCATTCATCTCAAGCAATGCGCCCGAGTAAATCAAGAACAGAGACAGCATCAGGAAGAACAGCAATCGTTCGAAAAACCGCGGCCGCCTGTGCCCCAAAATCAGCGCCAGCAAAAACAGATAAACCAGCGTCCCGGCGGTTAGACTGATGAGCCGAATATAGAAGAGTGATGGCACCAGCGTCAGTGCCGGGATTCTAGCCCCCCCACCGCCCACTAGGCAAGAATCAAGTGTCTGGAAAATCTGGCGGCATACAAACAGCTGAAAATACAAGCTATACGCACGAAAAGCTCACACAGATCTGAGCCTCGAATTATCACATTCCCCCTTGACTCACCTTCCCCCCATTGCTATATTAGCACTCGCCTACGAGGAGTGCTAAACGGTCTCCTGACCGCCGTAACCCC
>JABCZK010000049.1 GCA_013289695.1 Acidobacteriota bacterium
CACGATCCACAACGCGCGCGTCAGTTTCACGGTGGTCCCGACCACTAGCGCCACCGCGCCATAACGCGCCGTCGCTCCCACCACCGAACTCGTATCGTGAATCGCCAGCGCCGCCCACAATCCAAATTGTTGCTGCGACAAATGCAGCAGCCATCCCAGCGGCGGAAAAATCAGCAGCGCTATCGCATTCAATATAAAAATCGTCCCCAGCGAAACCGCCGTCTCTTCCTGGTCCGCATGAATTATCGGCGCCACCGCAGCGATCGCGCTGCCGCCGCAAATCGCAGTGCCCACCGTGATCAGTATCGAAGCCGTCTTGTTCACCCCCAGAATTCGCCCTGCCAACAATCCGGCCGTCAGCGCGAACGCAATGCTCACTGCCGTGTACACGAATCCGCTGCGCCCCGCGCGCAATACCTCATGCAGATTCATGCCGAATCCCAATCCCACCACCGATGCCTGCAGCAGATATTTCGTCGCCGTGCGCGATTCCGTCTGCCAAGGGTGCGTCAAGCCCAGTCCAAACATCAGCCCAAGCGCCAGCGCCACCGCTGGCGAAACCAATCCGCTCGCGCACAACACAAATCCCAGCAAGAATAAAATTTTCACAGCCACACGAATCTCCATACCGCGTCACGTGACGCCACAAAACACACTCCCCCGCGGTCCAGTTTTATATCATTAAATACGCCGCTCTGCTCAGCCAGCACCCCGCGCGATCTTCTTCGTCAGCCCTTCGCGTCAAGTCTGGCGCTGCGGCCGTGTGCGTCTCACGCGGTTCTCGGTCCGCCCTTCAGCCTGTCCGGAACATTAGAAAAAATTAACAAAACAGCCTCTACTGCCCCTTGCACCTTCGCTCCCTCGCCCAATTTAATGTGGACATCCGCACCCCTTCTCGGTCAAATTATGGGGGTAACTTTGACGCGCTTTCGTCATCTGGGGGAAATACGAGATGCGATACTTTGCTTTCCTATCAGGACTGGTCCTGCTGCTATCCATGAGCTCCGGCGCGCAAACCACCACTTCCAATTTCGTTTTGCTGCCATCTTCCTATTTTGCTGTGCCGGCCGCTTCTGACGCACCCGCGAACGCACCGGCCATCGCGCTTACACCGTTCTCCAGCGCCCCGGCAAATACTCCTCCCGGCATCTTGGCCGCGTCCACGCCGCTTCTACTGCTGCCCGCGCCGGCCGCGCCTCCGCAAGACGTCACCAGCGTGTTCGAGAGTTACGCCTGGCAACTCTACGGCGGTTACACCTTCCAACGATTTTACGAATTGCCGGGCATTACTCCAAACATGAACGGTTTCAACATGAGCGTCGTGTATTACTGGAAGGATTGGTTCGGAGTCGACGGCGAGTTCGCAGCCACCCACGCAACTCAAGACAACGTTAGCTCCTGGTTCCTGTTCGGCGGCGGCGGCCCGCGCTTCCGTTGGTCCGCCAAAAAGGGCATCGAACTTTGGGCCCACGGCCTGGTCGGCTATTCGCACTTCACGCCGCAGACGCCCGCCGGTAATCAGCACGCGTTTGCCTACGAACTCGGCGGCGGCGTGGACTTGCCCTTTAAACCGCGCTGGGCGATTCGCTTGGGCGGAGACGCGATGTGCACCACCTATTTCAACACGCATCAATTCAGCCCGGTAGCCCACGCGGGCCTGGTCTTCCGCTTTTAGCGTCGTCGAACTCAGGCTCTGAATTTGTAGCGGCCAGCTTTAGCTGAGTGCCTTTGACTTTGCTCTGCCCGCACTTCGCTCTTTCGCATTCGCACCAAGCATCCGCGCCTTGGCCGTTTTGGGGTGCGGCGGCTTGCCGCCGCTTTGCGTTGCGCGAGACTTGCCTCGCGTGCCGTTGCCAACCTCGCCGCTGTCGGCACTCGCAACACCTTGCTCGTCTCGCCCCACGTACCGCTGCCACTTTTTCCCTGCATCCATCATCCAATCGCGCATGAACCTATTCGATGAATTGCAAATTCGCGAAGTCCTCCTCCGCAACCGCATCGTCGTCTCTCCCATGTGCCAATATTCCAGCAGCGATGGCTTTGCCAACGACTGGCATCTAGTCCATCTCGGCAGCCGCGCCGTCGGCGGCGCCTCGCTGATCTTCACCGAAGCCTGCGCCGTCTCCTCCGTAGGCCGCATCAGCCCGCAAGATCTCGGCATCTGGAAAGACGACCACATCGCCTTCCTCTCGCGCATCACCCAATTTCTCCTGGGGCAGGGATCCGTCCCCGGAATTCAGCTCGCCCACGCCGGGCGCAAAGGCAGCACCCCTCGCCCCTGGGAGCACGGCGGCTTCGTCCCCGAATCGCAAGGCGGATGGAAACCCGTCGCGCCCAGCGCCGTTCCTTTTTCCGACACCTACGCGCAGCCGGTGGCGCTCGATGCCGCCGGAATTCAAGGCGTGATAAAAGATTTCGCGGCTGCCGCCGTACGCGCTCTGCAAGCCGGTTTCAAAGTGATCGAAATCCACTCCGCGCACGGCTACTTGCTCCACGAATTCCTCTCGCCGCTCGCCAATCAGCGCACGGATTCCTTCGGCGGCTCCTTCGAGAATCGCACGCGCCTCCTCCGCGAAGTCGTCTCCGCCGTGCGCCGCGTGTGGCCTGCCAAGTACCCATTATTCGTGCGCATCTCCGCCACCGATTGGGTTCCTGGCGGCTGGGACCTCGAGCAATCCGTCGCGCTGGCCGAGTCGCTCGGCCCGCTCGGCGTGGACCTGATTGACTGCTCCTCCGGCGGCATGGTTCCCAACGCGCAAATTCCCGTCGCCCCCGGCTACCAGGTTCCTTTCGCGGATCAAATCCGCCAGCGCACCGGAATCTTGACCGGCGCGGTGGGCATGATCACGAGTGCCGGCCAAGCCGACGCCATCCTGAACCAAGGCAAAGCCGACGTAGTAATCCTGGCCCGCGAATTCCTCCGCCAACCCTACTGGCCCCTAGCCGTAGCCCGCGACCTAGGCTTTCCCGTCAGCTGGCCAGTCCAATATCTCCGCGCCGCCCCAGACCGCACCCCGCCCCGCGAACCCATCCAGCTTCCCGAACATCCATGCTCCCAAGCCGAGCACGACGAAACCCAAGAATAGCTCCGCTCGACACACATCATTTCTCGGACGGGGCGCTGCTTGCTGCGCCCCAGCTTGCCACGATGTCAGCCCCACCGGCTTTTGCAGTTCACTCTGTCGCGGCCAGCTCAAGCTAGGCGCCTTGGCCGCGACGCAGCCCGCAGTTCGATCTTTCCCATTCCCGCCAAGCATCCACGCCCAGCCCATTTTGGAGTGCGGCGGCTTGCCGCCGCTTTCGCAACAACCTACGCCTCGGTGCGGTCGCTCCAGGCGAGGCTTGCCTCGCCCCCGGGATTCGAGCAACGCGTTACGCCTTCGCCGACTGGGTGCGGATTTGTGGGACGCGGCTTCAGCCGCGCCATGAAGCCAGCGCGAAAGATGGGGCTTCAGCCCCGGAAGCTCCCTCATGCCGAGCTGCATTACCCCCATTCATCACTTCTCCCAATCGGAAACACCCCCCGCAAACTCTCTACCCCAACTCTCACAATCCATCTACCATATTCCGCGTGACGACGACCGATCACCTCCACCGTCGCATCGCCGCGGCCACCGGCATCGTGATGGCCAGCGTCCTGCTCAGCCGCATCCTCGGTTTCTTTCGCGATTGGACCGTCGCGCACCAGGTCGGCGCCAATGCCGCGACCAGCGCCTACTACACCGCTTTCACGCTTCCCGATTTCCTGAATTACCTGATAGCCGGAGGCTCGCTCAGCATCACCTTCATCCCAGTCTTTGCAAAGTACGTCGCCGAACAGCGTGAAGACGAAGGCTGGCGCGTTTTCTCCACGGTCGTCACCGTGATGGGCTTCGTTCTGGTCACGCTTGTGGTGCTCGGCGAAATTTACGCCGCGCATCTGGTGAAATACATCGCGCCAGGCTTCGCGCCCGCCGAATTTCGGCAAACGGTTTTCCTCACGCGCCTCATGCTTCCCGCGCAAATCTGCTTCTACGAAGGCAGCATCCTGAGCGCGGTGCAATACGCCAAGAACCGCTTCATCATCCCGTCGCTGGCGCCCATCATCTATAACATCGGTATCATCCTGGGCGGCGTCCTGCTCTCTTCGCGCATCGGCATCACCGGCTTCGCGGTCGGCGTCCTGGGCGGAGCCATCTGCGGAAATTTCCTGCTGCAAATCTACGGCGCGTGGCGCGCCGGCGCGATTTTTCGACCCAATTGCAACGTCCGCCATCCCGGTTTCTGGATGTTCCTGAAGCTCTCGGTCCCCATCATGCTCGCGCTCTCACTTTCCTTCGTGGACGATTGGATCATCCGCTGGTTCGGCTCCTACCTCCAGCCCGCCTCGATTACCTGGCTGAACAACGGCAAAACGTTAATGCGCGTACCGCTGGGTCTGGTTGGCCAAGCCATCGGCGTAGCGTCGTTTCCCATCCTCGCGCAGCTCTACTCCGAAAAAAAATTCGACGACCTGAATCAAATCCTCAACTCCACGTTCCGCGCCCTGATTTTCTTGCTCCTGCCAATCTCCGCGCTAACCATCGCGCAAAGTCTCCCGCTCGTCTATCTGGTGTTCTCGCACACCCGTCTCCACGGCCCGGATCTGGCCGCCACCGCTTCCACGCTAGCTTTTTTCTCGATTGGAATGTTCGCCTGGGGCGCGCAAAATATTCTAGCCCGCGGCTTCTACGCCACCCGAGACACCATCACCCCCGCCGTCGTCGGCACCGTCACCACGCTCCTCAGCCTCCCGGTCTATTGGCTCCTCGTGCGCCGCCTCGACTTCGTCGGCCTGGCCCTGGCCAGCACCATCGGCATCGTGGCCTACACCATCCTTCTCTTTGTCCTGCTAGCCCGCCGCACAAAAAATCCAGAAGAGGGAAGTCTGGTCGTCTTCTTCCTGAAAGTAGCAGCAGCATCCTGCGCCACAGGCTACGCCTGCTACCGACTCACAGCGTGGCTTCAGAATTTCATACACTGGCAACGCATAGCTGGCGCTCTACTCCTGCTGACGCTGGTAACCGCAGCGGGAATCGCACTTTACGTAGCCCTCCTCAAAATATTCCGCGTCCCAGAAGTAACCCAATACCTCCGCCGCGCCTACACCTTCGCCAACCGCACATAATCCTCTGGGAACGCCAATCTCCCCACAGCGCGCGCCTTTTCGCCCTCATCGCTCAACTCCGCGGTCAGTGTCTGTGGATGCAGCGGCCCCACCCGCGCCTCTCCCGCCCACGTCGCGCTCGCGATTTCCGCCCTCGGTGCGAGCTGCATATCAAAATGATCCGACTTCAGCACAAAATAATTTCCATGCCGCTTTCCGCTCACTCCAATCCACTCGAATGGTCCGTCGGTAATTGTGATTTGCTGCGCTGCGTACCCATCCTGATACACGCGAAAAGTCATCGCATGTTCCAGCCGCGCTCCAAACATCGTATCTGTCTTGTGAAGGTAGCCGCCGGGATAGTCCGTGCGGAAGGCGGTAGTCGCCACCAGCGCCCCATCAATCACGACATTCGCGCCCGCCGGTGCGCTGGTGATATTGAGAGATTCCGCGCCACGCAGCGGCGCGAGCACAAGAATCGCCAATATCCCCGCCAAAGCTGGGAAAAAGCAGCGCCCCAAAGTTCGCAGGGAGACCCCCAAGGTGTGGAATCCACCAGGTCACCCGCCACGCTCTACTGTCGATCCGCACAAGTGCTGACGAGCATAAATCACGGTTACCACCCATCAGCCGCATCCGCACCGTGACGGAAGTGCCATGAAGTCAAAAGTTTACGTCAACATAAAAACGAAACCATCCCTGGCACGAGCGCATCTTTTGATAAGGGGCGCGCTGCGAATATTTTCACAGTGACGCTCTCGCCCGCAGGAGTCTTGAGGCCATCTTCCTTGAAATCTCCGCGGCAAACTGCACTCTTGAATGGAGAAGAAATGGACCTGCGTATGAAAACCTGCCTTACAGTGGTTGCAATTCTAGGTCTTTCGCTGCCGATCTGGGCGCACACCGATTCAGCTCAGCTCGTAATCGACCATCCCGTCACGATCGGCACTCAGCAGTTGAAGCCCGGAACTTACAATCTCAAAGCCGACGACGGCGCCAATCAAATCAACGTCATCCGCACCGACGATGGTAAGACCGTCGCGTCCGTTCCCTGTGAATGGGTGGAGCTCGCCCAAAAGCCTCGCCAAACAGAAGTCCTCTTCAACGCGGACCGCGTCGTAGAGATCGATTTCAGTGGCAAGACCAAAGCCGTTGCAATTCGCTAATCCGCGGCAAACTCCGAAATGGCCGGAGGCGGATTGAACATCCGCCTCTTTCTATTTCTTCGCGGCTCTAGTGCAAATATCTTCCCAGCCAATCCAAAAATGTCCCGTACCACAACTCACTATTCTGAGGCTTCAAAACCCAGTGCCCCTCATCCGGGAAAATCACCAACTTCGACGGCACCCCCTGCACCTGCAACGCCGTGAAAAATTCCAAATCCTGATTGTAGGGCACGCGAAAATCCAGTTCGCCTCCCACCACCAAAGTCGGCGTCTTATATTTCCCCAGCGCCGCCGCATAATCGTTCGCTGACCACTTCCGATACGACTCCGGCTTCGCCCACGGCGGCCCGCCAAATTCCCAGTCCGCGAACCACAATTCCTCCGTCGCCCCATATTCGCTCACCAAATCGTAGGGCCCCGCGTGACTGATCAAGCATTTGAACCGGTCCGTATGCGTCGCGATCCAATCAATCATGTACCCGCCGTAGGAGCCTCCCGCCGCGCCCACTCGCGCTCCATCAATAAACGGATACTTCGCGATCGCCACATCCAGCCCCTTCATCAAATCCTCGTACACCCTCCCGCCCCAGTCGCGGCTGATCTCCGCCGTAAATTTCTGTCCATAACCGGTCGAACCGCGCGGATTGACCATCACCACCACATATCCCGCCGCAGCCATCACCTGCTGATTCCAGCGATAGCCCCAAGCGTCTGTCCAAGCCCCCTGCGGCCCGCCATGAATTAAAAATAACGTCGGGTATTTTTTTGCCGCATCAAAGTGCGGCGGCCGAATCAACAACCCCTCCACTTGCGTCTTTTCGGCGCCCTCGAACCAGAAAGTCTCGGCTGCAGGCAACGCAACCTCGGCCAGCAACGCGCCATTCTGATGCGTCACCTGCTGCAAATGTGCGCCACCATCCGCATCCGCCGTAAAAATCTCCGCAGGCATCGTCAGACTCGTCCGCGCCAGTGCCAAGGTCCGTCCGTCGCGGCTCAAATCGAAATCCGCATTGTATCCGTCCGCCATTACCTGAGGCGCGCCACTCCCCGCCGCGGCAAACGCATACAACGGCATCTCCGCCTTATCCTCAGCCGAAAAATAAATCCGCGCGCTATCCGGCGTCCACGCATACGATTCCACGCTACGGTCGAAATTTTCCGTCCGGTTGATAATCTTCCCGCTCTGCCGGTCGTACAGCATCAATCGCCAGCGATCCGCCTCATACCCGCCCTGCAACTGCGCCCGATACGCAATCCATTTTCCGTCCGGGGAATAAGCCGGCCCCCAATCGTTCCCCGGATTCGTAGTGATCCGCTTCGGCTCGCTCCCACCGGAAACATCCACCGTAAAAAGATCCCCGTTCGTGCTCAGCGCCTCGTCCTTGTCCGTATTCGCCGTGAAACACAATTCCTTGCCATCCGGCGAAAAAGCAATCGCCTCCGGCGCTCCTTCATTGAACGGCGGCACATCGTAATTCGCCCCCGGCGTCAAATCCCGCGGCACGTTCGCGCCGTCCACCGCCGCCACAAACAAGTGGCTACGCTTGCCATCCCACCACTCCGTCCAATGCCGGTACAAAAGCTTTTCGTAAACCCGCGCCTTCACCTTGCTTTTTTCTTTTGCAGCGTCGCGCGCCGCGTCGCAAGCGTCGTCCCTGCAATCCGGATACACCGACGAAACAAACGCCACCGCCTTGCCATCCGGCGACCACAGCTCGTTGTCGGCGCCCGTCGAAAGCGAAGTCAGCCGCGTCGCCTCGCCGCCCTCCAGCGCGATCCAATAAATTTGCGGCGTCCCCGAGCGCCCCGAAATAAACGCAAGCTTCTTCCCATCCGGCGACCACCGCGCCCGCGTGTCGCTCCCCCCACGTGTTATTTGCCGCGCCTCGCCGCCGACCGCCGCTGGCACCACCCAAATATCTCGCACCGAGTGATTCGCCTCCACATCAGGCGTCGCCACGCTATAGGCGATCCATTTGCCGTCCGGCGAAATCTGCGGCTCGCTCAGCCGATGCAGCGAAATCAAATCCTTAAAAGTGATCGCGCGCTTCGCCGCCGTCTGCGCCTGTACCGCAACTCCAACCGCCAGCAGCGCGACCGCTGCCGCCAGCGCCACGATCGTCGTCCCCGCAACTCCCGCGCCCCGCCTCATCGTCCCTCCCCGCCACCACACAGACCCTTCAAATCCGATGCCGCACCTTGCAAGTAAGAAACACCTGCCCCGCCCCGGCCAAAATCAACAACACGCTAAACCCCTGCGGAAAGGTCACAATCCTCCGCGTCTCAATGATCGCCTTGCCCGCCCCCACCTCGATTTCCTGTTTTTTCGCCGGCATCGCCACCTGCGGATGGATCAACGCCGCAATCCCCGCCGCCACCAGCAAAATCCCCACAATCGCAATCGGATGAAATTTCATCTCAGCAACTCGACTCCCTCAATTCGCCGTGCCAGCCGTTCCCGCCGCACCGCGCGCCAACGCACGTGTAATCTCCCCCAAATAATCCGGCCGGCCTTCCTCGCGTTCAATATGCGGGTACCGCAACCCTCCGTGATAATCCACCGAAAAAGTCCGGAATTGCGCGCCATTCGCCACAATCAATTGAATCGGCTCGGTAGCCGATTTCGCCGCGTCAATCGCTCCGCGCATCGCCTCCGGCGAATACTGCGCCCCATTCACCGCCACGATCTTCATCCCCGGACCAATCCCCGCATGGTAAGCCGGCCCGCCATGAATCACGTCGCCCACCAGGCCCTCGTCCGACGCCGAAAATCCCAAGCTCAAGCTGAAATCAGCCCGCCGCGCCAGCGCTTCTGCAATCGCCACCACTTCGTTGGGCTGTTCGTTGTACACCAGCTTCCAGCCGCTCTTTTCCACCGCCTCGTTGGGAGTCTTCGTCGCCACGCCGTCCAGCCGCGTGCGCAAAAAACCCGCCCAATCATACGGCGCGACGCTGTTCAACGTCGCGACCACATCTTCAAACGTGTAAGTCTTCAGATCCGGCGGCCCGCTAGCCCCGCCGTGAAAAATCCGGCAGAAATCTTCGATGGATTTCTGGTCCTGCGTGATCGTTCGTAATGTTTCGTCCACGTCCAGCCACAGCAATTCGCCCTCTTCGTAAAAATCCGTTCCCCTGCGCCAGTTGGACCAGTCATTTGTCGCGTCGTAAAGAAACGGTGCCGCATCCGCCGTATCCTGCAGCGGGCGCCAGTCGCGCCCCGGCCGGTGCTCGTACTGCGCCACAAGCCCCGCAAAATCTTCCCGCCACTGTTCCGGCGTTTGCAGCCCGCTGCGCGCCGTCAACACCTCGCCCAGATATTCCGTCAACCCTTCGTACACCCACAGCAAATCGTCCTTCATCGGCTGCTGGTAATCCGCAGTCGCAAGTCCGGCGGGCCGCCGGTATTTTCCGTTCCAGGAGTGCACGTACTCGTGCGGCAGCAGCGACGCGAATTCCACCCGCTCCGCGTCGTCAATCAGACTCCGTTCCGCCGTGCGATCGTCGCTCGATTCGTGATGCTCCAGCCCGAAATGCGCCACGTCATCGCTCAGCGTCAGCAGAAAATGGTAATCGCGATAATGCCGCGCTCCGAAAAGCGCGTAAGCCTCCGTCACCAGATTGTGCAGCTGCAATTGCGTGTCGGGAGTCATGGCCAGCGCCGCGGCGCTGTCTGCAGCGATGTCAATCTCATGCGACGGAGTTTGCCCCGGCGTAAGCTGAATCGCACGGTAGTAGCGCCCGGAAATCACCGGCGAATCCACGAGCGTGTGCAACGCCACCGGCGCGAACTCGATCGTCGCACCATCCTGCTTCGTAATGGGTAGCGCCGTCCCGAATTTCCAGTCCGCGGGCAATCGCAAACTCGGCGCGAAAATAATGTCCTTCGCCGGAAGCCCCTTCGGATATAACAGCACCTGGTTCCAGCTCAACACATTCAGCGAAGCCGTCGCCGATGCCCCCGCCGAAAATCCCGTCGTCGGTCCCGACAGCAGAAAATCAAAGTCCGCGTCCAGCGTGCTCACACCCGCCGGCACGTCCACATGAATCGAAAACATCTCCACCAGATCCCGGCGCCAAGCGATCGTCTTCCCGCCGCCGCTAAATTTCATCCCCGCCACTTGAATGATCGGCCCATCCGGCATGTGCTCCCCGGGAATCCATTGCGGGTAATACAATGTCACCGGCCCGCCCGTCACCGGAATTTGCATATGCACGTGCAAAATCTTCTGCGGCGCCTGCGATGCGTCCACACGAAGCCGTATCGGCGCCGCCAATGTCTGCGCTGACGCCACACCGGCGCACCCGCACGCCAGCACCAACGCCACCACGCCAGCCAACGCCACCGATACCTTGGCCATCCCCGCAAACGCCCGTCCCATCGCAAGCGACCGCATCATCCCTCGCATCCGCGCCTCCACAATTTCAATTCAACCAAACGAAAAACGCGCCACCCCTTACTTCGCGTTGCACCCGCGAAGCACGATCAGCAGCACTCAGCATCGCGATCGACCGTCTCCCACCAGCTTCACATGCCTAGCCCAATAGGGAGTGCGGCGGCTCGCCGCCGCTTTCGCCGAGACGCAATGTGCGGCCCAAAAAACGACCTAGGCCAGGCTTGCCTCGCCCGCTCTCACCGAGCCGCGCCCTTTTGCGCGCAAGCCGACGTCGGGGCGCCGCTTGCTGCGCCCCAGCTCGCCGCAATGTCAGTCCCGCCTCGCGTGCGCTTGCCCCGACGTTGCACTCGCATCGCCTTCAGCACTGCGTTTATCAGTGTTCCTCTGCGGTCATCAGTGGTGCCTTTAAACTAGCGCAGCAAGCCCGCCCCCTAAAATCCCTTCACCCCGACCTGCCACATCAAAAATCCCAAAACCTGCGTATCCTCTTCAATGATCTTGCTCACCGGACGCCCTTCGCTGTGCCCCAACTTCGTATCGTACAAAAGCAAAATGGGTTTATCCCCGCCCTGCGCCGCCTGCACTGCCGCCGTCATTTTTCGCGCATGCAGAGGAGCCACGCGCGTGTCGCTGTCTCCCGTCAAAAACAACACCGCCGGATATTTCGTGCCCGGCACCACATGGTGATACGGCGAATAGGCAAAGAGGGCCGGGAACTGCCCCGCATCCTCCGCCGATCCGTATTCCGGGATCCAATACTTCGCCACCAGAAAATTCTGATAACGCACCATATCCAGCAGCGGATACCCGCACATAATCGCGCCAAAAAGCTCCGGCCGCTCGGTCATCGCCGCCCCCATCAACAATCCGCCGTTGCTGCGCCCGGTAATCGCCAGCTGGTCCGCGCGCGTATAACGATTCGCGATCAGCCATTCCGCCGCCGCGAAAAAATCATCGAAGACGTTCTGCTTTTTCTCCAGCATCCCCGCGCGGTGCCAGTCTTCCCCGAACTCCCCTCCACCGCGCAAACTCGGCAGCGCAAACACGCCGCCGCGCTCCACCCACAACACCGCGTCATCGCGAAACAGCGGCGTCTCGCTCACGTCAAACCCGCCATACGCCGTCATCAACGCTGGATTCGCGCTGTCCCGCTGCAATCCCTTCTTGTAAAATAAAAACATCGGCACGCGCGTCTTGTCTTTCGATTCGTACCAGACCTGCTTCACCTCAAATGCATTCGCGTCAACAGGCACCGCCGGCTTGGCCCACACTTCCAGCGCCTGCGCCGCCAAATCGTAACGATAAACCGTCGCCGGTATCGCGAACGATTGAAAGGAAAAAAACACCTCGCTCGATTCCCATCTCCCCATCACTCCCGCTACCGTCCCCAGCTGCGGTAACTCAATTCCTCCGACCGCCTTCCCATCCGCCTGAAATATTTTCAGCTGCGACGCGGCGTTGTGCGAATACTGCGCCACGATTTTTCCGCCCGCCAGCCGAAAATCCTCCATCCGCGATTCGCCTTCGGGAATTATTTCCTTCCAGTGCTCTGGCGAAGGCGTGCCTAGCGGCACTGCCACCATCCGCCATTTCGGCGCCTTCCAATTCGTCTGCAGATACAAAGTATCGCCCGCGATCGCTCCCTGAAAACATCCATCGAGCGTGTTCACGACCGGCACAATCGGACCGGCAATTTTCAAATCCTGAAAATAAACTTCCGAGCGGTCGCAAGCCGATCCGTAAAAAACCGTGAACAGCAAATATCGTTGGTCCTCGGATAGATCCACGGCTAGAATCTTGTCCGGCGTATAACCGTCGCCAAAAATCTTGGTGTCCTGCGCCGGATCCGTTCCCATCGCGTGAAAATAAGCCCGCGGCCCTTCCTCCACCAGTTTCGAATAATAAAATCCGCTCTTGTCTTTCCTGAACGCAGGGCTGGAAATGTAGCGAGCTCTCGGCAGCACGTCCTTGCGCTCTTTGTGCGTGTCGGTCTCGAGAAAATGCATGGAAACCTCGTCCTCGCCGCCCTTGCGCACGCCATACACAATCAATTTCCCGTCGTCGGAAACGCCTTCGAAATTCACGCTGGTCGTGTGATCCGCGCTCAACGTCGCCGGGTCCACCAGCACTTCCTCCTCGCCCTTCGCTCCGCGGCGCATATAAAGGACGAACAAATCCTGGTTCGCCGCGCGCTTCTGGTAAAAATATCGCCCGCCGCGCTCGATCGGCAGACGAATCGTATCCACCTTGATCAATTCTCCCAGGCGTTTCGCTATCGCGTCCTGACCCGGCAGTTTCCCTAGCGCCGCCTGCGTGCAGGCATTTTCCGCGTCAATCCAAGCGCGCGTTTCCGCGCTGTCCTGATCCTCCAGCCAGCGATAAGGATCGTGCACCACGGTTCCGTGAATCGTCTCCGCCACATCCTCAATCCGCGCCGTCGGCGGACACTTCGCCTTCGCATCTTGTGCATTCACGGTAGTCACGCTCGCAGTCAGACAAGACAGAAAAAATACCGGCAGGATCAATCGCAGAAAATTGCCACGCAAACCACGCGCACCACTCCAAAAATCGCCCGGCGCAGCGCCAGCACTCGCCGCAAGCTCAACTTTCAATGATTTCCTCCAGCGCGGATCTTCACGTTACCGGGGTGGCCGTCTTTCGGGGCGGATTAAAAAATGGCAAGTCCCTCACCGTCGCGCGTACCTTATGACGCACCGCTTCCACCGTCAGTTCCATCTGTAATTCCGTTCCAGCCGCCGCGTGCTCGCGATTCAAACTCCCCAGCGCAATCATTTTCTTCAGCGTCGGCGACCATGTCGTCGAAGTCGCCTTGCCCACCTGCAATCCTCCGCGATATACCGGTACATGCGCGCGCGAAGCCGTGCTCTGCACCTGCGGCCCCAATCCCACCGCGTCGTAAAGCCGCTCCACATCCTCCCAACGCACATCCAATCCCATCAGCAGTCGCTTCGGCCCGCGCGCGTGCTCCGCCGCCAGCGCCTCGCGCCCGATAAAATATTCCTTCTTCAAATCCACCATCTTGCCCAGCCCCAGCTCGTACGGCGAATATTTCTGCGCTTCAATCAGCGCCCGCTTGCTGCTGGTGTAATCCACTTCCAACATGATCAACCCAGCCTCGATCCGTGCCACGTCCAGCGCAATGATTCCCGCCGGATGCAAATCGAACGGCCGCCCATTCTCGATCAGCGCGTCCCACACGCGCGGCGCATCCTTCCACGGTATCCATATCTCGTAGCCCAAATCGCCCGTGTAACCGGTGCGCGAGATGTCCACGTCCACGCCGCCGATTTTCCCGTGCACGAAACGAAAATATTTCAGATTCGTAATATCCGCTTCCGCCACGTTCTTCAACAAACGCCCGGAAGTCGGCCCCTGCAGCGCCAGCGCCGCCACCTTGCCCGAAATGTCTTCCATCTGCACGTCCAGCCCCAGCGCATTCTGATGAAACCAGCGAATGCTCGGATCCGCCGCCGTCCAACGATACGTATTCTCGCCCAGCCGCGAAATCGTCCCGTCATCAATCACTTTTCCCTGCTCGTCGCACCAGCAGCAATAAATCACCTGCCCGATCGCTACCTTATGAATGTCCCGCGTGATCACCCGGTTCACGAATTTCGTCGCGTCCTTGCCCTCGATCCGGTACTTGTACAGCGGCGTCACATCAATCAGCGCGCAAGCGTTGCGAATCGCGTTGTACTCGTGGTCGTGATGCATTTCGTACACGCTCACCGCGTAATACCCGGACCACTCGCGATAATTCATGCTCTCGCACAGTTTCAAAGTTCTGTCGTGAACCGCAGTCCCAATCGGCACAGTCACTCCTCTCCCCAAGAAAAATCCACACCACGCAGCCCGCGATTATAGTGCCCGCATCCACCACCTCGCAAGCCGCGAAGTTGCTGGTAGGGGCGCGTCGCGACGCGCCCGCTGCCGCAACACCACTCACTCAACACCTGCCGCGATGTCAGTCCCATCCAGTTCATTCCGCCCCGTCATCCTAAGCGTAGCGAAGGATCTCTCTTCGGTTTGTCCGCATCGCGAAGCACAGCGCCCTCGCCGCATTTTCTAGCCACTAGCCACTCGTCACTTGCCACTGCCTTTTTAATCCATCCACAGTCGTGATGTTTTTGCCGCTCGACACTCATCACTTTTCACTTGCCACTCGTCACTGCCGTCCTGACTCCCAGTCAGCCAGCTACGCTTCTTCCTTGTGACTCCGCTCTCACGCCTGTAAAATGCTTCGGCTCCGGTGTTCATCCTGCGAACGGCTGAATCACCCGCATAATCCATGGCAAAGAAATATGACGTCATCGTAATCGGCGGCGGCCACAACGGCCTCGTGAACGCGGCCTACCTCGCCAAAGCAGGCAAAAAAGTCCTCGTCCTCGAAAAGCGCTACGTCCTCGGCGGCGCAGCCGTCACCGAAGAAATCGTCCCCGGCTTTAAATTCTCAGTCTTCTCCTACGTCGTCTCGCTGCTTCGACCAGAAATCATTCGCGATCTCGATCTGCCGCGTCACGGCCTGGAAATTCTCCCGCTCGACGGCACCATGACGCCCATGCCCGACGGCGATTATCTCTGGCGCCAGAACGATCACGGCAAAACGCGCCGCGAACTCGAGCGCCACTCCAAGCTCGACGCCGAAGCCTACGAAGAATTCGGCAAGTCCATGGTCGCTATGTGCCGCTTCGTAAAGCCGATCCTGGGCATGATTCCGCCCGATCCCACGTCGCTCGATCCGCGCGACCTGAAAAAACTAGCCTTCCTCGGCAAGCGTTTCCAGAATCTCGATGCCGAGGACAAATACAATCTTGTCCAGCTCATGACCATGAGCGCCGCCGATTTTCTCGATCAGTGGTTTGAGACCGACGTTCTCAAAGCCACTATGTCCGCCTCCGGAATCATCGGCACATTTCTCGGGATTCGTTCGCCGGGCACAGCCTACGTTTTGCTCCATCATTACATGGGTGAAATTGATGGCGCCTTCCGTTCGTGGGGTTTCAGCCGCGGCGGCACCGGCGCCATTTCCAACGCCATCGCCGGCGCCGCCCGCGAAGCCGGCGTCGAAATCCGGAAGGAAGTGGCAGTCTCGAAAATTCTCATAAAAAATGGCGTCGCGTACGGCATCGTGCTCGAGGGCGGCGAAGAAATTCACGCCGGCATCGTTTCCTCCAGCGTGGATCCTAATCTCACATTCCTGAAGTTCATCGAAGCGCGCGAGCTTCCCGCCGATTTTCTCGAGGACGTGCGCCGCTACAAATATCGCGGCTCCTCCGGAAAAGTGAATCTCGCTCTCGACGGCCTCCCGGATTTCACTTGTTTGCCCGGCCCCGGAAATCACCTCCGCGGCGCGATTTCCATTTCGCCTTCCATGGAATATATGGAACGCGCCTACGACCAGGCGAAGTACGGCGAATTTTCCCGCCGCCCCTACATTGATATGGTCATCCCGTCGCTAACCGATCCCTCCGTCGCGCCTCCCGGGAAACACATTCTTTCCTGCTTCGTGCAATACGCGCCCTACAAACTCGCTTCCGGCACATGGGACGAGCAGCGCGAAGCCTTCGGCAACACAGTGATTGACACGATTTCGCAATTCGCACCCAATCTGAAAAATCGAATCATCGGAAAACAATTCATCACTCCGCTCGATATCGAACGCCAGACCGGTCTCACCGAAGGGAATATTTTTCAGGGCGAACTTTCGCTCGAACAACTTTTCTTTCTGCGCCCCGCCGCGGGCTGGGCGCGCTACCGCACGCCCATCAAAAAATTGTACATGTGCGGCTCCGCCACTCATCCCGGCGGCGGCATCATGGGCGCTCCCGGCCGCCTGGCCGCTCTGGAAATTCTGAAAGACACGGGGAGAAGCTGAGCGTGGCGGCGCAACGCGACATCATTATTCTCGGCGGTGGTCACAACGCGCTCGTCGCGGCCTTCTATCTCGCTAAAAAAGGCCACAAGCCTCTCGTCCTCGAACGCCGCTCGATCGTTGGCGGCGCCGCCGTCAGCGAAGAATTTCATCCCGGCTTCAAGTGTTCCACGGTCGCGCATGCCGGCGGACCGCCACTGGCCGCGATTGTCAAAGACATGCAACTTGCGCGTCACGGCCTGGAAAAGCTCGAATCGCCCGTCCGCGTGTTCGCCCCCGCACTCGATGGCCGCTCTCTGGTGCTGCACACCGATCCGTCAGCCTCCGCGCGCCAGATCGATAATTTCTCCAAAAAAGATGGCGCAAAATATTTCGAGCTTTCCAAAGAAATCGCCCGCGCCGCCGCAATCGCGGGCGAGCTGCTCAACCTCACTCCGCCGGTCATCGAAAAGCCTTCCAACGAGGATCTCTGGAAGCTTCTGAAACTCGGGCGCAAAGTCCGCGGCCTGGGAAAAAAGGAAATGATGCAGCTGATCCGCTGGGGCCCCATGGCCGTCGCGGATTTTGTCGCGGAATTTTTCGAAACCGATCTTCTCCGCGCCATCGTCGCGGCGCGCGGAATTTTCGGCGCTTCCCTCGGCCCCTGGTCCGCAGGTTCCACCGCGTTGCTCCTGCTGCGCGCCGCCGCTGACCCGCATCCCGTTGGAAATTCCGCTTACCCGCGCGGCGGCATGGGCGCGCTCACCGCCGCGATGGCCGCGGCCGCAAAAGAAGCCGGCGCGGAAATCCGCACCAGCGCGGAAGTCGCACAAATTCTGGTAAAGCACGGCGCGGTGACTGGTGTTGCGCTCGCTAATGGCGAAGAAATCTCAGCGAGTGCCGTTGTTTCCGGCGCTGACCCGCGCCGCACGCTGCTCGGCCTGCTCGATCCGGTCCACTTGCCACCCAGCTTCGTCGTCAAAATGCTCAATTTCCGCAGTAACGGCGTCGCCGCAAAAATAAATGTCGCGCTCGACGGCCTGCCAACATTCACCGCGCTCAAGCAATCCTCCGACGGCAATGCCGCGCTCGCCGGACGCATCCACATCGGCCCGGGCATTGATTATCTTGAACATGCCTTTGACGATTCCAAGTACGGCGAATTTTCACGCGCGCCCTATCTCGATATTTCCATTCCCTCCATTCTCGACAATTCGCTGGCGCCCGCCGGCAAACACGTCATGTCCATCTACATGCAGTTCGCCCCCTACAAACTGAAATCCGGCGACTGGTCGCAGCAGCGCGACGCCTTGCGCGACACTGTAATCAAAACGCTCGCGCAATACGCCCCCGATTTCCCAACGAAAATTCTCGCGGTGCAGACGCTAACGCCCCAGGATCTCGAAACAACTTACGGCTTAACCGGCGGCCACCCCTTCCACGGCGAACTCGCGCTCGATCAAATTTTCACCATGCGCCCCCTGCTCGGCTGGGCGCGCTACGCCACCCCAGTGAAAAACCTCTACCTCTGCAGCAACGGCACCCACCCCGGCAACGGAGTAACCGGCGCCTCCGGCCACAACGCCGCCCGCGAAATCGCCAAGCACCTGCGTTAAACTCTCTCAACGTATTTTTGAGCAGCCTTGCAGTTGAATTTGTAGCGGCCATCTTTAGGTGGACGCATTTGACTTTTTATCAGCGACGAGGCGCAAACAATGACTGCACCAAAAAGAAAACCGCACACGATGATCGACCGCTCTCGCCTCCACGCTCTCATGTCCCGCGAGGAAGAAAAATTTATCTCCGAGCGTCCGCTCTCCGCCGCTCTCTACACCCGCGCGCAAAAATCGCTGCTCGGCGGCGTCCCCATGAACTGGATGAAAAAATGGGCCGGCAAATTTCCCGTCTTCGTCGCCGAAGCCCACGGCGCGCATTTCCAGGATGTTGACGGCCACGATTACGTTGACCTCTGCCTCGGCGACACCGGCGCCATGACCGGCCACTCCCCCGACGCGGCCGTCGCAGCCATCGCGCGCCAATCAAAACAGGGAATCACACTCATGCTTCCCACCGAAGACGCTGCCTGGGTCGGCGAGGAACTCGCCCGCCGTTTCGGCTTGCCCTACTGGCAATTCACCCTCACCGCCACCGACGCCAATCGCTTCGCCATCCGCATCGCCCGCGAAATCACGCAGCGCCCTAAAATTCTCGTTTACAACTACTGTTACCACGGCACCGTGGACGAAACCTACATCTCACTCCACAACGGCATCGCCGGATCGCGGCGCGGAAATATCGGCCCACCGGTAAATCCAGCCGAGACCACGCGCGTCGTGGAATTCAACGATCTCGCCGCGCTCGAAAAGGAACTCGCGCACAACGACGTCGCTTGCATCCTCGCCGAGCCGGTCCTCACCAACGTCGGCATCGTGCATCCAGAACCCGGCTACTGGGAAAAAGCCACAGCGCTCGCGCGAAAATTCGGCACGCTCCTGATCATCGACGAGACGCACACCATCTGCACCGGCCCCGGCGGCTACACTCGTGCCCACGGTCTGAAGCCGGATATTTTCGTCATCGGCAAACCCATCGCCAGCGGCGTTCCCGCCGCCACGTACGGCTGCACCGCGGACGTCGCGCAAAAAATCACCGGCCGCATCCAGCTCGAAGATTGCGACACCAGCGGCATCGGCGGAACGCTAGCAGGCAACGCGCTTTCGCTCGCAGCCATTCGCGCCACGCTCGAACACGTTCTCACTCCCGCCGCCTTCGCCCACATGATTCCGCTCGCCGAAAAATTCGCCGACGGTGTCGCCAAGGCCATTGCCGAAGCCGCGCTCCCCTGGCACGTCGCGCGCCTCGGCTGCCGCGCCGAATACCTTTTTCATCCGCAGCCGCCGCACAATGGCGGAGAAGCTGCCGCCGCCATGGACTTCGAACTCGAACGCTTCATGCATCTATACGCACTAAATCGCGGCATCCTGCTAACGCCATTCCACAACATGGCGCTGATGTGCCCTGCCACAAGCGCGGCAGACATTGACCACCACACGAAAGTTTTCACAGCAGCCGTCCGCGAGCTAACTCAATGACGCAATTGATCCATGACCGCAGAAAATTTCTGCAAACTCTGGCCGCCGCGGGCGCCGCTGCCGCATTTCCTGGCATTCCGCTCCTGAATCATCGCATCGCAAACGCCGCAGCCACGGCGGAACCCGCAGCCTCCTTCGACTTCGCCTTCTTCACCGACACCCACATCCAACCCGAACTCGACGCCGCCCACGGCTGCCAAATGGCCTTCGCAAAAATCGCGGCAGCCAAGCCCGAATTCGCCATCTGCGGCGGCGATCTGGTTTTCGACGCGCTCGATGTCAGCCGCACGCGCGCCGACATGCTCTTCGATCTCTACCAACGCACCGAAAACATCATCGAAGCACCGCTGTATCACACCATCGGCAATCACGATCTGTACGGCATCTTCGCGAAAAGTGGCGCCACGCCCAACGATCCCGGCTACGGTAAAAAAATGTTCGAAGACCGCATCGGCGCGCGCACTTACTATTCTTTCAACCACCGCGGCTACCACTTCATCGTCCTCGATTCCATTTTTCCCACGCCCGATCGCCTCTGGGAAGGCCGCATTGACGGCGCACAGCTGCAATGGCTCGCGCACGATCTCGCCGCCATCCCGCCGGCTGCGCCCATCATCGTGATCACGCACGTGCCACTCATCACGGGCTATCTCGCCTACGGTCCCAAACCAGACGGCACGCCGCGCCACGACACCGTCTCCGTCGCAAATTCCGCGGACGTGATCGCGCTGTTCGCGGCGCACAACGTTCTCGCGGTGCTGCAGGGCCATCTGCACATCAATGAATTGGTGAATTACAAAAATTGCCAGTACGCATGCTGCGGGGCAGTCTGCGGCAATTGGTGGCACGGCCCGCGCCTCGATTTCCCTGAAGGATTCACCATCGTCAGCCTCCGCGAAGGAAAAATCTCCTGGCGCTACGAAACCTACGGCTTCCAGAGCGTCGCGCCCGACCCCCGCTACAAATCTTAATTCGACGAGCGATTTTGGTTTATCATCGCGGCGACCAAATGAACCCGCCGCGCTCCAATCTGATTATCGTGCTCGCAGTCGCTCTCGCATTCTTGTTCGCCGCGCCTCCCAACGGGCACACAACGCTGTCGCAGCCCCAATCGCAGCCGCAGCGACCCTTGCCCAGCGCGCACTCCATCGTCCTCCGCGCCGCGCGCCTGCTTGACGTGGAATCCGGCCGCATCACCACGCCCGGCGAAATTCTGATCGAGGGCGACGTCATAAAAGAAGTCGGCGCGAAAGTCACTCGCCCCGCCGGCACGGAAATCATTGACCTCGGCGATACCACGCTTCTCCCCGGCCTAATTGACGCGCACGTCCACCTCTTTCTTCATCCCGGCGCCGAAGATCTGCAAACAGTGCAGGAATCCGTTCCGCAGCGCACCGTCATGGCCACTCTCGCTGCGCGCGACGATCTCCTCGCTGGATTCACCGCCGAGCGCGACATGGGCACCGAAGGCGCAGGCTCCGCAGACACCGCCGTCCGCGACGCCATCAATCGCGGCGAAATTCCCGGCCCGCGCCTGCGCATCAGCGGCAACGCCATCAATATTCTTGGTGGTCACGAAGACGCCATTGGCTTCAACCCTGCGCAGCACGTGCTCCCCAACGCCACCTACGCTAACAATTCCGCAGAACTCGTAACCGTAATTCGCCAGCAGCTGAAAGAAGGCGCGGACTTCATCAAGATTTACGAAACCGGTGCGGACACGGTCGCGAACGGAAAGTTTTCGACACCCTTTCAGTACACAGAAGAAGAACTCACCGCCGCGGTCCGCGAAGCCGCGCGCACCGGCAATCGCGTCGCCGTCCATGCCACGGGCGAACCTGGCACTCTCTACGCCGCCCGCGCCGGGGTCGAATCCGTTGACCACGCGTATCAGCTAAGCGACGAGACCATGCGCATCATGCGCGAAAAGCAAATCTTCGCCGTCCCCACTTTCACCATCTCCGAATATTTTACGGAGCACGCCGCCACCACCGCAGCCGCCGCGCGTGAACGCGCGTTGCTCGACGAGCACGTCATGCAATTCAAACGGCAAATCGCCGCGCGCGTCCCCGTCGCCATGGGCTCGGACGTCGGCCCGTTTCCGCACGGCACGCAAGCCCGCGAATTTATATTGATGGTGAAATACGGAATGTCGCCGCTGGCTGCGATTCAAGCCGGCACGCTGAACGGCGCGAAATTGCTGGGTTGGCAGGATAAAATCGGCGCACTAAAGCCCGGCTATCAGGCAGACGTCGTCGCCGTCCCCGGCAATCCGCTCGACGATATCTCCGCGCTCGAAAAAGTTTCCTTCGTAATGAAAGCCGGCGCCATCTACCGCAAGTAATCCGACTACAAGATTTCCGTGCCAGCCTTGATCCGGATTTAGCCGCGGGAACAAGGGATCTCTGTCAAAGCGCTCCGCCCATAAATTCGTTGTGTCCAGAGTAAGACGAGCATACGATGCGCTAGACAGAAGTCCAAATCGAACGACCCGGTTCCGATCGCTCTTTCAACCAAAAAACAGGAGAGAAAATACGATGATCAAGCGAACGCTCTGCCTTTCCACGCTGTGTGTATTGCTCATGTCCACGTCCGCATTTTCCGTGCCCGCCGCACGCGCTCAACAGGCCGATGCGGCGAAGCAGCCGGTGGTGTACACCTACGTTTCTTTCTTCGGAGTTCCTCGCGCGCAGTGGGGCGCATACGAAAAGAACTTGGCGTCAGGCCACAAGCTTTTCGATAGTCTCCTCGCGGATGGAACGATCCTCAGCTATGGCGACGGCGCTCTGGAAGTCCATGAAGGGCTGAACGCCCCCACGCACGTGGGCTGGTTCGCTTCGACGTCGATGGCGGGCTTGATGAAAGCTTTGGCGGCCCTGCGCGCCGCGGGCTCCACTTCATCCGATTTCGCCTACACCATGCACGCCGACGCCATCACCAAGTCCACCATGTACAACGGCAAAGGCGGAACCACCGATAGCGGCTTCGTCCTCGTGCAGGATTGGACCCCCAAGCCCGGACACGCCGAGGAGTTCATGGAGCTGATCACCAAGTATCGCAAACCCTGGCTCGATGCCGCGGTTGCAGATGGCACCCTCTCCGGCTATTCGGTCGAAGAAGACCAGATTCACACCGACACGCCCGGCGCCTACACCATGATCGCCGTTTTTCCAAACGCCGCCGCCATGGACAAGTACTACGCGGAGATCGAAGCGCTGCACACCAAGCAACCGCTCTTCGGCGATGTCTACAGCTCGACGGTGGACTATGCGTCGCATCGCGACCACCTCCTGCGCATCCTCTACTCGAAAAGCAAGTAGGTCAACAACGCGGAGCGTTCGCTCGAGGGCTTGAACTTCGCTGCAACGATTTGCGGAGTGGGCGACGAGCTTCCACGCCGCACAAAATGAGAGCGCGCCCACCTCTTCGAGATTTTGCGAAGGGCCGGCGCGCTCGAATCACGCTACGCAATCCCGCGCGCCTCGGCCTGTCGAGGCATCAGCCCAGCGCCGCGCGCCGCGACAGTCTGCCCGGATGCGCCGCAATCTCTTACCAGGCGTTCAGGTCAGCTTGCGGCCACTACGTACGCACCATACGTAGTCCTAATCGACAGTCCGGCGATTAAAAACACGACTCAACTCATTGAAAACAAACAGTCGGCACCATTTCTAATCGACAGTAATTTTGTCATTTTGCGCCCCATAAATTCGTGCTTCGAAGGCACGTCACCGCGCGCCAGCGATTACTACGCATCCACCACCAATCGCCACCTACGCGGTCCTTGTGCCAGCATCGCGCACGGCGCTAAAATGAAATGCTCCAGAACGCGCACGACAGACACACTGAGGCACAACCTATGACATCCACGGCAACGACGGGCACATCGGGCACACCCAAGGCTGCGGTGAATTTGCAGCGCGGGGAATTTGCGAACGAGGCGTTTATTGATTTTACCAAGCCTGAAAACCGCAAGGCTATGGAAGAGGCGCTGGCGCAGGTGCGCGGGATGTTTGGGCGCGAGTATCCCTTGACCATTGGGGGCGAGCGCATCACTACTTCCGAGAAGATCAAGTCTTACAATCCTTCGCATCCGGAGCAGGTGATTGGCGTGTTCCAGAAAGCGACGGTGGAGATGGCAAACACGGCCGTGGAAAAAGCTCATGCGGCGTTTGAGCGCTGGAAGCGCGTGCCGGTGGAAGAGCGCGTGGCTTGTTTGTATCGCGCGGCGGATATTTTGCGCAAGCGGCGCTACGAACTCGATGCTTGGCTGAGCTATGAAATCGGCAAGACGTGGCCGGAAGCGGATGCGGACATCGCCGAGCTGATTGATTTCTGCGAATACTATGGGCGCGAAGCTTTGCGGTTGGGCGCTCCGCAGAGGTTAACGCCGTTCCGCGGAGAAAAAAATTACCTGAAATACATTCCGCTGGGCGTGGGCATCGTGATTCCACCGTGGAATTTCGCGGCGGCGATCATGGGCGGCATGACGGTGGCTGCAATCGTGACCGGCAACACCGTGGTGGTAAAACCCTCGAGCGATTCGCCGACCATTGCGGCGATCTTCATTGATATTTTGTACGAGGCGGGCGTGCCGGGCGACGTGGTGAGCTTCTTTACCGGACCAGGCAGCACGGCGGGCGAAGCGCTGGTGACTCATCCGAAGACGCGATTCATTGCGTTCACCGGATCGAAGGAAGCGGGATTGCGCATCGCCGAGCAGGCGACGAAAACGCAGCCGGGGCAAGTGTGGATCAAGCGCACGGTGCTGGAAATGGGCGGCAAGGACGCGATCGTCGTGGATGACGAAGCGGACGTAGACGCGGCGGTGGAGGGTGTCGCGCTTTCGGCGTTTGGTTATCAGGGGCAGAAGTGCTCGGCGTGCTCGCGGGCCATCGTCGCGGAGAAAATTTACGACGAGTTTTTGGCGAAGCTGGTGGAGCGCGTAAAGAAAATGAAAGTGGGGCCGATCGAGGATCCCGCGAATTATATGGGCCCGGTTATCAACAAGGCCGCGATGACTTCGATTCTTGGTTACATTGACCACGGGAAAAAGGAAGGGCGGCTGGTGGCCGGCGGAAAACGCGCCGAGGGCGATGGATATTTCATCGAGCCGACGGTGATCGCGGACGTGGATCGCAAGGCGCGGATTTTTCAGGAGGAAATTTTTGGTCCGGTTTTGGCGGTGACGAAGGCGAAGGATTTCGATGAAGCGCTTTCGATGGCGAATGATAGTGAATTCGGGTTGACGGGGGCGGTGTACTCGCAGAATGCGGCGAAGATCGCGCGGGCGGAAGAGGAATTCCACGTGGGGAATTTGTATATGAACCGCAAGTGCACCGGCGCAATGGTGGGCGCGCATCCGTTCGGTGGATTCAATATGTCGGGGACGGATTCGAAGTCCGGCGGGCAGGATTATTTGTTGTTGTTCACACAGGCGAAGACGGTTTCGGAGAAGATTGGCGGGACGAAGTAGGTTCCCGGCGCGCGGCGCAGAGATTTAACGCATCGGTCGCCGAAAGAGGAGAAACAGAGATCCTTCGCTGCGCTCACAGGATGTGACTAAATTGCCAAAAGGCGATTTTTTTCTTATCTAAACTCATTGTTTTCAGCGTAGTTTTTTGCGGAAAAGCAAAAAAGTCACAGCCTGTCAGAATGACGGCGTTACGTGGCTCACGCGCTAGGCGGTTGGAGATATTTCGGTGGTGGGTTTTAGTTTGAAGATGTAACGCAAGATGATGTAGGCGGCCGGGCCCGAAAGTAGCAGCAACGGGGCGTAGCGCCAGACGTAATCCTCACTCTGCGCGATTTTCAGCGCACACAACACCAGCGGAAAAATCAGGATGTAGGCGATGCCCAGCGCGCCGCCCGGAATGCGAAAACTGCGCGGAGCGTTGGGCAGTTTTCTGCGCATTTGCCAGGCGGCGAAAAGCGTCAGCAGCGTGGTGGCGATGCGCGTCCAGATGTAGATGTTGACCATGTCCTCGACGTCGAACTTCGCGAGCATGCAGTACACAACGGTTGAGACGGCAATGGCGCGCGTGGGTGTGCCATAACGTTCGTGGATTTTTCCGAGCCAGGCAGGCAGGTAGCCATCTTGCGCCATCGTCGCGGGCACGCGCGTGGTGTAGAGAATGGTGCTGTTGGAAAGCGAGAGCGTGCCGACCATCGCAGCGATGAGCATGGCGGCGCCGAGCGCTGGTCCGCCGATGAGGCGCGACGCCGTGACGATGTAATCAGTCTTCCATTCCTGCCAGTTGCCGAGCACGGCGAGCGCGAGAGTGGTGGGGAGAATGTAGGTGAGAATGTTCATCGGAGTGTTCCAGGCGAGGATGCGCACGAAAGTCCTCTGCGGATTCTTCATCTCACCGGTGGTGCTGGAAAGCTGCTCGTAGCCCGCATAATTCCACATGGCGAGTGCGAGGCCTCTGCCAAAGACGCTGCCGAACGGCGCTCCTGGCGGGACGAACGGTATGACCGGATTGTAATGCATGTGGAAAAGTGAAATCGCGCACAGCCACGTGACCGGAATCATCACAGCGACCAGCAGCGCGACCGAGAGCCATCCCGCGACTTGAATCCCGCGCGCGTTCAGATACGCGAGCACGATCAGCACCAGGCACGCGCCCGCCCATTTTGCGTACCCCGTAAGCGAAGGAAAATAAATGCCGAGGTAGTCCATCACCAACACGCCGTAGAGGCTGTTGAGGAGAAACGTGCCGGACCAATTCCACCAGCCGCACTGGAAGCCCCAGAAATCGCCGAAGGCCGCGCGGCTCCAGCGATAGAAGCCGCCTTGCACGGGAAGAAGGCTGTTGAGTTCGGCGGAGGCGAAGGAAATGGGGATGCTCCAGAAGAATGGGACGAAGGCAAGGAAGACCAGCGCCATGCCGGGGCCGGAATCGTGGAAGATGCCTTCGTAACCGAAGGGGCCGCCGGCGGTGTAGCCGTAGAAAATGCAGAGCAGCGGAAGGAAACCGATCTGGCGCAGGCGCGAGCCGTCGGAGGGGGTCGGTTGCTCGGGATCAGCGGAAACTGTTGGCATCGAGCTGCTGGTGAAGCGTTTGCGACGCGCTGTCGGCAAACCGAAGCAACGGCGTGCCCGGTTCGATGAATCCGAACCGGCCGCCGCAAAGCAACGTACAAGACAAAAGAGCCGGCGTGACGCCGGCTCTACCCTTCGATCCCGCACCGCGGGATCTTAGGATGAATCGCCCTGTGGGGCGATTCACAAATTCAAAGGCAGCGTGCAGAGTGCGGCATGATAGTGAAGTGCTCCGCGGTTTTCAATGAGAATTAAAACAATTGCTTGACGGGCGAGGGCGTTGGGTTAGAGAATTCGCACGTTGTTTCCCCGCGACTGAAAGATTGCCCGTAGGCCACCGAGACATGCTGCCGAGGTACGTTTGGAGTTGGAGCGGGGAAGACTGTTTGGTTTCGAAGTTGCACGTTGCAGAGTAGGTAACAGGGGCCGCTGAACTGGCCAAAGCCGCTTAAGTGGCTTGTGGACACCAACCTAGCTCGCGCGGGCGAGTTCTGAAGTAGTCCTGGTGCGGTACGTCGGTACTAATATTGACCAAACTTTTTCCCAATTGCCATGCACGTACGCAGCATGAAATTAGTCTCTGCAATCACCCGGCGGGGCGCAGACGCGTGAGAGGTCTCAAGATGCGACGGATTAGATTTCTGGAAGTCCAGAAATTATCGAGTGTTTTCGGCGCCGCAGTGCGGCGATCGCGATATTTCGTTCGCGTTCTCTCGGCATTGTCGCTGCTTCTGTTTGCGAGCGTCGCCTGCGCCCAGAACACGATTTCTACGGTTGCGGGAAGCGCTGCCCCCAATAATGTGTCTCCCACTGCGGCGTCAATCGAAGGCCCGGTAGGAGTTGTGCGAGACGCCTCGGGGAATCTATACGTGCTCACCGACAGCGGCGTCATCTACAAAGTAACTGCAGGACCAGCGGCCAGTACCTTGGTGATTTTTGCCGGGGATAACAGCGGAGGACGCGCGGCGAGTGGAATTCAGGCGACTGCGGCAAGAACGAACGAACCGGACGGCGGAGCGTTGGACGCGAACGGCAATTTCTATTTTGCCGATGGGGGTAACTGCGTGATCCGGGAGGTCGTGGCCTCAACCGGAATCATCAATACGGTAGTCGGAAACGGCACGTGCGGTTTTTCGGGAGACAAAGGCCCGGCAACGAGCGCCCAGCTTAATTTCCCGCAAGGCATTGCTTTCGATGGTGCCGGAAACCTGTACATTGCGGACATTAACAACAATGTCATTCGCCGTGTTGACGGGGGAACCAAGATCATCACAACCTATGCCGGCACCGGCACCCAGGGATTCACCGGAGACAACGGCCAGGCAACCTCGGCCACGTTTCAGTTCCCACAAGCGGTCGCCGTCGACGCGAATGGAAACCTTTTCATCGCCGATACCGGCAACAATGTAATTCGCCACGTGGATGTCGGGACAGGGATCATCACGACGGTGGTAGGAACAGGCGTCCAAAATTACAGCGGAGACGGCGGGTTGGCGACGGCGGCGACGCTGCAACAACCCGGCGGCATTGCGGTGGACGCTGCGGAAAACCTTTACATTTCCGACAGTGTTAATGCGGTGGTTCGAAAGGTGACCGCAGCGACGGGCATAATCACGACGATCATCGGCAATCACGGATTCGGATTTGGGGGAGATGGAGGGCCGGCGTTGTCGGCTACTCTGACGAATCCTTTTTTGCTGACTGTCGATTCTAGCACTGGGAATGTCTGGATCCCGGACTATTGGAATAATCGCGTTCGGATGTACACCGCGAGCAGCGGGATAATTACAACTGTGGTAGGGAATGGCCTAGTGGGCGACGGCGGGCCGGCGACGAGCGCGAGTTTGTATGATCCGCGGAGTCCGGCACTGGATGCGCAAGGCAATCTGTTCATCGTTGACGCGCAAAATAATCGAATCCGTGAAGTCAACGCCTTGAACCAAATCATATCCACGGTGGTGGGCAACGGAATTCCGTGTGCACAAGCAACTCAAGCTTGTGGCGATGGCGGACCCGCCGCCAGCGCTTCCGTCTACATTCCGCGCACAGTGACCATCGAGGCCTCTGGGAACCTGCTGATCGGGGACGGGAATGACAATAGAATTCGCGAGGTGGCCGGGGGCACCATCACGACGATTGCAGGATCCGGGAATCAGTGCACAACTGCGACCTTGCCGTGCGGCGATGGCGGACCCGCCAGCAGCGCCTCTCTTTTCGATCCTCGGGCAGCAGTCGTCGATTCCAGCGGAAATATCTTTATCACGGATTCTCAAGATAACCGCATCCGGCGGGTCGATGCGACGACCCAAGTTATCACCACGGTTGCAGGGAACGGACCTAGTGGGAACGCGCCTGTAGGGTGTCCAGGAAGTTACTCCGGCGATGGAGGGCCGGCGGTCGACGCTACTCTAAGTTGCCCGCTTAGCCTCGACATCGATTCGAACGGCAACCTGTACATCTCCGACACCTTTAATAATCGAATCCGGAGAATCGATGCCGTAACACAGATCATTACAACTGTCGCTGGAAACGGAACTCAGGGGTTTTCGGGCGACGGCGGCGCGGCCACGAACGCCAATCTGAATCAGCCCGACAGGATATCCATAAACGGAGCAGGGAATATCTTTATCTCCGACACGAATAATGAACGGATCCGGCGCGTGGACGGAACAACCGGTATTATCACGACGTTTGCGGGAAATGGGAAGTTCGGATTCAGCGGTGATGGCGGACCGGCATTGTCGGCCAGCTTTGCTACGCCCGTCGGAGTCGTCGTAGACAACCTAGGCAATATGTACGTGGGCGATGTGTTTAACAACCGGATCAGGAAGGTGCTCCTGAATCCGAATGTAGCTCTTTCCAGCAACACGGCCGGCTTCGCAAACCAACCTATCAATGCGAGTTCGACTCTGCCGGTGACGATGACGAATTCCGGGGACGCGCCTCTTACGATTTCGAGTATTGCGTTAACGGGAGCTAGTGTGTTTTCGCTCACTACGTCCACCAGTCCTTGCCCTGTGGCTCCTTCTGCGCTGGCGGTTGGGGCCAATTGCGTGATCGAGATGGCGTTTACTCCGACGCAGTTTATTGCTTACACCGGGACGATTACGATTTCAGACAACGGCCCAACACCTGGAAGCACGCAGACAATCAACCTTACGGGCACAGGCGCCGCGGCGCTGACCGTTACTACGACGGGTTCCGGAACCGGCGCGGTTAGCAGCTCGCCTGCCGGAATCACTGCCTGCGCGACGAGCTGCACAGCCACCTTCACAGGCAATAGCCAAGTCACGCTGACGGCAGCGCCAGGCACGAACTCCACGTTCGCTGGTTTCAGCACGGACTGCACGCCGACGAATACCCTGAGCTGCACGGTGACAATGAGCGCGGCCGAGACCGTCACAGCAATCTTTGCGGCTTCCGGCGGAGGCGGAGGCATTACGATCACGCCGAGCACTTTGCCCAATGGAGCCGTCGGATCAGCATATGGCCAGTTTCTGGCAGCAGCCGGCGGGATTCCGCCATTCAATTTCTCGATTTCGTCGGGGGCGCTGCCAGCGGGATTAACGTTGGGCGCCACAACCGGCACGATCGCAGGAGTCCCCACAGGTCCGGCCGGCATGTCCACATTTACGGTGAAGGTGACCGACTCTTCGGCGACGCCGCTAACCGGGAGCGCCAACTTCACTATCACGATTGCTGCAGCCGACAACAGCAATAATTCCGAACTGAACGGAAGCTATGCCTTTTTGTTCCAGGGATTCAACGACAGCGACGGGACGATGGTGGTGGTTGCAGGCAGCTTCGTTGCCGACGGACACGGCAATATCCTTCCCGGCGGCTTCGAGGATGCCGACGGCGTGGGCTCAACCGGCACACAGCCCCCGCAGGAGATCGGTTCAGGTACTTATACGATTGGGGCTGACAACCGGGGAAGCCTGTCCCTGACGACGTTATCCGGCACCACTGTGCTCGCCATTTCGGTAGGAGGGATACAGGCGGGAGTGGCCACGAAGGCGCGGTTTATCCGGTTCGATGACGTGAGCGGTACCAATGGACACACCGGATCGGGTGTGATCCTGAAACAGAATCCTTTAATATTTGCGCTCGCTGCAATTAAGGGATCGTATGCGTTCGGTGAGAGCGGCTCGGATCTGACCAACGGAAATCCCCAGTCGGGCGTCGGATTTTTGAATGCTGACGGGAATGGAAATTTCACACCGGCCGGCCTTGTCGATTTGAACGGCGGCGGCGGGACCGGACCGAGTGAGGCTCTATCGGGAACCTATGCGCTGACGAGTGAAACCGTCTCGAGCGGACGTCTTTCGGCCAGCGTCACGGTTACGAACGTCAATGGAACCATTTCGGACGTCGTGTATATCGTTTCGCCGAGCGAGTTCATATTCATCAGCATAAACACGACCCAGAACGTGGTGTACAGCGGGATTGCCCAGTTGCAGGTGCCGCCCACTGGTGGGTTCGGCTTGAGCTCGCTTAACGGCAACAGCGTTGCGGCGGTGCAGGGTAAGCCGGCCGGCGGATCGCCGAACGTGCTTATCGGATCTCTTTCCGCAAACAACGGGAATTTCACGCTTTCGTACCTCCAAAACAACGGCGGCACTGCGACTACAGCTACGGCCGGCGGCACGTATGTCGTCGATGCGAATGGCCGGGCGCAGTTGACCTTCACAAGCGGCGGTTTCCCTCCGACGATCATCTACCTGGACGGCGTGAATCAGGGATTTGTAGGCAGCTCGGATAACGCAGCTTCATCGGGTCCCTTGGACCCCGGAGTTTCAAGCTACAATAACGCGACTCTATCCACATCCGACAACTTCTTCTTCGGCACAATTGCTCCGACGAGCATCAATAACAGTAACCAGTCGGGCGTGGCTTCATTTGGTCCAACGACGATTCAATCCGTCGTTGATGCCAGTGTTCCGGGCGGTATTTTAGCCGGCGACGGCGTCGCCTCTCAAACTTACAATGTTGCTTCGAATGGTCAATTGACCTTCACGGGCCAGGGAGTAGTTGGTTACGTGGCCTCCGGTTGCAAGATCGAGTTAGTATCGAGTGCCCCTACGAATCCAGGAATCGAAACGGCTGAGTGCCAGGTGATACCCGCGACCCTCACGGTGACTGAGGCCGGGACGGGCACGGGGACAGTGACGAGCAGTCCCACGGGGATTAATTGTCCGACGACGTGTTCGGCGAACTTTGAGAGCGGGAATCCGGTGGTACTGA
>JABCZK010000050.1 GCA_013289695.1 Acidobacteriota bacterium
AGGATGCCGTGCAAGAGTTCCAGGTGAATCGCAGCAATTATGGCGCGGACCTGGGCGGCGCAACCGGCGCATCCGTGAACATCGCCACAAAAACAGGCACCAACGACGTGCATGGTACCTTGTACAGCTATTTCCGCAATAGCGGCATGGATGCGCGCGATCCTTTCGCCTTTACTCAAGCGCTTGCGCCCGGCGAGATCTTCAATCCCGCAACTAATTCTGTGGGTACACCAATCAAGGATTCTCTAGGGCGATATCAATTCGGCGGCACCATCGGCGCCCCCATCCACAAGGACAAGACATTCGTCTTCTTTGCCTTCGAAGGCTTGCGTCAGGACGCCGAGAATGCCGTTCCCCTGCTGACCAACACGAACGAGTTTCTTCCCACGCCCGCTCAGCAAGCCGTTATCAACGGACTCGCTCTCCAGGCCGGCCCGGTTCCGTGCATCACCAATCCCAACGGCACGGTAACTCCACTGACGGGCCCTCAGTGCGCTGGGGCGCTCACAGCGGCATTGACCACCAGCCAGCTTACCGGCCTCACCGCGGGACAAAACACGCTGAACACTTACCTCATCAACCAGCTGGAGTCGAACGGCGGCCTCTTCCCCTACACCACTCGTCAGTACTTGTTCTCAGGGCGCCTCGATCATCACATCAGCGAGGTGGACTCGATTTCTCTCAGCTACCGTTACGGCCATGACCTGGAAGAAAATCCCGACGTGCAGTCGCTGACCGGTATTTCCGCCGGCAGTTCGATCCACAACTACGACAACAATCTTCAGGCCTCCTGGTATCACGTGTTCAGCCCACGCACCGAAAATGAATTTCGCTTCCAGTGGGATTACGACAGTTTCAACGTCATCCCCAATGAGCCCGGACAAGTGGGAGTGCAGATCGCCAGCTTCGCGAACAATCTCGGCACCAATATATTCCTGCCCAATCTGACCATCCTCCGCCGCTACGAGTTTGCAGACAATGTCACTTTGGTCCGCGGCAGCCATACCATCAAATTCGGAGGTAATGAGATTCTCCGCGGCAATCACACGGAATCCCACACCTTCCTCCCGGGTCGCTTCGTCTTCGGACCGCTTCCTGGCACCGACCTCAGCCCTCAACTCAGCGGCATCCCAGATAGTCTAACTTCTCTGCAGGCCGCTTCTCTTTCCGCGCCCCAGGTTTACCAACAAGGCTTCGGCAACCCGGACTATCCCGCCTACACCCGGCCGTTAACAGGATTCTATTTGCAGGACTCTTGGAAAATCAGTTCGACTTTCACCCTGAACTACGGCCTGCGTTATGAAATTGACTCGCAATATAACCCGCTGAATACGTACTATGGCGACGTCGCCCCGCGCATTTCGTTCGCCTGGGATCCCTTCAAGGACCACAAGACCGTAGTCCGCGGCGGGTACGGGATTTTCTACGGGCCCATTGACGCCCAAATCCCCGGGGTGGACTTGAGCCTGGGAGTCTTGAACAAGAATCGCAGCACCGTCGAAAATCAGCACAACACCTCCCAAGTTCCCGACCAAGTCAACAACGTGGTCGGCACTTGCGGAATTGGGGTCACGAATCCTCCCATCCCCTTGTTTCCGCCGAATCCAAACTTCCCCAGCAGCCCTTGCAACCGCTTCATCTCCATCTATATAGATCCGGGCTTCAGCGTTCTTCCCTTTATCCAGCCTGCTGGAAACTTATTCGCGGGTCTTTTTGGCACGCCGGCCCCTCCAGGGAATGCGCCGGGCGCAAATTTGATCACTTGCACAAACCCGGCGCCGGGAACGAACGCTTGCATCACTCCGGCTGACGTCGCGCCCTTCGGTATTTTCGTGCAGGATCAGGGTCTGGTTTCGCCCCTGACCGTATTGTTCAGCAATCCGCCCAACTACAGGCCTCCATACTCGCAACAGGCTTCACTCGGAATTGAACGGGAGATCACGCCCGGCTTCTCGATTTCAGTGAGCTTCATTTATTCCCACACCCTTCACCTCCCGGTGGCGATTGATACCAATCTACTGCCTACCACGCCCATGAGCACTGTAACGCTGGCAAATGGGAAGCCTGTTTCCTATCGCAACTGGAATCTTGTCCCGGCAACCGACCCGCTCGGTGGCGCCGAGGGTCTCCCATGCGCCGCGACGGCGGCAAACCCGAATCAGCCCTTCGCCTGTTTTGTAAATCCGCTGATCACCCAGAACAACCAATACAGTTCGGCGTCCTCCGCCCTCTACGAAGGCGGCATAATCGAAGTCCACAAACGCTTCAACAATAATTTCTCTTTCTTCGGAAACTACACCTACAGCAAAGCCTTCGACACCGGCACCGATTTCAACACCGACTTCGGTCCGCAAGATCCCACGGACTTGAACGCGGAACGCGCCCTCTCCGAGTTTGATGAACGCAACAAGGTCGTGCTGGCCGGAGTGATCAACAGCCCATGGAAGAACGCTTTCCTGTCGGGTTTTCAGCTCTCGCCAGTTTTCCAGTACCACAGCGGTCATCCCTTTAATCTGCTCGCAGGTGGCGCAGTCAATGGCAACAATCACATCACCAATGAACGGCCCTTCGGTGCTCCGCGCGACACCGGCCTCGGCCCCAACTATATTGACTTCGACGCGCGCTTGACCTGGCAGCACAAGTTCGGCGAGCGGCTCAATCTGATACTGACCGCGGAAGGATTCAACATCGCCAACCGCACAAATTATGCCAGCGTCAACAACGAGGTGGGCCCGTTCTTCGGACTCACGCCCGGGTTCACTACCTTCAACGTGCACGGCAGCGCCGCCCTCTCCCCCAGCACGCCTCTGGGCTTCACTTCGGCGTTGCCGAGACGGGAGATTCAGCTCGGCTGCAGATTCAATTTCTGATTGCGCGGCAGGAAATCGCCGGCGGCTGGTCCCAGCTACAGCCGCCGCCGGCGCTGCCTCCGAAATTCCTTCGGCGACCAATTTCGCCGGAGCCAAGGCCTCACGAACTTCGCAGCAACAGGAGGAGTTAACATGTGGCAGCACATCAAACACACCACGCTTTTCATCGCCGTCACGACGATTCTCATTCTTTCGATCGCTGATACTTCGCGCGCGCAAGCCAGCCTCACCACAAAAACCGGCTCGCTCAGCGACGGCGCGACCTACCTGATGGAAGTTCCTTCCAATTGGAATGGGACTCTGTTTCTCTATAGCCATGGTTACGTAGTTCCGGGAAGCCCGAACCCTGCTACCGACGTGGGCGATCCGGCCACTCGCGCTTTTCTGCTCGCGAATGGATTTGCCCTCGCCGGCTCCTCCTACGCCACAACCGGCTGGGCGATTCACGAAGCCCTGAGTGATCAGATCGCCGTGCTCGATTTGTTTGACTCCACGTTCGGCCATCCCGTCGCCACCATCGCCTGGGGACATTCTCTAGGCGGCATCATTACCGCCGGTCTCATCCAAAGAAATCCCAAGCGCTTCACCGCCGCGCAGCCGATGTGCGGTGTATTGTCAGGCGGCGTTGCCACATGGAACACCGCGCTCGATGCGGAGTTCGCTTTCAAGACGCTTCTCGCACCCACGAGTGGATTGCAGTTGGTCGACATCTCGAACCCGGATGCGAACTTCGCGCTGTCCGAAGAGATTCTTGCCGGCGCACAAGCGACGCCTCAGGGCCGCGCGCGCATCGCGCTCGGAGCAGCTCTAGGCGACACGCCCGGCTGGTTCACACCAACTTCGCCGGAGCCGTCTCCTACCGACTTTGCCAGCCAAGAAGCGAACCAGTTTCTTTGGGATCAGCAAATTGATTTTCCATTCGTATACGCTTTCCGCGCCGAACTTGAAGCGCGCGCCGGCGGGAATTTCTCTTGGAATACCGGCGTGGACTACCACAAGCAATTCGAAAAATCCGTCGACCGTGACGAAGTCTGGGCGCTCTATCAGACCGCCGGACTCAGCCTGGAAGCGGATCTCGACACCTTGAATCACGCGGCTCGTATCAAAGCCAATCCCGAAGCGGTCGAATACGTGAAGCAAAATATTATTTTCAACGGCCAGATAGATATTCCCGTCTTGACCATGCACACCACGGGCGACGGCTTGGTCGTTGTCGAAAATGAATCCGCTTACAAAGATGTCGTGGACCGTGTCGACGATAACCGCCGCTTGCTGCGCCAGACTTTTGTGGATCGCGCCGGGCACTGCGCCTTCACTCCCGCGGAAACGATTGCCGCGGTTGAAACTCTGCTGAAACGATTGGAGACCGGCCAATGGCCCAGCATCGAAGCGAATCTCCTGAACGGCGACGCCGCAGCGCTCGGACCGGATTTCAATATTTTCGCGGTGGGCGGCGTAATCGTTCCAGTTCCGCCGGCCTTCATAGACTTCACCCCGGCACCCTATCTGCGTCCCTTCGACGCCTTCACACACGAATGCGGCCACGGTGGGGGCCGCGATTGTCACGACGACTTGTCGTTTGGCGACGCGCACTGAGCAACCCAGCAACAGAGTTGCTGCAGGAACTCAGCAGTTTCTGTAGGTCGCGGCTTTAGCCACGACATTAACGGCACACAGGCGTTGCGGCTTTAGCCGCTGCAGTACCGGTTTTGCGATTGCCACAAAATCTCGATGAGCGCGCCGCCGGAACCAGTAGCGTTAGCCTCTAACATATGATATAAACACACGCTATTTGCAGGAGGCCAGTTACTCCGGTGGCGCAACTTGCAACGTGAACACCCCTAAGCTCTTTGATTTATCCGGTCGCGTCGCCATCATCACCGGCGGTTCCGTGGGACTCGGCCGCCAGATGGCCGATGGCCTGGCTGAAATGGGTGCGAGCCTGGTGCTTTGCGCCCGAAAAAAAGAGCGCTGCGTGCAGGCGGCCGCCGCACTGCAAGCCGCCGGCGTTAAAGTTCTCGCACTCGCCTGCGATGTGAAAGACCCGGCCAGCATTCAGAAAGTCGCCGACGAGACGCTCGAACATTTTGGGCGCATAGATATCCTTATCAACAACGCCGGAACTTCCTGGGGCGCGCCGGTCGAGACCATGACGCTTGAGCAGTGGAACAAAGTCATCGAAACCAACCTCACGGGAACTTTTCTCTTCTCGCAAGCGGTGGGCCGGACCATGATCGCGCAACGCAGCGGGAAAATCATCAATATCGCCTCCGTCGCCGGACTGCGCGGTTCGTCTCCGAAGTTTTCCGCCATCGGCTACAGCTCCAGCAAGGGCGGCGTAATCATCTTCACCAAAGATCTCGCCTGCAAATGGGGTATGCACAATATTCAGGTGAACGCGATCGCGCCCGGCTGGTTCCCCACCGACATGTCCGAAAAAGTCATCGAACGCAACAAGGAATCGCTCTTGGCCGGAATACCCTTGGGCCGGTTTGGCGGGCCGCAGGATTTGAAAGGCGCCGCTATTTTTCTCGCTTCCTCGGCGTCGGATTTTGTCACCGGACAGATTCTGGCAGTTGATGGAGGTCAATCGGCCTGATCCAGGCGAGCGCGCTATGAATATTCCACTCACGCCTCTGCGTTTCCTGCGCTATGCGACGCAACAATATCCGCGCCGCGCCGCGGTCGTCTGCAATGACGATAGATATACCTACGCGCAAATGGCGGAGCGAGTTAGCCGCCTCGCAGGCGCCCTGCGCCAGGCCGGCATACAGCCCGGCGATCGCGTCGCTTTCCTCAGCAGCAATTGCCATCGCTTGCTCGAGGCCTATTACGGCGTCCTGGAAGCCGGAGCGGTTCTGCTTCCGCTGAACATCCGCCTCACCCCCGGCGAACTCGGCTACATCCTGAATGATTCCGGCGCTACGGCTCTTTTCGTCGAACAACAATTCCTCGCCGTCGCCGAAGCCTTTCGCAAGGACATCCCCTCGGTAAAATTAATTTGCCAGCTTGACGGCGTACCCGCAGCACCCTGGCTCTCCTCCAAAAATTACGATCAGCTTCTGGCCGCCGCCACGCCGCATCTCGCGGACATCTCCCTCATTGACGAACATTCCCTATGCGAACTTTTCTACACCAGCGGCACCAGCGCCAATCCCAAAGGTGTAATGCTCACACACAGGAATGTGTACCTGCACGCGCTGCATGTCTGCCTGGGACTGCAAATCGAACGAGGCACCGTCGAGCTTCACACCATCCCGCTCTTCCATGCCAATGGTTGGGGCGTCGCGCATTTCCTCACGCTGCTCGGCGGTACGCACGTAATGATCCAGCGCTTCGACCCGAAGGAAATTTTCCGCCTCATCGAAAAAGAAGGCGTGCATACCTGCAGCCTCGTTCCCATCATGGCCACGGCCCTGGTGAATTGTCCGGAGCGCCCCAATTACAATCTGAGCACCCTGCGCCGCATCGTCATCGGTGGCGCCGCATCGTCGCCCACTCTCATTCGCGAAGTGGAAGAAAAACTCGCGTGTGAATGTTTTTCGGGTTACGGCCTTACGGAAACTTCGCCCACGCTTTCGGTTTCTCCCATGAAATCCGGCATGGATTGGCAAGGCGAGCAGCGCTTCACTGGCCAGGCCATGACTGGTTACGCAATTCCTGGCGTAGATCTGCGCGTAGTGGATCCGAACGATAAAGACGTGCCGCACGACGGACACTCCATCGGCGAAATCATCGTGCGCGGGGACGGCGTGATGGAAGGCTACTGGCGCCAGCCCGAAGCTTCCGCCGAAGCTCTGCGCGGCGGCTGGTTCCACACCGGAGACATGGCCACGCTCAACGAAGACGGCTACGCGCTCATCGTTGACCGCAAGAAAGACATCATCGTCAGCGGCGGCGAAAATATCTCTTCCCTCGAACTCGAAAAAGCCATCCTCGCGCATCCCGCCGTCCTCGAAGTCGGTGTGATTCCCGTCCCCGACGCGAAGTGGGGTGAAGTCCCCAAAGCCCTGGTGGTTTTGAAACCGAATGCCGCCGCCACTGAATGGGAGCTCATAGAGTTCTGCCGCTCGCGCCTGGCGCATTACAAATGTCCGCGCTCATTCGAGTTCGTGGATAGTCTCCCCAAGACCGGCACGGGAAAAATTCTGAAAAAGGACATCCGCAAAAAATATTGGCAGGGCCAGGAAACCATGCGCACCAGCGCTGCCATGCCGGAGCCCAAAGTAAAGTCCGGCGCCTGAGCTAGACTGACGCGGCCTTTTGCCGCTCGTTTCGCAAAGATTTGTTTCGCAGAAAAATTCAGCACCCGGCAGGCTGCTTCCGTCACAGAACTTACGTGACAAGGCGTGCGCCACACAATCTGAAGGAGTCTGATTCATGGATCTAAACTTGACCAGCGAGGAGTTGCAGTTTCGCGACGAGCTTCGCTCCTGGCTCGCCTCCAACGTCCCTAAAGATTGGAACGAATGGCGCGAAAAACCCATCGAGGAATCGTTCCCCTATCTGCGCGCCTGGCAGCGCAAGCTGCAGGAAGGCCGCTGGGCCGCGGTTTCCTGGCCCAAGGAATACGCAGGCCGCAGCGCCACGCTGATGCAGCAAGCGCTTTTTTGGGAAGAAATGGCGCGCGTCGAGGCGCCGCCCATGGCCAATTCGCTCGGCCTCGGTCTCATCGGGCCCACGATCATCGCCTATGGCACCGAAGCGCAGAAGCAGCGCTACATTCCGAAAATTCTCAGCGCCGAAGAAATCTGGTGCCAGGGTTTTTCAGAGCCGAACGCCGGCTCCGATCTGGCGGGTCTGCAGACGCAAGCCGTCCTGCACGGCGATCACTACGTCGTCAACGGCCAAAAAGTCTGGACCAGCTACGGCTGGGTTGGCGACTGGTGCGAACTCGTCGTGCGCACCGACGCGACCGCCGCAAAACACAAGGGTCTCACTGTCGTGCTCGTAGATATGAAATCTCCCGGCGTCGAAGTTCGTCCGTTGCGTCAGATGACCGGCGAATCCGAATTCAACGAGCTTTTCTTCCGCGATGTGCGCGTGCCCGCTGAAAATGTTCTCGGCAAAGTGAATGACGGCTGGAATGTCGCCATGAGCACGCTGATGTACGAGCGCGGCTCCTACGGCGCGCGCCTGCATTTGATTTTCAAACGCTACATCACGCGTCTGATCGAACTCGCGCGCAATATCCAGCGCAACGGCCGGCCCGCCGCGCAAGATCCTATCATTCGCCAGAAGCTCGCGCAGTGCAGCGCCGAAATCGAAATCATGCGCTTCAATCAGATGCGCGCCTTCAGCCGCCTCACCGCCACAGGCGTCCCCGGCCCGGAAGGCAGCATCCAGAAAATTTTCTGGAGCGAGCTCAATCAGCGCCTCCAGCAAATCGCGCAGGAAATTCTCGGCTCGTACGGCCAATTGCTGGCCGGCGATCCGCGCGCGATTGACAACGGCATGTGGTCCTACGCCTATCTGCGCACGCGCGGCAATACCATCGAAGCCGGCACTTCCGAGGTGCAACGCAACATCATCGGCCATTTTGTTCTCGGCTTGCCCAGAAGTTATTAGGCCAAAAACTCAGAAGGGGATACTCCATGCAATTCGGCTTGAGCGAAAGTCAGGAATTTCTGAAAGACAGCGCGCGCAAATTTTTCGCCGGCGAATGCCCCAGCGCCCAAATGCGCCGCCTGATGGAAACCGACACCGCCTACGACGCGGCGCTTTGGTCCAAGCTCACCGACCAAGGCTACACCGGCATCATTTTTCCGGAAGCGTACGGCGGAGTCGGCCTCGGCAAAGTCGAGCTGATGCTGCTGATGGAAGAGGCCGGCCGCGCGCTCCTGCCCGGCCCGTTTTTCGCCACGGTGGTGCTGGCCGGCTCGGTCCTGGACTCCGTCTGCTCCCCCGCGCACAAGCAAAAATATCTCGCGCCCATCTGCGGCGGGGAAGCTCGCTCCACCGTCGCCATCCTGGAATCGAATGCCAGCTGGAATCCGCGCGACATCCAGCTCAACGCCGCCAACGGCAAGCTTACCGGCGAAAAATATTTCGTCTCGGACGCCGCGATCGCTGATTTCATCATCGTAGTAGCGCGCAACGGCGTCTTCGTCGTGAACGCCAAGGCCCCCGGCCTGAAAATTTCTCCGATGATCGCCATGGACCTCACCCGCAAACTCTACGTCGTCGAATTCAACAACACGCCAGCGGAAGAAATCGGCGCCATCACCGGCCTCGCGCGTGCCTTCGACGTCGCCACCGCCGCGCTCTCCGCAGAACTGGTCGGCGGCATGCAACGCACGCTCGACATCACCGTCGAATACGCCAAGACGCGCAAACAGTTCGGCAAACCGATCGGTACGTTCCAGGCCGTCCAGCACCAATGCGCGGACATGTATTTGGAAACCGAAAGTTCCCGCTCCGCGGTGTACTATGCCGGTTGGGCGCTGGAGGAAAATTCTCCGGACGCAGCAATCGCCGTCTCCATCGCCAAAATGTACGCGAGCGATGCCGCGCGCACCGTCGGCAATCGCGGCATCCAGATTCACGGCGGCATGGGTTTCACCTGGGAAAACGATGTGCACTTGTATTACCGCAGGGCCAAAGGCTCGGAAACGGCATTCGGCGACGCCACTTTTCACCGCGAGCGCATCGCCTCGATGGTGATAGACGCCGGCGGCGTCGCGGCAAAAAGTGCATAATTCCGCAAACCAAGGATTCTTTCGATGACCGACCTCATCCAGCTCACAAAAGAAAACGGCATCGCCGTCATTACCATCAATAATCCCCCAGTCAACGCGCTCAGCCCCGGCGTCCCCCAAGGCATCGCCGAAGCACTCGATCAAATCGAGCAAGACGAGAACATCAAAGCCGTCCTGCTCATCGGTGGCGGCCGCACCTTCATCGCCGGCGCCGACATCAAAGAATTCGGCAAGATGACTTCTGGCAAGTCGCGTGGCGCGGGCCTCCTACCATTTCTTCTGAAAATTGAAGACAGCAAGAAGCCCGTGATCGTCGCCATTCACGGCACGGCGTTCGGCGGCGGCTTGGAAGTCGCCATGGCCTGCCACTATCGCGTCGCAATCTCCAGCGCGCAAGTCGGTCAGCCCGAAGTGAAACTCGGCATTATTCCCGGCGCGGCCGGCACGCAACGCCTTCCCCGGCTCGCGGGCGTCGCCAAAGCCGTCGAAATGTGCACCACTGGAAATCCGATAAGAGCAGCCGAAGCGCTGCAGTTCGGCATCGTGGATCGCATCATCGAAGGCGATCTTCTCCCCGGCGCCATCGCATTCGCTCGCGAAGTCGCCGCCAAGCCCGCTCCCAAAACGCGCGAGCGCAACGAAAAACTCGGTACCGAAGCCGACAACGCTGCGATTTTTTCCGTCGCGCGCGAAACAGTCGCCAAAAAACAGCGCGGCCTGCTCGCGCCCGTTGCTGCCATCACCGCCATCGAAGCCGCCACAACATTACCCTTCGCCGAAGGCTGCCAGGTCGAACAAAAGCTTTTTATCGAGTGCCTCTTCTCCGAACAATCCAAGGCGCTCATCCACGTTTTCTTCAGCGAACGCGAAGTCGGAAAAATTCCCGATGTTCCCAAGGAAACTCCGCTCCTTCCCGTAAAATCGGCCGCCGTCGTCGGCGCAGGCACCATGGGCGGCGGCATCGCCATGGTTCTCGCCAACGCCGGAATTCCCGTGCTGCTCAAAGACGCGGACCAAGCAGCGCTCGATCGCGGCCTCGCCACCATCCAGTCGAATTACGCGAATTCCGTCAAGCGTGGCCGTTTCTCGCAACAAGACGCCGAAGAACGCTTCAAGCGCATCACCCCCACGCTCTCCTACGACGATTTTGCAAAAGTGGACCTCGTCATCGAAGCCGTTTTCGAAGGCATGGCCCTGAAAAAAGAAGTCTTCAAAGAACTCGATCGCGTCTGCAAACCCGGCGCCATCCTCGCCAGCAATACTTCCACGCTCAACATTGACGAAATCGCTTCCGCCACTTCGCGTCCGACGTACGTCATCGGCACACATTTCTTCAGCCCCGCGAATGTGATGCGCCTGCTGGAAATCGTCCGCGGCAAAGCCACTTCGCGTGAAGTGATCGCTACTTGCATGCAACTTTCGAAAGCGCTCGGCAAAATCGGTGTGCTCGTCGGCAATTGCCGCGGTTTTGTCGGCAATCGCATGTTTGGTCCCTACCGCCGCGAAGCTCAGTTCCTCGTCGAAGAGGGCGCTGCCGTCGTAGCTGTGGATAAAGCTCTCGCCGATTTCGGCATGGCCATGGGACCGCTTGCTACTGGAGATCTCGCCGGTCTTGATGTTGGCTGGCGCATCCGCAAGGAATATCGCCATCTGGAAAAACCCGGCATCCGCCAACCGTTCCTCGAAGACAATCTCTGCGAGCTAGGCCGCTTCGGCCAGAAAACCGGCGCTGGCTGGTACAAATATGACGAACAGCGTCGCGCCATGCCCGATCCCGTCGTGGATGAACTGATTCACAAGTGGGTGACCGAAGCAGGAATCCGGCAACGCGAAATTTCCGCCGCGGAAATCGTAGACCGCTGCCTCTACGCCCTCGTCAACGAAGGCGCGCGCATTCTCGAAGAAGGCTTCGCCCTGCGCGCTTCGGACATAGACATTATTTACCTCAATGGATACGGATTCCCCGCATTTCGCGGTGGCCCCATGTGGTATGCGGACACGGTCGGCTTAAAACAGGTTTACGCGCGCATCTCCGAATTCCATCGACAACATGGCGAAATCTGGCAACCAGCTCCGCTGCTAGCGCGCCTTGCGGAGCAAGGCAAAACTTTCGCCCAATTCGGCAAAGAAGAAGGCGCCGCTGTTTGATTTGCGCGCGCGAATTCACGATCCATGATGCGCACCGTCCGAGCCTGGACCTGCGCGCATTTCACCATCACAATACCGTCGGTGATCCAACCTTGATTGCACTGCCAACCTGACCATGGGCATTCTCTATCTCGTTCGCCACGCGCAAGCGTCCTTCCTCGAGCCCAACTACGACAGATTGTCAACGCTCGGCGAGGTCCAGTCGCGCCTTCTCGGCGAGCATTGGGCGCAACGCAAAATCGCATTCGATCGCGTCGGTGTCGGTCCCTGCGCACGACAAAAAGACACGGTGAAGCTCGTGAGCGCCGCCTACCACCAAGCCGGCCTGAATTTCCCGGAACCTCAGACGCTTCCAGAGTTCGACGAATATCATGCGGAAGAAGTGCTCCGCGCCAGTCTCCCCAAGTTGCTTGAAACAGACCAAAAAATCCGCGGCCTCCACGCCGCGTTCCAGTCCGCAACCACCACCGCCGCGAAACGCGCGACGTTTCAAAAGTTATTCGAAGCCGTGATCGGCGATTGGGTTCGTGGCGTAATCCACGTGGAAGGCGTCGAGACGTGGCCGGAATTCTGCGCCAGAGTGAATTCCGGCCTGGTGAAATTTCTCGCCGCCGGAAAACGCGGTGAAAGGGTAGCACTTTTCACATCGGGCGGGCCCATTGCCGTAGCCACGCAACGCGCTTTGCATCTCTCTCCCGAAAGCACTTTGCAAATGACGTGGATGTCGCGCAACTCATCCTGGAGCGAATTTCTTTACAGCGGCGAGCGCTTCACGCTAAGCAGTTTCAATATCCACGAACACATCGCCGATCCCGCAATGCTTACGTACCGCTAGGGAGATTTCTCAATGAACGATTTCCTCGACCATCCGTCAGCCATCCGCTCCGGCGAAGAGCTCAACCTAGCCACGCTCGAACCTTACCTGCGCAATAACCTTCCCGGCGAATCGGGCGCACTCGAAGTTCGCCAATTTCCCGCCGGCCACTCCAACCTCACGTACTCCCTGCAACTCGGCGCTCGAGAATTAGTTCTCCGGCGGCCGCCCTTCGGCAGCAAAGTTAAATCCGCGCACGACATGAGCCGCGAATTTCGCGCTCTCTCGAAGCTTCATTCCGTGTACTCCCCGGCTCCCGAAGTGCTTTTATATTGTGACGACGATTCCGTCATCGGCGCGCCGTTCTACGTCATGCAGCCGGTGCACGGCATCATCCTTCGCAGAAAGCTCCCCCAAGGATTGGATTTTTCCGCGGAAAAAGCGCGCCGCCTCAGCGAATCCTTTATAGTCAACCTCGTGCGCCTGCATCGTGTGGATTACGCCGCGGCAGGCCTCGCCGATCTCGGCAAGCCGGAAGGATATCTCGAACGTCAAGTCCGCGGCTGGACCGAACGTTACTACGGATCGAAGACGCAAGATTATCCCGAGGTTGAAAAACTTTCCGCGTGGATGCAGCGGCACCTGCCGTCGTCGCGCGCCGTTTCGCTGATTCACAATGACTACAAATACGACAACGTCGTCCTCGATGCGAGCGACATCACCAAAATCGTCGGCGTCCTCGATTGGGAAATGTGCACCATCGGCGACTCGCTCACCGATCTCGGCACGGCCCTGGCGTATTGGGTGGACAGAACGGACCCAGAGGAAATTCAGCAAAATCGTTGGGGGCCCACAACGGAACAAGGAAGTTTCACGCGCGCGGAAATCGTGCATCGCTACGCGCAAGAAACGGGCTGCGATGCGTCCCACATCGCCTTCTATCTGACTTTCGCGCGTTTCAAATTAGCCGTAATCGTCCAGCAAATTTATTACCGCTACCATCAGGGCCTGACCCAAGACGCCCGCTTCGCCTCCATGCCCGCAACAATCCAAATGCTCCTGCGCGCCTCCCTACACACCGCCCAAACCGGCCGCATTTAACGGCTGAGGGGTCGTCCCGAACTCGCGGAAGCGGGTGCGGGAGCAGCTATTTGTGGCCATGCCACGCAATTAAACGTAATACCGAACAATCCACTCCGCCACGCAACCAGGTTTCTCGGCCCCTTCGATTTCCACCGCAACGTTGTAAATCGCTTCCAGCGAATCCGCATTTTCCTTGAACGCCAGCAATCCCACGCGCGCGCGAATCCGTGATTCCGCCGGCACCGCCGCGGGAAACCGCACGCGGTTCAAACCATAATTCACTGCCAGCCGCACACCACTGTCAATCCGCATCACCTCATGCACAAAACGCGAGAGCAACGAAAGCGTCAGAAACCCATGTGCGATCGTCCCGCCATAAGGCGATTCCTTGCTCGCCCGCGCGCGGTCCAGATGAATCCACTGCCGGTCTTCGGTGGCAAGCGCAAATTCGTCAATGCGTTCTTGCGTGAGGCGAAACCATTCCGTCACACCAATTTCCCGGCTCACAAATTCTTTCAGCGACTGAGGATTTTTCAAAAGAAGTGGCATCGAAGATCTTCCTGTCCCGATTCGCGCCCATGACGCCGCGCGGACCCCTTCAGCAAAAGCTAGCGGCCCGCAGTAGGCTCGGCCGACTTACCGCCCTTCGCCAGCTCCCACTTCGCGATTGACTCGATATGCACTTCATCCGGCCCGTCCGCCAATCGCAACGTCCGCACCATGGCCCAAGCGCTAGCGAGGAAGGTATCCTGCGAAACCCCCGCGCCGCCATGCGCCTGAATCGCGCGATCCAGCACGCGCAGCGCCACGTTAGGCGCCACCACTTTGATCATCGCAATCTCCGCGCGCGCCGCCTTGTTCCCGACCGTGTCCATCATGTGCGCTGCTTTCAACGTCAGCAGCCGCGCCTGTTCAATCTCCATGCGCGATTCCGCAATTCCCGCGCGAATCGTGCCCTGCGCCGCCAGCGGTTTCCCGAACGCGATTCTCGCCTGCACGCGCTTGCACATCGTTTCCAGCGCACGCTCTGCGACTCCGATGCATCGCATGCAATGATGAATTCGCCCCGGCCCCAGCCGTCCCTGAGCAATCTCAAATCCGCGCCCTTCACCGAGCAGCATGTTCGTGGCCGGTACGCGCACGTTTTCAAAATGAATTTCGGCGTGCCCGTGCGGCGCGTGGTCGTAGCCAAACACTTTCAGCATCCGCACGATTTTCACTCCTAGTGCCTCCAGCGGCACCAGAATCATGGACTGCTGTTTGTGCGCCGCGGCCGCAGGATCGCTCTTGCCCATAAAGATCGCGATTTTGCAGCGGGGATCGCCCGCTCCCGATGACCACCACTTCCGCCCGTTAATAATGTACTCATCTCCGCGCCGCACGATGCTCGCCGCGATGTTGGTCGCATCCGAAGAAGCCACGTCCGGCTCGGTCATCGCAAAACACGAGCGAATTTCGCCCGCCAACAGCGGCTTCAGCCATTTTTCATTCTGCTCCGCCGTGCCATAACGCGCCAGCACCTCCATGTTCCCCGTATCCGGCGCCGAACAATTGAAAATCTCCGGCGCCATGTGACTGCGGCCCATGATTTCGCACAGCGGCGCGTACTCCAGGTTGCTCAGGCCAGCCCCCCTGGGATCGTCCGGCAGAAATAAATTCCACAATCCTTCGCCGCGCGCCCTAACCTTTAGCTCTTCGACAATCCGCGTCGGCTTCCACGGTTCGCGCGCCGTTTCTTCCTCGAACCGCGATTCGTTCGGATACACGTGCGCATCCATGAAGCTCTGCAACCGCTGCTGCAGTTCCTTGGTCTTCGCGCTATGCTCAAAGTTCATGGATCTCGGTTATTTTCCGGTGAAAACCGGAGCGCGCTTTTCGACAAAATGCGCCACGCCTTCTTTGAAGTCCTCACACTGCAGGCTGGCCAGCATTTCCCGCTCCGAAATATCGAATGCTTCCCCCAGCGTCTGGAACATCGCGTCATGCAACTGCCGCTTGATCACACGCAAGGATCGCGGGCTTACATTCGACGCTAGCTCCACCGCATACTCCCGTACCTTCTCCTGAAACGCTTCTTGCGGATAAACCTGATTCGCCAGGCCCATGCGAAACGCCTCCGCCGCGTCAATCAATCGCGCCGAAAACAGCAAATCCAGCGCGTTCGCGTGCCCCACCAGACGCGGCAACATCCACGCCATGCCATACTCCGCAATCAACCCACGCCGCGCAAACGCCGTGCTGAATCGCGCCGCATCCGAAGCAAAACGCAAATCGCAGTACAAAGCAATCACCAATCCCAAACCGACCGCTGGACCGTTGATCGCTGCGATCACCGGCTTGCTGAGCGCCGGAAAGTACGAGTATTTCTTCTGAAAATCCGCGCGCGCGCCGCCGCCTGCGCCGGAAACCACGCCAGACCGCACCGCCTGACTCCGCTGCACGGCGTCGAGTCCCTTCGTCGCCACCGTGCTCAGCAGCGACATGTCCGCGCCCGCGCAGAATCCCCGGCCTGCGCCCGTCAGCACGATCACGCGAACATTTTCGTCGCGCTCCGCTTCGGCCACCGCCGCGCGCACCTCTTGCTCCATTACCGCGGTCCAAGCGTTTAGTTTGTCGGGACGATTCAGCGTGATCGTGGCCACCCGCTTGGCCACCTCGTACAGCGTTTCTTGATTTGGCATGGTGACCCGGATTATATACAATGGCGACCGTGTTAGTAACATTCATCTGTGTGTGACTATCTCATTCCATGCTCCTACCCACTTACCGCACCGTGAGCACGTCTCGCGCCCGGAGGCCCCATGCCCTTCGTTGAAAATCAAAGCGCCAAAATCTATTGGGACGAACAAGGCTCGGGCGAACCTCTACTGCTCATCAACGGCCTCAGCTATCCCTCGTATATGTGGTATCGCACGCGCCCCTTTCTCGCGCAAAGTTTTCGCACGATCGCTTTCGATAATCGCGGCATCGGCCAGAGCGATGTGCCCCCAGGCGTATATTCCATCGCGCGGATGGCTTCCGATGCGGCCGCTGTTCTCGACGCCGCGGGAGTCGCGAGCGCGCACGTTTATGGCGTCTCCATGGGCGGCATGATCGCGCAGGAATTCGCGCTGCAATATCCCCAGCGCGTGCGCTCGCTGATTTTGGGCTGTACGAATGCCGGCGGCCCACACGTAGTGCGCGCCGAACCGCACGTCCTGGAAATCCTAGTGCGCCAGGGCATGACCCCGGAGGAAGCGAAGGAAGCCATGATCCCGTTCATTTACGACGCCTCGACCCCACGCGAGCGCATTGACGAAGACATGGCCATCCGCATGAAGTGGTACCCCACTCCGCAGGGGTACATGGGCCAACTGCAAGGGATTATCCAGTGGGAAGCTTACAGCCGCATCGCACAGATCGCGGCGCCGACGCTCATCATTCACGGCGAAACAGACCGACTCATTCCCGTCGCGAACGCTCCATTAATCGCCGATCGCATTTCCGGCGCAAAACTCAGCCTCATTCCGCGCGCCAGCCATATTTTCGATACCGACCAGCCCGGCGTAGCAAATCGCGTCATCCTGGAATTTCTAGCCGAACAGCAGTCTCGCGCATACCACTCGCACAGCTGAGCTGATTGCGAGGAAATGCCGACGTTTTCAATCGTCGCCGAGGTTGAGCTTGGCGCAAGAACTTGAGTGTCTTTGTAGGTCGTGGCTTTAGCCATGCCAATAACCAAGCCCAAGCCGTGCGGCTTCAGCTGCTGAAGTACCGATTTTGCAATCGACCTGAAGAATCGCGAACTTCCGGAGGGAAACCAACACACCCACGCACAATTGTTCAACAAGAGAAATTGCCTGTGGCCAAGCCAAGCCGCCGCTGCAAAAACATTAGGGCCGCTGCCCCGGCGCCTTCCCGGTAGTGGCGTTCGCAATCGCCGTGCAATTCGCCGTCGGCACAACATGCGCCGCGGCCGCCGGCGACGAACAGGTCTGCGTCTTGGTCGCCGAACGAACAACCACAGCCGCCACCGTCACCGCCACCGCCGCGCCAACTCCCACCGCCGTCACACCTGCAACTCCCAGTCCGCCGGCCGCACCGCCGACCCCTCCGGACACGCTCGTGGTGCTGCTCATCTCAGTCACCGTCACAGGCGTAGCCGGCACCGGCGGCGTCGGAGCCGCGTTAAATTGCACGCTCGACGTCTCGCCCGCGCCCACGATCACGCACGGCCCCAGCATCCGGCGGTTCTTTTCTTTCTGCTGATCCTCACCGCCCGCGCCAGCAGCCTCGCTCGCAGCGCCGCCCTGGGCGCCTTCCTGTTCTTCCTTCTTCTTCGATTTGTAAGCGCAGAAATTTACCTTCCCCTCGTACACCACGATCCGCGTCGTGTCGCCCTGCGAATCCAGCGCGAAATCGGTTCCTACGACGCCCGCAACTCCGGTCGGCGTGCGAATCTGAAAGCTCGCGTTAGGCTTCACCTGCTTCACAGCATTCGCGCGCACGCGCCCGTAATTCAGGTCGAGTTCCGTCTGCTGCGCTCCGCCGTCATGTTTCGTCACCGTCAAATTCGAATCCGAACCCACGCTGAGCACCGAGCCGTCATCCAACGCCACACGCGCGCGCGCCAGATGGCCGGTGTTGATCACGTCGCCCCAGTAAACCGCCTCGGAAGTGGAAGCAGGCGTCTGTTGCGGCCCGCGAACCACGTTCACCACCGGCAAAACTGCGGTGAGTTTCCCCGCATGTTGCGGCTGCGTCGCCTGTGTCGCTTGACCCACCACGTCCGCAGGAATCAGCAGCAGCAAGCAGATCAGCAGCGCGGTCAGAGACGTAACTCGATGGCGGGCGTTCATGTTTCCCATTCCTTCCCGGGCATTTTTCTGGTCCTGAGTCTCAGGCCAGAGCTTCCCGGTGCATGAAAATCCTTAGGGAAAATACCAATCGCGGGGGTCGGGCAGGAAATTACCATAACTCGCCCATGCCTCATAGCAATATTCTGCGCGGCGGCCAGGGCGTCACGCGCGCGCCATGCCCGACGCCGCCGTGACGCCCCATAACGACAAGAACCGCTCTTTTATTAGGGCTTCCGCTCGCGCGCCGCGATCGACGCCATCATCGCGCGCATCGCTTCCGTGCTGCCCGGCGCGTTCTTCTCGCGCCACGACTCCATGCGCTTTGCGTGTTCTTCCAGTCGCGCATAAGCATGTGGGTTCTTGAACATCGCGCGCCATCCCTCGATGATCGGTTTCAGGCGCTCCCACACCATCCATTGCTCGCCCGTGCTTTCGAAGAAAAATTCCTCGTCAATCAGTCCGCGGTTCACGATATTCGCTACCATATCCCAATAGCTCAACACCATGCGCATGAACGCGTTTTCCTGCGAATTCGGCGGCGCCACATTCATCACGTCTTCCAGCGATGTCGGTTTGAAATTCCGGACGTACCAATCCCGCGCCTCGCGCAAGCGCGGCTCGCGCCGGATGTCGTAGAGCCGCAACATCAGGTTTATCTGCTCGTGTGTCACTTGTCCCATCGAATTCTCCTCCGTTGCCGGTTGAAGTTACTCAATCGAAGTTATTCAAGCAAAGTTACTCGGCTGAAGTCGTTCGCCTGAAGCTACTCGTCGGTCTGCGGCACTTCGCCCTGCACCATGATTTGATGCGTATAGCTCAGCGGAATTTTCGCTTGCTCGAACCCCAGTTTGATCCGGCGGCGCAGCTCGCGCGCCACATCGTCCTTGCGGTTCAGGATCGTGCGCGCTTGCACGCGAATCACCGTGCCATCCAAGGACAGCGCTTCGATCCCCAGTACGCGCGGCCCGTCAATCAACGCAGCGGACCAATCCGCATCATTGCGAAAATCTCCCGCGATTTTCTCCAGCGTCGCCAGCGCGCGTCCTACCATCTCTACCGCCGGAACCGTCACATCCACAAACGCCTGCGACCAATCGCGGCTTAGGTTCGCGACTTGCCCCACCAAACTGTTTGGCACCGTCACCATCGCTCCCGCCGGATTGCGTATCACCGTGCGCCGCAAAGTGAGGTGCTCCACGCGCCCCGTCTCGCCATTCACCTGAATCAGATCGCCCACTACATACTGATCCTCGAACACAATAAAAAAACCATTGATGAAATCCTTCAGCAGGCTCTGCGCACCAAAAGCGATCGCAATGCTCGCCACGCCCGCCGTCGCCATCGCCGGAGCGATGTCGAATCCCAATACTTCGAACCCCATCAGCACCGCAATCAGCCCGATAACCGCCGCGCCGATGCTGTAGAGCAGGCCCGCCATCGTGCGCGTCTGCTGTTCGCGCATCTGGCCGGCGCGCGACTGCGCTTTGGCCAACTGCACCAGCCGCGACGTCATGGCCTTCAGCGCGCGGGTCAGCAGGATCGCAAACAGCAGGATGACCAGCAGGCGCAAGCCGGTCTTCCCTGCAATTTCCAGCCACCGTGAGAACGAATCAGTCATAAGATAGGGGGCGCGGAATTATACCACCCGGCAAGCTGCCCGATGCGGCGCGGCCCGCCGAAAGCCTGAAGCACATTCCGCGAACGGGAGCACGCATTATGGACCCGAAAAAGCGTAATTTCATCACCCAACTATTTTCCTGGGCGCTCGCTGCTCCGCTCGCGCTGCTGGCCGTCCGCGCCTTCGCGCAGAATCCCAGCCCCAAGGTGCCCCAAGGCAATCCGCCGGTGTTCGACGGTCACAACGATCCGTTTGGCAGCGCTGCCGCCAAGCCCGACCCCAAACAGATCCTGAAACAAAATAAAGATCAGATCCACGACGACGTCGAGAAGCTCTACGTCCTCGCCAGCGAGCTCAAGGACGAAGTCGAAAAAACCGATTCCGCCAACGTGCTCTCCCTGGCGATGGTCGGAAAGGCCGAGCAAGTCGAAAAGCTAGCCAGACAGATCAAAAACCTGGCCCGCGGCTAGCCCGCGATTTTTTTCGGCTCGGGTTTAGCAGCTATTCATTTGTCCGATCGCGCTCCCGGCGCCTGCGAACCACCGCGCGGATAATTCACGCGAACCGAAACGATTTCAAAGGGATGAACCGGTACGGTAACTTTGCCGTCGCGCGAAATCGCCAGCTGCGCGCCTTCCGCCTGCTCCATCAAATTCGTCAGCGTGGCGGATTGGGCCCCTCCCGGAACGGCCAGCTCCACTTCGGAATTCTGCCCCGCCCATTCATAAAGACGGAAAAGCAGTGCATCGCCGTCTTCCGTCTTCTTGACTGCCGTCAACACCACGTTGTCCTGCGCGACACTCACAAAAGAACGCTCGGCGCTCCATGCCCCCGTATGCGAACTCACCGCCAACGCCCTCAACTGCGAATTGAACTCATAGCCGCGCCGCACCGTAAGCGCCTGCCTCCAATCCCCGGTGTGCGGATAAAGCGTGTACCTGAAATGTTGCTGCCCACGATCGGCATCCGCATCCGGCCAGGTGGGCGAACGCAGCAGCGAAATCCGCAGCACGTTGCCCTTGGCGTCGTAGCCGTACTTCGAATCATTAATCAGACTGAACCCGTGCGCCGCGTCGCCCAGATCGGCCCAGCGCAGAGCGGGCACCTCGAATTTCGCGGCTTCCCAGGAATTGTTGCGCGTCGTCGGCCGCTCGATCGAGCCGTAAGGAATTTCGTACGTTGCGTGATCGCTCGCAGCCGCCAGCGGAAACGCCGCCTTCAGCAGCACGTGCGTCTCGTGCCAGTCAAAATCATTCACCACGTCCACACGGTCGAGGCCCGCGTAAAGTGTGATGTCCTGCACGAATTTCGAATGCTGCCATGTGCGCGTCACGCGAATCGTCGCGCGCAATGGGCCGCGCTCCACCAACCGGACCGAATCCACCATGTCCAGCTGCGTGAACGATTTCTCGAAATTCGCGTCAATATTCCACGCGTCGTAATCTTTCGGCTTGTCCTCAAACGCGATCAGTTCGTTCCCGCATCCGCCTGCTGCGCTCGCTGCAACCTTTGCAATCGCCTCGAAATGCGAGCGCTTGTCGTACAAACTGGTGATGCAGCCCGTCTTACGATCCACCGCCACGTGCAACATGGAATTTTCCAGCGTCAAATCGTGCGCAGATAAGTCTCCCGGCGCATCGTGGCGTCCCGGCACCACGCGCAGCAACGCATAGCCCAGTGCCGGAACCGCTCGCGGTTCAACGAGCAAGTGCACTGTGTTTGTCGCAGCGTCCGAAGAAATCACCTGCATCGGCAGTAGGTGATTTTCCGCATCGTACACGGCGACGCCGCTCTTCACGCTCTCCGGCATCTGCACCGAAAACTCCACGACGTCCTTTCGCTCCCACGCCAGCGGATTGAAAATCAGCACGGGCCGGCTGCCAATAGGTGAGCGCGTGTCCACGCGCGCCGCGATGCCCGCGAGTGCCGCCGTTGTAGCTTCGCCGGTCGTGAACCGCACCATGTCGTAATCCCGTTGCGCCTCCTGATAAATCACCGCGATCCCGGAGCCGGCCGCAAGATCGTGAAATTGATTGAACAGCACTTTCTTCCAAGCTTCGTTCAAAGCGCCGGCCGGATACGCCAAGCCGGTCAGCCATGTGAGCGACGAATATTTCTCCGCGTCCAGCATCCATTCTTCACTCTCGCGCATGTTGCGCTTGTGCGCGGCCTGCGAAGTGAAAACTCCGCGGTGATATTCGAAATACAGTTCGTCGTTCCACGTCGGCAGGCTCACCATGCCGCTCGGCGGCGCCGGCAGCTGTGTCGAGCCACCCGCAATCGTCTGGTAGTTCCACACCGGTGAATGCGCCGTATCCAGCTTCCCTTCCACATCCGAGAAAAATCCCTGCGCGTTTCCAAAAAATGTCTTGGGATACACCATCTTCGGATCGGTCCAATGCGTTCCCGCGTCCAGCATCGCGCGCGTGGGCCCACCGCCATGATCGCCCACGCCGAACAGATGCATCATCTCCGGCAGGCCCGGATCCAGCTGCCGCGCCCGCGCCGCATCCTCGGCGAGCGGTTCCGGCTCGATACCCCGGGCATAATCGTGCGGAAAATACGCCAGCACCTTGCTGCCATCCGGCGATTGCCACCAGAAAAGTTTGAATGGCAGCGGATTCGTATCGTTCCACGCCATTTTCTGCGTCACGAAATAATCCACGCCGGATTTTTTGTAGATTTGCGGCAGCTGCCAGTTGTAGCCAAACGAATCCGGATTCCAGCCGATGCGCACGTCCGTGCCGAATTTTTCGCGGAAGTATCTTTTGCCAATGAGCAGCTGCCGCACCAGCGATTCGCCGTCCGGCATATTCAAATCCGGCTCCACCCACATCCCGCCCACCAATTCCCAGCGCCCTTCCTTCACGCGCGCCTGAATTTCCTGGCAGATTGCCGGATATTTCTGGCACATCCACTCGCTGTAGGCCGCGGCAGACTGTGTAAATGTATATTTCGGATATTCATCCATCAGCTGCAGCGCAGTCGAGAATGTGTTGTGCACCACCTGCACCGTCTCCGTCCACGGCCACAGCCACGCCGCATCAATGTGCGAATTCCCCGTCAGGCGAATGGAAGTCTGCTGCAGCTCGCCCTTGATTTTCTCGAGTTCCGCTTGCGCCCGCAACAGCGAAGCATCGAAAGCCTGCTGCTGCGCGTGCTCCAGAGCTTGCAAATCCACAGTAGCGCTCGACGTTTCGATTCCCTGACGAACCGATGCAGCCGATGATCCGAGTGAAGGCAACAACGCGTTCGCGGACAGAATTTCCTGCAGCAAATCGTTGGGATTCGGGCGTGCCGCGCTGAATTCGATGGAAACGTCGGCCCGCGCAAAAGTCTTCTGATCCACTGTGTGCAGCAATTTCACCGCAACCAGCACACGATCGCCCGGCTGCGCGTGATCCAACAACACAATCGGCTCCAAATCATCGCCCAGCGCGACGCGTCGCCCGTTGAAATAAATAATTTGCGGCATCGGTCCATTGGCATAAGCCTCGAACTGAAACCAGATCCGCGCGCCACTCAAATCGTAACCGTTGAGCGTCTTCGGCACTTCGATCCACCGCCGGTACCACACCGCCTCCGTCGGCGCGTGCGAGTTTCCGGTAACCGTTGGCCACCGGGAATCGTCCAGCTCCGGCGCTTCTCCGTGCGCCACATCGCCCACGTGAAATTTCCAGTCGCCCGCAGGAATCGAGTTGAGCGAACTCAGTTGCGAAATCGTCCGGTGCGCGGCCGGCGAAAGCGCGCTCAAAGGATCGCCACCCTGCGCGCGCACTGAACCGGCGCCCAGCAACGCCGCGCACGCCAGCACCAGAAGCGCACCAACCCGTCGAGAATTATTTCGCCTGGCAAACAGCCCACAGGTGCAAGCAGTCACAAGCCAGCTCCTTGATCCAAGCGCCGCCGCGCGTGAAATCACCGCCGCAGCGCGCCTGGCAACCCGATCGCAGCCAAAAAACTTCCGCGCGAATTATAAAGCAACGAGCACGTCACCAACGAGAAGTTCCGCAGAGCCGCGCACCGCGAGTGCAACGAACCCGCGCCAAATCCGCCGCGCTGGTGTATGATTTCCAGTTCTAGGATGGCGCGCTAAGCCGCGTGCAGCCTCGGGAATTTCTCTCGCCCTCTCCACCGCGGCCTTTTTCCTGCGACGGTAACAGCAATTCAAGCATCTCAACGTGGAGGAAGTTTCATGATTGTGGGCGTACCGCGTGAGAGTTATCCCGGCGAACGGCGCGTCGCGCTCGTGCCCTCCGTCGTGCCCACCTTGGCGAAAGGTGGCCTGGAAGTCATCGTCGAAGCCGGTGCCGGAATGGAAGCCGGATACCCCGACGCCACCTACACCGCCAAAGGCGCAAAAATCGTCGCCGATCGCGCCGAAGTATTTCGCGCTGCGGATATCGTCGCGCAGGTGCTCTGCTACGGCTCGAACGACAAGACCGGCGGCGCCGACCTGCCGTTACTGCACAAAGATCAAGTGCTCGTCGGATTTCTCCGCCCGCTCGGCGGCCTCACCACAATCCAGCAGATCGCCCAGCGCGGCGTCACCGCGCTTTCCGTCGAACTGATGCCGCGCACCACCCGCGCGCAAAGCATGGACGTGCTCTCCTCGATGGCCACCATCTGCGGATACAAAGCGCTGGTGATCGCCGCGGACACCCTGCCCAGAATTTTCCCCATGCTCACTACCGCGGCGGGGACGATCACCCCCGCGCGCGTTTTTGTGATCGGCGCGGGCGTCGCCGGACTGCAGGCCGTCGCCACGGCGCGGCGTCTCGGCGCTGTCGCCTCAGCTTACGACATGCGTCCCGCGGCCAAAGAACAAGTTCAAAGCCTCGGCGGGCGTTTCGTTGAATTGCCCATCGAGGCCAAAAACGCGGAAGACGCCCGCGGCTACGCCCGCGCCCAGGACGAAGAATTCTATCGCCGCCAGCGTGAGCTGCTCGGCAAAGTCGTCGCGGAAAGCGACGTGGTCATCACCGCAGCCGTGGTTCCCGGAACGAAGTCTCCGCTGCTGGTCACAGCGGACATGGTCAAAAGCATGTCGCCCGGCTCCGTAATCGTGGATTTGGCGTCAGAGCGTGGCGGCAATTGCGAGCTCACTCAGCCCGGCGAAAAAATCGTCGCGCACGGCGTCACCATCATCGGCTGGTACAATCTAGCCAGCACCGTCCCCTACCACGCTAGCCAAATGTACGCGCGCAACGTCGCCGCGTACCTACTTTATATCGTCAAAGACGGTAAGCTGCGGCTCGATCCCGCTGATGAAATCATCCGCGACACCTTGCTGACCACCGGTGGCGAAATCGTGAATTCGCGCCTGCGCGAATTTTATGCATTGCCACCATTGGTCGCGGCATCTCAGGAGAAAAAATAATCATGAAGATGGATTTGCTCACCAGCCTTTACGTTTTCATGCTCGCGGCTTTCATAGGTTTTGAAGTCATTCGCCAGATTTCTCCGCTCTTGCACACTCCGCTCATGTCCCTCACCAACGCGCTCGATGCCATCGCCGTCGTCGGCGCCATCATCCTCACCGGCGAACATCGCAGCACGCTCTCCACCATCCTCGGCGCGCTCGCCATCGTCGCCGCCACCAGCAACGTCGTGGGCGGCTTCCTGATCACCGATCGCATGCTCAAAATGTTCAAATCCAGCGGCCCGAAAAAATAATGACCGCCTGGCTCGGCACTGACACCTTCATCGAAATCATCTACCTGGTCGCCACGGCGCTCTTCATCTTCGCCCTGGTGTGGATGCGCACGCCAGCCACAGCGCGCCGCGGCGTACGCGCCGGCGAAATCGGCATGTTGCTCGCCATCGGCGGCACGCTGCTCAATCACAACATCATTGAATACAAGTGGATCGCCATCGCCCTGGTGCTCGGTTCGATCATCGGCGTGCCGCTCGGCATGGTGCACATGACCGCCGTTCCGCAACGAACCGCGCTCAGCCACGCCTTCGGCGCGTTCTGCGTTACGCTGGTCGGAACAGCGGAATTTTACTTGCGCGCGCCCGCCGTGCCGCCCTTCATGATGTCCGTGCTTTCGATGGAAGTAATTCTCGGCGCTCTCACCTTCACCGGCAGCCTGATGGCCGCGGGAAAACTCCAGGAAATCCTGCCGCAGCGCCCCATCACATATAAAGGTCAGAATCTCGTCAACCTTTCGCTGCTCGCGGTCTCTATCGGCATCGCCGCGTACCTCGTCCACGATCCCAGCCACGTGCATCTGTTTCCGCTGATGCTCATAATTCCCCTCGTCTTCGGCGTGCTCATGATCGTGCCCATCGGCGGCGCCGATATGCCTACCGTTATTTCGCTGCTGAATTCCTACGCTGGCCTCTCCGCCGCAGCCATGGGCTTCGTCCTCGATAGCAAGCTGCTCATCATTGCCGGCGCCCTCGACGGCGCTTCCGGCCTCATTCTCTCCGTGAACATGTCCAAAGCCATGAATCGCTCATTCAGCAACGTGCTGTTCGGCGCGTTTGGACAGGAGCAAGTCGCCGGCGCCGTCGCGCAACAAGCTCGCCCCGTGCGCAGTGCCACCGCCGAAGAAGCCGCCGCAATCCTGGGCGCCGCCAGCAAAGTGATTATCATTCCCGGCTACGGCATGGCCGTCGCGCAAGCCCAGCACAAAGTCCGCGAGCTTTACGACGCGCTCAGCAAGCGCGGCGTGGACGTAAAATTCGCCATCCATCCCGTCGCCGGCCGCATGCCCGGACATATGAACGTCCTGCTAGCCGAAGCGGATATTCCTTACGACAAGCTTCTGGACATGGAAGAAGTGAACGACGAGTTTCCGCAAGCTGACGTAGCCCTGGTGATCGGCGCGAACGACGTCACCAATCCCGCCGCACGCAACGATGCCTCCAGCCCAATTTACGGCATGCCCATTCTCGACGTGGACAAAGCCCGCACCGTAATGGTCATCAAACGCAGCATGAGCCCAGGCTTCGCCGGAATTGACAATCCGCTGTACTACCTCGACAAGACCCTGATGCTCTTCGGCGACGCCAAATCCTTCGTAGGCGCCATAGTCCGCGAACTCGGCGGCGGCCACAACTAACGCTGCCACCCCACCGCATGCAAGCGGTTCTTGACCGTAATTACTTCGGAAGTTACTCTTCGTAACATTGTGACCGTTCGCCGGAAAAGACGTACAACGAAGCCGAAAGCAGGCGATAAAGTTGTACTGAAGGCATTGCCGCCGGGATTCCTCGATGATCTTCCTGAAGACGAGCAACGCGCGATAGCAGCAAGGATTGGCAGACCCATAATGCTCATGGGTTATGACCGAGACGGAAGGGCGGAATTGGAGTTCATGGCCCAGGATGACTCAATTCACGCGCTCTACGTTGATCTGAAGTTCGTTAGGCCGTCGAGAGGCGCCGTTCGTCTACCCGCTGAGCTCTCCATTGCATTGCGACCCACCAGCAGAACGTAATACAATCATCCCACGACAATTTATTTTCCGATTGCGCCCGTAGCTCAGATGGATAGAGCGTGTGCCTCCGGAGCACAAGGTCGGGGGTTCGAATCCCTCCGGGCGCGCCATCCCTCAAAAAAATTTATGCTCAATGAGTAAGAGGAGTAGCCTTCCGTTCGGTTAGAACTCTCGCTCGACAATTCAAGAAACACCTTTCCACGCCCTTGAATTGAGCTCCCTCGGTGACAGCCGTTGGCGAAGGCACGCAGTTGACGAAGGTTTCACCAAAGACGCCGCACGCCATAGCTTTCGAAGCATACTTCATTACTTATGATTGGAATATTTTCTGCCTGGGCCTGAGCAATGAGCATTCGGTCGAATGGATCCTTGTGAGGTCCAGGCAGGAGTCCGGCGCGAATACCATGGTCTGGGGATATGGCTAGTAGTTGAAAACCTTCGCGTTCCATTGCTCCAGAGAAATCCGCCGCCAGGTCACTAGCAGTCGGGAGTTTTCCCAGCCTGACCTTGATCGCAATTTCCCAAGCCGAGACAGCACTTACTATCAGCGTGTTCTTGGTTTCTGCGATCAGCTTTCGAGCGGCCCGCGTTAGTGCTGGGTCATCGGAGAGCCACCAGAGCAAAGTATGCGTATCGAGGAGCGCTCGCAACTAGACTACTCCCAGGCTGACAGTTCGTTCGACGGGAGAGGCTCAAAAAACTCTGGTCCAACTTGCAATTTGCCTTTCCACGACCCTGGCTGGCGTTTGCCCTTTACCTCTCCGACCGGAACGAGTCGCGCTACAGGTTTTGACCCACGCGCAATAATCACTTCCTCGCCCTCGGAAGCTTTCTGAATTAAGCGAGAAAGGTTTGTCTTGGCTTGGTGGATGGTGACGACACTCATCGCAGCTCCTTAGCTAACCTATGTTAGCTGACTGGAGTTCCTTGCGCAAGCCCCCTTGGCTTCCTGACAACTTCGAAGTGGCTAGGAGGTTCAATCCAGGGGAAATCGCTCCGCGGAAAGGCAGCGG
>JABCZK010000051.1 GCA_013289695.1 Acidobacteriota bacterium
ACGAGCCGCAGAGGCGGATTCGCTCCTCCCACAGCACCGCGAAGCTGGTAGACCCCGTCAATTTCACGTAATTTGCTTAATTTGGAACGGCCTAGTTGATTTCTTAGCTCTGGTTGCGGAACCACTGCTCTTCTGACAACCGGCTTGACGATTGTGCTCGCTCACAGTATGATACCCCCTGGGGGTATATGAGCATGAAGCGACGCAGCACACCTGGCACGCACTCCGCAGCTTGCGCTTGCGACGTTCACGGCGACGCGCGCAAGGCGGCGGGGGTTAGCCCCGAGATCAAATCGGCGAATTTGAAACGCTTGAAGCGCGTCGAGGGCCAGGTGCGGGGGCTCGCACGCATGGTCGAAGCGGACCGCTACTGCCCCGACATCATGGTGCAGATTTCCTCCGTGCAGGAGGCATTGCGCGCCGTGGGACGTGGCTTGATGCGCAATCACCTGCGGCACTGCGCAACGCAAGCGATTCGCAAAGGTAACCCGGCGCAGGCGGAAGCGACTTACGACGAACTGATGAAGCTGATTTACACGCACGCGCGGTGATGTGGCGCGCGGCGGTGCAAGAAAAGGCGAAATGATGGAACGTGACCCAGTTTGCGGGATGACGGTCGACGCCGCACGAGCAGCCGCGCAGGTGGTGTATGCCGCCCAGACATACTATTTTTGCTGCGCCGGATGCGCCGCCAAGTTTCGCGCGGAGCCTGCGAAATATTTGAGTGCGAATGCGCCGGCTGTGATGGAGCGCGACGGCTCTGCGGTGCAATTCAGGCGCGCGCATATTGCGGCCGCGGCTCCGGCCTTAGCGGTCTCGCACGAAAATATCCTCGGAACTGAGAGTCCCACGGCGAAAGCTGCAGCGGCGAATGTCTACGTTTGTCCGATGGACCCGGAAGTGCGCGAGGATTATCCGGGGGCGTGCCCAAAATGCGGCATGGCGCTCGAACCGTCGTTGCCGATCGCTCCGGCGACGCGCGTTGAGTATACCTGCCCAATGCATCCGCAAATCGTGCGGCCCGGGCCTGGTTCGTGCCCGATCTGCGGCTTGGCGCTGGAGCCGCGCACCGTGATCGCGGAGGAACCGGAGAATCCAGAACTGGTCTCGATGACGCGCAGATTTTGGACGAGCGCCGCGCTGGCGATTCCGGTGCTCGCGCTCGGAATGTCTGATCTTCTACCGGGCCAGCCTTTGCAGCACGTCTTGACGATTCGCGCGATGGGTTGGATCGAGCTGGCGCTGGCGACTCCGGTGGTGCTGTGGGGCGGCTGGCCATTCTTCGAACGCGGCTGGGCGTCCTTGCTGAATCGCAGCCTGAACATGTTCACGTTAATCGCGCTTGGAACGGGCACCGCGTATCTATACAGCGTGGTCGCCGTGCTTTTCCCGCAGCTCTTCCCCGCCACATTTCGCGGGGCGAACGGCGAAGTGCCTGTCTATCTCGAGGCTGCTGCGGCAATCACGACTTTGGTGTTGCTCGGACAGGTACTGGAATTGCGGGCGCGCGGCCGTACGTCCGCCGCGATTCGTTCCCTGCTGCGGCTTGCCCCGAAAGACGCGCGGCTGGTTCGCGCCGATGGCACGGAGCTGGATGTGCCGCTCGAGCACCTACAGGCGGGGGACATGCTGCGCGTCCGTCCGGGCGAAAAAGTGCCGGTGGACGGGGTCGTCACCGATGGAGAAAGTTCGGTGGACGAGTCGCTGATGACCGGCGAGCCCATTCCTGTCGAGAAATCTCCAGGGCAAAAAGTGATCGGTGGAACGATCAACGGAACGGGCAGTTTTGTGATGCGCACGGAGCGGGTTGGCAACGAAACTCTGCTGGCGCAGATTGTGCGGATGGTCAGCGAGGCGCAGCGCAGCCGCGCGCCGGTGCAGAAACTTGCCGATCGCGTGGCGAGCTATTTTGTTCCGGCGGTGGTACTGATCGCTGTCCTCACGTTTGTAGTGTGGGCAGCTGTGGGGCCGCAGCCGCGCATGGCGCATGCCCTGTTGAATGCGGTCGCGGTAGTGATCATCGCGTGCCCTTGCGCGCTGGGACTGGCGACACCGATGGCGATCATGGTGGGCACGGGACGCGGCGCGCTGGCGGGCATCCTGGTGAAGAACGCGGAAGCGTTGGAGACGCTGGAAAAAGTGGACACCATTGTGGTGGATAAAACCGGAACGCTCACCGAGGGCCGGCCGCAGGTGGCGGCCGTCATCGCTGCGCCCGGATTTGAGGAAGCGGCAGTATTACGAATTGCGGCGACGCTGGAACGCGCGAGCGAACATCCGCTGGCGGCGGCAATACTTGCGCGCGCGAAAGAGCGCAGGATCGGTCCAGGCGAGAGCAGCGATTTCCAGTCGCGCACGGGCAAAGGCGTGCTGGCGAAAATGGGCACGCAAAACGCGGCGCTGGGAAATCGCGCGCTCTTCGCGCAGCTGGAGATTTCGTTGGAAGCGCTGGAGGACAAAGCGCGGAAGCGGGAAGCCGATGGCGAAACGGTAGTGTTCGTCGCCATCGGCGGGCAAGCGGCGGGCTTGATCAGCGCGGCCGATCCCATCAGATCAACCACGGCGGAAGCGATTGCGCAGCTGCATCGCGATGGAATCCAGATCGTGATGCTCACGGGCGACAGCCGCACGACTGCCGAAGTGGTGGCGCGCAAGCTGGGCATCGAGAATGTGTTCGCGGGCGTGCTGCCGGAACAGAAAAACGAAATCGTGAAGAACCTGCAAGCGGAAGGGCACATCGTGGCGATGGCCGGCGACGGCGTGAACGACGCTCCGGCGCTGTCGCAGGCCGACGTGGGCATCGCGATGGGTACGGGCACTGACGTGGCGATCGAGAGCGCTGGAATCACGCTGTTGCAAGGAGATCTGCGCGGCCTGGCGCGCGCTCGCACGCTGAGCCGCGCGACGATGCGCAACATCCGCCAGAATCTTTTCTTCGCGTTTGCTTACAACTCGGTGGGCGTGCCCATCGCTGCCGGAGTGTTGTACCCATTTTTCGGATTATTGCTAGGCCCGATTCTGGCGAGCGCGGCCATGACGTTCAGTTCCGTCTCGGTGATCAGCAACGCGCTGCGCCTGCGAAGGATCAAGTTGTAAACGCGCCGCGTCTCACCTGTTATAATCGCGCCCATGACACACATGACCGTTACATACGAACTGCAGGGGCGGCTGAAGCCCGAGCAATTCCGCGCGCTGGGCACCTTCGCGAATACTTATGGCCTGAAGAGTTTTCGGCTCGACGAAAAGACCAACTACCTGCACATTGAATACGACGCGTCGCGGCTGCATGAAAACATCGTGGAACACGTGCTGCGCGAGGCCAGGATTCCAGTGCTACGCAAGCTAGAACCGAGTAACAACTAGCAGCGCGCCACCGATTGCAATCAAATCCTCCACCAGCGCTACGCCTAAATCCTTCACTTTCAGCTGCGTCACGATCTGGTGACGCGCCTGGTAACCTCCAAACGCTCCTACGACGGCCCCGACGATCCCGGCGATAGCGCCGAGCGGTACGCCCTGGCCTCCCCCGACAGCAAGCGCTGCACCACATAGCGCGCCCATCACGATACGCGCTCCCAAAGGTCCGGGAGTGGTGCGATTCGGCGTGGCCGGAAGCTTGTCATTTACCAACTCGAAGATCGCGAGTAGCGTGACGATCACGACCGTGACCGTGGCGTCCAGGAATACCAGATGCGAACCGTGGAGATTGATCCAGCCGAGATGCGCGGCCCAGCAGACGACGGCGGGAGCGGTGAGCGTGCGGAGACCGGCCATCACGCCAATCGCGAAAGCGAGAGCCAGTATCAGCGAGCTGCTCATGGCGGGAAACTATCACGGAATAGCCGGGAAATTAAAGCCTGCGGCGGTAAACGAGCGGACGAGAGTGCAGAAAAAAAGAGGGGCCCCGGCTTGGGATCCAGGGCCCCAAAGGTCGCGTTCCGGTGATCCGGCCTAGGCGTGACCGAATCATGGGGTCATCCATCGAGCTTCCCTCTCAGAGGCAGGTGGGAACGACCCATACCATCCTGCAAGTGGGCCCCGTCCACCCCACGTGCTGGACGATGCGGATCGTGTTGGAAGGCGACCCACGCCGTACCTAATGCAAGTAGAGTGCCCAAGTGCGGGAGCGCGGGGGATTGGGACGGAACGTATTTTCAAGCACTTAACTTTCAAAAGTGGGGCGCGTGGGAAATCAAAATCGCCGAACGGCGCCGATTTGGCAATAAGCGTCCCGCTTTGAATCCGTTCCCTGTTTCGTCACCTGTCGTTTTTTTGTGCAACAGTGGCCGCTTCCCGCCTTGCCCGGTGAATCTGTGTGGCCCATAATACAGATGGGTGCAGGGCGGCGAATGAAAAGACCGTTTATTCTGGTGCTCGTAATGATGGCTGGGCTGGCAGGGTTGGCCATCGGGCTTGCTGCAAGTCGTACGGAACGGCCGCGCGTAGTGCGAGCGACCCCGTCGTCAGCGTCCTCCGCGTCATACGTACTGACCGCAAACAAAGCGAAATCCGCAGCGACTTCTGCGCAAGATCACGTCGTCAGATTTGCGAGCCATCCGCAGCCGATGCCGGCATTTTTGGTGAACGATCTCGACGGTAATCCCGTATCCACCGCTGCCTGGAAGGGCAAAGTTGTATTCGTGAATTTCTGGGCCACGTGGTGCCCGCCTTGCCGCGCGGAAATTCCTGTGCTGATTGATTTGGCGAATCGTTACAAGGATCGCTTGCAGATTGTGGGCGTGTCGGTGGATGACGGCGACCCGGCCGACGTGAAGCAATTCGCCAAACAAGCCGGCATCAACTATCCGATTGTGATGGCCGACCGCGCGATCGTGGCGGAATACGGGGGTGTGGCGGCGTTGCCGACACTGTTTGTCGTGAGTCCGGAAGGCAACGTGGTGCAGAAGCACGAAGGGCTTTATTCCAACGCGCTGTATGAGGCTGAGGTGCGACTGCTGCTGGGATTGCCGGTGGATGCCACCATCGAGACATTCGAAGATACCGGGCAAATATTTTTGAAGAATGCGGCGCTGGCTACAGAGCTTCCCAACGTTGATTTTACGGGACTGAATCCGGAGCAGAAGAAAGCCGCACTGAAACGCATGAATTCCGAGACTTGCGATTGCGGCTGCAAGTTGACGCTGGCGCAATGCCGCATCAACGACACTTCCTGCCCGGTCAGCAAGAAGCTTGCCGCGCAAGTGGTAAAGGAAATTGCCGCGAATACCGCGACGCCCGCTCCAGCAACGCCCGTGTCTTCCCCACCAGTCAACACGCAGCCGAACTGAGATCAACACGATCTGATGTTTTCCGCGCGCTTGCAGTCACCATACCACGCCCGCAGGACGCAGGACTCCATCACGGATGCGTCATGTTCTCCGGCTTCACCAGCTCGTCGAACTCCTTCTCCGACAGATAACCGAGCTTCAGCGCCGCCGCCCGCAGGCTAGTGTGTTGATGATGCGCGGTATGCGCGATTTCCGCCGCCTTGTCATATCCGATTTTCGGGCTCAGCGCCGTCACCAGCATCAGCGAATTCTTCACGTTCTGCTCGATTCGCGCCCGATCCAGCTCCATGCCCAGAACGCAATGGTCCACAAAGGAACGGCACGCGTCCGCCAGCAAGCGCACCGAATTCAGAAAATTGTGGATCATCACGGGTTTGAAAACATTTAACTGAAAATTTCCCTGCGAGCCCGCAAATCCGATGGCTGCATCGTTGCCGAATACTTGCACCGCCACCATCGTCATCGCTTCGGACTGCGTGGGATTTACCTTCCCCGGCATGATCGAAGATCCCGGTTCGTTTTCCGGCAGAATCAATTCGCCGAAGCCGGCGCGCGGGCCGGAAGCCAGCCAGCGCACGTCGTTGGCAATCTTCATCAACGATGCCGCCAGAGTCTTCAAAGCGCCGCTCGCAAATACGATTTCGTCGTGCGCCGACAGTGCCGCGAATTTGTTGGGGTGCGACTGGAACGGCAAGCCCGTCAATTCGGAAATTTTCCGCGCCGCGCGCTCCGCGAATTCCGGATGCGCGTTCAATCCCGTGCCCACTGCCGTGCCGCCAATCGCCAGGTCATACAGCCCGGGCAGCACCATCCGCAGCCGCTCGACGTCGCGATCCAGCTGGCTTACCCACCCGGACATTTCCTGCCCCACCGTCAGCGGCGTCGCATCCATCAAATGCGTGCGCCCAATTTTCACCACGTCGGCAAACACGCCGGCCTTGGCGGCCAGTGCATCGCGCAACCGTTCAACCGATGGGATCAGCACTTCAGCCACGCGCGACGCTGCCGCGATGTGCATCGCCGTCGGAAACGTGTCGTTCGACGATTGCGACATGTTCACGTCGTCGTTCGGATGGATCGGCTTCTTGCTGCCCAACACGCCGCCCGCAATCTCAATCGCGCGATTCGAAATCACTTCGTTCGTGTTCATGTTCGTCTGCGTGCCGCTGCCGGTCTGCCAGATGTGCAACGGGAAATGCTCATCAAGTTTTCCCGCGATCACCTCGTCCGCCGCCTGCACAATCAACTTGGCCTTCTCCGGAGGAAGCTTGCCCAGATCCTTATTCACCAGCGCCGCCGCTTTCTTCAGCACGCCGAACGCGCGAATCAATTCCGGAGGCATCGTCTCGCGCCCGATATCGAAATGGATCAACGAACGCGCCGTCTGCGCGCCATAATAACGGTCGCAGGGAACCTCGATTTTCCCCATGCTGTCGGATTCAATGCGTGTCTGCGCCTTCACTGCGGGCGACGCTTTGGCGTCCACGTTCCCTCCCTGAAAAAACATGCAGGCGGCAATCCGCCCGCCGCAACCAACCATATATATGTCCGCGTATATAAGGATACTGCGGAAACCGCCGCCACGCAGCCGACAGTTCCAGCGAAAGTCGTTAACTGCGCAAGCCTTGCCGCCTCCGCGGTTCGTCGATCGAATGATGCCGAACAGGAAGGGCGGTGCTTCAGTTCATCCTGAAATCCTGGCACTGCCAGGATTGAAGGGCCCCGCCGTCGAGTTCGCCGATGATAATGGCTTTATCCCCTTAAGCCGGAGTTCTCAACCTCCGCCAAGCAATCATGAAGTGGCTCACCGAACCCACGGTCAGCTGTACTGCTCTTGAACCAAAGGACAGGCATGTTTTCGGAAACGTTCGCGCTACGATCCTCCCTAGCAAGCTTGAAAACAAACTAATATGGTGAATGCGCATGCGGGACCACCTCCCGCAATTGCGCCGCAGCTCGGCTTCAGTCTTGGGGGCGTGGCTTAACCGATGGCGTTTCTTTTCAAATCTATATTTCCCAAGGGGAAGACGGCGGTCCTCAGCCCTCCGCCCGAGGTGCGTGCGGATCTGAATCTTGTGCCGCCACAATTCCCTTCCCCCCAAGTGCCCGCCGCCGCGCCATCCGCCGAGCCAGTGGCCAACGAGGCAGCTGTGCTGCAGGACTTCCTGATCAAGAATTTTCTTCTCGACGAGCCGCCCGCGGCAACCGCAACCCCGGAATCGCTGCTAGCTTACGCGCACATTCCCGACCCGCTTCCCGAGTTGAGCTCCAACTCGGACGCTAAGCCCGTCGCCAGCACTGATGCGGATGCCCGCGCGGACGCCGAAGCTGATGCGAGCGCGGGCGCGAACCCAATCGCACTGACACTGGCCGAGCCCGAAAAGGATAGCGCCGCCGACCCCCAACTCATGTCCGCCGACACCACACCGGCTCCTCCCAAAGTGGACACCGCCGAATGGGCGCTCGAGGAAGCCCTCGCCAATCACAAAGAGTGGCTCGATTCCCAGGCCGCCACCGGCGGCAAAGCCGATCTGCAAAAGGCGCAGCTCGAGGACCGCGAACTGATCGGCGTCAGCCTGCGCTATGCCGATTTGCAGGACGCGAATTTAAAGTCTGCCGACCTGCTGCTCGCCGATCTACGCGACGCATGCCTGGTGCGCGCTAATCTCGAGGAGAGTTGTCTGGTCGGAGTCAATCTGGAAGGCGCAAACCTGGAAGGCGCCTCGCTCGCATCCGCGATGGGATTGCTGCCGCGCCAACTGGCCGGAGCTAATCTTCACGAAGCGTCACTGCCCGCTACGATTTCGGAATTTAACGCCCTTGCGGATTTTCAACGAACGTCCATGACCGCGGCGCGCTTGTTCGCCACGACGTTCGCCGTCAGCCTGCTCTCCTGCCTGATCATTTGGAAAACGAAAGACGTCCAACTGCTCACCGATTCGGCCATTATTCCGTACTTGCATTCCGCCGCCGCTGCGGCCGCCGCGCCCACCGACGAAATTTACCTGATCGCTCCAGCGGCCCTGCTGGCGGTTTATCTTTGGTTTCTCTACAACCTGCAGCGCGTGTGGGACGCCGTCCTCGAACTCCCCGCGGTTTTTCCGGACGGCCGCATGCTCGGCCAAAAAGGTCCGCGCATCATCACCGGCCTGCTGCGCACGCATTTCCGTTGGATGAATCCCGACGCGCCCTCCACCCGCATGATCGAAAAAGGGCTCTCGGTCCTGCTTGCCTATTGGACCGTGCCTCTCGTTCTGCTTTTTTTCTGGGCGCGCTACCTCACCCTGCAGGAAATGCACGGCACCTTTTTGCAGGAGGCGCTGATTCTGATCGCCGTCGGCGCGGCGCTCTATTGCACCGCCAGCACAGGGCGTCCCGCTGAACGATGGGTCGCGCAAGGAAAACCTGAGAGCCCCACGATCGCCCGGTTGAAACGCCTCAAACCAGCCAGCGTTCTGATCGCTCTTTTCGTGGTGCTCTCTTTTTTCTCGCTTGGCACTATCGCCGGCGTTCCTCACGATCAGCAGCGCGCGCCGCAATTCGCATCCGCGAGTATTCGCCGCTGGGCGCCCAGCGTTCTCTGGACGGTCGGCTACGACCCCTATGCCGAATTGACCGAGGCGTCCATCTCGCAGCGGCCGCCCGATTGGACTGGCGCCGATGACCAGGTTTCCGCGGTGCGCGGTGCGCGTCTGAACGGCACGAATTTTCGTTACGCACAGGCATATGGCGTCTTTCTGGCGGGCGCGCACCTGTTCCGCGCGAATTTTCAAGGCGCATTCATGTCTGAAGCAGACTTGCGCGGCGCGGATCTAGGCCAGGCCAACTTGAAATTCGCGGTGCTGGATCGCGCGCAAATGAGTCACGCCAATCTCGATCGCGCCGTTCTGGACGGCGCGAACCTCACGCGCGTGGATCTGCGCGGAGCCAATCTCTCGTATTGTTCGCTGGCCAACGCGGAACTGCTCGATGCGCGACTCGACGGAGTCAGCTTCTACGGCGCGCACGCCGACAATGCTTCGCTCGTGCGCGGCAATCTGGAAAAAGCCGATATGCGCGAAGCCCATCTGGAAGGTGCCAATCTCGATAGCGCCGATTTACAACAAGCCTACCTGTGGTCCACCAAGCTTAGCGGCGCGCATCTGCAGAATGCTCAGCTCGGCACTGCCATATTTATTGATGCCGATTTGCAGGGCGCCGATCTCCACGGCGCGCATTTTAACGGCGCGGTATTGAACGGCGCAAATCTGCGGGACGCCAATCTCGACGGTGCCGATCTGCGCGGCGTGTTGCAATTAGCTGCTTACCAGGTCTGCGCCGCGAAGTCCCGCCGCGGCGCCACCCTCGACGACGCTCTGCAATTGCAAGTGGAAGCGCAATGCGGCGCCCCGCACCAACCGTAATCCCAGCGTCTGCTCATCGCGGTGTCAGCGGCTCGCCGCCGCTTCGCCTTTGACCTTGCCTTTCGCTGTGCCCTCCCCCCTTTCTGACGATGCGACGAGCTTCGTCATCCTGACGCCGGCCCCTTTGAATTAAGCCGGCCGAAGGATCTCTCCCGTCTTTCTCAAATTTACCTCCGCCTTTCCTCTGTGCACCCTGTGTCAAACCTTTGCCTCGCCTTTCACTGCATCCTCTGCGTCTCGGCGGCACAGGACTTCGTGCCACACTGACCGTTTCGCCCCTCAATTCGCTCAATAATTTGCACGCTCCTCCCGGTCGCAACTTAGCCTACAATTATTCCTGGAGGAATTCAGATGCATCCCTGGCACGACCTCAGTCCCGGTGAACACATCCCGCGCGAATTTCAGGCCGTCATCGAAATTCCCCTGGGTTCCAGCGTCAAATACGAGCTCGACAAAGCTAGCGGCATCATCAAGATGGATCGTGTGCTGTACTCCGCCGTGTACTATCCCGCGAACTACGGATTCATTCCCCAGTCGCTCGCCGAAGATCACGATCCGCTCGACGTCCTAGTCCTCTGCCAGGTGCCGGTAACTCCGCTGACCATCATGCACGCGCGCACGATCGGCCTGATGTCCATGATTGACTCCGGCACGATTGACCACAAAATCATCGCCGTCGCCACCGCCGATCCCGAGTACAACTCCTATCACGAAGCCAGCGAGCTGCCGCCCCACAAACTCGCCATGGTCCGCAGATTTTTCCAGGACTACAAGCAACTCGAAGGCAAAGTCGTAGAAGTGGACGCAATTCTGCCCGCAGCCGTGGCCTACCCCGTCATTGAAGCCGCCTTGGCTCGTTACGACAAGAAACGCCGCGCCGGCCACCACAAGAAATAAATCGCAGCGCCCGCGTCGGTCTGCGAAGCGAGCGAATCACGACCGTTCGTCTCGCCTCCGCCTCCTCTACCTCATTTATCTCTGCTGGCTGCTCCACTTGCTTGTTCCTGCCTTCAGGGCGATGAAAAAGCGAACTGGCCTACCCTGCCCCATTTCTGGACGTATGGTCAGTTGTTGCGGGGTTTCGCTTGTCCCCATACTAGCAGTGCAGCTTTGGGCGATTTTCAACGCGGTGGATCCTGGGGAACGCCGTGAAACCTCTATTCCTTGCTGATTCCGCAAGTCCGAGGCAGCAGCATACCGCTCAGCTCCGCTGTTTAACCACGCGCTGCCGCTTCGCGCATCATGCGCGCGAGCGCCACCCCTCGCGGGGACTCGAGGCAGAAACCCCGCAGCGCCCGGCCAAGCCAGCAGTCGCAAGTATCGGAGGCAAAATGAATCGCACGTCTGGAATCTTCTTCGCTGTGGTGATGACCGCTGCCGCGGTTCCATCGGCAAAAGCGGGCGCAACTGTAAGTATAAAATGCGCACCGAATGAAGATCGCGTGTGGGTCTACGAATCCCTGACTGATTTTAACGTCGCCGCCAAGCTCAAGTGCGGCGACCCGGTCCAGATCGTCGAACGCGTGAAGGGCTACGTGAAGATCGAAACGGCCAATGGCACCGAAGGGTATGTGCTCGACACCTCGTTCCCGAAATCCGTGCTGCCGCCGGAACCGGTGGAGAAACCTAACGACGTGGAATCCGCCTCACTCGCCTTCGCCGCCCGCCGCGCTACCCGGCCTGCGTCCAGTTCTGTTGATGCGCCCGCAAGCGCGCATTCCAGCGCTCCCGCAGTGGTCGCAAGCGTCGCGCCGCCTGCAGTTGTAAAACCGGTCGCGCCGAGTCAGCCTCCGCCGCAAACGGCCGTCACGCTTTCGTCCGCCGCTGTTGCACCTTCGAGCGAGCCAAGCGAGCCAGCCCGGATTGCGCCAACTTCGCCGTCAGCGTCTGCGGCGCCGATGCTCGCAAGAGATTCAAGCGCTGTTCCCACTTCGAGCGCCACCACATCCGCAATCGTGGAGCAGCCGGCGCCATCGAGAGCTGCGTACGTTACTCCCGCGCCAGCAATAGCGCCACAGCCCGCGCCAGTAAGCGCCACGGCAGTGACGGCCCCGCGCGCGACTCCGGTCGTCGCAGCCTCTGCCCCCGCACCTGCCGTAATCACTCCAGCGAAAGCACCGGCGGTGGTTCCCGTCAGCAATCCCGCCCCGGTCGCAGCAGTTTCACACGCATCCGTTTCTGCTCCTGCGCCTGCTCCGTACGTTTCGAGCAACGCCAGCAGCATGACGATCGAAACATCCGCAACCCTGCAACCGGTCGCCGCTGCAACTCCTCGCGCGCCCGTCAGCATCTCGAAGCCGCCCGCAAAGCGGCCCGCAGATCCAGACGGCGATGAAGATTCCGAAGTAGCCGCGCTGAACAGCGAAGAAGCCAACTGCACGCAATACTTCTCCGCCTACGGCCTTTCCGCCAATCAATACAAATGGCTCGCGCAGAACCGGCGCAAGGCCTTCCCAGGTGTGTGCCCCGCACCCACTCCCGCGCAGGTGGACTTCGTAGTCATCTTCACGCACGACGTTCCCTTTTATAACGTCACCATGCCCAACGCCATCCACACCGATCTGAACGGTTTCTCGGACTGGACTCCGCTCACCACTGTCGACACGGCTGTGATCTCCGCCACGGACGCGGACAAGAGCCATCACGAATACGTCTGGGTTTTCCACACCGACCGTGGTGCATTCGACCCATCGAAGTTTTCTTCCCGCCGCCGTCCTCTCTATTCCAAAGCCGAAACCAATATGCTCGGCTCGCGCGGCGGCTTTCGCACCGTGATGGACGCCCTGACCTTCATCGAACAAAACGGCACCAATCGCTGACGGTCGCGGCGCATCCAACTCATCGTCACTAATTTGGGAAATAGTTGCTGCCTGTCATCCCGAACCCGCGTCGGCGGGTGAAGGATCTTCTTTTTGCGCCGATGCTGGCGAGGATGTGGAGTCCGCGTGCGAGCCGCGTCCCGCAAAATATCGCGCCGCGCCGTTAGCTCTCGCATCGAACCGCGCCCGTTCATCTCCCTTGAAACACTTCCGGCAAGATGCGATAAGCAAAGCTATCGGCTGCCGAGTGACCGGGGCTGTCTTTAGGAGTTTTGCATGAAAATCGCTGCCCGTGTCTGCTTCGCGTTCATCGCCGTTTCACTCTTGCTGCCCGCGCAAGAGCGCGGCAACCTTAGCGCGGATCAATCGCTGATTCTGACCCTCGAAAGAGCTTGGAACGTGGCCGAGGAGCACAAGGACGTCCGCGCGTTGAACCAGCTTCTCTCCAGCACATTGGCCTATACCGATTACGATGGCTCGTTCATGAATAAGACGCAGTTTCTTGCTAGCGTCAAAACTGCCGGTCTGGATGCGGACCAGATTACAAACGAAACTGCAAATGTGCAGGTCTACGGCGCGAGCGCGATCGTAACCGGCATCTATCATGAAAGAGGCGTCCGGAAGGCTAAAGCGATCTCGCGCCGTGGAAGATTCACGGATACGTGGGTAAAGGAAAACGGATCGTGGATGTGCGTCGCGAGCCAGTCCACTCTGATCAGTCACCGACCGGATTAGCCCGGAATTGGTCGGCAATTCAGGAAAACTTGAAGAACTTTAACGATGCGGAATTGATGCAATAGCGCCGCCCGGTCGGCGGCGGCCCATCATCAAACACATGCCCCAGATGCGCATCGCACCTGCGGCAGGAAACCTCGACTCGCGTCATTCCAAAGCTGCGATCTTCGCGCGTCGCGATATTTTCCGTGGCAATAGGCTCGAAGAAACTGGGCCAGCCCGTCCCCGAATTGAATTTTGCCGCCGAGCTGAAAAGCGCTGTCTGGCAGCAAACGCAGCGAAACAAACCCTTCTCTTCCAAATCCCAGTACTCGCCGCTGAACGCGAATTCCGTATCACCCTTGCGCGCAATCTCGTAAACGCTGCGTCCCAGTTGCGCCCGCCACTGTTCGTCGGTCTTGACAATTCTCGGAACCTGCGTCAGCACTTCCCTCGCTCCAGCGTTGGAAAATTCCACGATCGAGACGAGCGCAGGCCGGTTGTCGGGTGCCGCTTTCACCGCCGCACGCTGCGATTCCTCGTGACGCCACGCCACCGCACCCACAATCGCCGCGACTGCTCCAAACAGGAACACTCGCCGCGTCGCACTTCCCATTCCTGCTTCCCTTGGGAGTTCACCGTCAAACATCACATTCGTCCTCGTTCCAATTACCTACACCCACAATGCGTGGAACTCAGCTGGCCCGTTCATCCGCAGTCCGCCGCAATGGAAATCGCCCCGGAACCCATCATGAAGCTGTCCCATTCCTGGACGATCCTGTGTTATAAGAGAGATAGTTTACCCCTTCGGCTTTCAAGCATTTCCAGAATTGTGTGCGCTGGTGGGTCTCTGCGGCGGGCCTGCGCCATGAAGAAGAATGTCAGTTCCACAAGGAGCGGTGAGCGCATGACCGCCGTCAAAGCAAAGAAAGATTGGGACCCCGCGCGCCGGGCATTGCGGATCCACAGCATCCGGCAAATCGCCGTGCAGTACGAAGGGACCGAAGAGCGCATCAGCTCGCGCGTGCCGGACGTCAGCACCACCGGCATGTTCATCAACACCAGCCGGAAATACGCGGAGGGCGCGGTGCTGAACTTGAGTTTTTGTCTGGCACTTTCGGGAGTGGAAGTGCAAGCGCGCGGCGAGGTCCGTTACTGCCTTCCCGGAGTCGGCGTCGGCGTGCGGTTCGTGGACATTGCCGAGAACGCCATTCATTCCATCGAGCGGGAAATCCAGCTCTCGCGCAACACTCGGCGCCCGGTGCCCAAAGTGATCAACCGCAAGTTAGCTCGTCGCAAGTCAACCGCTGGCAAACGATTGAAGTCAAAAACAACGCCGCGAAAATCCAGGTAACGGGAACCCGCCCTGGGATTACCTTGGTCTATGTACGCCATCGTTTCTGGGCAGGCGTATAATGCCTTCCTGAGGAGGTTCACACCATGCCTGACGCATCAAAGAAAGTCCCCTCGCAAGCGGAAATTGAATTCCTGGCATATCAAATCTTCCTGGAACGCGGCGGCGAGCCGGGCCATGACCTGTCTGATTGGCTGGCAGCCGAAGAACAACTTAGAACGCGGAGCGAAGCCGAAGCTCCTGTCGCGCAACGCGCTGATACCACTCCCATGCGCAAGAGCGCTGCCGGCGCCTGAAGAAATTAGTGAAAATCGTGCGACGTGGTTTCCGCCCTGGTGATGGACAAAGGCTGAACGCTCTCCACTTTCACGGAAACCACGTTGTCCTGATGCTGTAGCTGCCCTTCAATCAGCAGAAATTGCTGCTGCACGATCGTAACGTGGTGTTCTTCAAATACACGCGGCGTCACAATCGCGTTCGCAATTCCCGTTTCATCCTCGATGCTGAGGAACACAAATCCTTTCGCGGTGCCCGGCCTTTGCCGCGCGATCACCCCACCGGCCACTCGCACGTGCGTCCCGTCAGGCAGGCGATTGAGTTCGCTGGCCGTCAGAACTCCCTGCCGTTTCATGCTCGCGCGATGATATTTCATCGGATGCGGGCCTACGGTCATCCCTGTCCCGCGAAAATCGGCTACCAGCCGTTCTTCCGGCGTCATCGGCAGCAGCGGCGAATTCGCGGTCGTCTTTTCCATCGTGGCCGTTGCGGGATCGCCTGCATCCTGCTCGCCACTCGCCGCACGATCCGCCTGCTCGCAGCGCTCGAGCAATGGTCCGGCATTGCGCGCCGCGCGTTCCACTTGCCACAACGCGTCCCGGCGATGCGCTCCGCGCACGCCGCCGATAAAATTTAGCGCGCCAATTTCCGCCAGCGCCGTGAGCTCTACTTTCCGTATCGCCGGAACACGCAGCTTCAAATCATCCAGCGAAGTAAACGCGCGCGCATTCCTTTCGCGTACGATTTCCTCCACAATCTCAGCGCGCAACCCCCGCACGTAGCGCATCCCCAGCCGCACACTCAACTCTTCACCCTGCTTTTCCAGCTTGCACAACCAATCCGCACACGTCACATCAATCGGCCTGATCCTGAGCCCATGCCGCTGTGCGTCCTTCACCAGCGTTGCCGGCGAATAAAATCCCATGGGCTGATTGTTCAGCATCGCCGCCGTAAAAGCGGCCAGGTAATGGTATTTCAAATACGCGCTGGCATAGGCGAGCAACGCGAAACTCGCCGCATGCGATTCCGGAAATCCGTACAGCGCAAAAGAAGTAATGGACTGCACAATTGTATCCTGCACTTCGCCGGTGATTCCCTTCTTCTCCATCCCGCGCCGCAGTTTCTGCTCGATATCCTTCATGCGCTTTTCAGAACGCTTGAACCCCATCGCGCGGCGCAATTCTTCCGCTTCGCCTCCGGTAAATCCCGCCGCGATCATCGCCATGCGCAACAGCTGCTCCTGAAAAAGCGGCACGCCCAATGTCCGCGCCAGCACCGGCTCCAGTGACGGATGCAAACAAGTGGCTGGCTCGCGCCCCTGCCGCCGTTTCAAATACGGATTCACCATCTTTCCCACAATCGGCCCCGGCCGGATGATCGCCACCTGCACCACAATGTCGTAAAAACGCGTCGGCCGCAGCCGCGGCAGGCAGGACATCTGCGCGCGGCTTTCAATCTGGAACATGCCCACGGTGTCCGCCTTGCGCAACGTTTCGTAAACCATCGGATCGTCCGACGGCAACCGCCCCAAATCAATTTCCTCGCCGTAATGGTCGCGAATAATTCCGAGCGATTCTTCCAGCACCGCCATCATCCCCAGCCCCAGCAAATCCACTTTTACGATGCCCATGTCCGCGCAATCTTCTTTATCCCACTGCACCACCACACGGCCGGGCATCGTCGCAGGCTCAAGTGGCACCACCGAATCCAATTGCCCCTGGCACACCACCATCCCTCCGGAATGCTGGCCCAGGTGCCGCGGCAAATCTTGGAACTGCACGCACAGCTCCAGAAATTTGCGGATCTGCGGATGCTGCAAATCCAGCCCCGCATCCTGGAAATGCCGCGCCAGCGTGTCGTTCTCGCTTTTGTATTCCCAGGCGCTCACCAGGCTCGTCAAACGATCCAGCGTCTCGGAATTAAACGAAAGCGCTTTGCCGATTTCGCGCGCCGCCGACTTTCCGCGATAGGTAATCACGTTCGCGGTCATCGCCGCGCCCAATTTCCCGTAGCGTTCGTACACATACTGGATCGCGCTCTCGCGCTGATCGCCGCTGGGAAGATCCAGGTCAATATCCGGCCACTCGCCGCGCTCTTCCGATAGAAATCGCTCGAACAGCAAATCCATTCCCACCGGATCCACCGCCGTGATGCGCAACGCGTAGCACACCGCGCTGTTTGCCGCCGAACCCCTTCCCTGCACCAGAATATTTCGCTCGCGGCAAAAACGAACGATGTCCCAGACGATCAGGAAGTACCCTTCCAGCCCCAGCCGCTCGATCATTCCCAATTCTTTTTCGATCTGCGCGCGCGCTTTTTCGTTTTGGAAGCCGTAGCGGTAAATCATTCCTTCCATGGTGCGCTCGCGCAGAAAATGCGCCTGGGATTTGCCGCCGGGCACGGGATACCTGGGAAACTCGTACCCCAAATCATGCAAATCGAATTGCAGGCGCGCGGAAACCAGCTGGGTATTGGCGATGGCCTCGGGAAGATCCGCGAATAAACGCGCCATCTCCTCCGGCGATTTCAGAAAGCGTTCGGAATTGCGTCCCAGCAGCCGCCCGGCGGTTTCGAGCGTGCGGTGATGACGCAGACAGGTGAACACGTCCAGCACTTTGCGCCGCTCCGGCTGCGCGTAGCACACACCGTTTGTCGCGAGCAGCGGCAAACGCAATTTCCGCGCGATTTCCACCGCCGCGTGATTGCGCGCTTCCTCGGCGCGGTCAAAATGCCGCTGCAATTCCACGTACACATTTTCGCGGCCGAATAATTCGCAAAGCTGATGCACGCACGCCAATCCATTTTCCACTCCGCCCCGCGCGAGCGCGTGCGCCAGCGGCCCTTCCTGCCCTCCCGTCAGGCATAGCAGCCCCGCGGCTTTTTCGCCCACTTCTTCGTCCAACACATGCCCTTCGCCCTTGCGCGCGCGCAATTTCATGCGCGTAATCAGCTGGCAAAGATTTTGGTATCCCGCGCGCGATTCCACCAACAAAGGAAAACGCCACCCCGCCGCGGACGTCACCTCCGCGCCAATATGCGCACGCACGGAAATTTTCTTCGCCGCCAGATAAAATCGCGGCGCGCCATACACGCCGTCGCGGTCCAGCAGCGCCATCGCCGCCATCCCGCCTTCCGCACACCTCTCCGCCAGTTCCTCGGGTATCGAAGCTCCCTCCAGAAAACTGAAGGCCGACCGCGCATGTAGTTCGGTGTACATCAGCATTCATCTGATTCGTACTTTGGCGACCACCTGCTTTTCGTAGCGCCGGCGTTCCGCCGGCTCTTTTGCCGTTGCTTTGATGGCATAGGCAATCTTGCCTGTGCTCCTGCAGGTGCCCTTGTGGCGCAGCCACCCTTGGCTGTGCTCTTTCTTTAGTTCGTCATCCTGAGCGCAGCGAAGGATCTCTCTTCGCTTTTGCGGCACCGCACATTTCTAATCGTACATCCCACGCACAAACCAACTCCTGCACGCTCCATCGTAATAAACGCAATACAAACCCGCGCGCATCTGCGCTTTCACATCCTGCACCGGCGCGATCGCATGCATATTCGCCGGCGCATTCATGAGCACGCTTGCACTCACGCCCGCACTCTCGCCATCAAACGCAATCTGCAAATCCCATTCCTCCTGCTGCCACGCATCCTCCCGCCACCAATCTCCCGAAATCCGCCACGGCCCGGACGCGGTCACCACCCGCCCATACAAACCGCGAAAAAATATTTTCGCCGGGCGCCCTTCGCGCAATTCCACCCGCGCCGCCAAACGCGGCCGGAAAATCCGGCAACCCGTCGCCGGCCTGCGCGCAGCAGGCTCGCCATTACCGTCAGACGCGGATTTCTTGCTCGCTCTTCCCCGCCCTCTCGTTTCATTCATCTGCGGAAAAAATCGGTTCATCCGGAACTCCCCCGGACGATGTGTATCTGTCAATTCCGGCGAACCGATATTCGCGTTGCCCACCAGCTTCGCCAGCCGCGCCACGGTCAATTCCAGCTTTTCCGGATCCGGAGAATTGGGCACAAATAATCCATGCTGCGTCGAGCGGGGCCGCGCCGGGTCCGCCCCCAGCGTAATTTTCACGATCGCGCCGGAAGGAGGATCCGCCTGCAACTGCAAGCGCAGCAATTTCAAAAGCATTTTGGAATCCCGCATGGGCACCGGCAGATTCAAAACCTTCTCGTACGTTTTCTCCGCGTCTTTACAATTCACGGAAGCAGAAAAATCCTGGGCTTGCGTGGTAACCCGGGAATCTTTGTGGGTCGTGGCCTTAGCCACGACATTTGCTCGCATTTTCAGTTCGGCTTTAGCCGCTGAAGTTCCGCTCTGCCCGTTGCCATCAACGGCATTAACCCCCGCAGCGCGAATTCCAGTTTTTTCTCCAAACCGTTTCGTCGAAAATTGTTCATTCAGAACTTGCTCCTCCTTCTCGAACGCATCCCCTAAATCAAATCGCACACGAATCGCTGCAGCGCTCAACGCCCGCGCCGCCAAACGCGCGCACACCTGGTCCAGCAATCGCCCCAGCACGAACGCCAAAGGCTCCAGATCCTCCACCGCGTCATCCAGCTCCATCTCCTCTTCCAAAATCTCCACCGGTTCGGCCAGCACCAACGCACGCGTATGCGCCCCGCGCGCCAATTCCTGCAAACGCACTCCTTCCTGTCCCAATCGTTCCGACAATTCCAGCACCGGCAACGCTCCCAGCGCCGCGCAGGTTCGTATGCCCCAGCGCTCCAGCGTTTCCAGAGCTTCCGCCGAAGGCGCGAGCGTCTGCGCCGGCAAACCGCTCAAATACCGCGCTTCCTCTCCCTCCGGAATCACGGTAATTCCCGCAAAACCGCGCGCCGCGTGCACGGCCACTTCCAGGTTCGTGGACACCGCCACCTGCACGCGCAAATGCAACTCCGCCGCGCGCCGCGCAAATTCCCGCGCGATATTTTCCTCCGCGCCAAATAAAGAATTCAGCCCGGCCAGGTCCGCCAGAATCGTGTCCTGCGCGTGCTCTTCCACGCGTGGTGACATGGACCACCCCAGATCGAGCAAAGCCGCATGCGCCGCCTTCTCCTGCGCGCGCGAACGCCGCCGGATTTCCACTCCGCACAATTGCGCCTGCGTTTGCGCCATCCCCAGTTGAATTCCCGCGCGCCACGCCGCATCGTTCGCCGCTACTACATTAATCAGCGGCGCAGTCTCATCCACCAACGCCACGGCCTTTTCACGGTCACGCAACTCACCCTCAGCGCGCAGCACCGCCTGCACCATGAAATTCGCAACGTGAATAGCAGCAAACGCCATATTTTTTCGAATGCACTGCCCTATCCGGCAAAATCACCGCCAGATTTCACAACAAAAATTATTTCCTCTTGGCTGCAATCGGCAGGCTGAAAAAATCCCAATCCATCCGCGTCCTGAAAATTCCTTCCCTGGCTGCCCCTGCTGCCGCGGCAAAACCGCCGCGAAAATATCCCGCATTCCCTTTTTGCACCCGCGAACGCGACACTTCTCCCCGCGCGCTCGTTCCTTCGAGCAGCCATCCCCAAGGCAACCGCGAATAATTCACCGGCCCCCCCGCCGCGCACCCAGGCGCAGACTCCGCCGCACCCTCGACCGGCATCCGCGACCAACCCGCCACCCCCGCTTCCAGCCGCAATCCCAACGAAGCGCAGCTCTTCGCGTTCGATTCCTGCTCCAGCAGCATCAGAATCGTCGGCGTATCTTCCACCGCGCGCCGGAACCGGAACCAGGAATCCAGCGGCACGTGCCGCACCAGCTGCGGCGCAATATCGCTCAGGTCCACGGCGATCAATCCAAAGCTTCCGCCTTGCAACAGCAGATCCGTCGCGCGCAGCGTCTGCTCCACATTCCGGCAGCGCACCCACAATAATTTCCGCAGCTCCACTCCGGCCGCCTCCGCCGAATGTGGATCGAAAGCGTCGCCGCCATCAATCAGCGCGCAAGCTTCTTGCTGCGCGGTGCGCGCGCTCAAAGCCGAAAGCAGCAAACTCGTCCGCCCCGAACACGACGGCCCAAAAATTTCCGTCAACGCTCCGCGCGGCAAGCCTCCGGTCAATAAATCAATTTCCGAAATGCCGCTGGAAACAGTGACCACCTCCTGGCGGTCGCGATAGTTGAACGGCGCAACCACGCGCCCCGCCAGAGCGAGTTCCACCTGTGAGCGCAGCGCGGCAAAGTTGGCAGCCATGGTCGGGTCAATTGTCAGCGTCCAAAAGCGTCACTCAAATCTTCGCTTTTTGTTCGCCTAGAGAGAATTCTCCACCACTCTTCCGCGATTGTCAATCACCCATAGGCCAAGGTTTTGACGTTGTAGCGGCCGGCTTGGGCTGGGCGCAGTTGGCCTTGTTTTTGAATTTGTAGTCGCGACAAAGACTAGAGCGCGCCCGCAGCTGCGGAATAAAAACCGCAGCGTCGCCGATACGCTGCGATTGCGTTTCTTGCAGTCATGGTGAGGTTCTGCGCAAGTTCGTCAAACCGAAACCATTGCACCTCGCGCGTTTTCTCCGGCTCGCAGTTTCTGGCTTCACCGGCCAGCACCCGGCCCCAATAAGCCGGCGAAACCCAATGCTGGCTTTCCGCCGGCAAAATATGATCGCCGACGCACAACCAAGAGAGGACGAAACCGTTGTAGGACCTTTCGCATTTTCGAAACCAAAAACAAAATCTCGGGTAGAATCGTCCTCGCGCGCCGAGCCTCGCTAGGTCGTCACAAACGCTGCGCGCCTATTAGAAGGTCGCGCCCGAGCGGAGCCTGACTATGCCTTCCACTGAAAAGCTCGACACTCACCATAAAGCGCTCACACTGAATCTCGATGCAGCCGCCTTCGGCTCTTTTGCCGAAATCGGCGCCGGACAGGAAGTCTCGCACTGGTTCTTTGTAGTTGGCGGCGCCTCCGCTACCGTCGCCAAAACCATTTCCGCCTACGACAAGGAAGTCAGCGACGATCTCTATGGCTCCGGATCGCGCTACGTATCCAGGCAGCGACTCGAGGAAATGCTGGACAAGGAGTGGGCCCAGCTTCTCGCGCAGTTAAGCAAAACCCGCGGGCCGCATACCCGCTTCTTCTCCTTTGTTGATACCGTCTCCGCGCGCAACTTCGCCGGGACGAACGACCCGCACGGCTGGGTCGGTCTGCGGTTTCAAATGCAGCCCGGCGGACCTGCGAACGATGTGCTGCTGCACATCAATATGCGCGATCCTTTGAATGTTCTCCAGCAGGAAGCTATCGGTATTCTGGGCGTCAATCTCATTTACACCGCGTTCTATCAATTGCAAACCCAGGAATCATTTCTGGCAGGCTTGGCAGAAGACGTCGTCAAGGAGCGAATCGAGATCGACTACATCGATCTTCGCGGGCCCGCATTTGAAAGTTGGGATCGTCGCACTCTGCTGGCCCACTTGGTCAGCGGTGGATTCGCTGAGGCTGTATTTTTCCGCTCCCAGGGCCCCGCCGTTCCTCCTACCGAGGCTCTTTACAAGAAAGCCGTAGTGCTTGCGCCGGGATACTTTGGCCACGGGGATCCAACTCACTCGCAAGTCCACATGCGATTGTTGGCTTCAGGCGTTCAGGAGCTTCAGAAGGAGCTGGGCGAAAAAGAGGTGCCGCCCGTTGGTTTTTTTTGCCTGCCGGCTGCTCCGCTCACGCCGAACGAGCCTGTGGCGGAAGTCCCCGACTTGTTGCGGCGCATCGATGGTCTGCTCGCCGCTGGCGGTGACGTAATCCTTTTTCGCCAATACGAGCTCTACAATATGACAACTCTCGTACACCGCTATACGCAGGCGCCGGTGCGCTTCGTCGCAGGTCTATCCCTGGCGATTCGAGCATTTGCAGACATTTACGGCAATCTCGAAGGAAAACTTCTGGAAGCCCTCGCGCGTCTGTTCGCACAGAACGTCCGCATCTACGCTTATCCGATGCCCGCTGCGGATCTGCGGGAAAGGCTGAAGGACCTTTCCGACAGCGGTTGGGAGTGGAGCGAGACCAATGGAATGGTTTCTGCCACCCAGTTGCGCCACCCGCCGCCTCTTGGACACCTGTACGCTTATCTTCTCGCCAGCAATTTTCTTGTCCCGATGCAAGTTCCTACCGCCCTAAAAGCCGACGCTTGACGGCACCCATCCTGCACCTAGAAGCGCCGTTTGCGCCCGGCGCCTTCCGGGCACATCGTCGGCCAACCGCGGCCGTTCCAGCGGGATCTTCTGTCCAACGAAGACCACATACCCCGGCTGCTTTCCCCATCAGCGTGACCCGACATGGCCCGTCCGTCACGCCAAATTTCTTCCGCTCCAGTTCACGAATCAAGTCGCAAGCGCGCAAGCAGATGGCGAAACCGCGGCTCCCCGCGCAATCCATCAAGCCGTGGGTGCGCCTTGGCTGACGAACTATTCTTTTCAAGAGCCTAATTGAATATTTCCACCTGAAATTATTCTGACAAAGCAGAGGCAGGTGCGAGCGGAGAAGTGTATTCAGCGGAATGCGGGTTTGGCCAGCTGACTTCCAGCACAGTTTCCTTGCGTATAAGAAGTTTCGAACGGCGGTTGACGCGAATGTCAAGCGTGTTCGAACCGTCGGAGACAATCTCCGCAAAGCCTTCTTTTTGCATGTGCAGGCTCTCGTCGGTGCGGTACAGGACGACGCGCAACGGATGGACGCCCGGGGAGAGAAGGCAATCGAAATGGTGCGGTTCGCCCAGAGAGGCGGCGTCGAGCCGAGTGGAGATCAGAACATCCTGGCCGGCGTAGACAGCGAGGGTTTCCTCGGCGACGGCGGAGACGATTTCGATGCGAAGCGAAGCGAGTTGCACGGGACGAGGGGGCTGCGCGGCGGATAGGGCGGTGGCCGAACCCTCTAGGAGAGACGCGTCGCGCGTCGGCCCAGGGGTCAAAGTAGAAGCTTGCCCCCGACTAGCGGGCGATTTGGCCGGCCGAGCAGTTCTCAAGGTCGAGGGCGTGGACCGGCGTGGAAGCGGCGATTCGGATTTCGTTGAAGGAGACGAAGAGTCTGTTGGCGGCGGATCCCCAACCGCCGAGGAAGTGATACTGATCATTGATGACGAGACTGATTCGGGCGGAGTGCTGCGGGTCGGGGTGACGGTAGAGGGATCGACCATAGCCGCAGAGGCGGTCAAGGTGGGGATGAAGTGTTTGCGGATGGCGGGGACAATCGACGCAAGGGAAATGAGAAGGAGCAGTCCAGACGCGACGATCCACATGTCTTTTTGCTGAAAGGGCCGACTCCACCAAGAAATCCTGGCCCGCTGAGCTGCGGCAGGGTTGGACCGTGTCGGTTCAGCGTGGCTGTTTCGCGCGAAAGGATAAACCAAGGCGGCCAGGTCTTCGGCGGTAGGGTATCGATCTGCGGGGTTCTTAGAGAGGCAGCGCATGACGACGTGGTCAAAGGCAGGAGGCAGCGAAGGATTGTGATGAGAAGGCGGCAGCGGCGCGCTGGAAATGATTTGCGCGCAGACAGCGACCGCGGAATCGCCGTCGAAAGGCCGAACGCCGGTCGACATCTGGTATAGAACGATACCCAGAGAGAACAGGTCGGAACGGCTGTCTTGCGAATTACCGAGAATCTGTTCAGGCGACAAATAGGCAGGAGTTCCCATCAGATTTCCGCTGCCAGAGACTTGCGTCGAAAAGCGGGCAACGCCGAAGTCGCCAAGCTTTACTTGACCTTCCGGGGTCATCAGAATATTGGCGGGTTTCACGTCGCCATGAATGATCTTGGCGCGATGGGCTTGGCCGAGTGCGGTGGCGAGGTCGCCCGCCCACACCGCAACACGTGCAAAAGGCAGAGGGCCCTTTTCGAAAACGGATTCCAGCGTGTTCCCCTCGACATATTCCATAACGAAATAAGGCGCGCCCTCTTTGTTCGTGCCGACATCGTAGAGGGCAACGATGTTGGGATGCGAGAGGCCGCCAATGATCTGGGCTTCGCGGAGAAATTGTTGCTGGAGATCGCGGGAACCAAAACCATGAAGAAAGGTTTTCAGCGCGACGATGCGTCCAATAAGCGTGTCGCGGGCTTTATCGACACGGCTGGTGGCGCCCATGCCAATCGTTTCGATAACTTCGTAACGATCTTGTGGAGTGTTCATAAGCCGTTCGTAACAAGAAACGTGCGCCCAAACTCCCATGGAGAGAATGGAAGAAATCGTGGCGTTCGAGAACCCCCCAAGAGTCCCAATTTAGAAAAACTCTAGTACTAACCCAATAACTCTAAGGTGGGCATCTACTGTAGGATGATGAGCTTATCCGCCCTGCCCTGAATTTCTCACCGGACGTTGACTTATTCAGCGGTATTCGCCCTCTCGACGCACCTCTCCCAAATGATCCAGCCATCGCTTCCTCAACATTCCAAGGAAGATGGCTGACGGCTTCGTTCGCCTGTACATTGGCCCCGGATTTGCGTATAACCCCGTCAATGCCCATGGGGGCGATCCGAACGAAGGAGAAAATCCATGACTGCTAAGAAAGCGGCCACTAAACTGAAGAAATCCAAACAGCTGCAACACACGAAGACCCTTCGCAAATAGCGGCGCCAGCTGGCTGTTCCCGGCCTCGGGCCGCTGTTTCGCAACGGCGGCCCTCCCTCTTGAATCCCGCGATTCGGGAGAAACGACATGGCAACCACTAAGAAAAAGGCCCCAAGACGAAACTCAAGCAGGCTGCTGCGCACCAGAGCGTTAAGCTACTGGCGACATATATCGGCGAAACAGAAAAGAACCTCAAGCAGGTTTTTGAGTTGCGGCTCGGGACAGACTAGGGCATTGCTGCAACTTCTGATTCCTTGGAACGGAACTGTAACCCCTGGTCTAGAGCGAATTATCGCTGCTGACAGCAGAGGTGCATGCGATCAGGACCATGCCTGACCCTGTTACGCGAACCATCGAAACGTTTGAGACGGCCGCGAACAGACTTTGAGTAGGTGTCGCGCCGACCCATTGAAACCTCCGCCGTAATCAAGTGGAACTAGACTCGACATCAGCCGGCGGATATCAGGTAATCCTGCTGGAGATCTCAAGTGAACATGCTCCGACCCGCTGCGACTTCCAGGACTTGGTTAGAGAAACTGTAGCAGGTCCGGTCGTTGCGATCAGCGCCTTCGCAGGTCGCAGGCAGTTGGTCCGGGTGTACAATGCCAGCATTCCCCAGCCGAAGGAGACTAATCGCGATGACACTCCGGGGAATCGCGCGCAAGAGTTTTTGCGGTATCGTCGCTGTGGCCTTGACCTCAGCAGTCTGCACTTTTGGTCAAAGCAGATCCGTTCCGGTAGATCCGGGCGTGCGCGGTGGCCCGGCGGGTGCCGGCACTCCGCTGAAGGGTCTTACCGCGGACGAAACTGCGTTCTTCCAGGATGGGCGGGCCAGGTTCGCGGATTTAGAGGTCGTGACCGGCGGCGCGAACAATGGCCTCGGTCCCCGCTTCAACTCCAACCAATGTTTGTCTTGCCACGCGCAGCCGAGCATAGGCGGAACGAGCCCGGGGCAAAATCCCTTGATCGCGGTGGCTACCTTGAATGGGGCGAAGAACACTGTGCCATGGTTCATCACGCAAAATGGTCCGGTCCGCGAAGCGCGATTTAAAAAGAGCAACGGCAACGCCGATGGCGAAGTTCATAACCTGTTCGTGATCACCGGGCGAACTGACGCCACCGGTTGCAACATTTCTCAATTCGACTTCCTGCCCGCGGGGAACCCGCTCACGGGCCAAGGTGGGAATGCGAACATTATTTTCCGAATCCCGACTCCCCTGTTTGGCGCGGGACTCATCGAAGCGATTCCAGACTCGGCCATCCTTGCGAACATGCACTCCAATGCATCGGAGAAGTTGGCGATGGGTATTTCCGGCCACGCGAATGCTCACCTAAGCGGAAATGTAAACCTCAGTGCAAACGATGGGACCATTACGCGTTTCGGGTGGAAGGCGCAGAACAAATCCTTGCTCATGTTCGCCGGCGAGGCATACAACGTCGAGATGGGAATCTCGAACCAGCTTTTCCCGCAGGAGCGCGACGAAACGCCGGGCTGCCTGTTTAACCCCACTCCTGAGGACACAGTCAACTTCACGCCTACTCCCTCGACCTCCGGCAATTCGAACACGGCGGTCCTCTCAGACATCGAAGCCTTTGCCGACTTCATGCGCATGCTGGCCCCACCGACTCCCGCGGCCGCCACGCCGTCCAGCGAAAAAGGACGCGCCTCCTTTGCGAAGATAGGTTGTATCCATTGTCATACGCCCTCGTTGACCACGGGTGCGAAGATTGCCAGTGGCTCCGCGACCAGCCCGAGTGCTGCGCTCTCCAATCAAACGGCGAATCTTTACTCTGACCTTATCGTCCACCACATGGGGAAAGGACTCGCCGACGGCATCACGCAAGGTGGCGCCGGCCCTGACGAGTTCCGAACCGCTCCTCGCTGGGGCGT
>JABCZK010000052.1 GCA_013289695.1 Acidobacteriota bacterium
GCCACACCGTTCCGGCGATCGAAACGTTGGAAAAGTTGGCGCGGGCCATGGAAGTCCCGCTCTACCAGCTTTTCTACGACGGCGAAGAACCACCCGTGCTGCCGAACCTTCCCAAGCGGAAGTCGGCCGACGATATCGCGTGGGGAAGCCGTGGGAAAGATGCTCGGGCTCTGGGCCGCTTCCGCCGGTTGCTTGGCCGTATTGACGAAGGCGACCGTCGCTTGCTGATGTACATGGCTCAGAAAATGGCTAACCGCTAAGAATCCGCTGCCTTGGATTTCTTTTGCGGCGCCTGCTCTATTCCCACTCGATGGTGCTCGGGGGTTTCGAGCTGATGTCGTAAACGACCCGGTTCACGCCGGGAACTTCGTTCACGACGCGCGCAGAAATCCGTTCGAGCACTTCGCGCGGCAGTCTGGTCCAATCAGCGGTCATTGCGTCCAGCGAGTCCACGACGCGTACAGCGATGGTGTATCCGTACGTCCTTCCGTCCCCCATCACTCCCACGCTCTGCACCGGCAATAGCACCGCGAACGCCTGCCATACCTTTTCGTATAGTCCTGCGCGCCGGATTTCTTCTACTACCACGGCATCGGCGGCTCGTAATGTTTCCAGCCGCTCGCGCGTAATGGCTCCCAGCAGACGCACGGCCAGACCCGGTCCGGGGAACGGATGTTTCACCAGAATTTCCTCGGGCAGGCCCAATTCGCGGCCAATCTGGCGCACTTCGTCTTTGAACAAGTCGCGCAACGGCTCGATCAGGCCGAAGGGCATGTCTGCCGGGAGGCCGCCGACGTTGTGATGCGACTTGATGACGGCGGACGGCCCCTTCACGGAGACAGATTCGATCACGTCCGGATAGAGTGTGCCCTGCACGAGAAACTTCACCGGCAGGCCCGCGGTGTTCTGCAGCAATTTGCGTTGCGCTTCGACGAACACCGAAATGAATTCGTTGCCGATGATTTTCCGCTTTTGCTCAGGGTCCGTGACGCCCGCGAGCTTCCCCAGAAAACGTTCGGAAGCGTCCACGCCAATCACGATGAGGCCCAGACGGTCGCGCAACAGCTCCAGCGTCTCGCGATATTCGTCGCCGCGCAGCAGGCCGGTATCCACGAACACGTTGATCAGGCGATCGCCGATGGCGCGGTGAACCAGCGCGGCAGCGACCGCCGAATCCACTCCTCCGCTAAGCGCACAGATGGCGCGGGCGCCTTCAGCTTGCTTCCGAATCGCTTCCACGCTCGCGGCGATGAAGCCGGCGCGATTCCAGTTTTGCTTTGCGCCGCATATCGCGAAAATGAAATTCTGCAGAATCTCCGTGCCGCGATCGGTGTGATTTACTTCGGGATGAAATTCCACGCCATAAATCCGCTTTTCGGTGTTCTCGACGGCGCCAATGGCGTTGTCCGTGCGCCCGGTGATGGCGAAACCCGCGGGAACCTCAACGACGTGATCGCCATGGCTGTTCCAGATCTTCAGATGGTCGGGAATGCCATTGAATAATTTCGAAGCGCACGCCATGTCCAGTTGTGCCGGACCGTATTCGCGGCGGGCGGCGGGCGCTACTTTACCACCTAGTGAATGGGTGAGCCACTGCATGCCGTAACAGATGCCCAGCACGGGCACGCCCAGTTGCAGCACTTGGGGATCGCAAAGCGGAGCGTCTTTGTCATACACCGAACTAGGCCCGCCGGAAAGGACGATGCCCACGGGCTCGTGCGCGCGGATTTCCTCCAGCTTCGCGGTGCACGGCAATATCGCGGCGAATACCTGCTGCTCGCGGATGCGCCGCGCGATCAGTTGCGTGTACTGCCCCCCGAAATCCAGGACCACAATTCCCTGTCGCGTGCTCACCGTGCCTCCGGCTTGCTGCTGCGCTGCGGATCCGCCGGTCAATGCCATTTACCCACGCCCCTTCTCCCCGTCTAGCTCGGCTATGCCAAGCCTAGCAAGATAAACCCTATGCCCGCGAGAAGCATTAGCACCATCAGATAGACTGCCCACGGCGACCAGCCATGCTGATTTCGAATCTTCAAATATTCGATTGGCAGATTTAATTTTCCGTTCGCTGTCCAATCGAAGGGTTCGGTTTTATATCCAACGCTTTTCCGCCGTCGCAAAATCATGTTGGGTGGGACGAAAATCAGTCCCAGCAGCAAAAAACGATCCACCAACACAGCTTCGGCACGCCCACGTTCTACCTCAACACAATATTTACAAGCTTTCGCGACACCACCACCGTCTTCGTCACTTGCTTGCCGGCAATCAACACCGCAATACGCGGATCAGTCAGCGCGCGATTCAAAGTTTCGTCCTCGCTCAGATCGTCTTCGACGAGAATCTTCCCGCGCAGGCGACCGTTGATTTGGATGATGACCTCAAACTGCTCTTCGCGCGCCAGATCTTCGCGATACTGGGGCCACTTCTCGCGCGCCAAGCTGGTCTGGTGACCCAGCATCTGCCACAACTCCTCCGCGATGTGCGGCGCCATGGGCGAAAGCATCAGCACCAGCGCTTCCAGCACGCGCTTCAAAATCATCGGGCTGAGCTCGACGTCGAGAGGCTCCTGCGCGTGAATCTCGTTTGCCAGCGTCATGAGCAGCGAGACCGAAGTGTTGAAGTGCCAGCGCACCTCAAAATCATTGGTGATGCGCTTCAGCGTCTGATGCACCTTACGCACCAGCAATTTTTCCTTCGCCGTCGCGCTCGTCAAATCCGTCTGCTGCGTCAGATCGGTTTGAATCCCGCGCAACCGCTCGGCATGTTTCGAAACCAGCCGGTACATTTTATTCAGGAAGCGCGCCGAACCTTCGATGGCTTCTTCGCTCCACTCCAGATCCTTTTCCGGAGGCGCGGCAAACAAGGTATATAGACGGCCGGTATCGCAGCCGTACTTATCGGCCATCTCGATCGCGCCCACCACATTGCCGCGCGATTTGGACATCGCGACGCCGCCCTTCTGCACCATGCCTTGAGTAAAGAGACGCGAGATCGGCTCATTGTGATTCACCAGGCCGATGTCGCGCATCACCTTGCAGAAAAATCGCGAATACAGCAGATGCAAAATGGCGTGCGTGATTCCGCCGACGTACTGGTCAATCGGAAACCAGTAACGCACTTTTTCTTTGTCGAAGGGCGCGGAGCTATTGTGCGGGTCGGTGTAACGGTAAAAATACCAGGAAGAATCAACGAACGTGTCCATCGTGTCCGTTTCGCGCCGCGCCGGGCCGCCGCACTTCGGGCAGGTGGTGTTCACAAACTCCGGCGAGCCAGCGAGCGGAGACTGCCCCTGCCCCGTGAGCGTCACATTTTCCGGCAATCGCACGGGCAACTGATCGTCCGGCACCGCAACGATACCGTCTTTTTCGCAGTACACGATCGGAATCGGCGTGCCCCAATAACGCTGGCGCGAAACGCCCCAATCTTTCAGCCGGTAAGTCGTCTCGCCCGCGCCAAAGCCTTTCAACTTTGCGTCGGCGGTCATTTTTTCCTGCGCCTGCTCGGTGGTCAGACCATCGTACGGGCCCGAATCCACCACGCGCCCATACTCCGTGAAGGCTTCGCTCATGCGATCAACGCGCAGCGGCACTCCGGTTTTCGGTTGCACCACAATTTTCACCGGCAAATGATATTTTTCCGCGAATTCGTAATCGCGTTCATCGTGCGCCGGCACGCACATCACCGCGCCCGTGCCATATTCAGCCAGCACAAAATTCGCCACCCAGATGGGCACATGCCCGCCCGAAAACGGGTTCACTGCGAACCGTCCCGTGAAAAATCCCTCTTTTTCCGCCAATGCGATATCCGCTGCGCGCACGCTTTTCTGGCGCATGGTTTTCAGTTGGGCGTTCAGGGCACCCTGTCCGGGCACACCAGTGAGAAGCTCGTCGAGCTTGGGATGACCAGCGGAAATAAGAAGCGCCGAAGCGCCGTAAATCGTATCAATGCGCGTGGTAAAAACTTCCACCGCCACGCCATCCATCTGCACTACGCCAAATTTCACGCGCGCGCCCTGCGATTTGCCAATCCAATTCCGCTGCATCGCCAGAACGCGCTCCGGCCAGCCGTCCTCCAGCTGCTTCATGTCCGCGAGCAACTCGTCGGAGTATTGTGTGATGCGGAAGAACCACTGCTCCAGTTCGCGCACTTCCACCAGCGTCGTTTCGTGCCGCCAGCAGTAACCGTCAATCACCTGCTCGTTCGCCAGCACCGTCGCGCACTCCGGGCACCAGTTTACTTTGCTCTTCTTGCGGAACGCGATGCCCTTCTCGAACATGCGCAGAAAAAGCCACTGATTCCAGCGATAATATTCCGGCTCGCAGGTGGAAATTTCGCGGCGCCAGTCGTAACTGAATCCGAAGCGGCGCATCACGTGACGGAATTCTGCGATGTTGCCCTGGGTCCATTCGCGCGGGTGCGTGCCGTTCTTGATCGCCGCGTTTTCCGCCGGCAAGCCGAACGCGTCCCAGCCCATGGGGTGCAGCACGTTGAATCCGCGCGTGCGTTTGTAGCGCGCCACTGCGTCGCCGATGGTGTAATTGCGCATGTGTCCCATGTGCATAGTGCCGGAGGGATAAGGCAACATCTCGAGCATGTAATATTTGGGGCGTGAAGGGTCGTTATCTACGGCGTTAAAGGCTTGTTGTTCTTCCCACACTTTCTGCCACTTTGCTTCGATTTGCGCGGGATCGTAATTTGCATGTTTGTGGTCGGAATCGGCCAAGTTCACTTCCCTCGCGAGCGTGATTTCGATTTTGCCTTCTTTTTCGTTTTGGAATTCGTTTTCGCACGCCGCGAGGCACCCGCTTTTGCGGACTTGGCCTTCTTCGCGCTATGCGGCCGTGGCTTCATGCCGTCGCCGTTCGCCGTCACCACTCGTCCCAGCAGTTTCCACAGCGTCGCGACATTGCGCCGGTCGTCGCCTGGCGCGTCAATGGGCGTTTCCAGAATAAAAGCGCGCGCGGCGAGCAGCGGATGATTCAGGATGCGCCCGAAAGCTTCCAGGCCAATTTTGCCCTTGCCGATATGTTCGTGACGATCCACGCGCGAACCCACGTGCGTCTTCGAATCATTCACATGGACCACGTACACACGGTCCAGGCCTACGGTGCGCTCGAGCGCCTGCAGCGTCTGCTCGAGTCCTTCCGCGGTGCGCAGATCCCAACCCGCGGCAAACGTGTGCGCGGTGTCTATGCAGATCCCCAACGGCAGATCGGGCGAAGAATCCAGAATCGCGCGCAGTTCTTCGAAGCGGGAGCCAATCGAAGTCCCCTGCCCTGCGGTATTTTCGAGCAGAATTTTCAGGTCGCCGAGCTTCAGGCCGCGCGCGGCCTGCTTCAATCCCTGCGCAATAGCTGCAACAGCCGCCAGCGGCGTGCTCTCGCGTCCGCTGCCGGGATGCGCCACCAGATAATCCGCGCCCAAGGCGATCGCGCGCACCAATTCCTGGTGAAACGCTTGCACGGAGCGCGTGCGCAGTACCGGATTCGGCGAAGCCAGGTTAATCAGGTAATTATCATGGATGACTAGCGGCCCCAGGCCCAGTTCTTTGCGCCGCGCGCGAAACCGCGCAGCCTCGGCTTCGGCGATGCGCATCCCGCCGCGATTCCACATGCGCGGACTGGAGGAAAAAATCTGCAGCGCGTTCGCGCCCAGGCCGTACGCGATCTCAAGGGAGCTGCTGATGTCGCCTGCTATGGACGTGTGTATCCCAATGCGGATGCTGCCGTCTTTCCACGCGGGAATTTCAGGGGGCGGTGGTGCTTCCGGGCGGTACTCGTCGGCGGCGTCGAAGGCTAGTGTGCTGCTGTGGTTTTCGTCCGCCATTCCCTCTGGGTGTCCGGGTGCCCTACGAGTCGATGTGCGGGCAACGCCTCAGGGCGCCTCGCGCGCACATGCTGAAACATTCATTTTAGCGGAAAGCGCACACTTGCGCAAACACTCATAAACGGAGGTAGCGGGTCAGTTTCCGATTACGGCGGCGATCTCAATCGGTCAACGCGGCGCTAAGCTTGAACCCGCGTTGCCTTGAAAACAAAAGCCAAAATCGCTCACTACGGCCAAACCAACCGGAACGCTGCCCTAGCTACTTTCCGTCGCAAAATTGCGGATTCTGCCGCTAGTTGTTAGCGGCGAGCGGCGAGTTTGATATGAATTCTGGTGCTGGAGTGGTTGTTTTCGGTTTGGTATTCATTGCCGTCGCGCCAAAGTTCACGTTCGCTGTAGTACGACGTGGGAGCCGATGTGGATGAGGTTGTCGGCGTTTATCAGGGGTTGAAACTCTTTTCCACCAAGCTCGCGAACCTATCGCACCGGATTTTTCGTGGCCGTTCGGAACGCTGCCGCCCACCTGCCGACCGACTCCGATGATGCATATGAAAACTACTTTGAAGGTCGAACCAATCTCCGCTGAAGAAGCTACTGCTTGCATTCAGAGAGGTTGCTTCGGATCAAATACAGTGCTTGAACTGAAGCGGATGGAACACCATTGCACGGAGCATCGGCGCAGCCGAGTGTCCGTAAAAATGATGACGCCACAATGGCGTCATTTTTCGTCTGTTCCTTATGAGTTGTTAATCCTTCACGGCTCCATCGGAATCTGGCGTTGGACTGGGGTTCGCCAAGGCTCTGGCGGAGAAACTCCAGCACCTTAGGAATGGCGTCGAGTGACGATTCAGCGTCGCCTTGTGCATTCCCACCAAGGTTTTCTTCTCGTTGCGAAGTGGGATTCCTGACGCCACCGTGCTGAGTGGGAACGATCTCGGGCCGGCCAGCCCGGTGCCCAGCGTGAGCGTATCTCAGGCGTTCGTAGGAAAACGAGAAGTGAGCCTGTTTCAGGCGGCTTACAACGGCATCGGTCATACCTGACGAGTCCCACACTCCATCGTCGTCTCCAGCGATGAGCAGGATTGGGCCGTGGGCGCGCTCAACTGCGATCACTCCGTTCAACACCGACGCGCCGGGTTCCCGGAGCGCTCGCCTGTTCCCAAATGACAGCGGCTGCCCCTGCCACGTCCAGGCATATGGGACCCGTGTGTCGCCGCAGCAGGCCGCATAGCGTACGTTGGCCGGGACGTACGCCACAACCGCCTTGATCTCGGGAAACATTGACCCCAACTGCAGTGCCAGTTCGCCGCTCCGCGAGGTTCCCACAACGGCGACGCGGTCACCCGAGATTTCCGGCCTCTGCACCATCCACGCGAGCCCACTGCTGAAATACTCCAGCGGGATAGCTTCGAGTAGAGGCGGCAGGTCATCGTAGCGGAAGTAGGCGAGAGCGAGCGCAGCGTATCCCCGCGAAGCCAACCATGCAGCCTTACGGAGCGGCATGCCTCCTTCGCTCCCTCCCACGACTAGCACGCCTGGATGCGGCCCGGTCGAGTTTGGCAGGAGAAGCACGCCGTGGAGTTGTCCATCGATGGTGATGCGCCGTACCCCATCGGCGATACTGAGCTGTTCCAGCTGGGCGATCGCCACTTGCTTTCCACTTCTGAAGAGCTGGAATTCGATCACCTGCGCGCCCAAGTCTCGCGGCGGGTCGTACGACGGCACGTGTTTAGCCTTTGGCTTCATGGACCAGACGAGGCCCATCGCAGAAACTCCGCTGTAAGAGCCTTTCACAGGCGCTTGCTTGGAAGTATCGACCGCGCCTCCGGGGTCCGCTAGGAACTCCGCCTCCGAAGACCAGGGCTGGTTCGCTCCGTCGACCAATTCGGCCCGGATCGAAACGTGCTCGTTGGGTGCGAGTCCTTCGGCGCGAATCACAGCGGTTTCGTCCACCAATACACGACCGGGGACAACCTTCAGCGTTTGAGAGGAAGCGATGCCGGCCGCAACGGTCCAGAGGCAGGTAATCAGAATGAATCGCGTCATGAGGTCGACATTCGATTCGTGCATCGATCCTACAATGAATTTAGCGGCGAATGGTGATGAGCTTGGAAACTTGAGCTGCACTCCTTCGAAGTTCGCAAACGCGGAGGGTATTCTAGCACCCGACTTGTGCTGTAACGGCACCCGTTTCCTGAAGATGTCGGAGGCCTTCAGAATCGAAATGACCCTTCGGGTATGAGTATGATTCGGCCAATCCAAGCATGACTCCCGGTAAGTCCATAAAAGGGGTCAAGGAAGAAACACTTCTGCCGCGGCCGCGTTTGCCGAAGCGATCCGCAAAATGATTCACAGCCTGCGCAAATTTGCGCTTGACAACCCATAACCGTATGGTTATGATTCCCGCTATGCAAGCCCAAGTCACAACCGACCACGTTTTCGCTGCCCTAGCCGACCCCACCCGTCGCGCCATCTTCGAACACCTTGCACGCGACGGTGAACAAAACGTCCGCGCCCTTACAGCCCGCGCCGGCGTATCACAGCCGGCAGTCTCCAAGCACCTGGGAATCCTAAAGCATGCCAGGCTGGTACGCGATCGTCGCACCGGACGCGAGACCCACTACAGCGCGCAACCGCAAGCCTTGAAACCGATGCTCGACTGGATGGGACTGTATGCCGCCTTCTGGCACGACCGTTTTGATCGTCTCGAATCTCTTCTGAAAAGGATGGACCAATGACCGAACCCGCAGCCTCACTCTCGCTCGTGATCGAACGCGAAATGCCGCATCCGCCGGAAAAAATCTGGCGCGCGCTGACGCAGGGCCCGTTGATAGAAGAATGGCTGATGAAGAATGATTTTCAGCCGGCCGTCGGCCACCAGTTCAGCTTCCGCTCGACGCCTGTTCCGGGCTGGGACGGCGTCATCGACAGTGAAGTCCTGGTGATCGAACCGAATTCACGGCTCTCTTATAGCTGGGCCACTATGGGAACGAAGACCGTCGTCACCTGGACGTTGACGCCGACCACGGTCGGCACCCATCTCCGCATGGAGCAAACCGGTTTCCGCTCGGAAACAGACGCCGCCTATAAGGGCGCGACCTACGGTTGGACGAAGTTCATCGGCAACATGGAGCGTGTCGTTGGAGGGTTGGACTGAGAAGCACTGGACTGACGGATGTTGGAAAAAGGAGAGTTTGACCAAGGAGGTTGGACTGATTATGAAAGCGAAAAACATTGCTTATTGGACGACTACCGTGCTCCTAGCGACCTTTATGAGCGGGGGCATTGTCCAGATAGCGCAATTTAAGGGCAACCCCCATGGCGTGGTGCCCCGACTTGGCTATCCAATGTACTTCTTTGCCATCATCGGGTTTTGGAAAGTGCTTGGGGCCATTGCCATACTCGTGCCGCGTTTTCCGCGGCTCAAGGAATGGGCGTATGCCGGCATTTTCTTCGACCTGACAGGCGCGGCCATATCCTGTGCTGCAGTCGGCGGCTACGGCGCTTACGCCTTTCACGTCGTCGCCCCTCTCTTGATTGCTGGTCTTACTGTGGCGTCGTGGGCGCTGCGACCACAAAGTCGCAACATCGGCGTCCTGTTTCCCGCGGCAAACGTCAGTTAAGGATAAGAACATGAAAAAATCAGGCGCGAGCCAAGGACAGCCGGCATCGGAGCTCATCTCGGACAGAATCGCCGAACTCGGCGACTGGCGCGGAAAAACCCTCGGCAGAATGCGCAAGCTCATCAAGGCGGCAGATCCGGACGCAATCGAGGAGTGGAAGTGGGGCACTCCTGTGTGGTCGCACGACGGCCTCATCTGCACTGGCGAGACCTACAAGAAGGTCGTGAAGCTTACCTTCGCCAAGGGTGCGTTTCTGAAAGATCCGGCGCGCCTTTTCAACTCGAGCCTCGACGGAAAGGTACGCCGCGCGATTGACATCCATGAAGGAGAAGAAGTTGACGAGCCCGCCTTTAAGGCGCTCGTTCGCCACGCGGTCGCCCTCAACGGTTCTTTCAAGCCGCAACGTTCGACGGGAGCAAAGTCCTGAGGGATTCCGTTCCCGCTCGTCCGGTCGCGTTGTGAAGCGGCGCCCTCCTGCGCACTGAACAACAAGCAACCAGCCCTCACCACTCCTACGCAAAATCGCACGTGGAACTGGCCGTCGCGCACATGTATCATGCCGGGCGGGAGATGCGAATGCCGAAGCCTCGTTTGGTCCTCTACATAATCGTTATTGCTGTGCTGTTCGCAGGTGCATGGAGTTTCCTTGGCGCAGAGGATCCCGCCACGGACCGTCTAGCGGATCATCCTTCCGACGACGTGGACAGCCAAGCGTTCCTGCAATCGCACATGACGCCCGCAGGCCCCTCCGCTAGCAACTTCGCACCCGCCGTTGACAAGCTGCTCGCGCAGATGACGCTGAGAGAAAAAGTCGGGCAGATGACGCAGCTGACCGTCGAGACAATCGTTGACGGTAAAGATCAGGATATCCGCATCAATCCCGAAAAGTTGCACAAGGCGATCGCGGAATATGGCGTCGGCTCCATTATCAACGTCTATGACCAGGCTCTCTCCCTGGAAAAGTGGCACGAAATTCAGCGCACCATCCAAGCCGAAGCGAAATACACTCGCCTGCAAATACCCGTGCTCTACGGAATTGATTCGATTCACGGCACCACCTACATGGAAGGCGGCACGCTCTTTCCCCAGCCGCTGGCGATGGCCGCGACGTGGAATCCCGAGCTGATGCTGCGCGGCAGTCAAATCTCCGCCGCCGAGACGCGCAAAGCTGGCATCCCGTGGGCGTTTTCTCCCGTGCTGGACGTCGGCCGCCAGCCGCTTTGGCCGCGTCTCTACGAAACATTCGGCGAAGATGCCTACCTCGCCACAGTAATGGGCCTAGCCACGGTCCGCGGCTACGAAGGCGACGACATTTCCAGTTCGTCGCACGTCAGTTCCTCGCTGAAGCATTACATCGGATACAGCTACCCCACCACTGGCGGCGACCGCAGCCCCGCCCTAATTCCGGAATCCACGCTGCGCGAATATTTTCTGCCCACTTTCGCAGCTGCCGTAAAAGCTGGCGCGCACACCGTGATGGTAAATTCCGGCGAAGTAAACGGCATCGCCGGCCATGCCAATAGCTACCTGCTGAAAACGGTTCTGCGCGATGAATTGGGATTCCAAGGCGTGGTGGTTTCGGACTGGCAGGACATCGAGCGCCTCGTAACGGCGCACCACATCGCCGCCACGGAAAAAGAAGCGACGCGCATCGCCATTCTCGCCGGGATTGACATGAGCATGGTCCCGAAAGATTACCGCTTCAGCGATTTGCTGCTGCAACTGGTGCAAGAAGGCAGCGTGCCCGTGAGTCGCGTTGACGAGGCCGTGCGCCGCATTCTCACGCTGAAATATCAGCTGGGATTGTTCAGCGATCCGCTGCGCGGGATCGATTCGAAGGTCACTCTCGGCTCGCCCGAATCGCGCCAGGCCAGCGTGGCAGCCGCGCAAGAATCCATCACACTGCTGAAAAACGAAAACCGCACTCTGCCGCTTGCGAAAACCGCGCGAGTGCTCGTCACGGGCCCAGACGCCGATTCGCTCATCCCTCTGGACAACGGCTGGAGCTATACCTGGCAGGGCAACAAAACCTCCGCGTACCCCACGCAGGGATACGCGACGACCCTTGGCGCCATCCGCCAGAAAATTGGCGCGGACCACGTGACCTACGTCCCCGGCGCCAGCTTCGACCAGGAAACAGACATCACGCAAGCTGCAGCGGCAGCAACAGCAGCAAATGTTGACGCGATCGTAGTCTGCCTCGGAGAATGGGCCAATGCCGAAACACCCGGCAACATCGCGGACCTTGCCCTCCCCGACGCGCAAATTCATCTCGCCGAGAAAATGCTCGAATCCGGCAAGCCCGTGATTCTGGTTCTCACCGAAGGCCGTCCGCGCATCATCCGCCCCATCGCCAGCGGCGCGAGCGCAATTCTGATGGCCTACAATCCCGGCAACGAAGGCGGACAAGCGATTGCCGACATTCTTTTCGGCGACGTAAATCCCAGCGGCAAACTTCCCATCACCTATCCGCGCTACGCCAACATGCTATTCACGTACGATCACAAAACACTGGAAGGAGCCGAAGGCGCCACCGCCTCGCTCTACGCCCCGCAATTTGAATTCGGCTACGGCCTGAGCTACACACAATTCGCGTATTCGGATTTGCAGGTATCGCCGCCCGCAGCATCAGGCAACCAGAAGATTCAAGTGGCAATCACGGTGAAAAACACTGGCGATCGTGCGGGCAAGGAAGTGGTGCAGCTCTATCTGAACGAACAAGACGCCAGCTTCACTCCGCCCCTAAAACGCCTGAAGCGCTTCGCGAAAATACAGCTGCAGCCACGCGAAACCCGCCGTTACACCTTCGAACTCGGCCCCGAAGACCTCTCCTTTGTCAACGCCGAGAACAAACGCGTCGTCGAGCCGGGCCTCTTCTACGTCCAGATCGGCGGCCTGAAGCAAACCCTCGAATGGAAGTAGAAGTGAACGTAAGGGCGGAACCAGAACGCGCCGCGCGAACCCGGCTTCAAGGGCTAAAGCCCCTTTCTTTACTGCGCTTGACGGCGGGGCTGAAGCCCCGCCCTTCCGGGTCGCCCATCTATGAGATGACTTTCAGCGGCAACAGCAATGAACCGTGCGACCATCACCGCCGACTTGACTGCCCTGTTTCGCGGGCACATAATCCGCCCATTGAGGCCCTTCCATGCGGAGCTGGAATTCTTACCGGGGCGCAAACGCACCCTCTCGAACGTGCCTTCTCGCCGAGCTACTTTTCTGCCTGAGCTTATTTGGTTGCAGCAACTATTGCTTCGTATTTGTCTCCAACCCTGGCGGCTCGATTTCGACGAGCACGAACGCTCCAAGTTGCCAGCTGAACAGTGCCACCGGTACGGTACGCGTGAGTATAAGCGCGTCTCCTACGGCTTCCGGCGCCTCCGCAGAAGCAGCGCCAGCGAAGATCCGGCACATTTACGTTACGCTTCGCGGCATTGAGGCCATCGCGAGCGCCCTCGCCGACGACGATTCGCCGGACTGGCGAGAATTGGCTCCGAAATTGGCGACCCAACCGGAACAAGTCGACTTGCTCGCGCGCAACGTGGAATCCTGCGAAAGGAGCGCGTTTGAGGACGTCGCCGTCCCCGCGGATGCGTACCGCCAAATCCGCTTGCGCTTGGCCTCCAATCAGCCGGCAACCGATGAATCGATTCCTGAGGAAAACGCCTGTGGAAGCGTGGGCTTCAACTGCATCGTCATGTCCGATGGCGGAGTCCGAGCGCTCGTCCTGGATCACCAGTCGTCTCAGGTTCAAGTTCCTTCGGACCACATCACTGGCGGCTTCTTTCGAGTGCTTCCCGAAGCGACCGTAAATCTCAACGTTGAGTTCGACCCACAGTCCTCGCTGCTTTTCGCCGCAAGCGAAGGCCTCCGGCTTGTTCCGGTCTTCATCGTGGAACCGCACTCCCCATGTGAATCGAGCGCGCCGCCAGATCGATGACCACGGGTCGAGATAGAGCTTTCGGGCGGCGGCATGGCTTCTGATCCGAAGCTAATTTACGCATCGATGTAGAATGTGCGGCGTCAAACTCGGAGGTGGATCAAATGTCTGCGGCGTATCTTCTGAAAACCGAGCCGTCCGAGTATTCGTTCGCGGATCTGCAGCGTGACAAGGCGACTTTCTGGGATGGCATATCGAATCCGGCCGCGGTAAAAAATCTGCGCGAGATGACACCCAGTGCGAAGCTGATCATCTACGAATCGGGCGAGGTTAGGAGCGCGGTAGGCACGGCATCGGTTGTGTCCGTGGATGCCACGGACCCCAAGAATCCGCGTGTGAAGATTGCTGTGGGACAACCGCTGGCCAAGCCAACGCCACTTGCGGAAATCAAAGCCAACAAGCTCTTCGCCAATTCGCCTCTGGTGCGCCAAGGAAGGCTTTCCGTCGTGCCATTAACGACCGAGCAGTATCAGGTGCTGGCAAATAGCTGATCGTGCCCACCGCCGCGTCGCGACACTGCCGCGGCTCGAGGCGACCCTTCGCAGTACAACGAAAAAGACAATCACGTGTCATCCCGAACGGAGTCCCACGCTTTTTCCTTCCCGCCGCAGTTTGGCGGGCGCGGGACGCACCGAGGGATCTGCTTTTCGCCTAAACAGCTAACAGATTTTGGGAGGTCCTCGCGTCAGCAGCCCCGTTTCTCGATTGCCACTGAATACTTACGAAAGTGCGCTTAGTCGCCGAGCGCGGCGGCGGAGGTGGCGCCGTAGAAGCTGTACCACGGCTTCGCGGCGGTGAGGCGCGAGTTCACGTTGTTGATGTTCTTCACGCCTTGGTCGCTCAGCCAGTCTTCCAGCGCTTTCGGGCCTTGCTTGCCGTAAATGGGGATGCCGTCTTTCCACGTGGCGCGGCCGCACAGCACGCCGGAAAACTCCACGCCGGATTCGGCGGCTAGATCGAGTGTCTCAGCAAAAACGTCGTTGTTCACGCCTGCGGAAAGGTAAATGAACGGTTTTTTCGCGGCAGCGGCGGCGCGGCGGAAATGTTCCTTGGCCTGATCGCGCGTGTACGCCGAATCACCCTTGCACGATTTCGTGCCGGCCACAAAAGCCATGTTCACCGGGACTTCCACCTTGAGCACGTCCACGCCGTATTGCGGCTTGGAAAATTCCTCCATGCTCTTGCGCACGATTTCGGGCTTCTGTTTCGCGTACTCGATTCCCTTCTCGTCGCCGTTCTCCACGTAGCCCACAAATTCCAGAAAAAACGGCACGTCGGACGCCGTGCATTCTCCGCCGATGCGTTCCACCCATGCGTGTTTGATGTCGTTCACCTCGGGCGGATCGAAGGGCGTGTAGTACAGCAAAATCTTGATGCAATCCGCGCCCGCTCCGACCAGCCGGTGCACGGACCAGATGTCCAGCAGGTCCGGCAGGCGCCCGGGGCGCGTGTTGTCGTAGCCGCTATTTTCGTATGCGAGCAGCAGCCCGGCATTTTTCGCGCGCGCTCGTGCTGCCGGCAAACCATACTCCGGATCAAGCAGAATCGCGCTGGCGTGCGGCGTCAACACGCGCGTGACGATCGTCTTGAACTCCTCCAGCATCTGCGCGGGCACGTCTTTCTTGTCAATGCCCTTATCTTTCGCGATCGCGCTCTTCAGCGAGCCGCGCTGGTCCATCGCTGCCGCGGCGATCACGCCGCGCGCGTCCGACACCGCTTTCAGCCCCTTCTGTTTGCCGGGCGTAATCTTCATCAGGCCCTCCGCAGCATTCGTAATTCAGAGATGCGCCATTTTAGCACGAGACTTCGGCATGCGGCACTGCGGAAGGTTTGGTAGCATTGGCAATCTTGCCTGTGCTGAGTCTGCAACGCTGATCCGGGCCGCATCCGCACCAAGGAGAAATCCTGCCTCTGCTCCAAGCAACAATGAACCGAGCGCAGCCGCGGAAAAACCGGAACATTCAAGAAGTTTCGCTTCTTGCTGAAACGTAACGGCTGATATATCCGTCCACTTACGCGCCGGATTTGTGAACTCACGTCGCGCGAAGCGCGGTTGATTTTACGATTCGGTAGCAGAAGCAACGCCCCGGTAAGGTCTTCACTCTGGCGTGATAGGAGAAACCATGACGAACAGCGCAAGAACAGCGATTATCTGCCTCGCTGTGGCGATTGCATTCGTTGCCGCTCCAATGGCGGAGACGCAAAAAACACCCGATGTGCCCCCCGCTCCGGTACCCGTGCAAATCCTCACGGCCAGGAAAATATTTATCGCTAACGGCGATAGCGATCCAGTCCTGGGAATCCCCGGCCTTGCTTATGGAGAGTTCTACGCGTCCCTCAAGAGGCTGGGAATATACGAATTCGTGCAGACTCCCGCGGACGCTGACGTGGTTCTTGAGGTCCGGACCGAGATCGCGTTTCGAACCCAGGAAGTGTACGTGCTTCGCTTAGCGATTGTAGATCCCAAGACCAGCATTTTGCTGTGGCGAATCACCGAGCACGTGGAGCCATGGGCGCGAGAAGCAACTGGCCGCAAGAACTTTGACGAAGCGATGGCCAACCTTGTGAGCGACTTAAACAAGCTGATTGTCTCGCCTCGTGCCACGACCGGTGCTACCACGCCTAGCTCGTAACGCCAGTTCGGAAAAATTATCGGCCAAGCTAGCTATTCACTCCGCTGAGAAATCCACCGAGGTGCCCGGTAATTGCCAGCAGCGCCACGCCCACAAATTCCAAGGGCAGTCGGTAACTCGGCAAAACGCCAACCACTCTGCGGCGCGCACGGAAATGAATCAGCCACACGGTCCAGATCACCGCCGTTGACGCCAACGCAAACACGATATGCAAACGCAAAATCCCTCGTATCCGGTGCCCTTCCAGCGCCCACTGCCATGCCACTAAGCCAGTTGCCGCCGCTGGCAGCGTCATCACCGCCGCCAGCAGCAGGTTGATGTAAGCCGCGATCCCGAGCACCTGCCGCTTCGTCCACTGCGCCACAAAGTCCAATCCCACTCCCGCAATGAACAGCGCGATCGGGAAATGGATCAGCACCACATGCTGCGCGTGCTTTTCCATCATCATTTGCTTCAAATCAAACGGATTCATGTGACTGCCCCCTACTGCACGATGATCTGGCCGGTCATCTTCGGGTGAATCGAGCAAAAGTACGAATAAGTGCCCGGCTTGGTGAAGACGAACGAAAATTTATCGTCGGTATCCAGCGCCTTGGACTTGAACACGTTGTCCGTGCTCACCACCGTGTGTGGAATGTCGTCCTGATTGGTCCACGTCACAGTCGTGCCCACCGGAACTGTCACCGCCGCCGGTCCGAAACTGAAATTGTCAATCTTCACCGCCGCACTGGTGGCCGTCTGTCCCTGGCCCGCCGCATTGGCATGCCTGTCCACCGGCGTCAACAGCGCGAAGGCCGTGATTACCAGCGCCGCTAAACCAATTCTGTTCAAAATCCTATCCATGGCTTTTTCCCTCTCGCTAGAAATTAAGTTCACTTTGCGTGCTGCGTGGTGCCCATCTCCTATGTGGACCGCCGAGATTGACGGGGCCTCAGCCCCTGAAGCCCCGCCTCTCCAAAACCGCCGAATAATTCTGAGATGGATTTCCGCCGCTTCCGCCTTAGGCCAACTGCGAATCCACAATTGCCAATGCCTGCTGCCCGCGCACGAAGTTCACATCCGTAATCCCCAGCACACTCCGCAGTTGTTCCGCCGGCACTTTCATTGGCCCGGGCGAATCGGCTTTACCCGGCTGTGGCTGAGGAAATGCGGTGGACATCGCCGTATGAAACGTTACGTTGCCTTCCACCTTCTGCATGATCTGGTGGATGTGTCCGTTCAACACCGACACGGAGCCGAATTTCTTCAAGTAGCTCAGCGCCTGCGCGCTGTCGTCCGTTCCCCATCCCCATTCCGGATACACGGACCACAAAGGAATGTGCGCGAAAACCACAATCGGCGTGCTCGATTTCAATTGCTTTACGTCGTCTTCCAGCCACTCGAGCTGCTCGCTCCCCAAATTCCCCAGACCGCCGGCCTTCAGGTTCACCACGTTCACGAGTCCGACAAAATGCACGCCCTTCTTATCGAAGCTGTACCAGCCCTCGCCCTTGGTGCCTTTCCCGTAGCGATCCCGGTACTGCTGCCCTTCGTCGCCGATCACGTCATGCTCGCCGGGCACGAAAAACACGTCCTTGGCTACCGCGCCCTTCAAAATCTGGTCCACGGTATCGAATTCTTCTGGCTTCGCCAGATGGCTGATGTCCCCGGTGTGCAGCAAGAACTCCGGCTGAATAGACAACGCGTTGATCTTCTCCACCGCTGCTTTCAGCGTGCCGGCCACGTCCGGATTCGCCGGTTTGTTGAAGCCCATGTGGCTGTCGCTGATCTGCGCAAAGCTCAATTCGCCCGCCATTTTCGCGGCATTCCATTCGTTCGCACGGCTCATGCTGTAGGACTTCAACACTCCACCCTGCATCACGCACAGAGCGCCGGTACCCGCCCAGGCCATGCACTTCAGAAAACCTCGCCGGTCAACTCCATCGTGGTTATGGTCGTGCACAAGTTCGTCCTTCTTGCTTTGCGGCATCTGCTTCCTCCTTGGTTACTCTGATTCCAGGCGTCTTACGTTCCGCACCGCCCACGTTTTGAAAAGTGGCGCGTGCCCGTTCCGATCTGGGCCCGTGGGCAACGCGCCAGCTGTGGACGTGTTCAGTGTGCAAGACCACGGGACCCGCGGTTTTATTCCCGGGCCACGCAAACCATTCTTTTTTGAGATATTTGCATCCGGCGGGAATAAAATCACCTCCGCCGTGGTTACGTCTATGTGGAGCTGTAAAAAGGGCTGGACGTGTTAGATCAGGCAGACCGCGCGCGCTTTGAGGCAGACGTCATGCCGCATCGCGACGCCGCTTACAATCTGGCGCGCTGGATTTTGCGCGGCCGCGCGCAAGCCGAGGACGTCACTCAGGAGGCATTCCTGCGCGCGTACCGTTCCTTCGGCGGTTTTCAGTCCGGTAACGCGCGCGCCTGGCTTCTTCAGATTGTCCGCAATTGCTGCTTCACCTGGCTGCAGCAGAATCACGTCGCCGAGGAAATGACGGAGTTCGATGAATTGACCATGCCGCCAAAGACTGAGAATCCCGAATCGCTGGCCATGGCCAGTTACGATCGCGAGCGCCTGCAACGCGCTCTGGAAGATCTGCCCGCGCATTTCCGCGAAATACTGGTGCTGCGGGAGCTGGAAGGCTGCTCGTATAAAGAGATCGCCGCGATTACCACGCGCCCGATCGGCACCGTGATGTCCGCGCTGGCTCGGGCGCGGCAGCAATTGAGGTTTCTACTGACCGAGCCTGTGCCAAAGGGGGCCGGCCGTGACCTGTGAGCTGACGCAAACTCGTCTGCACGCCTATTTCGACGGCGAAATGGACGCTATCGGCGCCGCCGAGTTCGAGCGCCATCTGGAAGCTTGCCCCGATTGCGAAATGCGCCTCGCGGCGGAAGAAAAACTTCGCGCCGCGCTATCTGGCGCGCAACTCTACGAACGCGCGCCGGAAAGCTTGCGCAAAAAACTGCAAATCAGTTTGCCGAAGGCTGCCGTGCCACCTCCGGTGTCGCGTTCGCGAGCGGAGTCGTGGCGCTGGCTCGCGATCGCGGCGACGGTGGTTCTCGCCACGCTCCTCGGCTGGCAATATCTGCGAAGCCTGAACCGCTTCTCGCAGCAGCAGGCCATGGCGGCGCTGATCGTTGACGCGCATCTCCGCTCGTTGCAGCCGGGGCATTTAGAAGATGTAATCTCGACCGATCAGCACACCGTAAAGCCCTGGTTCGACGGCAAAATCGATTTCGCGCCGCCAGTCCGAGATTTTGCAAATAATGGATTCCCGCTGATGGGCGGCCGCCTCGACGTGATTGACGGCCGCACCGCGGCCGCGCTGGTCTACGGGCGCCGCAAACACATCGTGAATGTGTTCGTCGCGAAGACACAGCCCGGCGACTCGTTGAATGGTTCGGGTGAACTACAGGGTTATCACTGGGTAGCGTGGCAGCAGAACGGTTTTACCTTCACTGCGGTCTCGGATACCGCATCCGCCGATCTCGACCAACTAAAACAGCTCTCCCTCGCGCCATAAAATCCACAGGCCTCCGGGAAGGGCGCGACTTCCATGCCTGCGAAAACGTTCTGCAATCCTTGTGGGTCGTGGCTTCAGCCACGACAAAACACTCCTACATGCAAGCGGCTTTAACCGCTGGAGTTCCGATTTTGCAGTTCCCGCAAACAACTAGCTCACATAAACAAAACATGATGCTGATGCGCACAAGCCTGCGGATTCGCCGGCGCATCCTCGCCCGCGCTAACAACCGGCTCAACGTCTGGTCCGCTGATCACCGACACGCTAGCAAGATCATCCAACAATTCCGGCCCGTACGCCGCCAGCGCCGGCAACGCCGAAAGCGTGCGCTCTTGCAAGCCGCGATGCGGGTACAACGCGTCCATCAGAATCCGCTCGTGGCGGTCCAGAATCCCCGTGCGGAAATTTTCCGCGCGTCCCGCCTTCCCCTTTAGCTTTAAAAACTGGTGAAGGATTTTTCGTTCGGCGGAATCGAGCGCGCCTGTGAGTGTGCGGTCCAGGTGCCCAAGAGGCTTGCGATAAGCCTGCAACAGCCGCCGCAGTGCCTTCTCATCCACCGCAAAACGCCCCGCCAGCGCGCGCGGCAGCGATTTCATTTCCATGCGCCCGCGTAAGTGCTGCCTGCCGCGCATGACGTCGCGAAAGTCCAAGCCATATTTTTTCAGCAGCCGTGCGATGGGCGGCTCCACTAGAGTAAAACTCGCGCGCGGCAAAATCGCCGGCATGCGTCCCAGCAAGTGCTTGTAAACCACCTGCGCCTGGGCCATATACGCGATTTCCGCCGGCCCGCCGATGTAAGCAGCCGTGGGCAACAGCGTGTCCTGCACCACCGGCCGCAGCAATACGTTGGGCGTAAAAGCTTCGGGCGTCTTTTCAATCGCCGCACGCAGTTCTTCCAGCGAAAACGCAGCCGAACCTGCATGGAATTTTTCGCCTCGTCGGCGCAACGGCTGCCGCACGCCGTCCACGTTATAAAAAAGCAAAGTGGACTCACGCGTCACCTTCACTTGCGCGTGGAATCCTCCGCGTTCGAGTTCTTTCGAGCGCGCCAGCAACGCGTCGCCCAGCGGCTCCGCGTCATCCAGCGCCCGGCGGTAAATGCCGCTCGCAAAATGGTGCAGCCGCGAATCCAGCGGATCGAGAAAAATGATTCCCCGCCCCGTAACCAGTCGCGCCATCAGTTTCCCAAACGCCGACCCGTACGTATCGCCCGGCGTGTACGATTCCCGCAACGCCCGCGACACTTCCGCGGCGTACGGCCCTTCGAGTGTGTCCATCGCGGTCACCACCGACGCGGTGATCGCCGGCCCCAGCGCAATTTCTCCCACGCGATGGCCTTCGTCCGCAACGTTTCCAGGCAAAATAAATTCCGCCAATCCCGTGCGCGTGGTCCACAAAGCGTGATTGATCTCGGCGAGGTCGTGATCTTCTGTCGCCAGCCAAAACACCGGCACCGCGTCCACTCCGCGTCGCGAAAGTTCCTCGGCGCAAGCCGCCGCCGTGATCGCTTTGTACAAGCTGTAAGCCGGCCCGGTAAAAAGTCCCACCTGCTGCCCGGTAACAATCGCCACAGCGCCATTCGCCAGACGGTCCAGGTTGCGCGCGATGGCCGCGTCCAGCGTCACCGGTCCGCCAAATTTCAGATTTTGTTCGCGTACCACTTCTACAACACCAGCGCGCACCGCTGGATCGATCTCCACTTCCTTAGCCGCGGCCGCAACGCCCCCGATTGAAGGTGAGTGCCCGTAATACTTCGCGACGCGGAGAAAGTCCTCCAAAAAAGTCGAAAACAATTTAGATGTCTGGGGAATATCGCGGAAGGAAAGGCAAAGAGACTCCATCGAAGGATTCATGATACACGCGGCCGTGAGAAGCAGCAATCCGCGAAGGAGACGGTATCAGCAAAGCAAAGAGAGGAGAATTCGGCCGGACAACAGCAACGGCGCGAATCGAAGCGCCAATTTGTCCGCACCATCACGCGTGAACAGCGTGCATCCGGGCAAATCGTGTGAATAACGTCCTCCCAGCGCGCCCCAAGCGACCGCAAATCGCTGCTACAAATGATGCGCTGGCTGGGAGATAAGATTCGCCAACATCTGGTCGATTTCCACCTTGGCCTCATCGCTCACGCCGAGCAGTGGAAGCCGCGGCAGGCCGCCGTAGAAGCCCATGCGGTCCTGCGCGTATTTCAAGCCGCCGATGCCGTAATCCATCAGCAGCATTTTCGCTGGTGGCGCCAGTTTTTGCGCGAGCGTCTGAGCTTTCGTGCGATCACCCGCGCTGGCCGCTTCATAAATTTCCGCGCACAAATCCGGGAACGCATCCGCCAGCCCCAGAATCGCGCCCACCGCGCCCAATTCGAGCGCTTCGTACAGAGTCGATGCGGAACCCGTCAGCGTCTGAAATTCTTTGGGCGCCGCGGCGATGATCGCGGCGATGCCCTTCATATCGCCCGAGCTATCCTTCATGCCAATGATGTTCGGATGCTTCGCCACGCGCGCGACGAGCGCTGCCTCGACCGTGACGTGCGTGAACACCGGCACCGAATACACCATCACCGGAATGCGCGCGGCGTCCGCCACACGCAGATAATGTTCGGCGAGCATGTGATCGCTGATGGAAGGCTTGTAGAAGCTCGGCGTGCGCACCAGCGCCACCGCGTACCCGATGCGCGCTGCGCGATTGGTGTGCTCGATGGTTTCCGATGTGGATTCCGCGCCCGTCCCGGCGATCAGAATTTTTCCGGGCGCGGCGGCATCGCGGACCGTTTCCCAAACCTTGTACACCTCTTCCCACCGCAGCAGCACCGATTCGCTGGTCGAGCCGTTCGGGACGTACCCGGCGAGCTTGGTCTTATTGTAAAGCGCCACATTATTGCGCACTTCGCCGAGCGCGACGTTGCCATCCGCGTCAAATGGCGTGGTAAGTGGCGCAAAGATTCCGCGAAGTTTCATGGCCGTCATTTTATATCAAACGCGAGAGCATCCAAGGGGAAACAAGCTGCTGCTACTTCTCCGCCTGCGCCGATGCCGCCGAAGTCCGACGATGCAAATCCTGCAGCGCCGCTACATCCGCCCCATGCCCCGCCATGGCCCGCATTCCCCGCGCCGCCGCACTGGCCGCCGAAAGAGTCGTGATGCACGGAATGTTGTAACGAATCGCCGCGCGCCGAATGGACTTCTCGTCGTAAAAAGACTCGCGCCCCAAAGGTGTGTTAATCACCAAATCCACTTTCGCCGTCTTGATCAAATCCACTATGTTCGGCCGCCCCTCATTCACCTTGTACACAGATTCCACTTCGATCCCCGCACTCGCAAGAGCCGCCGCCGTCCCGCGCGTAGCCACCACCTTCAATCCCGCCGCCAGCAAATCCTGCACCACAAAAGCCACGTGGCGCTTGTCATGATCGTTAACGCTGAGGAACACAGTACCCGTCTGCGGCAGCCGCTGCCCCGCGGCAAGCTGCGCCTTGGCGAACGCCAACCCGAAGGTGGAAGAAATCCCCATAACCTCGCCGGTCGAACGCATCTCCGGCCCCAAAATCGTGTCCACGCCGCGAAACTTGTTAAACGGAAACACCGGAGATTTCACCGCGTAGAAATTCCGCACCGCGAGTTCTTTAATCCCGTTCGTTTCCGTATAAGGCAAATGCAAATCGCGCAACTTTCGCCCCGTCATCAAACGCGCCGCCACTTTCGCCAGCGGCACGCCGGTCGCCTTGCTCACGTATGGAACCGTTCGCGAAGCCCGCGGATTTACTTCCAGCACATAAACCGTATCGCGCTGAATCGCGTACTGTACATTCATCAGCCCCACTACTTTCAACGCGCGCGCCAGCCGCGAAGTGTAATCGCGAATCCGCTCCAGCACCGAAGGCTTCAGCGTCACCGACGGCAGCACGCACGAAGAATCACCGGAATGAATCCCGGCCTCCTCGATATGCTCCATAATCCCCGCAATCAGCACGTCTTCGCCGTCCGCCAGCGCGTCCACGTCCACTTCTGTCGCGTCTTCCAAAAATTGGTCAATCAGAATCGGCCGCTTGGGATCGGTGCCCGAACCGATCAGCGCGGCTTGCGCCACGTATTCTTCGACGGTCTTCAGATCGTAGGCGATCACCATCGCGCGCCCGCCCAGCACGTAACTCGGCCTGACCAGCACCGGCAGGCCAATTTCACTCGCGAGCTTCACGGCTTCCTGCGGCGCCAGGGCCGTGCCATTGCGCGGCTGCGGAATTCGCAATTCATCCAGCAACCCGCCGAATCGCCGCCGGTCCTCCGCCAAATCAATCGACTCCGGCGCGGTGCCGATAATTTTCGCGCCGTTCTGCTTCAGCTCCAGCGCCAGGTTCAACGGCGTCTGCCCGCCGAATTGCACGATCACGCCCTGCGGCTTTTCGCGGTCCAGAATCGCGAGCACGTCTTCCAGGGTCAACGGTTCGAAATACAGCCGGTCGGAAGTGTCGTAATCCGTCGAAACAGTTTCCGGATTGCAATTTACCATCACCGTTTCATAGCCATCTTCTTTCAGCGCGAACGCCGCGTGGCAGCAGCAATAATCAAATTCAATTCCCTGCCCGATGCGGTTCGGCCCGCTACCCAGAATCACCACCTTCGGCCGGTCCACCGCGCCGGATTCGTCTTCCTCTTCGTACGTGGAATAAAGATACGGCGTGAATGATTCGAATTCCGCCGCGCAAGTATCGACGCGTTTGAAAACAGGCTGCACGCCCAGCTCTTTGCGGCGCGCGCGCACGCTCGAAGCTTTCACGTCCCACAGTTTCGCGATTTCCTCGTCGCTTGCGCCCGACCGCTTCGATTCCAGTAACAATTCCGACGGACATTTTCCCAGCGTCGTCGCCGCCACGCGCCGATCCACCGCCAGCATTTCCTGCAGCTGACGGATAAACCACGGATCGATCTTCGTCAGGTCGCACACTTCTTCGCTGGACATCCCTCGCTCCAGCGCCTCAAACAGCCAGTGCAAACGGTCCGGCCCCGGCACGTGCAATTTCTCGCGCAGCAGAACAGTCGTGACTTCGGCCGGAGGACGCCACGCCGAACTCGGCTCGAGCGACCGAATTGCCTTGCACAGCGCTTCCTGAAAATTACGCCCGATCGCCATCACTTCGCCTACGGATTTCATCTGCGTCGTCAGCGTGGTATCGCTGCCAGGAAATTTCTCAAATTGCCACTTCGGAATTTTCGCCACCACGTAATCAATGGTCGGCTCAAATGAGCACGGCGTTTTCTTCGTGATGTCGTTGGGAATTTCGTCCAGCGTCATGCCCACGGCCAGTTTCGCTGCGATTTTTGCGATCGGAAAACCGGTGGCCTTGCTCGCGAGCGCCGAACTGCGCGAAACGCGCGGGTTCATCTCGATCACGGTCATGCGGCCGGACGCCGGATCCACCGCAAACTGAATATTCGATCCCCCGGTTTCCACGCCCACCGCGCGAATAATTGCGGCAGCCGCGTCGCGCATCCGCTGATATTCCTTATCAGTGAGTGTCTGCGCGGGCGCCACGGTGATGGAATCCCCGGTATGAATCCCCATCGGATCGAAATTTTCAATCGAGCAGATCACCACGAAGTTGTCGCGGTGATCGCGCATCACTTCCAACTCGAATTCCTTCCAACCCAGCACCGATTCTTCGATCAAAGCCTGGTGCACCGGGCTGGCATCTAGCGCGCGCGCGATCAGGTCCGCAAATTCTTCGTGATTGTAAGCAATCGAGCCGCCGGTGCCGCCTAACGTGAACGATGGACGAATCACCACGGGATACCCGAGCTGGTCCGCAAGCTGCACAGCTTCCGGCACGCTCGTCACCACCTCCGACGCCGGAACCTCCAGCCCAATCTTGCGGCAAACTTCCTTGAACAGCAGCCGATCCTCCGCAATCTTGATCGCGCTCAGCGAAGCGCCAATTAATTCCACGCCATATTTTGCAAGAATGCCGGATTCAGCCAGCGCAACCGCCAGATTCAAGCCGGTCTGCCCGCCAACAGTCGGCAACAACGCATCAGGCCGCTCAGCCGCAATAATCGCTTCCAGATATTCCTTCGCCAGCGGCTCAATATAAGTCCGGTCCGCAATTTCCGGGTCGGTCATGATCGTCGCCGGATTCGAATTCACCAGCACGACTTCGTAGCCCTCGGAACGCAAAGCCTTGCAAGCCTGCGTCCCCGAATAATCAAACTCGCAAGCTTGGCCAATAATGATCGGCCCCGAGCCGATGATCATGATCTTCTTAATGTCAGTCCGTTTCGGCATTCGCCTCTCAAAATTGCTGCCGTTTTGTTTTGCGCACCGCAACTGGTGCTTTACTTCAGCGCGCTGCTTTGCCGTGTCAATTCACCGCTGCTAGTCAGAGCACTATCGTCAGTCGCAGCGACCCCACAGCAGTTCGTCAGGGCAAGGCTAAAGCCGTGCCCTGACGAATACCAATGACGTGCGCCCGTCGCACGGCGGCATCCTCACCTCCGCGCCCCATCCATCATCGCCACAAAATCATCAAACAAATATCGCGCATCATGCGGCCCCGGCGACGCCTCCGGATGATATTGCACGCTAAACAGCGGCAACGACCGATGCCGCATGCCTTCATTGGTGTGATCGTTCAGATTGACGTGCGTGATTTCCACGTCGCTGGCGGGCAACGAATCCGGGTCCACGCAAAATCCATGATTCTGCGCGGTGATCTCCACCTTCTCCGTGCGCAAATTCTTCACCGGATGATTCGAGCCGTGATGCCCAAATTTTAATTTGAATGTACTCCCGCCCAATGCCAGCCCGCACAACTGGTGCCCCAAGCAAATGCCAAATATCGGCACGCGCCCCAGCAGCTTGCGAATATTCTCCACGGCGTAATCAACCGGCTCGGGATCGCCCGGCCCATTCGACAAAAACACGCCATCCGGTTTCAGCGCCAGCACATCCGCGGCGGAAGTGCGCGCCGGAACCACCGTAACTGCGCAGCCGTGATCCACCAGTAGCCGCAAAATATTCTCCTTAATCCCAAAATCGTAAGCGACGACTCTACGGCGCACGCGCCCCTCAGGGGCTAAAGCCCTTGCGCTTTTCTGCCGCTGAATGTCGGAGCTAAAGCTCCGCCCCCCTGATCTACCTGCCGGCGCGGCCAAATCAATCGACCCCTGAGTCCACCCGTACGATTTCGCGCAAGTCACACGCCCCGCCAATTCCAACCCTGCCATCGTCGGCAACGCCCGCGCCTCCGCCACCAATCTCTCCGCCGGCGTCCCGTCCGTAGCAACCACTCCGCGCAGCGCTCCCACATCCCGTAGATGCCGCACCAGCGCGCGCGTGTCCAAATCCCAAATCACCGGCACGCCATAACGCTCCAGATACTGCTGCGCCGATTCACTCGACCGCCAGTTCGACGCAAGCGGCGAAAATTCGCGCACGATCAGCGCTTCAATATACGGACGCGCGGATTCCTCATCTTCCAAATTCGTGCCGACATTTCCAATGTGCGGATAAGTCAGGCACACAATCTGCCCGGAATAACTAGGGTCGGTGAAAACTTCCTGGTAGCCAGTGAGAGAGGTATTAAAAACGACTTCGCCGCCCCGCCGGGTGCGCGCACCCGCGGCACGGCCGCTAAATGTTCGTCCGTCTTCCAGCGCGAGGGTCGCGC
>JABCZK010000053.1 GCA_013289695.1 Acidobacteriota bacterium
CGTAAACATTGAAGTTCTGATCTGCTTGTCGGCAACTCGGAGTTATCCAGAACAGGGCTATGGGAAGTTTGCGCCATATCCCATCGATTCGGACGACAAACGCCATAGTCGGAAAGTACGCCTCGACCTATTTCCCGCATGGCTTTCCTCACCCCACCTCAAAGGCGTACAATTCTCGCATCCATGCCATTCAAATCCGGCTTCGTTGCGATCGTCGGCCGCCCCAACGCGGGCAAATCCACGCTCGTCAATACGCTCGTCGGTCAAAAAGTCGCCATCGTTTCCCCCAAACCACAAACCACACGCAATCGCATCCAAGGCATCCTGAATCGCGAAGACGCGCAAATTGTTCTGATAGATACGCCGGGCATCCACCAGCCCAAAAACGTCCTCAGCCGCATGATGATGGACGAACTCCAGCACGCCCTGGAAGGCATTGACATCCTCTGCCTCATCGCCGACGCTTCCGTGGACTACGGCCCCGGCGACCGCTTTTCGATTGAATGGATTAAACGTTTTCACGGGCCCGTGTACCTGCTGCTGAATAAAGTGGACCGCATCGCCAAACACTTGCTGCTTCCGTTGATCGAGCGCTACCACAAAGAATTCGACTTCGCCGAAATTTTCCCCATCTCTGCGCTCACTGGCGCCGGCTGCCTCGATCTTGTCAACTCCTGGCTCACGCGCTTGCCCGAAGCTGAGCCGCATTTTCCACAGGACCAGTTCACCGACCAGCCCGAACGCTTCCTCGCCGCCGAAGTCGTGCGCGAGAAAGCCATCCTCCAGACGCGCGATGAAGTGCCGCACGCCATCGCCGTCCTGATTGATAATTTCGAGGAAACCCCCAAGCTGCTGCGCATCCGCGCCACAATCTACGTCGAACGCGAAGGCCAGAAGGGTATTCTGATCGGTAAGGGCGGGGAAGCCATCAAGAAAATCGGCACAGCAGCGCGCAAAGAACTAGAATTCATCCTCGGCGCAAAAATATTTTTGGAACTCTTCGTCAAAGTCCAATCCAACTGGCGTCAAAACTCCACGCTGGTCCGCCAACTCGACTGGCACCGCCAACTCGAGCAGCTAGCCCAATTCCAGGAAGCCGAAGAAGGCTAGAATTCGTCGAATCGCGCCACAACTGAAATTCGCGCGCAGCACACGCTCAGCACAAACGAAATACATTCCACGCCACACCCACAATCGCTCCAACCAGCACGAGCCAAGCCGAATTCACACGATACCGCAACAATGCGATGGAGGCCACCACCGCCAAAGCCACGGTGACAACGTCCACCAGCGCTGCTCGTCCGAGTTGCCAACTAACCGCCGCCATCAAAGCGAGCGATGCGACGTTCACGCCATCGAGAAAAGCACTGGCAATTCTAGATTTCCGAATGCGCGGCACCAGCGGCCCGCTGACCGCGACAAGAACAAATGCAGGCAGGAAAATTCCCACTGTCGCAACGATCGCGCCGCGCATTCCGCCCAGAATGTACCCGATAAAAGTGGCAGTCGTAAAAACCGGCCCCGGAGTGACCTGTCCCACCGCCACCGCATCAACGAGCTGCGAGTCTGTGAGCCAACCGCGATGCGCGACCAGATCCGCGCGCAGGAACGCCAGCAAAACGTAACCGCTTCCGAACACGATCGCCCCAATTTTTAAGAACACGAGAAAGAGGGTACCCAAGCTAAAGGAGGTTGCTGCACCGGCCAAAGCCGCCGCCGGAGCAGTAGCCAATGGAATCGCACTGAATGCCGAACGCGATGTTCCGAGGCTCATCAGGCAGACCGCGCAGCCGCCCAGCGTCAGCACCAACAGAGGATGCAAGCCGAGAAAAGCCAGAAGTACGCACACGACGCCCACGACTCCAAGAAATGTGGTCTTCACGGCGGTGCGTCCCAGGCCCCACAGCGCCTGAAGAATCACTGCAATCACAACCGGTTTCACTCCGTAGAGAATCGCCGAAATCGCGAGAAGCTTGCTAAAGCGGACGTAAGCCCACGCGAGGGCGGCTACCATAATTGCCGCGGGAAGAATGAAACACATTCCAGCAACCAGCAGTCCGGTCCATCCGGCGAGCAAATAGCCGATGTGGATGGCCAGTTCACTGGAACTGGGGCCTGGAATCAGATTGCTGGCGCCGAGCAGGTCGAGAAATTTCTGGCGAGAAAGCCACTGTCGCCGGCGAACCAGCTCGTCCTCCATCATGGCAATGTGCGCCGCGGGGCCGCCGAAGGCGGTGCAGCCCAGCCGCAGAAAGAACGCAGCGAGTTCGCGTAGCGAGACTTTTTGCGAGGATGAGAGTAAATGCGAAACTTGCGGCGCCAGCTGCTCAGCCATGGCCGCTTCGCCAGTTCTTACACATAGTCGAACAGGGTCATAAAGCCAAAGTCCATGTGCAGCTGCTGATGGCAGTGGAACAGAGTAAGCCCGGGATTGCCCGCGGTGAAATCCATTTCCAATTCCTGATAGCCGCCGAGCATTACTACGTCTTTCATCACTCCCGCTGTGGGCACGCCGGCGATTCGCGTGAGTTCAAAGCTGTGCCGGTGCAGATGGATCGGATGGATATCGTCGCTGGCATTGCGCATCCGAATACGATAGCGCCGGCCTTGCTTCAGATGGAATGACGCCGGAACGATTCCCTCGCTCATGGGATAAGCGGCGCCGTTAATCGTCCAACGATTAAAGCCGCCTTGCGCGGCGTTGTCCTTCGCAATTAGCATCTCGAACGTTTCCTCGGGCGGTGCAGCAACCGCGCCAGCTTTGGCGAAATGCAAATAATTCCAATGGAACGGCTTCGGCGGCGCCCACACCGGCTTGGCGCTGTGTCCTGCGTACTCGACGACGATACCCATGCCATGGTCGCGATCGTCATCCGCAAGGTCGCCCATAATCCACACGCCCGGATGATTCATCTCGACGATCGCCGAAATGCGCTCCGCCGTTCCCAGCCACAACACCGGGACTTCGGCTGGCGTAGGAACCGCGTTTCCGTCTAGAGCGACAACTCTAAACGAATGCCCGGGCAACGCCAGGCTGCGAATCTCAGTCGCGCTGCCGTTCAGAACGTGAAACAACACGCGCTCGCCCGGTTTCACCTTCACCGGATCGCCGTGCCCCAACATGCGGCCGTTGATGGTGAAATAGCGGTAGCCAACTTCGTAGCCGTGCGGTGTGCCTTGCGCGAGTGAAGCCTTCATCGCGGACTCGCCCGCCGATTCCAGCTCTTTGACTTTCGCGGAGGGCGCCAGAAAATCCTGAGCCATGTCGCCGCCTTGGCTGAAGCTCGGCTCAAACTCTTTCAGCACCAGAAACACTTCCCGGTCGTAGTCCCCCGGCTGGTGTTGCGGCTCAATATAAACTGGCCCGACCTGGCCGGTGTATTGTCCCGCGGACAAGTCGGCTCCGGCGCGATTATGCGTGTGATAAAAACGAAGACCGGCCGGCCGCGGAGTGAATTCAATTCGCCGCATCCCGCGCCCCGGAATGAATGGAGTGCCTTCCTCCGCCGCGCCATCCACATCGGTGGAAACAAACTGTCCGTGCCAGTGGAGTTGCTCCGGCGTGTCCGTGTCGTTGTGTACTTCCACAACCACGGGTTGCCCTTCCTTAAACCTCAGCAACGGGCCGGGGAACTGGCCATTGTAAGTAATCGTAGAGACGATGTGTTTCGGGGCGATCTCAACCGCGCTCGCGGCAATGCACAGGACGTAATCCGCCGAGCCGCCCGCGGATTGTAGTGCTTCAGTCGGCGCAGCAAAACCGCGCAAAGCGTTCGGGCACGCTTCCGCACAAGCCGCCGTTGCGGCCAGCTTCAGAAACTCGCGGCGAGATTCGTACGCATTGCGCACTTTCGGATTCCTGCGGAAAATTTCGCTCACACGGCGACCATCCTGCAATTCGCAGCGGGCGGTTCCAACTTCGCCGCCGGTCCGCGTGCTGAGTTCGGAACCATCGTAAATTAGATTGGGCTTCGTGCAAAGACGTCGCATTTGAAATTGGAGACGAACGCGAGCCACGGAAGCAGCCAAGATGGGATTTAGTTCAAATAGCTACACAGGGGACAAATCGGTTGCATGCTGTTTCCCGCATTCGAGATCAAATGACAGGCAGCCAATACGGCTCTTTCCCTCCGCGCAGCCTTCTGTATCCTTGGTCAGCCGCCCTACGAGTGCCGCGCACCCAGCGACTGGTCGGCACACGCAGAAATGAACCAGCGAGATTCGCGATAGAACCGGAGGGTTCCGCGATGAATCAACGAGATACATCGGCACTTCTGGCTCGCGCTGCGGAGCTGGCCACGCGTTATGTCAGCGCCGTTCCCGAGCGCAGGGTCTCGCCGTCGGAAGCCGCACTCGCCGCGCTCCAGAATTTCCATGAGCCTTTTCCGGAATCGAGCTGCGATCCGCAAGAAGTTCTGGAGATGCTCGACGGGATTGGTTCACCTGCCACAGTAACCACCACCGGCGGGCGCTACTTCGGTTTTGTCATCGGCGCGACCCTTCCCGCGGCGATGGCCGCGAACTGGCTTGCCGCTGTCTGGGGTCAGAATGCCGCTTTGCGTGTCATGTCCCCCGTCGCCGCCGAGCTAGAAGAAATCGTAATCCGCTGGACCTGCGAAGCCCTCGGCTTGCCGCCCAGCTGCGCAGGCGGACTCGTAACAGACGCGACGCTGGCGAATTTCACCGCCCTCGCTGCGGCGCGATATGCGCTGCTTACGCGGGAGGGCTGGAATGTAATCGAGGATGGACTCTTCCATGCCCCGCCGATCGAAGTTGTGGCTGGCGCGGAAGTTCACGCCTCCGCGCTAAAGGCGCTGAATATGCTAGGCATGGGCCGCAGTCGCATCCGCTCGGTGGAAGTGGATGGGCAGGGAAGGATGCGCGCGGACAAATTGCCCAAAATCTCCCGGAACACGATCGTTTGTATTCAGGCTGGGAACGTCAACACCGGAGCATTCGATCCAGCGGCCCCCATCTGCGAAGCCGCGCACGAGCGGGGCGCTTGGGTTCACGTGGATGGCGCGTTCGGTTTGTGGGCCGCTGCCTCGCCGAAATACCGGCACCTAATGAATGGATTCGAGCAGGCCGATTCTTGGGCCACAGACGCGCACAAATGGCCCAACGCCAGCTACGACTGTGGCCTCGCGATTGTCAGGAATGGCGAAGCTCTACGCGCGAGCATGGGGCTTTCCGCCGCATACCTGGTGCCAGGAACGAAGCGCGAGCCAATGCAGCACACTCCCGAAGCCTCGCGCAGAGCACGCGGCGTTGAATTGTGGGCCGCGCTGAAGTCCTTGGGCCGCTCGGGCCTCGCGAGATTGGTCGAAAGAACCTGCGCCCACGCTCAGCAGTTTGCCGCCGGCTTGCGCGCTGCAGGTTTTGATGTGTTGAACGAAGTCGTCATCAATCAAGTGCTGGTCACATTCGGTGACGCACGGAGGACGCAAGAGGTCATGCGTCAGGTACAAGACGAAGGCACCTGCTGGTGCAGCGGCACCGTCTGGCAGGGAAAAACCGCGATGCGCATCAGCGTATCGTCCTGGGCCACCACCGCTGATGACGTAGACCGCAGCCTCGCAGCCATTGTCCGCATCGCGCGCGCCACCTAGTGCCTTCAATTGCGCCGCAAGAACATCGCATACCAGGCACGCGTCGGATGCGCGCTCGCAAATTTCTCGACCCAACTTGCCCGGTCCAGGACATCTTGGAGTGCGGCGGCTTGCCGCGGCTTTTCTTAGCCGAAGCTTGCTTCGGCATTCGCTCAACCGCGCAATCCGTTTCCGCCGCGCGGTTTTCGCCACCTTTCGATCTGCATGCCAGCAAATTAGGGCACGGCCGCGCGCCACCGGCGCTCGACGGTTCTTCGTGTGTTCTCGTTCTCTACGAGATCGGATTCAACCTTATCGCGGCCGATATCGCAATGAACTCGTCGTCGTTGAACCACTTGGCCGCATAACGTAAATCCCTAAGCCGCTCTACTCCCTTCCATGTATGGCCCACCATCGCCGCACTGCGTATTCTCACATCGAGAAAAGTCGGTACGACTGCTCAACAAAGGAGGTCAACAACCGATGCCATTGTTGACGGTAATAATGGTTCTGATCGTTGTGGGAGTTCTGCTGTGGCTCGTCAACCTCATCCCCATGCAGGGAACAATCAAATCAATCCTGAACGCGGTGGTAGTGATCGCAGTAGTTCTCTGGCTACTGAACATTTTCGGGCTCTTTAATTCATTCGCTCACATTCGCGTAGGCTCGTAACTTCTCACGCGCTGCTGTGCGAAAACAGAACTGAGCCTCGCAGTTCCGTGCCTGTTCCCGTCGCGAACGCGCCACAGCGCACGGTAGCCGCCTTCAAACGCGCGTCGGCGCAATCCCCAGCGCACGCATCTTCCGGTACAAATGGCTGCGTTCCAAACCCAGCGCCAGCGCCGCCTTCGTCATGTTCCAGCGATTTTCCTCCAGCTTGCGCAGCACAAATTCGCGCTCGTAAGCCGACCGCGCCTCCTGCAAACTCTCGTAAGGTTTCTGCGGACTCTTCGACGCACCACGAAAAAGCTCCGGCGGCAAATGATGCGGCTCAATCCGCGGCGACGGGCAAACAATCACCAGCCGCTCCACCAGATTTTTCAGTTCGCGCACGTTGCCCGGCCACGGATAATTCAACAGCACGTCCAGTGCCGTCGAGCTGAACTCCTTCGCCTTCTTCCCATATTCCTGGCAAAAAGCCGCCAGAAAATGCGCTGCCAAAATCGGAATATCGGCGACCCGCTCGCGCAGCGCCGGCACGTAGAAGGGAATTACGTTCAGCCGGTAAAAAAGATCCTCGCGAAATGCATTGCGCGCGATTTCTTCCTCTAGTTTTTTATTCGTCGCGGCAATGACGCGCACGTCCACGGTCGCCGGCTGGTTCGACCCCAGCGGCTCGACGCGTCGTTCCTCCAGCACCCTCAACACTTTCGATTGCGTCTTCAAACTCATGTCGCCGACTTCATCGAGAAATAGCGTCCCGCCATCCGCCTTCTGAAATTTTCCCACCTTGTCTTCGCTCGCGCCCGTAAAACTGCCCTTGCGATGCCCGAACATTTCCGATTCGATCAGCTCCTCCGGGATCGCCGCGCAGTTTACTTCCACAAATTGCATCGAGCTGCGCAAACTGCTGGCATGCAGCGCCCGCGCCACCAATTCCTTGCCGGTTCCGCTCTCCCCGTAAATCAGCACGCGCCCGTTCGTCGGCGCGGTCAGGGCAATCTGCTGCCGCAGCGCCTTCATCGGAATGCTGCCGCCCAAAATCTGATGCTTTTCCTCCAGCTCCGCGCGCAATCGCCGGTTCTCCGTCTCCAAACGCAAATATTCCAGCGCATTGCGCACCACCAGCACAACTTTTTCCAGCGATAAAGGCTTCTCGACGAAATCAAACGCACCCAGCTTCGTCGCGCGCACCGCCGTCTCAATATTCGCGTGCCCCGAAATCATCACCGCCATCGGCGCCCCATCCCGCGCCTGCATCCGCTCCAAAGTCTCGAGGCCGTCCATCTTCTTCAGCCACACATCCAGCAAAACCAAATCAAAAGTCCGCGTCTCCAGCCGCGCCAGGCACTCCTCGCCCGAAGCCACAGCCTCAACGTCGTAACCCTCGTCGCGCAATAAAGCGCCCAAGGATTCGCGTATCCCGTTTTCGTCGTCAACAATAAATATAGCCGCAGGCATGCTGTGTACTTTCCGTTTTGTGGGTCGCCATCCGGCTCGGGGTGTTTAGGCATCATCCCGAGTCCGGTTGGTAGACGAAGGATCTCTGTTCGCCTTTCTCTCTCGTTTCTAAATTGCGCGTTTCTGTGTGCCTCTGTGACTCTGTGGCAGAAGCTGCCGCAGCCTCACGTCGGCGTAACCGGAATCTCCGCCGCGGGAAAACGAATCACAAACCGCGTCCCCGCCGGTAAATTATCCTCCACGCGAATCGTCCCGTTATGCTCCGCAATAATCCGGCTGGCAATCGCCAATCCCAGCCCCGTCCCGCGCTCCTTAGTGGAAAAATGCGGTAAGAACAATCGCTCCTTGTCCTCCGGCGAAATCCCCTGCCCGCTATCCGAAATCTCAATCTCCACCGCGTCCCCGTCGCCATCCACGCGCGTAGCCACCCGCATCCGCCGTATCCCCGACCCCTCCATCGCCTCCGCCGCGTTATCAATCAAATTGGCCAGCACGCGCCGCAACAACTCGCGATCCGCCTTCACCGGCGGCAAAGCAGCCGCCAATTCCGTCCGCACCGTCACGCCCTCCAGTCGACCGTGAAATAGATCCAAGGCGCTCGCGACAATCGTATTCACGTCCTCCGGCGCCAGTCGCGCCGAAGGGAAGCGCGCGAACTGCGAGAACGCATCCACCAACGATTTCAAAGTATGTACTTCGCGCTCGATCAGCCCGGCACACTCCGCCACCAATTTCTCCAGCTCCGTCCGCAACGCCGCGGCTTGTTGCGTGCCACTCCGTTCCAGATAACGCAGCAGCCTCTGCGCCGAAAGCTGTATCGGCGTCAACGGGTTCTTGATCTCATGCGCAATCCGCTGCGCCACTTCCTGCCAAGCCGCCGCCTTTTGCGCGCGCAGCAAATCCGTCAAATCGTCAATCACGATCACGTATCCAGGATTCGAAAGCCGCGGCCCCAACGAACTCACCGTCACCGCCGCACGCACCAGGCGACCCGCCGTCGCAATTTCAATTTCCCGCGAAGCCACGCCCATCCGCAGCGACCGCCGCATCAAATGGAGGACTGCCCGCGCCGCCTCCTCACCCACCAATTCCGGCAAAGTCCGCGCCTCCCGCGCCGAATCGCCCAAAATCGCCGGCACAGCAGAATTCACCCGCGCCACTTCGCCCGAGGAATTCAGCGAAATCACGCCCGTCGGAATATTCTCCAGAATCGCTTCCATCAACTTGCGCCGCCGCTCGCGCTCTTCAATCGCCTGCTCCAGGCTCTGCGTGAATTCGTTGATCTGCCGCCGCCCTTCGCCCAGCTGTTCCGTCATGCGATTGAACGAACGCACCAGCATCCCCAGCTCGTCCTGGGCCTTCACATCAATCCGGTAATCGAAATTCCCGCGCGAAATTTCCCGCGTGGCCTCCGCCAGCGCCTGAATCGGCACGGTCACCTGCTTTGACAAGAACAGCGCGACCCATGTCGTCGAGAAGCCAAGGATCGCCGTAAATAGAAAAAGTCCCAGCAGCACATCTCTCTTGTAGGCGCGCAGCCCCTGCTTCTGCCGCGCGTAGGTTTCCGTCTGCGTCCGAATTTCAGAATAACGCGACAGGAAATCACTCGGCAGGATCCGTGCCACATACAATCTGCCGCCATCCAGCGGCGCGCTGCCTGCAATGTACAAATGATCGTCCGTATGCCAAATTTCCGCGCCGTTTGGCAGCGTCTGCACGAGAGTGGGAGTGATTGTCTCCATTTCCGGTACGGTTGGGTCGCGGGCGGGGTCCTCGGGCTTCACGTACGCCACTCCGTCGTCTGCTTGTCCTTGCGAATGCGCGATCCAGGAAGCGTCCACCGACCACGCCAGGCCCAGCAGCGATTGATTCTCCTTGCTCGTCGCCGCCGCCTTTTCCGCGATAGCGTTCAAATGGCCCAGGTTGGCCTGACCCATGTCCTCCAGCAGACGCTGGCTCTGTTCGTTGGCAATTTCCAGCGGTCGGGGGAACCACGCGATCAGCGTGCGATTCACGATCGCGTAACTGAAGATGAAAAAAAACGCGGTCGGCAGCAGCGACACGCCGATCGCGCCCAGCACCATCTTCACCTTGAACCGCGAGCCCATCTGCCCGCTGCGCCGCTCGATCCATAGCCGCACCAGGCTGCGTGCCAGAATCACTGCGAACACCAGCAGCGCCGCCGTCAGCAGGGTCGTCAGCGCAAAAAATACCGCGAACTCGCTGCCTTGCTCTGGCCGCAGCGGCACGTCCAGCGAACCCACCATGAACACGGCCGCCGTCAGCAGCGTGACGACGATTCCGCCGATCCACGGCCACAACCGGTTCTTGCGCTTGGCTCGCTCCACCTTCAACGCCCTTCCCCCGGATATCGTCCCAGCAGCAATTCAGCGCACAGAGGCTCCCGCACGCGCGCCAATTTGCACGCTTCCGCGAAGCGGCCAGCCGAAATTCCGGGTCGTTGGGGCTCAAAACGGCCAATTTTGTGCGAATTTGCCATCGAAATCCGAGAATACCGGGCCCAAACAGCCGAGTCAAGCCAACTGTTGCGTCATTGCCACACTACTGTGGCTCTTCGGTTATGCCCGTGTGGAAGGTTTGCTTCTGCCGTTGAATTATGCAGAGCCCGAACTGGTCCCGCTTCGCGCGACCGGGCACGCCGTCGCCCCCGATGCTGCTGTTGAATTCGTAGCGACGGTCCCGCAAAACTGGACCGCCATCGATCGCCAGCGCGATCGCATTGATACGGGGGCGCTGCTTGCTGCGCCCCAGCTTGCCACTACGTCATCTGCGTCGCCGACTCGCCTTTGTCCTTCTCGCCGCCTCTGCGGTAAACGCATTTGCTTTTCTCAGATTTGGCTCCGCCTTTCTCCGCGCACTCTTTGTTAAATCTTTTTACGTTCTGAGACCGCAACTACCCATTCGCCTTCTGAAACTCTCTCATGAAATCCACCAGAGTTCCGACCGTCTCAATCGTCACCGCATTGTAAATCGAAGCCCGCATGCCCCCGATGGACCGGTGCCCGCCCAACCCAATCAACCTCGCCGCCGCAGCTTCCTTCGCGAATTTCTTCTCGACTTCCTCGTTTCCCCCCGCCACCCGAAACGTCACATTCATCTTCGACCGCGAATCCTTCTCAATCGGCCCAACGTAATACCCGTCGCTGGAATCAATCGCGTCGTAAAGCAGCTGGGCCTTCGCCGCGTTGCGCTTCTCGATCGCCGCGACGCCACCCTCCGCTTCAATCCACTCCAACACCAATCCCACGATGTAAACAGCGAACGTAGGTGGCGTGTGATAAAGCGACCGCTCCTTAACATGCGTTCGATACTGCAGCACAGTAGGCAGATTCTTGTCCGCCCGCTCCGCCAAATCACGCCGCACGATCACGACGGTCGTGCCCGAAGGCCCCAAATTCTTCTGCGCCCCCGCGAAGATCGCTCCAAATCGTCGCACCTCCACCGGCCGCGACATAATGTCCGACGACATATCCGCCACCAGCGGAACATCGCCCGTCTCCGGCAGCCAATTCCACTGCGAACCCTCAATCGTATTATTCGTGCACATGTACACGTACGAAGCGTCCGCCCCCAACTGAATTTCGTCCCTGCGCGGCAGCCGCGTGAACCCCACCGCCTCCGTCGAAGCCGCGATCCTATAAGGCGTCCCGCGCTTTAATTCCGTCAGTGCCTTTCCCGTCCACATTCCCGTGTGCAACAAGTCCACCGGCTTCCCCGGCAAGCACAAATTCAGCGGTGCCATCGTGAATTGCGCGCTCCCGCCACCCTGCACAAAGATCACGCCGTATTCCTCAGGGATCCCCATCAGCTTCCGCAGATTCTGCTCCGCCCGCGCAATAATCTCCTCAAACTCCGCCGAGCGGTGGCTCATCTCCATCACGGACATCCCGGTCCCGCGATAATCGAGCAACTCCTCGCGGATCCGCTGCAAAACCGCCAAAGGCAAAGCCCCCGGTCCAGCATTAAAATTAGCCGTCCGCTCGACGCCCCGCGGCGAAGCAATAGAAAGTGTCACGATGCCATCCCCTCCCGATAATTTCGGTGCCTACAATTGTCCAACGCCGTCACGCCGCAGCACAAGAGTAGCAGATGCCCACACTCCGTGCGAACCCTGCTAATCTGGCCCGGAATCTAGCGGTGCAGGTTGATCCCGCGCCCCAATACAAAAACAAAAACCAGCGACAGCGCGACAGCCACGGCGATCCATCCGTAGCTCCTGCCAATTCGGTCCGATGCTCGCTCTGGAATCGTTCCTCGCGGAATGTAGTACTGCAACCACACCAGCCCGGAGTCAGCCCCAGCCGTCCCCGGCAGCGCCGATTGCCACATCAGTTGGATGCCAAGTGGATTCAATAGTCCACCAGCGCAAACCAGCAGTGTCGCCGAAACGTAGGGAATCAAAGTAAGTTTCCACAGCCGCCGCGCATCGTTCCGCGCAACTCCCACGTATCGCACGAGGCCCGTGCCCACCACCAACACCGCACCGTAGTAAGCAGCAATTCCAACCACAGCCAGCAGCGACCGCCACAACCAGTGCGCCTGCAAACCCGCAATCACCACCGCCCAATCCCCGAAATTAGTGACTCCCGAAAACAAGAAATACCCAGTCCCGGTAAATAAGTTAAACGCAAGCGATGCAAGCAAGAAAAACCGCAAGCGCACAGCTGCCCGCGTAGCACTGCGCAGCACAACCCAAAAAACTACCCCAGCCGCCAAATTCGCCAGCGTTCCCCCTGCAGCCACAACCCTTGAGTCAAAGTCACTCGACCAGGCGACAGTCGTCAGCATTCCCGATTGTGTCCCGGTAAGCAGAGCCGTAGCACCATGGCCCAAACCTTCATGCACCACGTTGGCAAGCATCGCAGCCAACAGGCTGATGGCGCAGATCGTCAGCACGTCGTCGTCGACCCGCACCGAGCCAGCCTTCGCCGCCATCGCCCCTCCGTCGGAATTCAGCAAATGCCTGCCCAAGCACCGGGCGCTGGCAGCCGCAGGGGAAGACTAGCAGATGCGGGCATCTCCAGCGAATGACGCCAATCTGGTCGGCAGGTCAGTTTCCGACAAATGCGGCGGTCTCAATGTGTCAACGCAACACTAGCTCGATGTCATACGGCGCTACGACACTCATCAGGTTCGGCTGAGCGCCCGGATGTATTTCTGCGGTTCGCATGTGCGGAGGCTTCTGGGGATCGCTTCATTGAAAAAAAGTCGGATGTGTGCGATATAGAACAGATTTTTTCCAAGCGATTGGCCATAAGAAATGAGGAGCTTATGACTACTACAACCGTCTTGCAGGATAATTGTGTGCGGAACGATCCGTCTGGCAAGAACCGGTTGAACTGGGCGATCGTGCCTGTCATGACAATCGTTCACGTGGGCGCCGTGGCGGCGCTCTTCTTCTTCAGTTGGACCGGACTGTTCCTCGCGATCTTCTTATACTGGGTGACCGGCGCCTTGGGACTCGGCATCTGTTATCACCGGCTGCTTACCCATCGTTCCTTCGCGACACCCAAGTGGTTTGAGTATTTTCTTACGATCTGCGGTGTGACGGCCATGGAGGGGGGTCCTCTCCTATGGGTGGCCATTCATCGTAAGCATCACCAATTCGCGGACAAGGACGGTGATCCGCACTCTCCGCGCGATGGCAAGTGGTGGTCGCACGCGGGCTGGGTCTTGTGTGGCAACGCGTTGCGCCAGGACGTCGCGACACTAAAACGCTACGTCCCCGATCTGGCCGAGGACAAAGTTCATGTCTGGCTCACGAAGTACCATCTTGCACCGCTGGCCATCGTCGCAGCTGTGTTGTACGCCATCGGTGGATTTCGCTTGGTACTTTGGGGCGTTTTTTTTCGCACCGTTGTGGGACTTCATGCGACGTGGATCGTCAACTCGGCCGCGCATATTTGGGGCTCGCGCCGCTTTGAGACCCGCGACACCTCAACCAACAATTGGTGGGTAGCATTGGTGAGTTTCGGCGACGGTTGGCATAACAACCACCACGCCTACCCGGTTTCGGCCCGGCACGGGCTGAAGTGGTATGAGATTGACCTCAACTGGTACACCATTTGGATGTTCAAGCAGCTCGGACTTGCTTCCCGTATCCATGACGCTCGTCCACCAGTCCTTTCACACGCCAACCAAAGTAACTCTGAAGCGCCGGATCGCGTGGCCGTCGTGGCGAATCTAGGAATCATCAGCCAAGACCCTGGTGAAGGACCGCCGCCTCCTCACTGAGCATCTGAACTCTCGTAAGCCCGAATTGGTAGCGTAGCCGGAAACTGACCGACTCCCCAATTCGTAGAAATTCTCCAGACTGTGCGCCTTCTTGCTGTCACCGCAATGAACACTCTCAGTAGCAATCACTATCGTGGTCTCGTTGCGGCGATGACACTATCAGCGCACCGCTTCACGACCTGGGGGAACGCATGCAGGGGGCGCACATGCAGAAAGTCAAGCTTTTTGCCAATTACTGCATTCCGGTTGTTTGGGGTGTGGTCGGCCTCGCCGTAGGCGTCGTCGCGCTCAACTACCCGCTCTCCCTTATGTGGGAACGCGTCATCGTCAAGCCCGAAAACGTCACCCCCACCGACGGCCTCACCGTCATCATTCTTTCCGTGATCGGCGGAGTTTTTATTGGCGCCGCCGCGCGGTCTGGCTTTGCCCAGAACCGCTGGACCGCCCGGCACTGAACGCCAAAAAATCACCTCAGCCCCTCGCCTTGACACTCCGCGCAGCCTGCCAGTAAACTGATTTGCTCGCTTACTACGCGGAGTCGAACCGAATGCTATTGTCGCGCGATTATGTCGGTTACATGGCCAAGGAAATCGTCAAGCGCCTGGTAGCCGCCAAAATGATCGAAGCCAAGCACGCGGAAAACCTCACGCAGCAAGTCCGCCAGGTGATGGCCGAGGAAGTCACCATCGAGGATCGCCTCAACGAAGAGGTTCGCGAAATCCTTGCCAAATACGCCGAGGAAATGCGCACTTCCGGCGCGTCGTACCAGGAAATGTACAAGAAAGTGAAGGGCCAACTGGCCCGCGAAAGGAAATTAATTCTCCGCTGACCAGCGGCCGATGCCATGCGACTGACACGCGAAAAAACCGTACGCCTCTCCCATCGCATCATTGATTTTCTGGTCTCCAGTCCCGACGTGGATTTCATCGAAGACCGCGACACCATCCGCCAGGAAATCGTCACCATCATCACCGCGCTGCTGAAGGTCGAAGCCCAAGTGGACACCGAAGTCCGCGCCAAAATCGCCTCCCAGAAAAAAGAAATCCTCGAAGGCAGCGAAGAGTGGGACATCCTCTACCGCAAATACTACGCCGAAGGCCTGAAACGCATGGGCGTAGCCGAAGTCCAAACCCGCTAACCGCCGCAATATCTCCGAGAGGCCGTCTCATAAATGAATGCTTGCGACGGGCGGCCCATCAATGTCCCTGTGAGAACTCGGGAGTCTTTGTAGGTCATGGCTTCAGCCGAGGCACAAACACAGCAAAAATCGCGCGGCTTGAGCCGCAGAAGTACCCGTTTTGCAGTTCGAATCAGGCCCACACAAAAAAAAGCGCCCGGCAAAAGAACCGGGCGCGAAAGGTTTTAACTTTTAACTCTGAACTGTCAACCGCCGTTCACGGCTGCTGATTCGGGTCCGGCCTCCGCTGCAAAGTCGGCCGGTCCGGATCCGAGTTCGGATCCGACGTCGTCGAAGTATCCCCCGGCTGCGGCGCCGTAGTCTGCGCAGTCTTCTTGCGCAAACTCGGCTTGTTCGGATTCTTGTCGTTCACCTTCACGTTCTGCTCGATCAATTGCAACCGGTGCTTCACCACGTCAAACTCCGACGTCGTGACGATGTAGTCATCGCGCTGCGGCAGAACCGTCGCGATCTCTTTCTGCGAAGCCTTAATGCGTTCCGGTGTCGGCGGGTGCGTCGAAAAAATCTTCGGAATCGTGCCGGGCTGCTTCTTTTCGTCTGACGCTACCTTCTCGAAGAAAGCCACAAACGCGTTCGGGTCATAGCCCGCCTTGTACATGTACTCCAGGCCCAAATAATCCGCTTCCGCCTCGTCCGTGCGCGTGAATTGCAGGAACGCCATGGGAATCGCGAACTGCATACCCTGATAAATCGCGTAGCCCGCCAGCGTATAAGGAATGAAAATCATCGCCGGAATCATGGCCAGCTGCGCGATTTCGCCCTTGGTGGCTTGCTTGGTGCCATGCCGCGCGCAGACGTGCGCGATTTCATGCGCCATCACGCCCGCCAGTTCCGATTCCTCGTCCGCGTGCAAAATCAATCCACTGTTTACGTAGAAAAATCCGCCGGGCAGCGCGAACGCGTTCACCACGTCCGAATCAATCACCTTGATCGTGAAAGGCACCTGCGCGTCCGAATTGCGCACTAGGTTCTGTCCCACGCGGTTCACGTATTCGTTCACCACAGGATCGTTGATGAATTTCGCCTGGCGCTCCACTTCCGACGACAGCTGTTTCCCCAGCTGAATTTCGTGCTCCAGCGAATAGAAGTTTAGCCCATGCCCCACGCTGCTGCGATTGCCGATCGCGCTCACGTCCGCCCTGCTGCCCGGCTTCACATTGGGATCGGCCGGCTGCTCGATGGGCTGGTCCGCCTGCTGCACCGCGCCTTGCTGCTGAGCGCCAGACGCACCGGTACTGGAGGAATCCGTGCCAGGTGTCGTGTTGCCAGGTGAAGCAGAGCCCGTGGACGGTGTCGAAGGTTGCTGTGCCGGTGGTGCGCCGCCCTGTTGCGTGCCACTCTGCGGTGTCGAGGATTGCTGCCCGCCCTGCTGCTGCCCGAGCGGGACGCTCGCGACACTGGTCGAAGTCACCAGCGACGCCGCGATGATCATCACACCCAACTGCCCCGCCAAACTGTTTCTCATGGCTACCTCCGGCGGATCCTACCCGGATTATACACCCCTCCGGGCACCTTCCTGCGCTGAATTCCTTGGATGTACCTCGCCCCCATTTAGTTTTCTCGAACTTGTATTACCTACGTCACGTACAGGCTCGCAGGGAAGGCCGGCATTCCGCGGCCGCCGCTGCCCCCCACAATCGAGGTACTTGACTTGGCACACCATCCAGGTCCATTTACGGGCGTGAGTGAGTCAGCCAAGAAGCCCTGGATTATCGGCGTGTTAATAGCGCTCGCCGTCGTCGTTGCGGCCCTCTGGCTTCTGACGTTCAAGAGCTTTCCGTGAACCGTTCCGTTGGCGTCGGGTCAGAGCCGTTGTCGATTCCGCACCAAACGTTGCCGTCCGGAATCACAGCCGCGCACTCATATTGACGCCCCTCCCGATTCTGTCTACATTTGTGATGTGCCCGCACGCAAACTCCAAGTCGGCCAGGTCTGGAAGAAGGAAGATTCCGGCGAATCCTATTTGGTTACTAAGGTTTACAACGAGGCCCTGGCCACCTTCGCTATCCTCCGCAAAGCCGGCGCTGAATCCGAACGCCCCATAAAAGTCAAAGTAGACCGCAAAGGCCCTGCCTACGCCCTCCCCGGTTTCAGTTACGCCCAAGAATCGGACGAGTTCTGACGATGCGACGAGCATCGCCATCCTGCCCGCCCTGAGTGATTTTGCGAAGGGAGGCCGGCGCCTTCGATTTAAGCCGGCCGCAGCATCTCTCCGCTCTCTCCGTGCCCTCCGCCTTTCTCTGTGAACTCTGTGTTCAATCCTTCGACTTCCGCCGCCAAGCCCAGCCGATCGACCTCACATCGATCGCACCGCCATCTTCACCACGTCGTCCACCTGCATCACTTCCTTAACAATAAATCCCTCCGCGTACCTAACCCCTGCCAGCCTCCCGTAATACTGCGCAATCGAATTCATCCGCGCCTCCAGCTCATCCAGCGGCAATACCACCTTCGATCGCCGCTGCTCTTTCGGCGGCGTAAATTGCGACGCGTATGCCAGGATCGCCTGCTTCCGCCGATCGAATTCCTTGGTGATGTCCACGCAAAATGTCGGACGCTGATAATCGTAAGCCGCCGCGTACAATATCTTGAACGGCCGATAAGCCGCGCCCCCCAGCGGATAATTTTTCAGCCCCGCCACAAAACACGCCTCAAATCCCAACTGCGCCGCCGTGTAATGGTCGGGATGCCGCCCCTCCCAGAAGGGAAGTATCACCGTGCGCGGCTGCAACTCGCGAATCACCTCCGCGATCGCCATCTTGTAGTCTTCGCGCATTTCCAGATGCGCGTCCGGCAAACCCAAATTCCGCCGCACCGTCACGCGCATGATTTTCGCCGCGCGCGCGGCCTCCTTCAACCGCGTCTCCGGAGTCCCGCGCGTCCCCGTCTCTCCCCGCGTCAAATCCAAAATGCCCGTGCGGTATCCCGCCGCAGCCATCTTCAGCAACGTCCCCCCGCTGGTCAATTCCACATCATCCGGATGCGCCGCAATCGCCAGCAAATCAGCTTTCATTCCCCCTCCCAATTCAATGACCAGTGATAAGTGACGAGTGACAAGCAACCCCATCACAATCCGACGATTCTACATCAATCGCGATATCCACCCAGACGTGCCTGTGGCAGATTTGCTCTGCGTGCTCTGCGTGCTCTGCTCCTCTGCGGCAAATCTTCCTGCCTTCTCCGATTTGCCTCCGCCTTTCCTCTGTGACCTCTGTGTTAAATCTTTTGACGTCGTCTTCATCTCCGCAACCTCATTCCCCACGCCCCACAAAAATGTTAACGTGGCTCACACAAGGAGGGAAGTCCGATGGCGGAAAAATCTCTAGCTGGACAAGTCGCCCTGATCACCGGCGGCTCCAAACGTATCGGCCGCAGCATCGCCCTCCGCCTCGCCACCGACGGCGCGGACATCATCATCAATTACGACTCCTCGAAATCCGAAGCCGACGCGCTGGTCAACGAACTGAAATCGCTCGGCCGCCGCGCCCTCGCCGTCCAGGCCGACGTCTCCCATCGCGCCGACGTGCAAAAGCTATTCACCGCCACAGAAAATGAATTCAGCCGCCTCGACATTCTCGTCAACAACGCCGGCACGTTCTTCGGCGCGAAATTCGAAGAGCTGACCGAAGAGCAGTGGGACCACATCCTCAACGTAAATCTGAAATCCCAATTCCTCTGCGCGCAATCCGCCGCCCCCATCATGAAACGCCAGGGCCGCGGCCGCATCATCAATCTCTCTTCGCTCGGCGGCCTGCTCCCCTGGCCCGGCTACACGCACTATTGCGTCTCCAAAGCCGGCTCCATCATGCTCACGCGCTGCCTGGCCCGCGCCCTCGGGCCCGAAATCCTCGTCAACAGCATTGCTCCCGGCACCATCCAATTTCCCGGCGAGACCCCAGACGAAGACTACATCCGCCGCGTCCCCCTGCATCGCACGGGCACGGGCGAAGACATTGCCGAAGCTGTCGCCTACCTAACGAAAGCCGATTTCGTAACAGGCCAAATCCTAGTAGTAGACGGCGGCCGCTCCCTCGTCTGACGATGCGACGAGCATCGTAAGACTGAGGACGGCGCCTCTGCCTCAAGCCGCCCGAAGGATCTCTCCCGCTTTCCCGTTCCCCAGCGCGATGCAGGTTTTCTGTGCGGTCTCTGCGTCTCTGCGGTAAACGCCTCCGCTTTTCTCAGATTTTTCTCCGCAGTTCTCTGTGTTAAATCTTCCATCGCAACACAAAAGAAAAGCCCCGGCTCGAAACCACCAAGCCAGGGCCGCGTCCTTTGCGAACGCTGGAGACCGAACGTCCCGCTAAGAAGTCACCGGATTCGGTTTCTCCGCATTAATCCCCAAATCCGCAATCGCCTTCTGCACCACACATTTCTCGATCTTCCCGTCCAAGAATAGCTCGTTCAAAGCCGCCAAAGTAATGAACCGCGCATCCACCTCAAAGAAGTCCCGCAAAGCAGCCCGCCCCTCGCTGCGCCCGAATCCATCCGTCCCCAGCGACGCCATCCGCCTCGGCACCCACTGGCTAATCATATTCGGCAAAGTCTTCAAGTAATCTGTCGCCGCCACCAAAACCCCCGGCGCGTCCGCCAAACATTCCGTCACATAAGGCACGCGCGGTTTTGCGTCGGGGTGCAGCCGGTTCCAGCGGTCCGTTTCGATCCCATCCGTGTACAGCGCCTTATAACTGGTCACGCTCCACACGTCCGCCGCCACACCGTATTTCTCCGCGAGAATTTCCTGCGCCCGCAATGCCTCGTTCAAAATCGCCCCGCTGCCAAAAAGCTGCGCGCGCAACGACGATTCCTTATTCTCGCAAGCCCGGAACCGGTACATCCCCTTCAAAATCCCCTCGCGCACGTCCCCGGGCATCGCCGGCATCGCGTAATTCTCGTTCATCACCGTGATGTAATAAAAGATGCTTTCGCCATCCTTGTACATCCTGCGGATTCCGTCTTCAATAATCACCGACACCTCGTAAGCGTAAGCCGGATCGTAAGCCCGCAGATTCGGCACCGGCAGCGCCAGCACGTGGCTGTTGCCGTCCTGGTGCTGCAAGCCCTCGCCCGACAAAGTCGTGCGTCCCGCCGTCCCGCCCAGCAGAAATCCGCGCACACGCATATCCGCTGCCGCCCAAATAAAATCGGCGATGCGCTGGAATCCGAACATCGAATAATAAATGAAGAAGGGAATGGTGTTGATTCCGTGCGTCGCATAGGCCGTCCCCGCCGCGATGAACGACGCCATTGACCCCGCTTCGGTAATCCCTTCCTCCAGAATTTGCCCGTCCTTCATTTCGTTGTAATAAAGCAGCGTGTTCACATCCACCGGTTCATACCGCTGTCCCACGCTGGAATAAATTCCCGCCGTGCGAAATAGCGACTCCATGCCAAATGTCCGCGCTTCGTCCGGCACGATCGGCACAATCAGTTTCCCCATCTCCGGATCGCGCAGCATTTTCCGCAGGATCCCGACGAAAGCCATCGTCGTCGAAACCTCTCGTCCATCGCTGCCGGTCAAAAATTCCTTGAACAATTCCTCGTGATCCGCCACCAGCGGCTTCGCACGCGCATGCCGCTGCGGCACGTAGCCGCCCAGTTCCTCGCGCCGCGCCCGCAGATACGTCAGCTCCTCACTGTCTTCCGCCGGGCGGTAGAACGGGACTTCCGCGCACTGCACGTCGCTCATCGGAATGTCAAACCGCGTGCGGAACTCCCGCAGTTCGTCTTCGTTCAATTTTTTCTGCTGGTGCGTGATGTTCTTGCCTTCGCCCGCTTCGCCCAGCCCATAACCTTTAATCGTCCGCGCCAGAATCACCGTGGGCGCGCCTTTGTTTTCCGTCGCGGCCTTGTAAGCAGCGTACACTTTGCGCGGATCGTGGCCGCCCAGTCGCAAACGCCGCAACTCCTCATCCGAGAACGGCTCGACGAGCTTCAGCAGCCGCGGGTCAGATCCGAAGAAATGTTCGCGTACGTAGGCGCCCGACGAAACCACCAGCTTCTGGTACTCGCCGTCCACCAGTTCGCCCATGCGCTTTACCAACAGCCCTTCGGTGTCGCGCTCCAGGATCGCGTCCCACTCCGTGCCCCACAAAACCTTAATCACGTTCCAGCCCGCGCCCCGGAACGCCGATTCCAGCTCTTGAATAATCTGCCCGTTGCCGCGCACCGGCCCGTCCAGCCGCTGCAAATTGCAATTGATCACGAAAATGAGGTTGTCGAGCTTCTCGCGCGATGCCAACGTAATCGCGCCCAGCGATTCCGGCTCATCCGTCTCGCCGTCACCGAGGAACGCCCAAACTTTCGCATCGCTAGCGGGCTTCAGTCCGCGGTTCTCCAGATAGCGGTTGTAACGCGCCTGGTAAATTGCCATCAGCGGGCTTAGGCCCATCGAAACGGTAGGGAACTCCCAGAAATCCGGCATCAGCCAGGGATGCGGATAAGACGAAAGGCCACCGCCGGGTTTCAATTCGCGCCGGAAATTTTCCAGCTTCTCCGCCGATAGCCGCCCTTCCAGGAAAGCGCGCGAGTAAATTCCCGGCGCCGCGTGTCCCTGAAAATAAATCGTGTCGCCCTCGAACTGCGGCGTGCGTGCGCGGAAGAAATGATTGAATCCGACTTCGTACAATGTGGCTGCTGAAGCGTACGTGGAAATGTGTCCGCCGATGCCGTGCTCTTCACGATTCGCGCGCACCACCATGGCCAGCGCGTTCCAGCGCACCAGGCTCTTGATTCGCCGCTCCAGTTGCTGGTCGCCTGGAAATTCCGGTTGCAGACTATGCGGAATGGTGTTGACGTACGGCGTCTTCGCGGTGAAAGGAATCTCGATCCCGATCACCTTGGCGTGTGCGCGCAAGCGCTCCAGAATGTATGACGCCACGTCGGGCCCGCTCGATTGCAGCACCGAATCCAGCGATTCCAGCCACTCCTGAATTTCGGCGGCGTCCAATCCCTGCAACGGCAAACTGATCTCGTTATTCATGTCTTCGTTCGGACCTCTCATCGCGCCCGATGCCACTGCACGTCACCCCCTGGAGGCGGTGCGCCGTCATCTATCTTCCCAGCAATAGAATACACCCCAACGCCAGCCCGCGCACACCTCCATTGATTCCTTTTTTAAATCGGTCGTATCGCACTCGTTCGATCGCCTCTCCGCCATGGCGCAGGGGCGCGCCGTCATCCTGAGCGCAGCGAAGGATCTCTCTTCCGCTTTTCCGCGCCAATCCCGGCCTTCGGCAGATGCGCCGCAATTTCCCGCCGCACTAATTTCCCAACAAACTCCCTATCCGCAGAAAGAAAATTCAACTCGGCTAAAGCCTCCCGCCCCCGCCACTCCATGTTTTCAAATACAATGTTGCGCACCGCCGCCGGCTCGACTGAAACCGCGAAGAGAATCAACTCAATCTCTTCGCTCATTTCCACGTAACGATGCCGCGAACGAAAAACCTCCGCGCCCACCACCGCTTCCACGCCCAACTCCTCGCGCAACTCCCGCGCCAGCCCCGCCGCTGGCGTCTCCCCCGCCTGTAATTTCCCACCAGGAAATTCCCACATCAATTCAAACGCATCCCCGCGCCGCCGCTGGCACACTAGCACCTTCCCACCCGCCTCAATCAACCCAGCCACCACCGTCAACATGCAGACTCCCGAATCGCCCGCGCCAACTCGCGCGCCCCACGCACCAACGGCGGCCCCGGCGTATTCAAAAGCTCATCCCGAATCACCACCACATGCCCATTCCTCACCGCCGGCACATCCCGCCATGCCAAATTCCGGTAAACTGTCGAAACTTTCGCCCTCCCGCCCGTAGCCGCCCAAGCCAGCACGATCAACTCCGGCGCGGCCCGCGCCACCTCCTCATCCGTCACGCGCTGCCCAGCCGCCACCACCATCTTTCCTCCGGCAATTTTCACCAACTCCGCCACCCAGGGAGGGGAACTTATCCGGGGCTTCGGCCAAGCCTCGCAATAAACGCGCACGCGCCGCGCAGCGCCACGCCGCCGCGCCTCATCCGCAAATCCGCCCTGCATCTTACGAATCAAAATTTCCGCAGCCCGTCGCCGCTCCACCAATCTTCCCAGCGTGCGAATATCACCAAAAATATCCACCAGCGACCGCGGATTGATCGCCAGAAACGCCACCGGCTCCGCAAGTATCTTCTGCACCGTCTCCGCCGCAAACGGCACCGAGCCAATCAAAATCGCAGGCCGCAGTCGCATCACCTCGCGTAAGTCCATCTTCCAGCAATCTCCCACCGCCGGCCGCGAACCCACATCCGCCACATCCTTACACCACCGCGAGACTCCCACCAGTTCGCGCCCCACGCCCAACGAAAGCAAAATCGACGTAACGCTCGGCGCCAAGGAAACAATGCGCAATCCGCCCGTAATGTTTTTCCCCGCCATGGATGCCCGTATTCTACAACCTCTGAATATCTCTGCGTCTACGCGATGAACGCTTTTTCGCTTCACCAAAAGCAAAAACGCGCCGGAGAGCCATCAAGCTCCCCGGCGCGTCCAATCCCTGCAAGAAATAAATCTACTGCGCCGCTTCCACCTTCTTCAAAGCCGGCTTCGGGATCTGCCAGATAATCCCCGAATCATCCGCGTTGTTCGGATAGAACTGCGCCGACTTCTTCCCCGACGGCAGCAAAATAATATCCGCGCGCCGGTTGTAAGCGTACCAGGTTCCCTGAGCGTTCCGCGCCCGCGCCTTGGGAGCCGGGTTCGGGTTGGTGCTTTCCAGAGTATTCACTTCGGGCTTTCCCAGCGGCCGCTCCTTGCCGTATGCCGCCGTCTGTATTTTGTCCGCCGAAATTCCCTGGTCCACCAGATATTGCTTGATGCGCTCCACGCGCCGTTCGCTCAAATCCTGGTTATGTGGCTTGGAGCCGCGTATGTCCGCATAAGCTTCCACCGAAAGCTTCGCGTCTCCATCGTATTCCAGATACTTCTTGAACCCGTCTGCCAGTGTGGCGAGCTCCAATTCCTGGCTTTTCACCAGTCCCACCTGCGGATTCCTCTTATCCGGATAATCCGTAGGGTAGAACACGCTCTGCAACACCACTTCCGGGATCGGTTCAATCGAGCCGGTCACGTGGAAGGCGGCAGTCTGTGTCGAAGACCCGCCGCAGACGTTCGTCGCCGTCAGCGTGTAGCTCTTGCTCTCGTCCACCGGACCGTTGTCCGTCTTGGCCGGGTCCGCCTTCACAGTCTGGCTGCCGTTCAGGTCCACTTTGCCGATCGGCGCGATTTCCGCGGAATCCGCATTCGAGGTGGTCCAAGTCAACGTGCCGGAATCATCCGTGATCACCTTGTCGCCGATCTTGCGGTAGTGCAATTCCGCGGGCGCCGCGTTCAGCGTAGCCACCACTGTTGTGTTGACGTTTACCGTCTCGGTGTTCGTAACCACGCCGCCCGGTCCTGCTGCGGTCAGCGTGTAAGTCGTCGTCGCGTGCGGCGACACCGGTTGCGATCCGCTGTTCGCTACTTTCCCGACGCCATTGTCATAGCTGACATCCACTGCGTCCGCCGTCGTCCATTCCAGGTTGGTGCTCTGGCCGCAGTTGATGTTCGCCGTTGAATTGGTCACGCTAGCCTTCACCGGCGCAACCACCACCGTCGCACTCGCTACGCCCGCGTGAAAACGCGGCAGCGGCGCCTTCTTCGTCAAATCCGCGTCGCGCTTCGACCAATCCGTCGTCACCTGCGAATTCTTTCCGACGTTGATTGAAACTTTCTTGCCCGCCTCCACCTTCACATCTCCCGACCACAATTCCTTGCCCGCTCGCGTGATCGTTAGATGATGCGTGCCCGGAGGCAGCAGCAATTCCTGCTTCCACAGCCAGAAATCGTTGTCGAATTCATCCACATGGCCCACAAAGTAGCCCGGGGTCTTTCCGTTCGCCAGGACCGCGGCGCTGGTATCGGTTCCACTAATATACACACGGCCCCACGGGCCGGCCACTTTATCACCGTACGCTTCCAGCGCCACATTGAGGTCCGTCGTCTTACCCGCATCGATGTTCACGTCCTGCGAGGAAATCTTGTAACCGTAGTTCACCACCACGACGGTGTGCTTGCCCGCGCCCAGTTTAATCGCGTGGCTACCGTGGTTTATAGCATTCCCATCTACGAATACGTACGCCTGAGATGGCGTTACCTTAATTTTGAGCTTCCCGTCTTGCGCGAAGCTGGCGCTCGCACACATCGCGAAGGCCGCCGCAAGGATGATGACATATCCAATTCGTCGCATCTTTCTATCTCCTGACGATTTCTGTAGGCGAAGTGAGAGGCCGCTTTCCGCGCCCTGTTCGGATAAGCGCTGGCTGGGACTGCTAAGTTATATTCCTAAGCCCACTTGTGTCAACAAGATTGAACGAAAAAAAGCGAAACCTTGGCAAACCAGCTTGACAGTCGCTCTATCAACTATCCAATCTCGTTCGTACGGCATTATACTTAACACCGCCCGCGCGTCATCCACAATTGTCAACTCTTACAAGGGGGTTGGTGCTTGGCGACAACACCAGGCGCACTGTTCAACGAAATTATCCTCGATCACTTCCGCGCCCCGCACAACGCCGGCGACCTGCCCGACGCCAGCGCGACCGTCGAAGTCACCAATCCAGTCTGCGGAGACGTCCTGCGTCTAGCTGTGCGCCTCGAAGCCGGCCGCATCACCGCCGCTCGCTTCAAGACCCAAGGCTGCGTCGCCGCCATCGCCTGCAGCTCAGCCCTCACGGACTTGCTCATCGGCAAATCCCCGATGGAGCTTCGCGTCATCACCCCCGAGCAAATCTCCACCATCCTCGGCAATCTACCCCCCGCAACTTTCCACGCCGCCCAACTCTGCACCGACGCCGTCGCCGCCCTCCTCAAAAAAATCACCTAACCCGGCATTTGATGCGGTCGCTGCATCGTGGCATAGGCGATCTCGCCCGTGCTCTTTGGTTTTCTCCGCGTACTCTCCGAAGCTGTGAAAAAAGATCCTTGTGGCGGCTTCACGAACATCCCGACGCCCACTTTTTTGCGTTCCTTGAATGTTTGCCGATTCGCGTCCTTGCTTTGCCTGCTCGCTTATCCCGCAGGAGCCGG
>JABCZK010000054.1 GCA_013289695.1 Acidobacteriota bacterium
ATTTCTTTTCACAGCCGCTCGCCCCACATTGCCGGAGGCGTCTCTCCCCCACCGCCCAGGACGAGCCGCAGAGGCGGATTCGCTCCTCCCACAGCACCGCGAAGCTGGTAGACCCCGTCAATTTCACGTAATTTGCTTAATTTGGAACAGCCTAGTTGATCTCTTAGCTCTGGTTGCGGAACCACTGGCGATGGGGCGGAATAGTGGATTTCCGGGGCAAATTCCGGTAGGATGCCGTGGTTTTGTTTGACCGCCATTATTTGGTGAGAGCTCAGGAGACCGGGATGCCCAAGAACGGGAACACGCCAAAGACCTTGCTGGAATCGCTGGATGCGCTGGTGGCGAAGCACCATTTGCTGAAGCACCCTTTTTATAAGGCCTGGACGGAAGGGCAACTTTCCAAGGCGGAGCTGGGTCTCTACGCCGAGCAGTATTACCAGCACGTGCGCTCGTTTCCCGAGAATTTGAAGCAGCTGGCCGCACGCACGAACGGCGACCGCAATTTGAACTCACTGGTGAGAGAGAATCTGGCCGAAGAGCTGGACGCTACCGCACCGCACCCACTGCTGTGGCGGCAGTTCGCGCAATCGCTGGGAGTGAGCGACGCTTCTTTGGAAGACACGCGCCCGCTGCCGGGAATCGCGGCGCTGCTGGATACTTATGACGAGGTGGCCGCGCAGGGATCGACGACGCAGGCCGTGGCGGCGTTTTACGTTTACGAGGCGCAGGTTCCGGAGATTGCGAGCCAGAAGATTTCTGGTTTGCGGCGTTTTTATGGGATAAGCGAGCCGCGGGCGTTGGCGTATTTCGCGGTGCATGAAGAGGCGGATGTGCGGCATCGCGCGGCTTGGCGGGAGTGGCTGGGGCAACAGAAGAATGTGGATACCGTTGGGGTATTGTGTGCTGCGGAGCGCGGGTTGAAGGCTTTGTGGGGTGCGCTGGATGCGGTTTATCCACAGGGATGCGCTGCGAAGAATTAACATCCGCGCTGCAGGGTTTGCGTCAGAATCGAAAAGTACAGCTTCAGGGGCTAAAGCCCGTCTCTTTTTTTACACGGCTTCACGGCGGGGCTGAAGCCCCGCCCTTCGAGCTGCAAGCTTTCGTCTCGCGTTTCTTATTTTTCCCTCTTTAATACCTGCACTCCGTTTGCTCCGGCAATGAATGCTTCTGTGGCGAACTTCAAGAACAGGCCGTGCTCGATTAGGCCGACGACGTGATCGAGATGATGCGCGGTTTCTTTGGGATCGTCGATCGCACCGAAGGCACAGTTTAGAATGTAGTGGCCGCCGTCGGTGAGGTACGGATTCTGGTCGGTGCCAAGACGTAGCGTTGGTTTTCCTCCCAACTCCGTGAGTCTTCTGGCTGTCACCTGCCAGCCGAAGGGCACAACTTCCACCGGCACAGAGACAAACTCTCCCAGACGCGTGACCAGTTTCGTATCGTCGGCGACAACCGCCATGCGCTTGCTTGCCGATGCCACGATCTTCTCGCGTAACAGTGCGCCGCCGTGTCCTTTGATGAGGTAGAGCGGACCGGGAAGGAGTTCATCGGCGCCGTCAATGGTGAGGTCAATCTCGGTTTGCTCAGCGAAAGTGGTGAGCGGGATTTTCTCGCTGCGAGCCTGCTCCGCGGTGCGGTCCGAAGTGGGTATTCCGAGGATGCGCAGACCTTCTTGCGCCACCCTACGTCCAATGGCCGCGATCGCAAAGCTTGCCGTCGAGCCCGTGCCGAGGCCGACGACCATGCCGTTTTCGACGAGCATCGCGGCAGCCTCGCCTGCTACTTTCTTCCATTGATCCTGCTGCGAGAGTCCCATCCGTCCGTCCAGCGCGAAGTTGGTGAGAGCGCCCATCATAGCCGGAGACGCATCGATTTCCAATATGCTGCCGCTTCGTCCTTGCGCCGAGATTTTGTCCGGCGCTGCGGAGCTTAGCAGAAAAAATTCGGCGCGACGATGCTGGTATGAACGGGAACTCGCAGAGATCGTGGCGTCTTGAGCCGAGGCGGAAGGAAACCGCGATTAGTCGTCGAGCAGTCTGCTTCCGGGGGCAGGTCCTGTGCTGGGGGTATCGTTGCCACCGAGGGAAACGAGCAAGCGGCGGAGCTTGGCGCGATCTTCCAGATTCATGCCGACCATTTCGAATCCGGCTTGGTGCGAGCGGACGAAGCGAACGACGGCCTGCATGCTGATGGAGCGCAGCCCCGCGGGAATTTTCAGCGTGGCTTCGGAGCCCACGGGAAGTTGCAGTTCACCACTCAGAAGACCGCCATCGAGGCTGAGCACGCTAATCGCGGAAGAATATTTTCCCTTTGCCGAGGTGACCAGGGCGGGCACGTTGCGCGGCAGGCGGACGCGGCGATAGCGGCGATGGCGCACGAAATCGCGCTCGGGGATGGCATCGAGCGGCGCGAGCTGAAAAACTTTCGTATCCAAACCCGATTCCGGCAAGAAAGCCTGAATCCATGCGGGATCGAGCTTGACGAGGGCCTGGGCTGCAGCCATGCGAATTTCGTCCGGATACTCCCAGCCAAAGGTCTTGCGTTGTTCGACAAAACGACGCAGGTGACCGGCTGCGGCCGGAGCGCGCATGCGGCCGAGCGCTTCGATGGCCTTCACGCGCAGGTAATCGGGGCCTTGCGGCAGAATTTCGCCTGCGGCAAGGCGAAGAAGTTTGCTCGAGGTGTCGCCGTCGGCGCACATGCCGATTTCGTCCAGCGCGAGCGGAAGAATCATAACGTCGAACATTTCCAGTGAATCGGAGAGGAGCTTGCCGCGCTCCGGTGCGCCGGCGGTGGAGAGCTGCCGTACGACGGCATCATGGAAGCCGCGACCGCCATCGCGGAGTCGCCGCGGCAAAAGCTCGACTACCGCAGCAGGATCCAGACGGCTGAGCAGACCGATTACCGTGGCGGCTTTCGCGGGCGCATCGTTCTTCAGCGATTCCTTGAGATAACGCACGCACGGAGCGCCGACGGCCTTGGCGAGACTGACCAGGCTTTCGCGCTCGGTGCGCCGCGAGGTGCGCGCCAGCCGCAGCGCAAGATGCTCGGCCGCGCCCTGCGGCACGCGTATAAGCACACCGACCAAGCCGTCGGGCATCGTTTCGGCGACCATGGCCTCTTCGATGAATTCAGCAAGGCGATTATCCACACCGACGCGAGGGCGCAAAGTTTGCACCCAACTGGGGCGCGAGCTTTCCAGATCCGCGAGCGAATCGAGGGCCTGTTGCACGGCGCGATAGTAGCGGCGCGCGGCGGATTCCTGGCTGAGGCGGACAAAGGCGGCGCTGAGAAGCGTTTGCAGTTCGGTGTCTTTCTCGGCGGCCATGGCCAAGCCTATCTTGGCGAGAGTGTCTTGCAAGCGCTGACTGGCGGCTTTGCTGTAGAGCTCGGCGAGTTGTCCCAAACCGATCGCGGCTTTCTTGCGCGCCTCGGCGTCGGAATTGCCGACGCAGGATGCGTAGTGCAGCAGGATGTCTCCGGCGGCGTCCGATTCCCCGCGGCCCATGAGTTCTTCGACGTATTGCTGAACGTTGCGCGGTGGAATGCACCAAGCTTCGGGAGACATCAGCACGGTTTTCTTGCCGGAGTCCGGAACGGCGGCCCAGAACTGGCGATCGAGAACGTCCGCATGCGATTCGACGGACATTCCGGCGTGGGTCATTTTTTCTTCGCGTGATTTCAGTAATTTGCGAAGGGTGGTGAGTTCGCTGGCCATGCGGTCCAGCATCTGGCGAACCGCATTAACCTTCACTTCTCCGCGTTGGAAGCGGTCAATGGCGAAACGGATGGCGAGATCTTCGGCGAGGCGCAGCATCGTGCTCTCGTCCATTTTCGCGTTGGGCGACTGCGCGGCGACGGTTGCCAGGGCTTGCTGCAAGGTTACTTGCGCATTTTGCGGCAGGGCCGAGAGCTTTTGCTTCCAGGTCGAGCGGTCGAGTTGCGGACTCTTGGCGGTTTGCGCTTCGCCGAATTGGGCGAGCAGCCGGAGCAAGCTGTGGAGCTCTGCTTCCTCGAGCTGGCCGATTCCGCCAGCCAAGCCGGTGACGCCGCCTCCGCCAGTGCCGGCGCCAGTGCCGAAGCCGAGTCCTGCGATGCCGAAGTTTCCCGACCCAAAACCTGTCGCAGTCTCTGTACCAGAACCTGTGCCGGTGCCTGTGCCAGTTCCTCCCGCGTAGAACGGGCCGATTCCTGTTCCGCCGCCGCCTCCGGTTCCGGGCACGCCTGGGCCACCATGCTCGCCTTCAGCCGCGGCGATCAGCTGGATCATTTTTTCGGGGCTGCGGAACCATTCCTGGATGCGGTCGGCATCGGCGCCGAGAGTCTTCGCGGTGAGTTTGGCGGCCAGACGCGCGTCGGAAAAGCCAGAGTCTTCCGCGACGAAGCGAATTTCATTGACGCGGATGCCGGAATGGCTGCGATTCGCGAAATGGACGGCGAGGCGGTCGGAAAGGGTTCCGGCCTTCGGGCCCGTTTCCATGAAGCACTTCACCAGATTGGAGAACTCTTCGCGCTCAACGCGAGGGAGAAAACCGATGCTGGCTACCCCGGAGGCGTTGAGGAAATCAGCGAAACTACGTTCGGCGGGACTGGATTCCAAGGGAACGCCATCGAGGAGGAGTTGGGAACCAGAGGCCCCCAGAAGCAGGCCACCTGGACCGGCGGCATCGACGGCTGCCCGAAGTTCCGCCCAGGCGGAATCGAATTGACCGGCGGAGCGGGAATGCTCTAAACCATAGAGCCGAGCGTACTTAAGCAGCACATTGAGGCTGCGAACGAAGGCGCGAGCGTTAGGGATCGTTGGTTCGCTCTGCATGCTCAACTCGCGAGAGACAGCTGCCATACGGTTAGACTCGTAATCAGTGTACTAGGACCACTGATTATGGAAATAGTACGGAAGGCCTAGAGTGGCGCACTAACCAATAGGGAGGCGAGGCCTTAAGAGGCCAAGCGAATTTCAACGTCGTGGCCCTCGAGCGCCGGACGAATGCGACGAATGACTTCGCTGGCCCAAAGTTTCTCGCTGAGAAGAATCAGAGAGCCATCTTCGAAATTGCAGATGGCACAGAAGACGTAGTTCGAGAACGCGGTGTGGTAGGCGTCCACGCCGCGCCGCGCAAGTTCGCCTTCGAGAGTTGCATCGCCTTCCGCGAGCCGGCGTCCGACGCGTGCGCCAAAGGTCTCACCCTGAAAACGATCGAGTAAAGGTTCGAGGATGGCAAGCTCGGGCGCCGGGACGACCAGAGTGTGTTTGGTGGCTTCGCGGTAAGGGATCTGATGGCGCTGCAAATAATCCCGCAGACGATCGAGATGGCTGAAGAAATCGAGCGCCCAGCTTTCAGCAGAGGCGACGGCGCGCAGCACGCGCGACCAAATTCTGGCCGCGTCGGCGCCACGGATGGGCTCGCGGTTCTCGTCAGCTTCAGTGAGCTCCAGGCCCATGGCGCGGACGTCAGCGCCCAGATCGAGCGGTTCGATTTCAAGGAGGTACACGGATTTATTCTTCCGCGGGGCCGGGTTCATCTGCGTCAAGCCCGGACAGGGGGAATTTATTCTTGAACTCCGGAGATTGTTTACGAACTTCGAGCCAATCGAAGAATGCGTCGGGGGTTTCCAGCCAGATCGCGAACCAGTGAGCGATTTCTTCTTTTTGGGCGCGCTTGTTGGGATCCACTTTGTGGTTGCGCGAAATCATTTCGGCGCGGCGGCGGCCGAGGCGGGCGACTTCGCGGACGCGTTCGGCGGCGGCTTGCTCGCGTTCCAGCAGGAACTTCCGCAGGAGTTCATCGAGGCGCACCAGGCACATTTCGGCTTCTTCGAGCGTAGAGAAATGCAGCAGGTCGGTGAATTCTTCCTCGTAACGGCCATCGGTGTCCGAGCGCGTGGACCATACCACGCGCAGCCCCGCTTCTTCGAGCACGCTGACGATATAGTCAGGCGAAGTTTTTCCCGGCGCGCCGAGGTGAGCGATCAACTGACGGCGAATCTGTTCGATTTCCGCGGGGGTGTAGCGCGGTTTGCCAAGGGCCTCCGCCACTTCGAGGATCAAGGCCTTCTTGGTGGGTGATCCGCCTTCGTGATGCGCGTCTGAACGAGCCTGACTCACGACGGTCCTCGATGCGTTGGTTGCTTCTGTTCGGCTACCGGCGGCGCATCGCGGGAAAGCAGGCTGCGATAGCGCGCGACGTTGCGATTGTGCTCGGCGAGCGTCTTGCTGAAAAAATGTCCGCCGTTGTCGTTAGCGACAAAGTAGAGATAATCGGTCGTGGCGGGAGCCAGGGCAGCGCGCAGCGACGCTTCTCCGGGATTGGCGATCGGCCCGGGAGGTAAACCAGGATATCTGTAGGTGTTGTACGGCGAAGCGACCTGCAGATCCTTAGAGTGCACGACTTTTACCGGATGACCAGCGAGTTCCAAAGCGTATGCGACGGTGGGATCGCACTGCAAAGGGCCACCGCGCTTGATGCGATTGTAAAACACGCCGGCGACCAGGGGCCGCTCTTCCCGGCGCGGCGTTTCGCGCTCCACCAGGGACGCGAGAGTGACGACCTGGTCAGCTGTGAGCCCAGAGGGAAGATTCGTGGCGCCGGAGGGGTTCAGAGATTCCCAGACGGCGCGGAAATTCTGGACCATGCGTTTGGCAGCCTGTTCGCAGGTGGTGTGGTGCGTGAATTCATACGTGGAAGGAAACAGAAAACCCTCGAGGTTCTGCGCTTGCGGCGCCAGGTCCGAGATTAGAGTGGTATCTTTTGCGGCGTCGAGGAAGCCTGCGCGGGTGCAGACGCCTTCGCGGTCGAGCTCGGCGGCGATATCGAACATCGTCCAGCCTTCGGGGATGGTGACAGTGTGCACAAAAATTCTGCCTTGGGCGAGCTGCCAGAAAACCTCGCGCGAAGTGACGGGGTGGTCGAAATAATATTCGCCTGCTTCCATCGGCGTGCGGAAGTGCCAGAAGCTGAAGAGCGCGAAGGCCAAGCGGTCGCGGATCACGTCGTTCTGGCGAAGAATTCGCGCAATTCCCCAGCGCGATTTGCCGTGGGGGATATCCACGAAGACTTTCTCGGGGCGGCGGCCGCGATAGGGGCGGCTGATTTGCGAATCGAGCCAGCCGGCGCCCGCGCCGATTGCAGCGATCACAAGAAGAGCCAGGAGGCCGAGCCGTCGCATCGCCGGTTATTCCTTCTCGCCCGCAGCAGGTTCCAGGCGGCCACGATTGTGTTCGAGATACTCGCGCAGGAAAATGGCGGCGGCGACGTCGTCGAGGGACGATGCTCTTCGCCGACTGGAGGACGCGGTTTCAGCCATCATCTGCGCCGCCTCCCAACTGGTGAGCCGCTCGTCCAGCAGATCCACTTCGATTCCTAACTCCTTGCGCAAGCGCGCAGCAAAACGCGCGGCTTCCTCCGCCATTTCACCCGTCTCGCCGCTGATGTGCAGGGGGTGGCCCACGAGGATACGCGCGACGCCCTGTGTTCTGCAAACATCGCGGAGGCGGCGGAGATCGTCGCGGCGATTCACGCGCTTCAGGACCAGAAGCGGCTGCGCCGTGAGCTGCAATTCGTCGGACAGGGCGAGTCCGATTCGCTTGCGGCCGTAGTCGATCGCCAGGATCCGGCGAGGCCTGGATTGCGGCGCCGCCGCAGAGCTATCCCGAACGATTGAACGCGGGCTGGCAGTCATGTTCTTCCGCATAGTATACGCGATGCTTGCTGCAGCTTGCACACTACCAAGCGGGCGGGACGCAAGGAAGTTGCGTTTCTAACTGGGATGACGTATTAGCTAGCGGACTGCGAAAGTAACCGAATCGTTAAAGGAGAAAAACAAATGGGCGGATTGTTGTTTTTCGTATTTGTTGTGATTTGCCTATTGGGAGCATGGCGAATATTTGTGGCCACTAAAGCCGCGCGCGGTGACGGCCAGATTACCGCCAGCCTGACGCACGGCATTCCGTTTTTCATCGCGGCGGTGCTGATTTTCATTTTCTGGATGTCATTCACGACGGTCGATTCCGGTTATCGCGGAGTGGTGCTGCGCTTCGGCGCGGTCACGGGACGCACGCTCGAGCCTGGCCCGCACCTGATCATGCCATTTCTGGAAACGGTGAGGCCGATTTCGGTGCAGGTGCAAGTGGAGAAACTAGATTCGCAGGCATCCAGCCACGATTTGCAAGTGGTGCACACGCAGGTGACGCTTGCCTACTTTCAAGACCCGTGCTGCGTGACGGATATATGGGCTAAGTTGAATGACGATGCAGTCGATCGGGTGGTGAAACCCGCGATTCAGGAAGCTATCAAAGCGCAAACGGCGCAGTACGATGCGGAGCAACTTATCGCGCAGCGCGCGACGGTGCGCAATGGCATTGAACAATACGTGCGGGACCGGCTGGCGGCGCACCACATCGATGTGGACGCAGTGAGCATAACCGATTTCAATTTTTCAGAAGAATATAATCGAGCGATCGAGGCCAAGGTAACGGCGCAGCAGAACGCGCTCAAAGCTGAAAACGATTTAACGCGGATCAAGATTGAAGCGGAACAGAAAGTGGCGCAGGCCCAGGCTGAAGCAAAAGCGTTGGAAGTGCAAAAACAGCAGATCACGCCGGAGTTGCTGCAGCTAAGAACGATCGAAATGATGCAACAACATTGGGACGGCCATCTGCCCGAGGTGTATATGGGCAGTGGGCAGGGTGGCGCGCTGCCAATGATTGATGTTTTGAAGGCTGCGGGCAGGAGCAAATAGGCTCACGGAGTCTCAGGGCAAGGGTGCGCGACCGCGGACGCCTTTTTCCCAGAGCGGCCAGAAGCCGGCTTCTTTCATTTCTTTCGCGAGGCCGGTCTCCTGCAGCAATTGCTCGGTTTCGGCGCGAGATTGGCGCGGACCGATGCGCTGCGCGGCGTCGGCCAAGGCAAATGCGGTAACGGCGGCGATTCCGGCGTGGCGCTTCAGTTCGGCGATGTCAACTTTGTCGAATGTGTCGGACGCGGCGTGATAGTTCAGCATGTAATTCGCGGGGTCCTGATTGGCGACCAGGGTGGGGACGCCTTCGATGAGGAAATCGAAGTTGTCGGTATCCATTCCGGCGTCCAGGGTGAAATCCTTCACGCCTAGGGAGGCGACAGGCTCGAGCGCCGCGCGAACGGGCGCGGCGATATCTTTGCGGCCGCCCAGCGCGTAGCCCGTCACTTTGCCGATTCCTGAATCAAAAATGATTGCGGCGACCATGTTGTCCAGTTCGGCGCGGTGTGTGTGGACGTAGGCCGCCGAGCCGAGCAGGCCTTGCTCTTCGCCGGTAAAAAGGATGAAGCGGATCGAGCGGCGCGGGATGGTGCCGGAGGCGTGAATCACGCGGGCAGCGTCTATCACCATCGCGACGTTGCAGCCGTTATCGAGCGCGCCGGCGCCGAGGTCCCAGGAATCCAAGTGCCCGCCGAGGACCACGAATTCATCCGGCTTCTCGCGGCCGCGAATTTCCGCGACGACGTTTTCGGAATCCACGGGGCCGGTCACGCGGTTCGGCATTTCGAAATGCACGCGCACGTTTTGTCCGGCTGCCAGGAAACGCGCCATGCGTTCGGCGTCCTCTCTGGCTACAACGGCTTGGGGTAATTTTTCCAGTTCGCCATTGACGGCGAGCGTGTGGCGATACAGAAGCAGATTGGGGCGTGACGACATCCACAGGACGGCCACGGCGCCAGCTTTCAGCGCGCGGTCAATGATGGCAGGACCGATTGTGTATTCGTTGCTGAGATCGTCCCAGGTGACCAGAAAATTCGAGTGGATCAGGACGATCGCGTCTTTCGCGGTGGTGCCCGCTTTGGCGAAGCCGGCATCATCGCCCATGCCGGCGTCCACGAGGTCTGCCGTGATGCCGCCTTCGGGAGTGGCCGGCGACCAGCCAATCGATACCAGGCGAACCGGAAATGGTGCGGGAGAGAGAATTTCCAGATGCGTGTGACCTTCAGACCAGCCAACGGGGATGGTGAATTTCTCGGTATGCACCTCGTCAACGCCCGCGTGACGAAAGGCTTGTACGGCCCAGTCAGCGGCCCGGTCGGCCGAAGGCGTGCCGGTGACGCGGCCGCCGATGGTGTCAGTCAAGTAGCGGAGATTTTCTTCCAGCGGGGAGGGACCGAGGGCGGACTGAATCATGGTGGGAGCTAGCTCCGCGCAGGATTTCTGCACCGAGCAGGCCCCGGAGCCTTGCGGCAGCTGCTGGGATAGCGGGGCGGGCTTGATGGGAGGGATTTGGGCGGCGGCAGTGACTGCGAGGAGCATCAGAGTTGGGACGATGATCAAAGGTTTGAGGGGTATGCGCAAGGCTCCAACTCCCAGATGAGAATTTCCGCCGTGAGACTATAGAGAGGAGTGTAACCTGAAAGCAATTTCCGTAAACGGATTCATGATGGGCCGAAGGATCGGGGTTGAGCACGGCGCGGGAGATTTGCGTTGTGCAGGACGTGTGGATAACTTGTGCCCACGGAAGAATTTGCAGCAGGCGAGAAGATTCTACCTATGAAACACGCAGAGCAGGATGGGCTGGATCGCGCATCTTTCTCATTTTGGGTCACTTAATTAAGTTCCTGTTTGGCATAGAGCCTGCCACGGCCAAGTGCCGGGTTTGAGAATGACCGTCGTTTTCCAAATGGGGAAATTTGGGGAATTGAACTTTATCGGTGCAAACCGGTTTCTGTAAGGAACTCGTGCAAAACGAGATGTGGACTTACCGCTGGACAACGCAAAATTGCAAAATGGCTCTTAAATCCTAAGGCTTTGCCGCATGCAGTCCTGGGCAAGCAGACGGAAGGCTCGATTTGAAGAAAGTTCGCGTTTTTCCAAAACTCGTTCCCCACGAAAAAAAACAAGAAGCGAACCACCCCAACCTATTCCTCTTTTGCGAATCTTCCAGTGGGACGGCGCAGTTTCGTGCTACGGGCGGCGGAGATTTGGAGTGCACCGTCGAGCGCATCGCGGGGCTGCTGGCGATGCAATGCCTTGTGCGCGGGCAGAATCCCGCGGAGTTTCAAGTGCTGGTGCCTGCCGAGCAGTCCCTGGTGGCGCGACTGATATCGCGGACCGAGGAACTACTGAAAGAGGGGCGCGCGATCGCTTGCCCCACGTCTTTGAGCGCGCGGCAGAGAGAAGTGTTGGATGCGGTGGTGAGCAACCGTGCGAACAAGGAAATTGCGTCGCGGCTGAATATCACCGTGCGCACCGTGAAATTCCACGTGTCTTCGTTGCTGAGCAAATTTGGCGTGGAAACGCGCGCCGAATTGGCACGCAGAGCCGCCGGCTTCATGCGACCGATGCTGCTGGAAAACGAGGCGAGGACTCCGGCGCAGGTCAATAAGGGAAGCCGAAATTTGCTCCCCGAGCAAGCCATGCACGAGCCGGCGCTGGCGATCGCGAATGGTTCGCGCAGCGTGCGCTTCCCTGGACGCATTCTCACCGCATAAAAAGAAGATAGCTTCCTCAGAGTTCGTTTGCGGGCTGTAGCGATTGGCGAGTGCCGGGAACGAGCTAAGAGGGAAACCCTCCTCCGGACTCCTTGATCGCGTGGCGAGAGCGGTCGCGATTCGCGTAATGTTTCTGGTAGTACGCCAGGTACTCGCCGCCGCGCACGGCCGCCATCCATTTGGTGTTGGCGCGATACCACTCAATCGTTTGGCGCAAACCCTCTTCCAAAGAGATGGCAGGCTTCCAGCCGAGTTCCCGCTCCATCTTTTCGCAAGTTAACGCGTAGCGGCGGTCGTGGCCGGGACGGTCTTGCACATAGGAAATTAGCGATTCTGTTTTGCCGGTGGCGCGGAGCAAACGGCGCGCCATGCTGAGATTTTCGACCACATCCTGCCCGCCGATGTTGTAAACCTCGCCGATTCTTCCGCGCTCGAGAACCGCCAGAATTCCGCGGCAATGATCTGTCACGTGCAGCCAATTGCGTTCTTGCTTGCCATCGCCGTAAATGGGCAGAGGCTTATCGTCGAGCGCGTTGCTAATCAGGAGAGGTAGAAATTTCTCCGGAAACTGGAAAGGGCCGTAGTTGTTGGAAGCGCGCGTGATTACGGCCGGGAAGTCGAAGGTGCGAACGTAGGACCCGACAATCAGGTCCGAGCTGGCTTTGGAGGCGGAGTAGGGGCTGCTGGGCCGCAGCGGTGAGTTTTCGTCGGCAAACGCGCCGGGCGGCAGGTCGCCATAGACTTCATCGGATGAGATGTGCACTAATTTCTTGATATGGAGCTTGCGCGCGACCTGCAGAAGGACGAACGTGCCGGTAACATTTGTTTCCATCGCGGGCGCGGGCTCGTAGATGCTGCGGTCCACATGAGACTCAGCGGCGAAATGAACGACCGCCTGGCACCCGGCCATGGCCGGTTCGACAGCAGCAGGATTGCAAATATCGCCCTTGATAAAGGTGTAGCGCGGATGGTTCGCGATGGAATCCAAGTTTGCGAGGTTTCCGGCATAGGTCAATTTATCGAAGTTGACGACGGCATAGTCCTGGGACAGGCCCAGGACGTGCGAGATGAAATTCGATCCGATGAAACCCGCGCCGCCGGTGACGAGAATTTTCATCGGGTCAGGTAAGGGTGCGCGGCGCCGCGTGGTCCCGAGCGGTTGACGGTGCTGTCCGCGACGCCAACAACGTTCAAATTTACCTCGGTTTCCGCGCTCTCATCTAGTTTCCTGTTCGTGCCGTCCGAGTTTCTGATTATTGCCGGAAACAGATCGAATCGCAATTAAACTATTGGGGGAAGCCATTACCGCGAGAAATAATGGTCTGGATCGAGGTGGCTTTCTCGCTCGCTCGTCGGACTTGGGTCCAACGGTCGCTATTGATCCAGAGGAAGCTACCGGCCGCGAGAAGCACAGACAGTCCGAGATACTCGAAGGAAAACGAACGACCACTGGTTGAGACCAGAATCCACTCCAGGAGGATGGCGGGTATGACGAATCCGCAGGCCAGCCAGAGGCAGGCCACAACCCTTGGGGGAACCAAATGTATTGCAGCCATACCTAGAATCGCACCGGGAAGACAAAAAACCAGGATGTAGTAGATATAGTTGTACCCTTCGAGTTCACCGGGTTTCACTCTACGCAGTGATTTTGCCAAAGCGGTTCCCGGGCCGAGCCGGTAGGTTAGAGGCTCCTGTTTGCCGTCAATGAAGAGCGATAGATTCGAGCCATCGTATGTGTAGAGGATGTCGCGAGTACGGCCGACGGCAAATACTCCAGGGAAACTCCAGCCCAAGATTGCGTGGTTTGCCGAGAGCGGATTGCGAAACCAGAGGACGAGGTTGGCATCTACCTGGTGGAGAGTGAGATCAGCGAAACCCGAGGGTTGTGAGATAGATATGATTCTGCCTTCGCTTCCGCCAACCTGCGCGGGCGTGCACTGCACTCGCACAGAGAATTGGTTGGTCTTCGGCAGATTGGCAATAAGGTCCGGCACGACGACCCCGGTGGTAAGCCACGAAGCACCGTCCAAAACCAGCAGGCCGGAATCTGCAGTGATGGGAGCGCGGGGCGCCCACGCGAGTTCGGAAGAAATCTGCCTTTGATTGCGAAAGGGCGGTCCGGCGGAGAAATCATAATCCACGAGCATACCGGGATTGCCTGTATCCACGGGTTGGCCGGCGGATAACTGCTGCGCCACTTCCTTGCGGAGCGCGAGATCCCAAAGTTGCACGGCGTTGACTGTGCCCTTCCACGGAAATTTCCCCGAGGCATCGTTGCCCACGACGAGCAAAGCGTCCGCGCGCCAATTTCTCAAGCGCGTATTTCGTTGCAGCAGAGAAGAAGCTCCGAACCATATGGTGAAATAGATGAGCAGGAGAACGGAGGCGCGCCACGGCGTCAGCAGGGCTTCCAGGAAATTTTCACAGCTCGAGAGGCAGCGCAGCGCGAAGCGTCCGAGCAGCTCGTAAAAAACGAAACCTACCACAGAACCCGATGAGTTGGTAAGGACGTCTTCCCATCCCGAATCGCGCTGAGGAATGTAGATCTGAAGCAGTTCGATGCAATACGAAAGGAGCGCGCCAACAGCCAGGACCAACCCGAGCGTGAAGGCGCGTGATTTTCCATGCTCACGAAACTTCTCCGCAAGTCCAAAACCGAAGGGAACAAATAGCAAAACATTCAGAAAACCATCGAGAAAGCCCGCGGGCTTCAGGCTTTTCCCCAGAAAGAGGGGAAAAACGCTGCCAGGCGGGCCCGCATGGAAATCAAAGCGAAACGGATAGAGAGTGAGAAACAGGATTCCGACCGTCGCGAGAACGAGAATTCGGTTTGACCATTCGCACCCAAAAGTTTTGGCAGCCAGAGGAAGCTGTTGATTCTGCATCGCGCTAGTAAGCGGACTCCTTAAAAAAAATCGCTCTAAAGTCTAGCACACGACGCTTTCGCTTCCTTTCGTTCGCTCGACCGCGTCACCCCCTTCGCGAGCAGTTTCTCGACGGCCAGCTGACCCCAAGCAAAGCACCTGCGTAAGTGTCTGCCAATAAACAACTACGCGGACCTGTACGGGCGTGAAGGTCAGGTGCGCGATGGCCCGGCTGAACAGGCGAAGGACCTTGAACCAACTCGGTTCCTCTGACCAGTAGTTGCGCCTCTGCGTCGCTCCCTACACTGAACGTGACATGAGAGCCCACACGCAAGCGCACGTAAATGGCACGCCTGCATCAATTTCGCAGGACGGAGCCGCAGTACGCCGTTCAGCCACGCCGTTCGTGCTGATAACCACCCTAGCGATGATCCTGGCGATTGCGGGGCTTTCGAGTTGCGCGGGCTACACCAGCGCGACGAAAACGCAGCCTTCCAATCCCGGTGTAGGAGTGCTTTCGCCGAGCGTGACGAGCCTGAGCTTCGGCAGCATCGCAGTTGGGAAAACCGCGACGCAAAGCTTGACCGTGACCAATACAGGGTTGGGGACGGCGACCATTTCTGCGGCGACCTTGACGGGCGCCGGTTTCACGGTGATCGGCGGAAATCCTTCCGGGACGATCGCGGTGGGCCAGGCCAGCACGATACAGATTCAGTTTGCTCCGACATCGGCGGGAGCGGTAAGCGGCAGCTTGACGATTGTAAGTGATGCTTCCAATTCCCCGTTGGCGATCGCCTTGTCCGGATCGGGATCTTCCACGCAAACTCAACTAACTATCAATCCTGCGAGCGTCGCCTTTGGCAGCGTGTCCGTCGGGAGCAGCGGAACGCAGACGGTGACGCTGACTAACGCTGGGACTGCTACGTTGACGGTGACCGCGGCGTCACCCTTGGGCGCTGGATTCAGCATGAGGGGCATAAGCATGCCGATGACGATCGATGCCGGCGGCAGCGCGTCGTTTTCCGCAATCTTTACGCCGACCTCTGCGGGAGCGGCGACGGGCAGCATTTCAATTGTTAGCAATGCTCCGGGCTCGCCGGCAGCGATCGCGTTGAGCGGGACCGGGATGCAGGCGCAATTGAACGCCACGCCGTCCAGCGCAGCGTTCAGCAGCGTAACGACGGGCACGAGCAATTCGCAGACTGTCAGTCTCACGAATAATGGGAGCGCGACGGTAACGATCTCTTCGGTCACGGTTACTGGAGTCGGCTTCAGCACCACGGGGATTACGGCGCCTGTGACCATCGCGGCAGGTAAAGCCGCGACGTTCAACGCGGTCTTTGGACCGAGCTCGGCAGGAAGCGTCACTGGAGATATAACCCTGGTGAGCAATGCACCAAATTCACCGCTTTCCATTCCTCTCAGCGGAACTGGGGTCGCTGCGACTCGCCTGCTCGGACTTAGTACCTCCGCCCTCAACTTTGGAAACGTCAACGTGGGAAACAGCAGCTCGTTGAGCACGACGCTGACGAATAACGGAAACTCAAACGTACTGATTTCAAGCGTGAATTTATCGGGAGCGGGAATCAGCGCTAGTGGCCTAAGCTCCGGCGAAACACTGACGCCGAGTCAGTCCGTTACGGTGACGGCTCAATTCGCCCCGACGGCTGCGGGGTTGGTGAGCGGAAGCGTGAGTATTGCGAGCAACGCGACGAACTCACCATCCACAATCACGGTTTCGGGCACTGGTGTGTCGGCCAGTTCGCACTCGGTGGCATTGTCGTGGACCGCAAGCACGTCCACGGTGAGCGGCTACAACGTATATCGTGGCACCACTGCGAACGGGCCATACTCGACGAAGCTGAACCCCTCACTGGTCACGGTGGTGGACTACGCGGATTCCACTGTCGCGAGTGGAGCAACCTACTACTACGTGGTCACCTCGGTTGACTCGAGCAACGTCGAAAGCGTGGATTCGAATCAGGCGACTGCCATTATTCCTTAAACGGAGTCTGGTGGATGCGGATTCGGGAAGCGCAGTAAGCCTGAGGTTATGAGGCGTTCGGAGCGATCGGCTGGCCAAACGGCCGGGTCGCCCCGAAACTACAAGCGAAGACTGTCCTACCGGACAGGGTAATGCCCCTGTCCCAAGTGTGTACCCCCGACCAGTAGTGCCGTCAATCTGCCCCGTCGGACAATGCGCGTGGTGATGACTCGTGTACCCATCCGGAAGGGAGTTCGTGTGAACGATGCAATTCGTTCACAGCGACCTGCTCTTGAATCCATCCTTCGCGCGATTTCTGGAGCTGTAGCTCTGCTCGTGATCCTGGTGACGTCTGGCTGCGCCGGCGTCGCTAGTAAGGGAACGACTTCTGGTGTCACTGGTGCAACGATTGAGATATCGCCCAGCTCTGTAAGCTTTGGAAACTTGGCAGTCGGTCAGAGCGCAACCAAGACCGTGACGCTGACGAATACTGGAATCGATATGTTGACAGTTTCGGGGATTTCGGTAGCAGGCACAGGCTTCACTGCTTCCGGTCCTCACCTGCCAATCTCACTCGGCGCCGGCCAAAGCGCATCCATTTCTGCTGTCTTTAAGCCAAGTGCCGGAAACGCAGACTCCGGAACGATCAAGATCACCAGTAACGCCGATGGTTCGCCTTCGCTCGTTGCCCTTAGCGGTTCGGGCGCAACTGCTGGGGCGCTCACTGCTACCCCCGATTCAATCGCTTTCGGAAGTGTGGCGGTCGGAAGCGAAGCGACTCAGACAGTTCAATTGGCAAATACCGGCAGCGAAGCGGCTACCATTTCTAAAGTGGCGTTTTCGGGAACGGGAGTCAGCGTTTCGGGAATGACGGCGCCAATGAAATTGGCTAGCGGGGAAACGACGAAATTAACAGTTACGTACAAGCCCACTTCCGCAGGAACGCTGACAGGAAATTTGTCAATCATCAGCAACGCAACCGATCCGAGCGTGGTGGTCGGTATTCATGCTACGGCAACCCTTTCGACGTTAGCGGCCACGCCCGCGTCTATTGGCTTCGGGAACGTCGCGGTAGGCAGCGACACGACTCAGACGATTCGCCTGGAAAACATAGGCACTTCGGAAGTGAAGATTTCCAGCATCACGCCTTCCGTTTCAGGCGTTGTGGTTTCGGGGGTTACGCTTCCGGTTGGTCTGGCGCCGGGCACCAGTGCGACGGTCACAGCGGCATACAAACCCACCGGCGCAGGCAGCATTTCCGGCAAGATTACGGTTACCAGCAATGCAGTGGGTTCGCCGACGATCATTGACTTGAGCGCGACCGCCGCCGCCGCTAAGGTTCAACTTACGCCGAGCGCTAGGAGCTTGAGTTTTGGAGATGTGACGCTTGGCTCCTCGCGTACGAATCAGCTGACGGTAACGAGCACGGGAAACACGAAAGCCATCATCTCGAACGTGACGATCAGCGGTAGCGGATTCGTGCTGGGAACGTCAGCAGCGGGTGTCGACCTGGATCCCACCCAATCTACAACTTATACTGTCGATTTCGACCCCAGGGCGGCAGGCAGTCTTACCGGAACGCTGACGATCACAAGTAACGCGGCGGACTTGCCGATCAAGATCGGTCTGTACGGGACTGGAGTTGCCGCTGCCGTTACCGGGGAGCACAAGGTGGCGCTCACTTGGGAGCCCAGTCGCTCGACCGTGAAAGGGTACTTCGTGTATCGCAGTTCGAAACCGAGCGGCCCGTATGCGCAGCTGAATTCCTCGCCGGAGGCGAATCCGTCTTACTCAGATGGCACAGTTTCGAACGGTCAAGTTTACTATTACTATGTGACTGCGGTGGATTCCAGCAACATCCAGAGTGCGGATTCGAACGAAGTCTCCGTAACGATCCCCTCGAACTGAACAGCGAAACGCCTCAATCGAGCCGCGCCTCCCCATTTTGGCAGCGCTTTGCGAACGAAGACGTCCGTCCAACGGGCCGAAGGGTCCGAGCGATCGCGCGCCCCACGACGCCACAACCGACGATCGCCGTGCTCGCTGTTCCACTGTTTGCAGTTTATCCGGACGCCTTCGCGTCCGTTCGTAGTCGGTGTTTTGGAGCATCCGCAGGCGAGTTTCAGCGCACAGGTCAGAGGGTCCGCCGAGTAATATACGACCGGGGTCAGAAGAAAATTACAGTCCCTAGTTTGCTACAAGTTGAACCTTTGTGGCGCGGAACTGCATTCGGCTGGGCGCCTTCCTATCGCGAAAGCTTGGCGGCTCGCGATGATCACTTTCACGCGACCCGGCTTGTAATCTATCAATCCAGATGCTAGTTTTCGACCGGCAACGTCATAAGCAACGAGGAAAATGATTCGGGCAAGAATACCGGGCCTAATCTGTATATCGGTTTTGCTGGGCATTTTGGTGGCTGGGCTCGTGCCGTTCGAGCGACCCCGGAACGCGGTGACGTGGCTGGGAAACGAGAATGGCGTTCGTCTTGGCCGGCATGGAACCATCTGGAGTTCCGGCGCATTTGCGGTGGCAGATGCGCAAGGTGAACCTTCCTGTAGTCTCGAGCTCTGGTTGCAACCTGGGAGTACGAGCGCTTCAAGCACGCTGCTCGCGTTCTACACGCCGGAAAATCCTCTGCAGTTCTTATTGCAGCAGTATCGTGCGCTCCTCATACTGAGCCGCCAATCCCGTGCGGACCAAAACCAAACTCAGATAATCGGCATTGACGGTGTTTTCCTGCGGATCGAAGCGGTATTTATCACCATAACGTCAGGCGCGGACCGGAGCTCGATGTACGTTGATGGCAACCTCGTGCGGTCGTTCCCGGGGATTCGGATCGGCAAGGAATGTGCCGGCAAATTGGTAATCGGCACGTCACCGGCGGGCAAGAGCAACTGGTCCGGCCAGCTCAAGGGGCTTGCGCTTTACCAGCAGGAGCTCACCGCGGAAGAAGTCCTTCGGCACTATCAGACTTGGACGACACAAGGACGGCCAGGGCTCTCGGGAAACGAACACGCGATCGGGGTGTACCTATTCGATGAACGCGCCGGGAGCGTCGTTCATAACGATGTCCGCCTTGGAATCGACTTGTATATTCCAAAACGCTTCACAGTCTTGCATCAGGAGTTCCTGGAACCGTTCTGGAAGGAGTTCAAGCCGAGTGTGAGTTATTGGAAGGACATTCTTGTGAACATCATTGGCTTCATTCCTCTGGGCTTCTTCTTCTGTGCCTATTGGTCATCGGTGCGACCGATCAAACATCCCCGCTTGATCACGGTTGTCTTGGGACTGGCCGTCAGTCTGACGATCGAAGTCTTGCAGTCCTACCTACCAACCCGAGATTCGGGCACGACGGACTTAATCACCAATACTCTTGGAACTTTTCTCGGTGTCAGGCTATACGCTTGGAAAGCGGCCCGCGCTCTACTTGCGAAATTGTATTGAGCAGGATCGCGACGGCGCACCGTCGCGGGTCGGAATCACTTGGAGTGCTTTGCAGGTGTTGCCGAAGCGAAACACAATCCTCACCTGACTCTCACGACGGCAAGTTTCGACGCTGTCGGTAGCGTCCAGGGCGGTGGTAGGGCCGGATGGTGGAGCCTTTCGCGCGCGCAACTGACGCGGATCTGATGCGAGCGATTTTTACTTGCGAGTGTGGCTGCGCGGGCCGCTCGCGGTAATCTTCGTGCCCGGGCGATCTGGAGCGAATGTGTTGCGAATCATAAGGGGAATGCCGCGCTGTATGATGGGGCGAAGCGCTTTCGGATGCAGAACCTTGGCGCCCATCTCCGCGAGAGCGCACGCCTCCTGATATGACATCTGGGGTATAGAGCGCGCATCCGGCGCGATCTTAGGATCAGCAGTCAGAATGCCGTCTACATCCGTCCACAATGTGACGTCGTCCGCATCAAGAGCTGCACCCAGAATCGTGCCGGAGTAGTCCGAGCTGTTGCGTCCAAGAGTTGTGAGGACTCCTTCCACCGTCGCGCCGATGAATCCGGTGACCACCGGGACAATGCCCTGCAACAATAGAGGACGCAGACGCGCTTCACAACGCTCTCGCGTCAGATCCATGAGGGGTTCCGCGGCCCCGTGGCAGGCATCAGTTACGATTAGTTCAGTCGTTTCGATCGCCTCGCTCGCCACTTCCTGTTCTGCGAGCGCGGCCGCGACGAGAAGAACCGCAAGGCGCTCGCCCAGAGCTGTAATCGAATCACGCGCACGCAGCGTCAAGGCGCCTCGGAGCAGGACGTCCTCGCAGAGGACGCCGGCTGTTTGCACGAGTGCGTGCATCTTGCGGCAGAGACGCTGCCGCTTCTGGGCCGAACGCACTAGCGCGCTTGCCACTGAGGCGTGCCGCTCGCGCAGTTCTTCAAATATCGTGGCGACCCGGCCGCTGTTTCCTGACTCCGATTGGGCGGCCGCCTCGACCAGTTTGCTGGTCACCTCGCTCATTGCGGAAACAACTACTATGATAGAGCTCTCACGCAAAGAATCCCGAACGATATGAGCGACTTTCGTGATGCAAGAAGCGTCCGCGACCGACGTGCCGCCAAATTTCATGACGCGAAGCGACTTCTTCGCACGCGTGTGGAGCGGTCCGTGGATCAGACGATGCGGGTGGTTAGCAGGCGAACCGACGGTGGGCCGCGCCAGTGGCTCAACGGAAGCTCGGGACATATCACGATTTTTCAATGGAGCAGTCATCGTCGAGGGGCGCGAGCCATCGAAAACTCCTGAAGCCGGCTCTGTTGGGAGTACCAAGCGCGTTGTTTGCGGCGCGCGCTTACACAGGCACGAATCAATTCTGGCCTGTCCCAAGGAACATCGTGATAGGCCGACTGCAAAAACGGGCTGGCTGGGTCGCGGATCCATTCCTGCGGAAACAGCGCAACCGTGTCGTCCTCGGTGACCTTTGGGGCTGGACGAACTTCCTGTCCCGATACCGCACCGAAAAGAGCCGCTGGGATATCACGGCCGAGTCCCAACGTCAGATGTCCGACTTGAGTCGACCGCGGGTTTATTTCGATGAGGTAAGCGCTTCCGGTTTGTGCCTCCAGCATGAAATCGAATCCATGCATACCGGAAAGTTTGAACCGGCGAGCCATCTTTTCGGCCACGGCGGACATTTCCGCGTTCTCGATCAAGCGCAGGACGGTGGCGTACCCGGCCGAACCTACTTTATTGACCACTTCAAAATGCAGACTGGCCAGGACCTCTCCGTTCCAACAAGCGACGGCGCTCGTTGCTTCGCGCCCCGCAATAAATGTCTGCGCATTTACGATCGAGCGGCGACGAAGCAGCGACGGCCAAACGAGCGTTACGTCTTGATCAATCAAGGCTCGCTTCGCCGCCCGCGCCATGAGCGGTGGGGCTTGCAAATCTCGCAGCGCCTGCTCGGCGTCTTCGGAGTTTCGGACAACTCTGACGCCGATGCCGCCTGAAGAACCGTCCGCTTTCAGGATCGTCGGCAAACCTGCGTGAGCGATCCAATTCCGAAGATCGCTAGCGTCGCTGATTACTTCCGTCTGTGGAACGCGAATGCCCTCTGCCTCCGCCAGCTTTATAAATTTGGTGCGGGCATAAAGAGTCCGGAAATCTTCGGGCGCGCCAAGCGAACGCTCAATAAGTGCACGAACATTCGCCCCCGATTTACCAGCGCCGTCCTCTTGTTCGTAAAGCAAGTGCAGGTGTTGCGTTGCGAGGTCGTCACTGGGAACGATTAAATCCGGCTTAGCAGAGTTGATCGCGCGACGAAGCGACGTTAACGGACGGAGCCCGTGGTACTCGTACATTTGGTGAACGGAATGGGTCTTGACCAGAGGATGGCGAGACGGGCAGACCGCGTCTACGGTAAATCCTGCGTTCGCCAGAGTGACTGCGAGCCGAGCAGTGGGGAACCAGCGAACCGTAGTGACAATCAGGACCGTTGGTTTCACCGTGCTCCAAGCCTCGAGGAGGTTCTCGAACCGAGAGTTTCCCCGTCCTAAGTCGTACTGACGGTAACCGATATCGAAACCGATACGAAGCCTTAAGACGCAATCCGCGGACCAATTTTAGGCAAGCGGAAGCTCCTGGCGTAGTCCGTATCATGCTGCAAATAATGATGTTACGGCGAAGCGCGGACATAGCTCATGGTGAGTGCGGTTAGCGCTTGTGAAAACTCTAGCTCTTAGTGGCAAATTCGTTCTCAGTCCTCAGGATGCCGGTCAGTCGTCGAGCCCGTCCTGCTCGGTTTTCTTTCTGACCAGCGCGGCGAAGTGACCTGATTCGTCCGAGAGCATCAACGTCTATGGCAACATTCAGCTCGGGCGGCTTCAGAGTGGATAGCGGCCTCGCGCCCAGATAATCAAGCGATTCACCATCGAGAGAGGAAAGATCGTCGGGCGCACGAAGTCGACGAACAGCACTACACGATAGGAATCATTGTCGTTCCAGACTTCGTGCTCGTTGCTGTCGTCGAAAATCATGCTTTTACCTTCCTTCCAGGCGCGGACGTCGCTTCCAACGCGAATTCTGCTGCTGCCTTCCGGGGCTGGAATCATCAATCCAAGGTGATAACGCAGCACGCCCTTATAGGGCCCTCGGTGTGGAGCGATGTATTTTCGGGGTGCCAGGATCGAGAACATTCCGCTCTTCATCCCCGGAATGCGATTCAACAGTCGGTCGGTCTCGGGACATCGCGCACAGTTCTCTTTATTCTTATTGCCAAACGAGTAGAAAATGAAAGTCTTCCACTCGTCTCCTTTCGTCAAGGCTTTCTGTGCCTTGGAAATGTCCTGGAAATTGGGAATCTCTTCGCGGCGCACCATTAGCGCGTCTAGCTCCGTGCGGATTGTTTTCCATTCTGTTTCGATGTCGGCGACCCATGGAAACGCCTCGGTCTCGAAAAATGTCTTGTCCCCGTCGCGATAGAACAGTATTTTCTCTACAATCTTTCGGACCATTTTTCCTCCTTCTCGCAGGCCGGCGGAATGCTCTTCGCCCGCCCGGTGAGCGATTATCCTAAATTGTGGAAGGTCCCATTTTTAGGACGGCACAGTACGGATTGATTCGACTCCCGCCGAACGATTCCCACCTTTGGAGGTCATCTGGAGGCCCATTCTAGTCCGAGTTACCCGTCGTTGTCTGCATCGGAACGCGACTACTCGACCCAGCATTGCAAAGTGGCTTCCGGTTGGCGTCGCTTCACGCGATACTCCTCGATCCTGTCGTGTTGATGGTCCTTGGAAACGTATCCTCAAACACGCACTGTCTGGTTTTCCTCATAATGTGTCTCCTGAATCCCAAGGGTACTCACACGGGATCAGGAAAAATCTTCCCTTCGCAATGTCTCGAAAACAGCCCGTTGGGGAACTTACTTTAAGGCGCGCGAAACGCACCAGTCCGACGCCCTGCTCTCCGACCCATTCACTGATCGTTTGGCGGGAGAACGCGGCTTGCAAATCGCTAGCACGTTGCCGAAGGGCACCAAGCACGAATGAGCATGGGTAGCCGGATATATCTCTTCAACCAGTTTATCTTCCGCGAAATTCGCGAACGGGCCGATCGAGTGCGAAACCCCGCGTTTGCAAGAGCCACAGCCAATCGAGCAGCCGGAAACCAGCGGAGTCGTGGTGGCATCAGGACCGATGGCTCCATCGGGCACTAAGTCTTCAGGTGATTCCCGGTCGCAGCACAGAGAAACGCTAGGTTGCGGCGGGCGGTCAGAGTCCGAAACTGTGCGACGGTCTAGAACGCAATCTGCGGACCAAAAAGGGAAAATGTGAAGGGAACTCTGCATCGTCTATCATAACGACAATAGGATAGTGATCTGACTCCTGCCGCCTCCAGAACTGTCGCGCGCGCCGGCCAAAGCTTCGCGGGCGCTTGACGCGAACTTCACCCAAAGCCTAGACTCTGCCCTGCGTCCGGGCGGACCGGATCCGCGAGAGGAAATTATGACGAGGGAGCTTGAGGGCAAGACTGCGCTGGTGACAGGCGGGACGTCTGGAATCGGCCGTGATACCGCAGTACTTTTCGCGAAGGCCGGGGCGAAGGTCGTGGTTGCGGGGCGCCGGGAGGCGGAAGGGAACGAGAGCGTCGCGCTGGTGCGCGCCGCGGGTGGCGAGGCCTTGTTCGTGAAAACCGATGTCTCGAAGGCTGCGGAAGTTGAAAACCTAGTGAAGAAGACTGTGGAGAAATTTGGCAGATTGGATGTGGCATTTAACAATGCGGGCATTGAGGGTAAGACGGCGCCGATCATCAGCCAATCCGAAGAAGACTGGGATCGCGTCATCAGCATTAATCTTAAGGGTGTGTGGCTGTGTTTGAAGTACGAAATTCGGCAGATGCTTAAGCAGGGTGGTGGCGGAGCAATCGTCAATATGGCGTCAGTGCTGGGGTTGTCGGCCTTGGCTGGTGCAGCAACGTATAGCGCGAGTAAGCACGGAGTCATCGGCTTGACGAAGTCTGCAGCACTTGAAAATGCGCGCAATCGGATTCGAGTAAATGCAGTGTGCCCCGCAGTGATCGAAACGGCGATGGGTGAACGAGCTTTTGGCGCGCCGGAAGTTAAGAAATATGTGATCGGACTCCACCCCGTCGGCCGTTTGGGAAAGCCGACGGAGGTTGCGGAGGCCGTCTTGTGGATGTGTTCGGAGCGTGCATCTTTTATGACCGGCCAGCCATTGATCCTGGATGGTGGATACCTGGCAGGGCCTAATCCCCCAGGCTAGCTGCGCGTTTTTAAGAACTGCGCTAAAGAGAACTCGAGAAAAGCTGCCCCGCCAAGCTGCCCGTACGAGCATGCTAAAATTCAGAGCAACGAGTTACAGCATGCGTGACGGAAATTGTGTCAGTGCGCGGAGGTAAGGGTTGTCCAAGGTCAGCGTTCAAAAAATTACGTTTGGCGGCGAAACTCTGCAGGACCCGTATGCCATGTACGCCCGGATGCACGAAGGGGGTCCGCTGCATTTGTTGGATGTCGACGGCCAATGGGGGGCCTGGGCCATTTTCAGTCACGCCGAGTGTTCCGCAATTGCGAAAGACCCGAGACTTTCCGCGAAACGCGCGCAGCAAATGCTCGCGCTGCTGCCGTCCGGCAGCCAGTCCGAGTTCCGCGAACTGGCGCGGATGCTGAACTTGTGGCTGATTTTTATGGACGCGCCCGAGCACACCCGTCTGCGCAAACTTCTCAATAAGGGATTTGCACCCGCGGCCATCGAGGGGTTGCGCCCGCAAATCGAAGCCATCGTGGATGGCATGCTGAAGCCTTTGGAACGCGGCTCGACAGTCGAGCTCATGCAGGAGTTCGCGAACCCCATGCCCGTGCGGATCATTTCGGAAATGCTGGGAGTGCCGCAGGAGCTGCACGATACGTTCGTCAACTGGTCACGGGCCATCGCGGTGTTTCGTGGCAATCCGGAACGCACTGTGGAGCAGGCGCGCGCGGCGCAAGATGCGCTGATAGCGATGACCGATTTTTTTCGCGAGGCTGTGGCGGAACGGCGCCGAAATAAGGGAAACGACCTGATCAGCCTGCTCATAGACATCGAGGAAGATGGCGAGGTGCTGACCGAAGAAGAGCTGTACGCGCAGTGTATCGCGCTGCTTTTCGCAGGACACGAAACGACGCGAAATCTGATCGGCAACGGCATGTACACACTACTGAAGCACCCGCA
>JABCZK010000055.1 GCA_013289695.1 Acidobacteriota bacterium
CCATATAGCCTCCAGTGTACTGCCTAGCGTAATACTACGCTAGGCACGGAGGCTCAGAGAACAAAATTCCTCAACCTCTCACTCTTATGTCGCACACCCCCGGACGGCCGCAAAATTGACCGCGTTTGGCGCGGCGTTTATACTTGTGATTACGACCGAGCAAGTCAGAAGGAGCAGCCACCATGGAACGAGCTGTCATCTTAAGCGCCGTGCGCACGCCCATCGGAAGATTCATGGGTGGGCTCTCGCCTCTTTCCGCGACGGAGCTCGGCGCGAAAGCCGTCGCCGAAGTCGTGCGCCGCGCCGGAATCGAGCCGAATCAGGTGGACGAAGCAATCATGGGCAACGTCGTCCAGGCGGGCCTAGGACAGAATCCCGCGCGGCAGGCGGCGCTGCGCGGCGGTCTCGACTCGCGCGTTGCCGCGATGACCATCAACAAAGTTTGCGGATCAGGATTAAAAGCTGTGGCGCTCGCGGCGCAAGCGGTGCAGCTCGGCGAATCGGAGGTGGTCGTCGCCGGCGGCATGGAGTCCATGTCCAATTGTCCCTACCTGCTGAAAGGCGCGCGCAGCGGCTTCCGCCTGGGCAATCAGGAAATGATCGATTCCATGATTAACGACGGGCTGTGGGACGTGTACGAAGATTTTCACATGGGCGTCACCGGCGAGCTGGTCGCTGAAAAATATAAAATCTCGCGCCAGGAACAGGATCAGTTCGCACTGGAAAGCCATCAGAAAGCGATTCGCGCTATAAAATCCTGCTTCTTCAGCGCGCAGATCGTCCCGGTGGAAATTCCGCAGAAAAAGGGCGAGCCCACCGTAATCAAGACTGACGAATCGCCGCGCGAGGATACTTCGCTGGAAATTCTCGCGAAGCTGAAGCCCGCATTCAAAAAAGATGGCACGGTGACGGCCGGGAATGCGCCGGGAACGAACGACGGTGCTGCCGCGCTGATCGTCACCAGCGAAAAAAATGCCGCGCGCTTTGGGAAACAGCCCATGGCGCGCATCGTCTCTCAAGCCGTCAGCGGCGTCGAGCCGAAGTGGGTGATGATGGCCCCGGTGGACGCCGTCGAAAAACTTCTGCAGAAAACCGGTTGGGACCGCGATAAAGATGTGGACCTATACGAACTGAACGAAGCCTTCGCGGTCGCCGCCATCGCCGTAACCCGCGTGCTGAAGCTCAACCCCGAAAAAGTAAACGTTAACGGCGGCGCGGTGGCACTAGGCCATCCCATCGGCGCATCCGGCGCGCGCGTGCTGGTCACGTTGCTGTACGAGCTGCAGCGCCGCAATCTCAAGCGCGGCATAGCAGCCCTCTGCCTCGGCGGCGGCAACGCCGTGGCGCTCGCCATCGAGTTGCCGTAGCGCCGCCGTCGCGATTGCTCTCGGATTTGTCCCAAGCTTTTTCGGAGCACAGGGAAATTTATGTTCTGTCCTGAATGCGAAGCCGAGTATCGGGCTGGATGCGCGCGCTGTTCCGACTGCGACGTCGCTCTCGTGGAGCATCTCAAAGACACAGACGTTCCTTCCAGCAATCCTGAACTTTCAGGTACGCCCGCACTGTTGTGGACTGGAACGGACTCAGAAACGCGCGCCGGAATCATTGAGGCACTCGAAACAGCCAAAATTTCCTACCACACGCGCAGCGATAAAGTCGGCGCATTGCGGAATTGGCCGCAGCAGGTCTATGCGATCTTCACTCATGCGCGCGATCAGCACGCGGCCAGAGCGGCGCTGGAAGCCGCAGCTCGCCGCCGTGAAACCGCGGCTGACGATTCAGACCAAGCGCCGCCGCATTCTAATGCGCCGCCCGAGGAAACATCCGCGAACGACGACGGGGATGACGCGTCCGACCTTCCGCTCGACTACGTTCCCGAAGATTTCGATCCGGCCGATGCGACCGCGGAAGTCTGGTCCGGCCAGGACACTACGACTAGAGAAAATCTGATCAACTGCCTCGGCAACATCGGCATCGGCTCCACGACCGAGGATTCCGCGGGCCAGTTGCGAATTCGTGTGACGCCCTCATCGCAGAAACGCGCGCAGGAAATGGTCCGCCAAATCACCGACGCGTCTGCAGCGCAATAATCAGATCGCGGGCCGTTGCCGCCAGAATCCTCTCTCGGCGCTGGCAGCCGGTACCGTCACTTTGCCGGCACTTGAAATTCGGACCGGATGAAGGCTTTGATTCCTTCCTCGCCGGTTAGTCTCAGACACACTCGCTTGCCATCGCGTTCCAGATCAATATGAAAATCGAAGAACGGGCAGCATCTTGCTTCGGTCGCCACCCAATCCGTCACCTCTGCAACGGAGACATCCGACGGACTGTACTGAAATTCATAGCCTCGCGGCGTCTCAACAATCTCCTTCCTGGCTGCGATCAATTTTTCAGTTGATTGCTTGTGCTTTGCTCGCTCGGCCGGATTTAGAGCTTTTACGTTGCAGTAGAACTTGCTGCCGTTGTCGCTTTGCCGCGCGGCGCCGGCAGTTGCTGGCGAAGCTTGTAGCGGCCGGCGTCCCACAGCACCAGCTGACAGCAGCAGCGTCAAAACGGCTGCCGCCGCGCTACCCTTGCTCATTGCCGTGAATCGTTTCGTGTTCATGTTTTCGCTCCTTATGATTTGCTTCAACCTGCCCGCACATGCTAAAAGCTAAAGTCAACTTTAAGTCAAGCCCTGATTTTGCGGAGCGACCGCGAGGGGTAAATGAAGATCGGAGAACTTGCTAGCCGTACGGGCCTGAATGCCTCGGCGATTCGCTACTACGAACGGATGGGTCTGCTCCCGCCTCCCTTTCGCACCGGAGGGCAACGCAGGTATCCGACCGAGGCCGTTGACCGCGTGCTGCTCATCCGATTCGCAGGCGACATGGGTTTTACGCTCGCTGAGATCAAGATCTTCCTGCGCGGGTTGCTCGATAGTTCGCCGGTGGGGCCACGGTGGAGAAAACTGGCGGCCCGCAAGATAACGGAGGCGGAGCGGACCATCGAGCGCTCGCTCCGGTTGAAATCATTGTTCCAGCATTTGCTCCGCTGCCGCTGCGCATCGCTCCAGGATTGTGTTCAACGCCTCAGTCTCAGCGAGAGTCTCAAGAAAATCAGCGACCATCGCAGCTAAACAACCAGGCGAAGTGCGGGTAGCAGGGGCGTCACAAATGAGCGGGTCGGAAAATGACACGCTCCGGGTCTGGCAATGCTTGACCTTCCTCTCGCCCTATGTTTCCTTTGCCTCCTCTACATCCTCGGTGTTGCCGGGCCGCTAGGACGTCTGGGAGGTCCCATGAAATCTGCAGCCATTGGATTTCGCGCGCATTCCGGCTGGACCGTGCTGGTTGCGCTCTCAGTGACCCAAGGAGTTCCCGTCATCCTGGCGCGCCAGCGGATTCACCTGGTCGAAACATTTACGTACGAATTCCGGCAGCCTTACCACACTGGGGAAAAGATGCCCGTCGAGGAAGCCGGCGCTTTTATCTCACGCGTCGAGACGAAGGCAAAAAGCCTAGCCCATCGCGCGATCCGCGAGCTCCAGAAGACTCTTCAAGCGCAAGGATACCGGCTTACGCGCTGTGGTCTGATCCTCGCTTCGGGCAGGGCGCTGCCAAGCTTGCCTCAGATCCTGGCGTCGCATGCACTGATTCACACCGCCGATGGCGAACTCTTCCGCGGAGCCCTTCTGCACGCCAGCGCGCGCTGCGGTCTTGCGACCAGGGGCACGAAGGAACGTGAACTTCTGAGCGAGGCGTCGCGCACTCTGCGACTCGATCCCAACGATTTGGCGCGTCGCGTCGCCGAACTCGGCCGTCCGCTCGGCGCGCCTTGGTCGCAGGATGAAAAGCTAGCTACGCTGGTCGCCTGGCTGGCACTTGCATCGAAACCGTCGGCCGGCCGTCGCGCGCACGGGGCTGCTTGAAGTTGCTAAACTTCCTCCGCTTCCTTTACATGCTCAACTTCCATTATCATCAACGCAGCTATGTCATTCGATCAAATTAAGAAAGTCGCGGTCCTGGGGGCCGGCACGATGGGCAACGGTATCGCCCACGTCTTTGCGCGCGCCGGCTACAGCGTGATTCTGCGCGACGTCGAAACACGCTTCCTAGACCGCGGCCTGGAAACCATCGGCGAGAACCTCGACCGCGAAGTGAAGAAGGAGAAAATCGCCGCCACGGACAAGCCGCTCATCCTCGCGCGCATCCAGCCCACGACCGACATCTCCGCGCTCGCGCCCGCCGATTTCGCCGTCGAAGCCGTCCCCGAACAACTCGACCTGAAAATGCGCCTGCTGAAAGATGTGGACGCGGCGCTCAAGCCCGGCGTGATCCTCGCCAGCAATACATCTTCGATCTCCATCACGCAGCTCGCCGCGCAAACCTCGCGCCCGGAAAAATTCATCGGCATGCACTTCATGAATCCGGTCCCAGTGATGGCGTTGGTGGAAGTAATTCGCGGCCTGGCCACCAGCGACGACACTTTTCACACCACAATGCTGCTGTGCGGGAAGCTCGAGAAGAAACCCGTGGCAGTGAACGACGCACCTGGCTTCGTCTCCAACCGCGTCCTGATGCCGCTGATCAATGAAGCCGCTTTCGCGGTGATGGAAGGCGTTGCCACTCCCGAAGCCGTGGACGCCGTGATGAAAATGGGCATGAACCATCCCATGGGCCCGCTGGAGCTGGCTGATTTCATCGGCCTGGACGTCTGCGTGAATATCCTCGAAGTGCTGCAGACCGGTTTCGGGGATCCCAAATACCGCGCCTGTCCCCTGCTGCGCAAATACGTAGCCGCCGGCTGGCTAGGCCGCAAATCCGGCCGCGGCTTCTACAAGTATGGATAGCACGCGCAAAAATACCTTTTGCTTTTTGTTCGCCTTGTGATATTATGCCCCGCGAAATGGCCGAGCCGGGAACGGGCACTCAGTGTTAGACTCGCTCCGCCTCGGTCTCCAGCTAAGACCAAACGGATAGTCCTGTTGAGGTGGCACTGTGAACGACGAAAAGTCAAAAAACCTGGATTTGGCAATCTCGCAGATCGAAAAGCAGTACGGCAAGGGCTCCATCATGCGCCTGGGGAACAAGGACGTCCTGGTGCCCGTGAACGTAATCCCCACCGGCTCGATATCCATTGACGCAGCACTCGGCGTGGGCGGTTTCCCGCGCGGCCGCGTGATCGAAGTGTACGGCCCGGAATCGGGCGGCAAGACCACGCTGACCCTGCACGTGATCGCCGAAGCCCAAAAGCTGGGCGGCCAAGCAGCCTTCATTGACGCCGAGCATGCGCTCGATCCTTCCTACGCGCGCAAGCTGGGCGTGGACGTGGACAATTTGCTGGTATCGCAGCCGGACAACGGCGAACAGGCGCTGGAGATTGCCGAGGCTCTGATCCGCTCGAATGCGGTGGACATCATTGTGGTGGACTCGGTGGCGGCCCTGGTGCCGCGCGCCGAACTCGAAGGCGACATGGGCGACGCGCAGATGGGCCTGCAGGCGCGCTTGATGTCGCAAGCCCTGCGCAAACTCACCGCCATCGTCTCGAAATCGAAGACCTGCCTGATTTTCATCAACCAGATCCGCGAGAAGATCGGTGTGATGTTCGGCAATCCGGAAACCACCACGGGCGGCCGCGCGCTTAAGTTTTACGCCTCCATCCGCGTGGATATCCGGCGCATCCAGTCCATCAAGGAAGGCGATCGCGTCATCGGTTCACGCACCCGCGCGAAAATCGTGAAAAATAAAGTGGCCGCGCCGTTCCGTGAGGCCGAGTTCGATATCATTTACGGTGAAGGCGTCTCGCGCGAAGGCGACTTGATCGATCTGGGCGTCACCAACGGCCTGCTCGAAAAATCCGGCACGTGGATTTCCTACAAGAACGAACGCCTGGGCCAGGGCCGGGAAAATGCCCGCGTTTTCCTCAAGGAAAACGCCGACATCCGCGGCAAAATCGAACACGACCTGCGCAAGCAGCTCGGTTTGCTCGCCCATCCCGCCGTTCCAGCCGATGGAAACGGCAAGCCCTCAGCCGAAGCGCAAAAGATCGCCGCGGACGCGGCCAAGCAACCGCCAAAGGCGGCCGCTGCAACCGCTTCCTCGCAGAGTCGCACGGGGCGCTAGCACCAGAGCGGCACCTGTGCCACCCGAGTAGCTTCACACCGGACGCGGGGCGGCCTATTGCCGCCTCGCCCTCTGGCTCGCAGTTTAGCCTTATGGTGGACGCAGTCCGCATCTGTCCTTTAGGCCAGTTATGCCGCGCAGGAAAGCTGTACTCCTTAACAGTTGCACTCCCTGTGTAGCTTCCGTAAACTGGCATTCAATCGGCTAAATCATGCGATACTCGGCGCCGATATAGGACCCAATGCAACGCAGCCCAGCCCTAAGACAATTTGTCCCGCTCTTGTCTCTTTTTCTCGCGGGCACCTTCGCCGTCGCGTCGGCGGCCACACCTGCGACTGCTACGACGCGCGCACACCACAAAAAGAGCGGCATCTCGGCCTACGGTGATCCCGCTAAGAATGATGATGCCACCTACGACGACCCAGTAATTCGCGAGGTTGCGGTGAACGCGCTCGGCCACGCCAACGGCTCGGTGCTCGCGATGGACCCATCGACCGGTCGCATCCTCACGATCGTCAATCAGAAGATGGCTTTTTCTTCCGGCTTCGAACCGTGCTCCACGATCAAACCCGTCATCGCCCTCGCTGGTTTGCAGGAAGGCGTGATCACTCGCGACACCATGCTCAAAGTGGGTCATCGCCGCTACATGGACCTCACCGAAGCTATGGCTCATTCCAATAACGTATATTTTGAAGAGGTCGGCACGCGCCTGGGTTTTCCGCGCGTCCACCAATACGCGCAGTTGGTCGGCTTGGGCGAACGTGCCGGTTACGGCATTCCCGAAGAGCAGCCCGGTGTGGTGCCCTCGGCGCCTCCGGCATACGGCGGCGTCGCGCGCATGTCCAGTTTCGGTGAAGGCATCCGCCTCACCCCGCTGCAGCTCGCCTCGCTGGTTTCCACTCTGGCGAACGGCGGTACGCAGTATTACTTGCAATATCCGCGCAGCGAAGAAGCGCGTCAAAACTTTCAGCCGCGCGTGCGCCAGCAACTTGATATCGCGCCGTTGCTGCCCGATTTGCGCGAAGGGATGCTGGCTGCCGTAATGTACGGCACCGCGAAGCAAAGCTACGATCCTGATGGCGAGCAGGCTCTGGGCAAGACCGGCACGTGCAACGACGAATCGCTCGGCGGACGCCTCGGCTGGTTTGTTTCCTATGCGGACCAGGCGCATCCGAAAATCGTGCTGGTGGTTCTGATTCGCGGAGGCGGCCGCGCAGTGAGTGGTCCGCATGCTTCCGAAATCGCCGGCCGCATTTACCACGGCCTGCGCGAACGAAATTATTTCGCCGCGTCCGCGCGCAGAGCGCAGTTCACCACAGCTGCAGGCGCATCCCACTAGCCTCCGGTGGCGCCTGCCTGCCGCTAGGCAGGCGTGTCGTCGGCGCCGCTGCTTTCGGTTTTCTCTGCGCGCTCCGCGTCTCAGCGGTTTTACAGGTTGTGTTTGCTCGGAAGTGCGGAAATTCGCCGACCTCGTCTGTTACCACCATGAACAAATCCACAGCATTTCACTTCCTGCCCCTCATCGCATTGCGCTATGCTCCCATCTTCGTAAATTATTCGCGGTAGGAAATTATGGGAGCAAAAATCAAGGTTCTAATCTGCATTTTGTTGCTCGGAGCGGCCGGGCTGGGTGTCATCGGCGTGAATTACTTCCGCACCGCCACAGCCGACTACGAAATCATGACCCAGACTTCTCCCTCGCGCGACGAAGCTCATCGCATGCAGGAGCAGCTAGTCCTGTTCACCGAAGCAGTGGTCCCGGCGCGCCTGCCGTTCCCAGCCTTCCTGCAGAGTATGGGGTTCGATTCGAACTCCGCCGCGCGTCTGGTCGCGTCCGCGCAATCGGTTTTCGATCTGCGGTATCTGCGTGCCGGAAATCGCTTCGTAGTGGGGCGCTCGATCCTGGGCGATCTGCGCGAAGTGCGTTACCGCATTGATGCCGATCGAATCCTCTACATCCGGCCGCAGGGAAATGATTTCCATGCGGAGGTGCAGACCCTTCCGTCGGAGACCGAGGAAGTGGGCGTCATCGGCAAAGTCAACGCCTCCCTTTTTGGCGCAGTGTTGGACGCGGGAGAAAGCCCGGAGCTGGCGATGCGCCTGGCGGAGATTTTCGGATGGGACCTGGATTTTTACACCGATCCGCGACCGGGCGACACTTTCCGCGTGGTGGTCGAAAAGAAAACGCTCGCGACTGGCGAAGTCGCTTCCTACGGCCGAATTCTCGCGGCGGAGTACAACAATGGCTCGCATCCTTACCGCGCGGTTCTGTTTCATGGCCCCAACGGCGCGCCTGCGTATTACACGCCGGAAGGGAAGTCCATGAAGAAAGCTTTTCTGCATTCGCCGCTGAAATTCGCTGCCGTGATTACTTCGCATTTCAGCGAGCATCGCTTTCATCCCATTCTGAAGGAATACCGCCCGCACCTGGGCATTGATTACGCCGCGCCCACCGGCACTCCCGTGCAAACCATCGGCGATGGCCGCGTGATTTTCGCCGGCAGGAAAGGGGGCGCTGGCAATCTGATCGAGATTCAACACAACAACGGTTACACGACTTACTACATGCACCTGTCGCGTGTGCTGGTCCGTTCCGGCCAGCGCGTCGAGCAGGGCCAGCGCATCGGCCTCGTTGGCATGACTGGCCTAGCCACCGGCCCGCATCTGGATTTCCGCATCCAGCGCGGCAAAGAATTCCTGAACTTCGAGCGCCTTCCGCTGCCCCCGTCCGACCCAGTCACCAAGCGCGACTGGAACGAATTCGTAGCAGCGCGCGACCACGCGTTAGCCCTGATGCCTCCGCTGCCGTCGCAGCAAGCGCCAGCCGTCGCCAAGAATTCGCCGCCAGCGTCACTCCCGCCAGCCTCCACATCTGCGGTTCCCGTGAACTAATCGCGTGATCGCTTGACCCGGCAACATCGGCGATCCGCCGCGAAATTGTGAAGCGCTGCGTCCTGCCGCCTCTTTTGTGTCGTCGGATTCGGCGCGCGTGAAGCGAGCGAGGGATAGCTCGACAGGGACAGCGGAGAATCGGGAGCGGGTAGCAGGGAGATGGATTCGGCGGATTACCAGATCTTGCATTGATTGGCGATTCGAGCGGGATGCGGTTGTTTTTTTTCTGCGAGTTGCGAGTGGTTCTAATCTCTCCTATTTGCGATTAGAAACTTCGATGTTTGAGCAGGAACGTAGCGCCGCAGTGGCGAAGGGCCGGGCGGATACGGCGTTCATGCAGGGCACGCTTGGACGGTAAATATCGTCTTTAAATACGTAAGCATAGGTACGTACGCGCAATAATATAATGTGGCGAAGATTGCAAGCCACTACCCACCCGATAACGTCGTGATTTGAGGAAAGGCAAATGAACAGCTTGCAGGAAATGCACCGTAAACGACTCTTCGGCGCTGCCATGGGCTGGCGTTGAGGACGAGCAGGCGGTTGCGCGTCACTAGTTGAACGTTGCTCAGTATGGGGTCATTTTGCGGCTTCGCGGACGAACCGTCATTTCCAAGCGCCGCAAATGGACTCGAGTAACGCTGAGGCCATTGCCCGGTAGCCGACGATCAGTCCCCCTGGCGGTCGCGGTGATTGGGAATGTCACATATTGAATATGTAAAGCAGCAGTCGGGTGAGGAACAAGTCCGCAATCAGGACGGCCAAGGAGGACACGACAAATGCCATGATCGTGGCGCGGCCCACCCCGGCAGTGCCACCTTCGACGCGCAACCCCTGATAGCAACCCACCGTCGCGACGATAAATCCGAATACAATCGGTTTCGAAAAGCCAATAACGAGGTCGCCTAAAACGAGGGCTTTGATGGCGCGAGTCCAGAACTGTTCCGCGTCAATGTGAAGTGTAACTGTCGCAATTAAGAATCCGCCGAACAGGCCTGCGCAGTCACCGATGGCCACGAGCAAGGGTAGGGTTAAAACCGTCGCAAGCACACGCGGAGTCATCAGCTTGCGAATTGGGTCAATTCCGAGCCCGCGCATAGCGTCCACCTGTTCCGTAACGAGCATGGAGCCCAACTGGGAAGCCATCCCAGTGGCATTCCGGCCCGCGACCAGAAGCGCCGTAAATACCGGACCGAGTTCGCGGAGGAGCGAGAGCGAAAGGGCGTCACCCGTCAGAACCGTTTCGCCGAAGCGCTTAAATTGTGACGCTGCGTTCAATACGATTACGCCGCCAACACAGGCCAGTGCTACGACGATAATCGGCAATGAGCCCGCCCCGATCAGGTCAATCTGCTCCACCAAGTCGGCAGAGTAACGGGTTGTACTGAAGATTACCCGAACCGAATGAAGCGCGAGCACCGAGTAGTCCTGCAGGTAGAAAATCGGCATTTTCAACGCGTTCCCAATGGCTGAGAAAACCGAACGTGGTCGCACGGTCACACTCCTTTACGGTGGCTACCCATTGTCTCTCGAACCCTTCACAAGAAAGCCGGAACAGGGAACATACATCAGGATAGGTCAGGACAGAAGCCGACGACGCCGGCCTAGAATCTTGATTCAGCGATGTTACTAAATCACTGGCGGGAGCCGTGGAACGTCCGCAGTCTGAGTAACTCGGTAGAAAACAGAACTCGATCAACTCCGGCACCTCTGTTCGATTCTCGAAGCTGGGAACAGAGCATGCTCTGCCTGATTAACGCGGCGACCTCAAGGGCGCGAAACCGGGGTTGGCTTCCGCGTTGACTTGGGTTTCTGCGACGGCCTAAGATGCTCGCTTGAGCGTTTTGCACACGTGAGCGACCAGACCGTCTCGCATTACCGAATCGTCGAAAAAGTCGGTGCCGGCGGGATGGGAGTGGTTTATCGCGCGCATGATGACCGGCTGAACCGCGACGTTGCGCTGAAATTTCTCCCCGATGAACTGAACCACGACGAAAATGCGCGCGCGCTTTTGATTCGCGAGGCGCGCACCGCTTCCGCTCTGAACCATCCCAACATTTGCACGATTTACGACGTGGGAGAAGCCGACGGCAAGAGCTACATCGTCATGGAATTTGTCAGCGGCCGTTCCTTGGCCGAGCAGATTGCGGAAGACGGGCTTCCGGTGGAAACGGTGATTCGTTACGGCGAGCAAATCGCCGACGCCATGGCGCACGCGCACGAGCGCGGCGTGATCCACCGCGATTTGAAGACTCCCAACGTCATCGTCATGCCCGGAGGCCGCGTCAAGGTTTTGGATTTTGGCCTGGCGAAGCACATGACTCCGGGCGAGATCACGCTGAAGACGCAATCCATCAGCACGCTGACTTCGGAAGGCGCGATCGTGGGGACCATGCACTACATGGCGCCGGAATTATTCCGCGGCGAGCCAGCCGACGCGCGCAGCGATATATGGGCGCTGGGCGTGGTGCTGTATGAAATGTCCAACGGCAAGCGGCCGTTCCGGGGGAGAACATCCTACGAATTGAGCTCGATGATTCTGCACGATTCGCCGCCGTCGTTGCGCGATAACGTGCCGTTGGGCCTGCGTTCGGTGATCGAGCATTGTCTCGCGAAGGATCCGGCGCAACGCTACCAGCACGCCAGCGAAATCCGCGCGGCGCTGGAAGCTTTGCGCACGAATTCGGCGGTTATCCCGGCGAGCGCGATTCTACCCTCTGGGATTCAGCCGCCAGCCGCGGCTGGTCGCTCGCGATTTAGGCGCGTGCTGTTGGCTTCATCGGCGGTAGCGGCGTTGGTGTTGCTAACGGCCCTCGTGTGGAAACTGGTGGAGGTAAAGTGGCGCGGGTCGCCGGCCGTGGGCGCCTCATCCATTCAATCACTGGCGGTGCTGCCGCTGGAAAACCTCACGGGCGATCCCATGCAGGATTATTTCGCCGATGGGATGTGCGACGCGCTGATCACCGAGCTCTCGCAGATCAAGAAATTGCGAGTGATCTCGCGCACTTCGGTGATGCAATACAAGGACAAGCACGAAAGCCCGGCGCAGATCGCGCAGGAATTGGGCGTGGACGCGCTGGTGGAAGGCTCCGTCCTACGCTCCGATGATCGCGTGCGCATTTCCGCGGAACTGGTGCAGCCGCAAACGGGTCAGAACCTTTGGGCGCACAGCTACGAACGCACCGTAACGGATATTTTGGCGCTGCAAAGCGACGTGGCGCGCGATATCGTCACGCAAATTCAGATTCAATTGACGCAGCCGGAGCAGGAACGCCTGGCGAAAACGCGCACCGTGGTTCCGGCGGCGTACGACGCGTACCTGCAAGGAAATTACTTCGTTGCGAAACGTACGGGCGAGACTGTGACGCAAGCCGTCACTGATTACCGCCAGGCAATCCAGTTGGATCCCACATATGCGCCATCCTATGCTGGGCTGGCGGGAGCCTTGACGCTCGCGGCGGATTACAAGGACGTGCCGTCTTCGCAAGTACTGCCCGAGGCGGAAGCGGCAGCGGTGAAAGCGTTGCAACTCGACGACAATCTTGCTTCCGCTCACGCCGTGCTGGGACAGATTCGCGCTTACCGGCTGGAATGGACCGGCGTGCTGGATGAATTTCAACGCGCGATTGAATTGAATCCGGGAGAAGCGAACAGCCACCATTGGCATGGGCTGTCGCTGGCGTGTGCCGGCCGAAGCGACGAAGCAATTTCGGAAATGAAGCTGGCGCAGGAACTCGATCCGCGCTCGCTGATCATCAATGCCAATTTGTCGTGGGTGCTGTATCTGGCCGGCCGGAACGACGAGGCCGTTGCGCAGGCGCAGAAAACCGTGGCGATGGATCCCAGCTTCGCGGTCGCGCACGGATATCTCGGCGAGGCCTATCTGGCGCAGCGGGATTATGCGAATGCGTTGCAAGAGCTGCGGCAAGCGCTCGCGCTTTCTGGAAACGAAACTTCGTTCAAGGCCGAGCTGGGGAATGCTTATGCGTTTGCGGGAAAGAAGCCCGAGGCGCTCGCGATTTTGCACGAGTTGCTTCAGCTATCGGCGAAGCAGTATGTGTCGCCTTACAGTATCGCGCTGGTCTACGTCGGTCTGGATCAAAAAGACGAAGCGTTCCAGTGGCTGGAAAAAGCGTACGCGGAGCGCTCCGTGCGCTTGATCAATGTTGCCGTGCATCCCCGATTTGCCAGTTTGCATTCCGATCCGAGATTTGTGGCGCTGGTGCAGCGAATCGGACTGCCCTTCGCGCCAGGAACTGCGCAGTGACAGGCGAAAGGCGCGTCAGGACGTGGTTGGCAATGCGGGCCGATTCAAGTCGAATTGCCGAGGGCGCTGGCGTCGCACCGAAAAAATGCATCGCGGCGCAATCTTTCTTGACGCTGTGTCAGGCGTCAACTACACTTTCGGCGTCTCACGCACACCACCCGGAATCGGCCCCAGTTTTCCAATCTTTGTAATTCTCAGTGCGCTGGTGGGGAGGACGAAATGGCCAAAATCAGCTTCACGCTGAAGAGCATCACCAAGGAAATCAAGAAGGCGGAGAAAAAACTCCTCGCACTTCGCCGCAAAGTCATTAAGGACGATCTCAAAAAGATCGAACTGAACTTGCGCAGCCTCAAAAAAGCCCACAGTATCATTGGAGTTGTTTGCCGGCCGCCCACGCTATTCGGGCAGACGTTTACTGCCAAATCCAAATCGAAGTAACGCCGTCCGTGGTACCGTACCATTGGGAACCGGCATCGCTTCCCGTTCCAGGGATGTAGCGCGAGATCGCCAGGGAGGCTCGAATGGCTAGGATTAAATTTACGCTTCATGGCGTTGCCAGCGAAATCCGCAAAGCGGAGAAGAAGCTGCGGTCCATGCGCTCCAAGGTCGTCAAGGCTGACCAAAAGAAAATCGATTTGAATCTGCGCGAACTGGAAACATCGTATCGGCGAATACGAAACATTTGCCCGCTCGCCGAGACGCCGATCAAACCGTTCGGCCAATGGTTCAGAACGAAAGCGAACTGAAGAGCATTGACAGACCGATGTTGTTTTTTTCCGGCGCCTTGATCTCAACCGCCTCGCATGCCTAAAGCAAAAAAGGTGCTGTTTCGGCGCTCTGCTTTTTTGGTTTCCTACTGGAACGACGCGGAACTCATCTTCGAGAATTATGCGACTGGCAAAGGCGCGATTGCCGCGCCGATCGCTGCGGAACTATTGAGTTTCTTCAGTCGCTGGCGTCCCACCGAAGCGCTTTTTCGGCACCTGCCGCAATACTCACCTTCGTCACTGCGTGCAGCGATCAGAGAGCTGGTGCGACATTCGCTGCTGCAACGCTCCGATCGCAAACGACATCCTCTCGAACAGGCGATGCCTGCGTGGAAGGATTGGAATCCGGCGGCGGGATTCTTTCACTTCACTGGACGCGACTTGCCGTTTGAAGCAGACCTGCTGCGCATGGGTCGTTACATGGAAGGATTGACGCACGAGAAGGCGATGCCTGTGCCCGTGAAACATTATGCGCGGGCCGCGCAGACACTTCTGCCGCCGCCGCGCGAGGAGGGCGAATTCTCTCGCGTGCTCACATCGCGGAGAACGTGGCGAAGATTTGCGGACGGGAAGCTTAAGCTCGCGGATCTTGCGACACTGTTGGGATTAACGTGGGGAGTCCGCGCGTGGGTTGCGGTGCCGCCGCTGGGGCGATTTGCGGTGAAGACCTCTCCATCGGGAGGAGCGCTACATCCCATTGAGGCTTACCTGGTGGCGCGAGACGTGGAGGGAATTTCTCCGGGGATTTATCACTACGACGCCAGCAGGCACCGGTTGGAATTGCTGCGGCGCGGGATGACGCGCGATCGGATGTCGGATTACGTGATCGGGCAGCGCTGGTTTTCCGAAGCGGCTGCATTTGTGTTTATGACCGCGGAGTTCACGCGCACGCAATGGAAGTATCGTTATCCGCGCGCTTATCGCGTGGTGCTGACCGAGGCGGGACATTTGTGCCAGACGTTTTGTCTGGTGGCGACTTGGCTGGGGCTGGCGCCGTTTTGCACGATGGCGATGGCGGATTCGAAGATTGACCGCGATTTGGGGATTGATGGAGTGAGGGAAGGAGTTTTGTACGTCGCGGGCGTGGGGAAAAGGCCTGCAGGCGTGGACTGGAAGACGGCGTCGTTGCCGATCGATCCGACCGGGAAGAAGCGCAGGTTGCGGGGATAGCGCCGCGGCGGGGACGAAGACAGATCCTTCGCTACGCTCAGGATCACGGCGACTCCAAAGTCAAAAGACAAAGTCAAAACGCCCGCCTGACGGCGGCCGCTACAAATTCAAAAGAAAATTCAATGCCGAGATGAGGTGTGCCTACGCCTTCAGTTCCCAGGTGTCGCCGGCGCGGAGGAGTTTGGCTAGGTCGCCTTTGCCTTTTTTGGCGATAACGTCGCGGATTTGCTGCTGCATCAAATCTTCGAAACGCGGGACGCCTTGCAGGGCGCGCAGGACGCCGATGGGCGTGGGGAATCCAGGCATGGAGTCCATGCGCGAAAGAGCGAAGGCGTAGACCGGATTTGGATCGTGCTCGTCGTGCACCAGCAAATCTTTTTCGGTGATTCCATTTCCTAGTGCGACGACTTCTAGATCCAGGCCGACCAGGCGAATTCCTTTGTCGCGATTCTTGCCGAAGATGAGCGGCTTGCCGTGTTCGAGTTGGACGACTTGTTCGCTACGCGCTTCCTTTTCCGTGATGGTTTCCCACGCGCCGTCATTGAAAATATTGCAATTCTGCAGGATTTCGATGTACGCCGAGCCCTGATGCGCCGCCGCTTTGCGCAGGGTTTCTTTGAGGTGTTGCTGGAAAACGTCCACGGAACGCGCAATGAAGGTGGCTTCGGAACCCAGGGCCAGCGAGAGCGGGCTGAAGGGGCGATCCACCGAACCGAACGGCGTGGACTTGGCTTTTTTTCCTACTTCCGATGTGGGCGAGTATTGGCCTTTTGTCAGACCGTAAATTTTATTGTTGAACATCAGGACTTTGAGGCCGACGTTGCGGCGGAGCATGTGAATGGTGTGATTGCCGCCGATGGAGAGAGAGTCGCCGTCGCCGGTGGCCACCCAGACGTCGAGATCGGGTCGAATCAGTTTTACGCCGGTGGCGATGGCGGGCGCGCGGCCGTGAATGGTGTGGAAACCGAAGGTGTTCATGTAATACGGGAAGCGGCTGGAGCAGCCGATGCCGGAAATGAACACGAATTTCTCGCGCGGGACGCCGAGTTCGGCGAAGACCGCCTGCACGGCGGCGAGGATCGCGTAGTCGCCGCAGCCCGGACACCATCGGATTTCCTGGTCGGTCTGGAAATCTTTTTTCGTGTAAACCGGCAACGTGGCCGTGGTCATTATCGCGCTCCTCAACAATTCGTGCGTCTAAACCAACCGCAAAGGCTGGCGGTCTGAAGACCGCCGCTGCAAAGTCAAAAACAAAGAGCCGGCCAGACGCCGGCGCTACAAATTCAACGGCGGGCGGGTCTGAGACCCGCCCCTAGGAAAACAAATTCCAATGCAAAAATGCCAGCGCCACTTAGTCGAGCAGCTCTTCGATCTTTGCTTCGATCTCGGATTGCTTGAAGGGCTTGCCTTGGATCTTGCCGTAACTTTCGGCGTCCACCAAAAATTTTGCGCGCAGGATCATTACCAGCTGGCCCATATTCATTTCCGGGACGAGAATTTTCTTATAGCGCTTCAGAATATCGCCGAGATTGCGCGGCAGGGGATTCAGGTAGCGCAGGTGCACGTGGCCGATGCGATGCCCTTTCTCGCGCATGGGTTTCATGGCGGCGGTGATCGGTCCGTGTGTTGAACCCCAGGCGACGATCAGCAAATCGCCCGAGGGATCGCCTTCGGGAACGATTTCCGGAATATCCTGCGCGATGCCTTCGACTTTTTCGGCGCGGGTGCGAACCATGTGCTCGTGATTGAGCGGCTCGTAGTTGATGTTGCCGGTGACGTCCTGCTTTTCGATGCCGCCCACGCGATGCTCGAGGCCGGGAGTGCCGGGAATGGCCCAAGGACGCGCGAGCGTGGAAGGGTTGCGCTTGTAAGGGAGAAAACCTTCGGGATCGGTCTCAAAGTGCACGGGAATTTGCGGCAATTCCGCGACAGTGGGAATTTTCCAGGGTTCAGCGCCATTGGCGAGATAGCCGTCCGAGAGGATAATTACCGGCACCATATATTTAATGGCGATGCGGCTGGCTTCCAGGGCAATCCAAAAGCAATCGCCGGGCGAAGACGGAGCGAGCACCGGGACGGGAGCTTCGGAATTGCGTCCGTATAGAGCTTGCAAGAGATCGGCTTGTTCCGTCTTGGTGGGAAGGCCGGTGGATGGACCGCCGCGCTGAATATCGCACACCACCAGCGGCAATTCGACAGCGACTGCCAGTCCGATTGCTTCGGTTTTAAGCGCCATACCCGGACCGGAAGTGGTGGTGATGGCCAGCGCTCCAGTGTAGGACGCGCCGATGGCGGAGGAGACGGCGGCGATTTCGTCTTCGGCCTGGAAAGTGGTGACGCCGAAATCCTTGTACATGGAAAGCTCGTGCAGAATGTCGGAGGCCGGCGTGATTGGATAAGACCCCAGAAACAGCGGGATTCTGGCTTGCTGCGAAGCGGCGACGAATCCCAGAGCGAGCGCGGCATTTCCGCTGATGTTGCGATAGACGCCCGGCGACAACTTGGCCGGAGGAATTTCGTAGCTGATTTGAAACGCTTCGGTGGCTTCGCAAAAGCTGTAGCCCGCCTGCATGGCGAGTTTATTTGCGATTACCAGCTGCGGCTTGTTCTTGAATTTATCGTCGAGCCAGCGGAGCGTGGGCTCCATGGAGCGGTTGTAGAGCCAGTAGCACATCCCGAGCGCGAAGAAATTCTTGCAGCGATCCATGCTCTTGGCGTCCAGGCCGACATCTTTCAGCGCGGCGCGGGTGAGCTTGGTTAGCTCTACGGCAAAAAGACGATAGCCGTCGAGAGAATGATCTTCGAGCGGGCTGACGGTGATTTGCGCCTTGCGCAGGTCGGTTTCTTTGAAATCGTCTGAATTAACGATGAGGATGCCGTTGGTCTTAAGGTCCGACAGATTCATCTTCAACGCCGCGGGATTCATGGCGATCAGCACATCCACGCTGTCTCCGGGCGTGTACACGTTGCTCGAGGAGAAATGGACCTGGAATCCGCTGACGCCCGGCAGCGTGCCGGCGGGAGCGCGAATCTCGGCAGGGTAGTCCGGGAAGGTGGCGAGGTCGTTGCCGTAGAGGGCGACGGTATTGGTGAACTGGCTGCCGGTGATTTGCATGCCGTCGCCGGAGTCACCGCAGAAGCGGATCACCGCCTTGTCTATGGTTTCTTTTTTGCGACCCAAAATATCTGAGATGGTGGTGGACATCACGAATTGGCCCTCGCGGTGCAGGTTAGAAAGCATCGCCCGGAAAACCCGTTGGTGGAATGCGAAACGCAGGGGCGGCGATGGTTGAGGATCCCTTCAAAAGTATCGAATAGAACTGGCGCTTTTATTGATTTTGAAGGAGTTGGGGGGGGTGTCGAGATTTCATTTGCTCCGTTTGTGTCGAATAGGAATGCGAGCCGCACAACTGAGTTTGGCGATTCCGAGCAGCCGACTGCACGCGAGGCAGCAAGCGTCGAGACAGCCGTTTGCCGAAAATCGGGATCGGAAACAGTAATGGGAGCGGGTGGTGCGCCGTAGTCTAGAGCGCGGCGCTGAATCTTGCGCGGGTTCGCTTCTTCTCGCATAACTCCAAAGACAGAGTTCCCCAGGTCCAATTATAGGCTACCACAATGAGCGTGACATTGCCCGGTACACAGTTAGATGATGTTGCGTAAAAGTTTAGATGCCTGCGCGAGGGATTGGTGAGCGTGCGGCGGGTATGAGCCGAATCGGTAAGGAACCGGGGCAGTTGCGGTAACGTCCTAGTTCCTGAACGTTGTGTCGAGCGGTAGGCTGGCAGGTCGCGGCTGTCGGTGAGCGGAACGGTACCCGCTTCGTCCCGAGAAGCGCGCGACGAAACGGCCGCTACATAACCCAACCCAGACCGCGGTGAGGGGCGGCATTGCGATGAAATTCGATTTGGCAAAATTGACGATTGCCCCGCCTACGACTGCGCATGCGGTGAGGCATTGGTTCTTGACGCTGGGTGGGCCGGGGCTGATTCTGCTGGGGCTGATTGACAGCTCGGTGATTCCTATCCCGGGCAGCATGGACGCGATGACGATTGTGCTCTCCGCGCATCAACGAACATGGTGGCCGTATTACGCGGTGATGGCGACGGTGGGATCGGTGGTGGGCGCGTATCTGACGTATCGCTTGGCGCGGAATCGCGGGGAGAAGGCCCTGAACGACAAACTCTCCAAGCGGAACAGGAAGAAGGTGGTGCTGGCGTTTGAACGCTGGGGATTTGGAGCGATCGCCGTGCCGGCGCTGTTGCCGCCGCCAATGCCGATGGTGCCCTTCGTGATTGCGGCTGGGGCCTTGCAGTATTCACCGAGAAAATTCTTGCTGGCGATGTCGCTGGGGCGGGCGGTGCGGTACGGCATTTTCGCGTACCTGGGAGCGGTGTACGGGCGGAAGATTTTTGCGGTGGTGCTGGCGCATGGGGAAGTGGCGTTGTATGTGACGATCGGGGTGGCGGTTGCCGTAACGGCGATTTTGTTGTTGCTGCGTTTCAGGCGGAAACGGGAAGCGTTGGCGGGAGGAGACTAGCTGAAAAGGCTCTCCGTTTCTCGCGAGAACGGAATTGCCCGTGCTGTCAGTGCGAAGCCTGTGTCGCACCTACGGCGCTGGTGCGGGGATTTCAGAAAGCAAAGAGTCGGCGAGAGGAGTATTCGCAGAAATGATTGCTGGCGCGATGCCTTTACCACTTCCTTAGAATATCCTTAGCCTTATCGTTAGGGGCCTCATGCGCCAGGAAATCGAGCTTCCCGGCTTGGGGGTCCGCGGCGATTTCCTTGTCCCATCTGTCCCAATCCCTTTCCGACTGCCAGCGAAAAATCTCAGCAATTTCTTCACGGGGGAGGCTTTCGATTTCTGGCTTCAGCGCGTTCCATCGCCGAGAGCCTTGCGGTTTTCGTGACGGATTCCGCGGCGGATGACGATACGCGCGACGCGGTGATCGCGCGGATTGCCAAGGCGGCGTACGACGAAACCATTCGAGTCAAGCAGTAAGCGCGACGTCGGTCGCGGATTTGAAGCTCGATCGTGCGAAATCAAGCGGATTCAAGGGGCGCCCGGAATCAAGTCACATGCGAGGGACTCCCAAGGCGATCAGCGCGAGAAACAACGGCCAGCACAAAGCAATCGGTGCTCCAAGCAGAAGCCAAAGCGCACGCCTTTTATATTGCTGAAAGGCATATGCAACGATTAGGCACCAAGCAACGGAAAGCGGACATCCAATCAACACAAAGCCTTCGGCGCCTCCGAGAGGCGCAATCATCGGCCCAAAAACGGAGCCAAGCGCAACCGCGAGCGACGTAATCAGAAGCTTCCAATATTTCGATTGCACCGTGTTCTTCCGCCTCGGTTTGCGATCGCTGCTTGCCAGTTCGTCCTGTGTCAGTCAAAGGGCCATTTTAGATGCTTGTTGCGGCCTCCTGAAGAACGAGACGGCGCGCTGAGCGCGCGAGCCTAAACTGGCCTAGACCTGTCCCAGAGTACCATTGACTTTCGCTTTTAGTTCGCCTAGAGTTCAAGCTTCAACCTGGGCCCAGAGGGGTGTGAAATGGCGCTGACCAAGAGGCAGAAAGAAGTACTCAATTACCTGGTGGGATTCATCAACAAGAACGGCTATTCGCCGAGTTTTGAGGAAATTGCGCATGCGCTGAAGCTGACGTCGCTGGCGACGGTGCACAAGCATCTCTCGACGCTGGAGAAGAAGGGCTACATACGGCGCGGGTACAACCAGAGCCGGTCGATCGAAGTGGTGCAATTGCCGAAGCCGATTCGCGAACAAGTGTTGGATCGCCACGTGATCGAGCTACCGCTGGCGGGACGGATTGCGGCAGGGCGTCCGCTGGAAGCCGTGGAGAGTAACGAGACGATATCGCTGGCTGACTTTGCGCGCGGGCAGAATACCTTCGTGCTGCAGGTGAAGGGCGAATCCATGCGCGAGGACCATATTCTGGATGGGGATTACATTGTGGTGGAGCAGACGCAGGTGGCGAATCCCGGAGAGATTGTAGTGGCGCTGGTGGGCGAAGACGATGCCACGGTGAAGCGGTTCTATCGAGAGCCGGGCGGGAAGGTGCGGCTGCAGCCGGCGAATTCGACGATGGCGCCGATCGTGGTGCAAGGCGCGGACGTGAAGATTCAGGGACGGGTTGTGGGCGTGCTGCGCAAGTACTGAGTCCAGCTGCTGGAAAAGCCCGACCATGACCCGGGAGTCGTCGTCGGAATACGAAGGGAATGGCAGAACCCTGCGTCGCGCCGCAATCCAACGATTGGGAAACAACGCTATATTTTCCGGATCGGGCTGTTCTTGTACGCGGCCAGTTTCTTTCTTGTCGCCGTCGGCTCCAGCGGCATGGGCGCCTCCAATATCGGCAAGGTTTCCGCACCCGGGTACTCGTGTGCCTACCTAACACTCGCGGTGCCCATGATTGGGAATAAATTCGGGCACGACGGAATTTTTCAAATAAAGTCTTGGAGTTCTTTTCCGCTCTGATTAGTGGTTGGATCAATCCGGTATTTCTTATAGCCGTCTTTTTCCCTTCACTTAGCCGATCTCAGCGCTTGGTCGCCGCATTGAAAAATGCAGTCGTTTTGATGATCCCTTTCTGTTGGCTACTTTTTGTCTACGACGAGATCTACCCGCGCGAGGGGCATTTCGTTTGGATCTTCGGCATACTGTTAACGTTGTTCTCGCGAGAGCTCGCGCGGGCGTTCGCCGCAAATTTTGAGCGAGGTGGACAGCGTGAGCCGGCCTGAACGCAGCTGAGCGGCGCCGTACTACTTCACTTATATTGATCGAATTCCACAAGATGACATCGTTGGCGTGATGGGAAGTCAGCTGGATGATGTCGGCAAGTTCCTTGCATCCATCTGCGAAGAAAAATCGCTGCAGCGATACGCGCCGGAGAAGTGGAGCATCCGGCAGGCATTGAGCCATTGGAATGATGCCGAACGCGCGTTCGCGTTTCGCGCTTTGTGGTTCGGGCGCGATTTTCATGACCCGCTGGCTAGTTTCGATCAAAACATCAGTGTGAATGCGGCTCGAGCGGAGGAGTATTCGTGGGCCAGCCACCTGGCGGAGTTTCGCGATATTCGCCGGTCAACCTTGGCGCTGTTGCGGAAGTTCCCGACCGAGGCGTGGACGCGAAGCGGCGTGGCTAGCGGGAACACGGTGACGGTGAAGGCGCTCGCCTACATTGTTGCTGGGCACGTTTCGCATCGTGTGGCGATTTTGGAGGGGCGGTATTTGTAGGAGCGGCGGTGCGAAAACGCGAGCAAAGTCAAAGTCGTCCGCCCAAAAGGCAGGCGCCCTCGCTGCTGATTCGGCGCGAAGAGAGATCCTTCGTCGCTGCGCTCCCCAGGATGACAGAGCGGCCGCGATTGAGCTGACCCTGTGGGGGCGGGTCTCGGACCCGCCGCTCCAGCCCCGCAACCCAAGAGCGGGCCGCCGCCAGGTCGAAACAGTTCGCGCTTGCGGTTTGGAGTGCAAAGTTTTAGGATGCAGTTCCCCAGCTTGACCGGATGGAGTTATCTCGCCGGACACACCTGTCCCATTTTGGATTTGGCACGGCCAGTACACGGGACTACATTCAAAGACCCCGGTCCTTGTATGTGCGCAGTCTGTGGTTTGGGCGTATTTGGGTTCTAGGAGGGTAAATGTAATGTGGGGAGACAAGAAACCGGAGGCTCCGGGGAAGAAGGCGGTCCCGCAGCAGCCACAACCGTCTCAGCAGGTGCAGCAAAGTAAACCAACCGTACCGAGTGCAAACGCACCGGCTTTTCCTGGGGAGGCAAAAACGATGGCACCGAATGATTCGACGTATCCAAGCACGAGTTCGGGCAATACGGCACGGCTGGGTTCGAGCCTGCATGTGAAAGGCGAGATCACCGGCAATGAAGACCTGATGATTGATGGCACCGTGGAAGGATTGGTTCAGCTGGAGGACCGCAAGCTGACGGTGGGAGCGAGCGCCAAGGTCACGGCGGATGTGATTGCGCGCGAGGTGGTGGTGTACGGCAACGTGAAGGGCAACCTGCGCGCGCGGGACCGCATTGAGATCAAGAAGGACGGGTCGGTGGTGGGGGATTTGACCACGGCGCGGATTTCGATCGAGGACGGGGCGTATTTTAAGGGCTCGATCGAGATTGACAAGACCGGCGACGCGGCTGATGACAGCAGCAAGGCCGCGTTTTCGCGCGCGAATCGCGGCGCGGCGGCGACGACTACGTCGTAGGATTGGGTTCTGCGTGTTGCATGGTGGCGGGCCGCCCGCGGTGGTCCGCCGCTGCATTCGTTGTTTTGCGCTTGGTCACGTCCCTCCTTTCGCTTTTCTGCATGCGAGTCCTCGTTGACATAAATGGCGACGTACTTTAGACTCAGAGTTTGTCCTTAGACGGAAAGGTGTGACTGGATAGATGCCGACGTATATACCAAGAGGCCGCGAGGCCGAAGAGTTGATGGTAGGGAAGAATTGGTTCGTGATCGACGCCGAAGGAGTGGTGCTGGGCCGGCTGGCGACGCGGATTGCGCGATTGCTGATTGGGAAGGATAAGCCGACGTACACGCCGCATCTGGATTGCGGCGATCATGTGGTAGTGGTGAATGCGGAGAAGGTGAAGTTGACGGGCAACAAGATCGATCAGAAGCTGTATCGTCATCACAGCGGCTGGCCGGGCGGATTGAAGGAAGTACCGATCCGCACGTTGCTGCAACGCCGGCCGGAAGAGGTTGTGCGCGAGGCGGTGCTGGGTATGCTGCCGAAGAACAAGCTGCGCGCGCGTAGAGCAAAGAAGCTGCGTGTTTATGCCGGAAGTGAAGGCCTCGCCCGCCACACCGGACAAAAGCCTCAGCCACTCTCGCTGTAACCTCGTCACGGGAACCGAAAAAAACCGTTTCGCGGATTGGTCCGCGGGAACGATTCAGGCTTCTGCTGAGCAGCGCTTCCCTGGGGGAGTGTGCTCGGGAAAAATTAGGAGGAACCTTGAGTTCAGGTGCGAGTTCGCTGGAAGGTACAGCAAAACAATTCTATGGCACGGGACGCAGGCGGGAATCGATCGCGCGCGTCTACATCAAGCAGGGCGCGGCGCGATTTACGGTGAACGGCCGGCCGGTGGATGAATACTTCCGCAACGTGGCGTGGAACACGGCGGCGGTCGAGCCGCTGAAGTTCACGCAGATGTTGGACCAGGTGGAAGTGAAATGCATCGTGAAGGGCGGCGGCGTGGGCGGACAGTCGGGAGCGGTGCGCATGGGGCTTTCGCGCGCGCTTTCCAGGTTAAACCCAGAATTGCGCCCGGCACTGCGCAAGAATGGATTTTTGACGCGTGATCCGCGCATGAAGGAACGCAAGAAGTACGGACAGAAGGGCGCGCGGCGAAGATTCCAGTTCAGTAAGCGGTAACGTTGCCCCGGCGAGGCAAGCCTCGCCGGGGAGAGCGCGGCGGCAAGCCGCCGCGCTCCAAAAGAGTTTGGATCCGGGCGCGCTCACGCGGGGCCGGATTACATCACGGCCGGGAAGGGACCGGCAAAAAAGGATGCTGCCCTGGCGATCGCAAGCGGGTCGCGGGGAAATAAGCATCCCTTCACAAGAGGAGGAACTTTGGGAGTCGAAATTACCATGAAAGAGCTGCTGGAGGCCGGAGTTCATTTTGGCCACCAGACGCGCCGCTGGAACCCGAAGATGAAGGAATATATTTTCGGGGAACGCAACGGAATCCACATTATTGACCTACAGAAGACCTTAAAGATGTTCCGCGACGCCGCGCGCTACGTGGCTGAGCTGGCGGGGCAGGGCAAACGAGTTCTTTTTCTCGGGACGAAGCGCCAGGCGCAGGAAGCCATCGCCGAAGAAGCCAACCGCTGCGGGATGTTCTACGTGAATCACCGCTGGCTGGGCGGCACCATGACGAACTGGGTGACGCTGCAGAAATCCATCAAGCGATTGAAGCTGCTGAAGGGCATGGTGGAAGACGGTCGGATGGCGCAGTTCTCGAAGAAAGAAGCGGCGCGGCTGGAACGCGAACTGAAGCATTTGAAGCAGAATTTTTCCGGCGTGGAAAACATGACCACGCTGCCGGATGCGCTATTTGTGATTGATCCGAACGCGGAGCTGATCGCGGTACACGAAGCGCGGCGCATGGGCATTCCGGTGGTGGCGATCGTGGATACGAACTGCGACCCGGACCTGGTGGATTGGGTGATACCCGGGAACGACGACGCTTTGCGCGCGATTCGCCTGTTCACGTCGAAAATATCCGATGCAGTGCTGGTGGGGCACCAGTCCTTCGAGCAGACGCAGATCGCCGATCAGAAGGCGATTGAAGGCAGCGGCGAAGAAGGCGTGGATTACGTGGACACCAGCGCCTACGAAGTTTACGAAAAGCAGGAAGGCGATTTCGTGGAAGGCGAGCC
>JABCZK010000056.1 GCA_013289695.1 Acidobacteriota bacterium
GGGGGCTGGGCGACGCACGTGACGATCAGCTAAGGTTGCGAATGCAAAACGCGTGCTTCGGATGATGTACCGAGAACAAACTATGCCCGGGGATGGTGTTTGTAAATTAGGGAATTCCACTAAGGGGCAGCCGCTTGGAGATATTGACCGCCAGCGGCCGAGAAAACTGGAACAGTGCTGAGGCCCGAGCCTGGGGTCCGATTCGCTACTGCACTGGAACAAGTATTTCATTACGCAGTGCGTAATGCACTAGCTCCCTGGTCGAATGTAAGCCAAGTTTAAGCATGATTCTTGCCCTGTGCGTTTCTACGGTCTTCACAGTTATGCCCAAACTTGCTGCCGTTTCTTTATTCCCGGTTCCTTCCACAAGCAATTTCACGACATCCCGTTCCCAAGTCGTCAGAGCCATTGCACTCCCCGTGGCATTCGCGTCACATTCGGAACGCACTCGTAATGCATCGTGCATCGCTTGGCGTGGGACCAAAGACGTCTGATTTGACAAGCCGTTCACCGCCGCAGACCGATCGCGGTCGGCGCGAGCGTCTGAAATTTGCCCGAGGGACCCATCCATGACTTGCCGCAACAGCGCATCTGAATCGCGAGCGGTCAAAAGAAGGTTCTGAATCAACCTGTCAGCGACGCCACGAAACAACTGTTGCGCCTGGTTTTGACGGGTGTTTTCCACTACCACCGCGCCAACTAGTTTCGCCCTGCCCTTTGCACCAGCGATTGGGAAGTAGTTCACAATCCAGTGGCTCGCTTGTTTTCTGTTGAGCAACTTAGATCAGAACTCCAGACTCACACGGCGCCCACTGAAGACGACATGTTTGAATGGAGCCTCTAACGTGACGGCAGGCTTTCCAATGCCATCACGGATCGTTTTGCCAAGATGTGCCTGGGGAGCAACGCGGTTCATTGCGGCAAGAGCTTTGTTAACGGCTCGGTAGCGCAACTCCTTGTCCAAAACAGCGATGCCGAGAGGGAAGGCGTGAAACAGCAGGGTCAACATCTCGTGAGGTTCAAGCAGAGCTGCAGAATCGCACCGTTTTATTACCTTCGGTGCGACCATATCGTGTTGGTAATTAAAATGTATGTCCGACACTACCGCTCAACAAAACACGCCCGCGAGGTAGAAGGAACCTCCCCATCCCGCCGCAGTGAAAACACTTGTGCCAATCTGAATCCGCTTCGTGGTGTGGAATTTTCGGAAGTGGGCAACCCCCACAACGCCGCCCAAATCAACACATTAAGAATCTGGCGGGTGGTTGAGCCTTCCGCACCGCCCCAGCGAATGTCTTTAAATTTTCGGGGTGGCGCGCGCTTCGTTTGTTAAGCGCAGAGCACTGCGCCCGGCTGAAGCTGGCCGCTACCCTGCTATCCCGCACAGCGGGATCTCAGGATGAATCGCCCTACAGGGCGATTCACAAATTCAAAAGAAAGAGCACACGCAAGATTGCCCTCCTGCGGCGGGCAGGCCAATGCTGCGTTGCGCGGGCCGTGGGCCACGGCGCAAGGATTGCGATCCCCGAGTCACCACGCACGAATCATTGCTCACCAATTGCCACCCACGAATATCCGCCCACTCCTTCACACCGCGGCGCGCTGGTGCGCTGCTTCCGCAGCGACGCGGCGGCCGACTGCCGGCGCGATCATGCGTGCTTCGGCCATCAGTTGAGCGAATTGATCGGGGTAGAGGGATTGTGCGCCGTCGGAGAGGGCGCGCTCGGGGTCTTGATGGACTTCGATTAGCAGGCCGTCGGCGCCGGCGGCTACGGCGGCGCGCGCCATCGCGCCGACTTTGTCGCGGCGTCCGGTGCCGTGCGACGGGTCGGCGACCACCGGCAGGTGCGAGAGCTGCTTGATCACGGGGATCGCGGCAATGTCCATGGTGTTGCGCATGTAGGTGTCGAAAGTGCGTATGCCGCGCTCGCAGAGGATCACACTGTAGTTTCCGCCGGACATGATGTACTCGGCGCTGAGCAGCAGCTCCTCGATGGTGGCGGACATGCCGCGCTTCAGAAGCACCGGCTTCTGAATTTCGCCGAGTGCGCGCAGCAGGTAATAATTCTGCATGTTGCGCGCGCCCACTTGCAGCACGTCCACGTACGGCAACATCACGTCAATCTGCGAAGGGTCCATCACCTCGCTGACCACCAGCAACCCGTTGTCGTCTGCGGCGGCGCGCATCAGCTTCAGCCCTTCTTCGCCGAGGCCTTGAAAGGAATAGGGGGATGAGCGCGGCTTGAACGCGCCTCCACGCAGCAATTTCGCGCCGGCGCGCGCGACGCGTTCGGCGATTTCGCCGATCTGCGCGGCGGACTCGACGGCGCACGGACCGGCCGCCGCCACAATTTCCGTCCCGCCGATGGAAACGCCCTTGCCGAGTTCGATCACCGAACCTTCGGGGCGAAAATTTCTGGACGCCAGCTTGAAAGGATGCGTGATGCGGATAATTTCTTCCACGCCCGGCGTCGCCTGCAGCGCTTCCAGCTCCCCGCGATGCTTTTCACTCTTGCCGACGACACCAATCACGGCGCGTTCCTCTCCGCGGCTCAGATGCGCCTGAAAACCGCATTCCTGGATGCGCTTCACGACGTGGTCAATCTGCTCTTCCGTTGCGTTTACGGCCATGTTGATGATCATTGGATCCCCTCGGAGATAAATTTACCGGCCGGCGCAGTTTCCGCCGATTTGTACGAGCCAAGAACTTTCAGTTCCACTGCTTGCTGCGCGAGTTCAGCCAGGGCGGCCGCGAATTCCGGATCGCTCGCCGCCGCTTGCAGGTCGAGATAAAAACGGTATTGCCAGGGGCGGCCGTGCACGGGGCGGCTTTCGATTTTCATCATGTTGATATTGCGGCGGGCGAAAGGCTCGAGGGCGTGATGCAGAGCGCCGGGCTTGTGGGCTAGTTGAAAGACGAGCGAGATCTTATCGGCCGCGGGAAATACCTGCGGCTGCGCAGCAGATGGTGCTAGCAGAAAGAAACGTGTGTAATTCTCGCGGTCGTCTTCCAGATGCTCTTGCAGAATCACGGCGCCGTAGAGTTCGGCGGCGCGCTTGCTGGCGATGGCCGCACGCGTAGGATCGCCCACTTGCATGACTTCGCGGACGCTTCCGGCCGTATCCTCGGCGGGAATTCGTTTCAAGCGCGGATGCACGATAAAGAACTGCTCGCACTGCGCGAGCGCCACGGGATGCGATTCCACCGACGCGATGCGCCCGAGCGACGCTCCGGGCAGGCCTATCAGGTTGTGCACAATCGGAATGATCACTTCGCCCACGATGCGCAGGCCGCTTTCAACCAGCAAGTCGAACGAGCGATGCACCGAGCCCGCGAGACTGTTCTCCATCGGCGCCAGCACGTAATCCGCAGCCTGATTGCGAATCGCGGAGAAGGTCGCGTCAAACGTCGAACACGGCACAAGCGTGACGTCGGCGCCGAGCAGCTTCAGCGCGGCTTCTTCGCTGAAAGCTCCGCGTTCGCCCTGAAAGGCGATGCGCGCTGTGGCCGCGCCCTTCATGCCGCTGCCGCCTTGCGCCGCTTTTCCGTCAGGCGAGCCTTCTCGCGTTTGGGAACGCGCATCGAACCCAGGCCGTGATCTGCTTGGACGCGTATGGATTCGTGCAAGATCTGGCTGTAGATTTTACCGACCGCTTCGCTATCGAGCGGCCCGGGGTTCAACTTCTTCATGCGCGTAAGGATCTCCTGTTCGCGCGCGGGGACCCGCAGAGCGATGCCGCGCGCGCCCTTCAGACGGCCCACTTCGAGAGCAAAGCTCGCGCGCACGTTCAGCAGGTGCAGCAGAGTGGTGTCAATCGCGTCAATTTTCGCGCGCCAATCGCCAATTTTGATTTCACTCATCCCGCTTCTCCTCTTCTACCAGCAATGAAAATGTGCCCAAAAACAAAAAAGGCCGCGTTCCCTTGAGGGTCGCGGCCGGCTTGAAAGACTTAGTGCGGTTTCTAGTTACCGAGTGCTAGGTACTCCGCGCGCGTCTCGCCGGCCCGCTTCCCCGGATAAGGGAAGCGGTAGGTAAAAGCGAAACGGTAATAAAACGTATTGCCCACGCGCCGTTGATATCCTTTTAAAACTTTGGCAGGCACTACTATACGAAACTCGGGCCGCAGCGTCAAGCGCGGCGCGCAGAAATTACATATAAGCCTCATTTATGAATTTGCCAAGAATTACAAATTGGACTTATCCCCCTGCCGGACGCCTACTAAGCGAGATCATGCAAAGCGACGCCATCAAGAAGGGGATTTCCCGCGCGCCCGCGAGGGCCATGCTGAAGGCTACCGGCCTCACCGACGCCGATCTGGCGCGCCCACTCGTAGCCATAGCCAATACCTGGACGGAAGTTACGCCCTGCAATTTTCATCTGCGGCAGCTGGCGGAGCGCGTGAAGGCCGGTGTGCGCGCCGCGGGTGGCACGCCCATCGAATTCGACACGATCACGATTTCCGACGGCATCACCATGGGCACCGAAGGGATGAAGGCTTCGCTGGTATCGCGCGAAGTGATCGCCGATTCCATCGAGCTTGTCGTGCGCGCCCACGCGTTCGATGCGGTAGTGGCGATTTGCGGTTGCGACAAGACGATTCCCGGCACGGTGATGGCGCTGGCGCGGCTGAACCTCCCTTCCTTTTCGCTTTATGGTGGCTCGATTCTGGCGGGACACTTCGCAGGACACGAAGTCACCATTCAGGACGTGTTCGAAGCTGTGGGCGCGTGCGCGGCGGGCAGGATGACGGAAAAACAGCTGGGCGAGCTGGAGGACGTGGCGTGTCCCGGGGCCGGTGCGTGCGGCGGTCAATTTACCGCGAACACCATGGCCACGGCGCTCACCTTCCTGGGAATTTCGCCGATGGGCGCGAACGAAATTCCGGCTACCGATCCGCGCAAGGGCAAGGCTGCGTTCGATTGCGGCAAGCTGGTGATGCAACTGCTGAAAGAAGATATTCGCCCGAAGCAAATTATCACCCGGGAATCGCTGCACAACGCGATCGCTTCGGTGGCGGCAACGGGAGGCTCTACCAACGCCGTGCTGCATCTGCTGGCAATTGCTTCCGACGCGGGCGTGCCGCTCGTGCTGAAGGATTTCGATGAAATTTCCGCGAAGACTCCTGTGCTGGCGGACCTGAAACCGGGCGGGCGGTTCACCGCGCCGGACATGTTCCGCGCGGGCGGCATGCGCGTGCTGGGCCAGCGGCTGCTCGAAGCGGGGCTGCTGCACGATGGGATCACGACGTCGGGACGAAAGCTATTTGAAGAAATTCGCGACGCGAGCGAAACGGCGGGCCAGGAAGTGGTGCGGCCGCTCGCAAAGCCAATCAAGCCCGACGGCGGCCTGGCGATTCTGCACGGCTCGATTGCTCCGGAAGGATCAGTCGTAAAACTTGCCGGGCACGAACGCGTGTTGCACAGCGGACCGGCGCGCGTGTTCGATTCCGAAGAAGCCGCATTCGCCGCAGTGCAGAGCCGCCAGATTCAGCCGGGAGACGTGGTCGTCATTCGCTACGAGGGACCCAAGGGCGGCCCGGGCATGCGCGAAATGTTGGCGGTGACCGGCGCGCTGGTGGGTCAGGGCATGGACGACAAAATCGCGCTGATTACCGACGGGCGGTTCAGCGGAGCGACGCACGGGCTGATGGTGGGTCACGTGGCGCCGGAAGCGGCGAATGGCGGGCCGATCGCGCTGTTGCGCGACGGCGACATTATTACTTTGGATGTTCGCGCGCGGCGGCTGGACGTCGCGGCCAATCTGGAAGAGCGTCGCGCGCAATGGAAGCCGCCCGCGCCAAATTACACCACCGGCGTGATGGCCAAGTACGCAAAGCTCGTTACATCGGCATCACTGGGCGCCGTAACCAGCGCTGCGTAGAAAGAGCACTCACAAGGAGAATGACCATGGCGAAAATGTTCTGGGACACCGACACGAATCCGCGCGCACTGGAAGGAAAACGCATTGCCGTGCTGGGATACGGCAGTCAGGGCCGCGCGCACGCGCTGAACCTGCGCGACAGCAAACTAAACGTAACGGTAGGGCTTCGCCGCGGCGGCCCATCGTGGAAACAGGCCGAGCAGGACGGCTGGAAGCTTACCGGCCCTGCGGAAGCGGTCGAAGGTGCGGACGTAATCGTGATGCTCGCGCCGGACATGGCGCAGCCGGCTCTGTATCAGAACGAAGTGGCCCCCAGCCTGAGAGAAGGCGCCATGATTCTGTTCTCGCACGGCTTCAATATTCACTACGGGCAAATCACGCCACCGAAAACGGTGGACATCACCATGGTCGCGCCGAAAGGTCCGGGAAATCTAGTCCGGCGAACTTATGAAGGCGGCGGTGGAGTGCCCTGCTTGCTCGCGATTCATCAGGATCATTCGGGCCACGCTTTTGATCGCACGCTGGCCTACGCGAGCGCGATCGGCGGCACGCGCGCCGGAGTGATTCAGACCACTTTCGCGGAAGAAACCGAGACGGATTTGTTCGGCGAGCAAGCTGTGCTGTGCGGCGGCGCGCGCGAATTGATTCAGGCGGGCTGGGAGACGCTGGTGCAAGCCGGATATCAGCCGGAGGCCGCGTATTTCGAATGTCTACATGAACTGAAATTGATCGTGGACCTGATCTACGAAGGCGGCATCGCGAAGATGCACCAGTTCGTCAGCGAGACCGCCAAGTATGGCGATATTACGCGCGGCTCGCGTGTGATCGACGAGCATGTGCGCGAAAGCATGAAGAAAATTCTCACGGAAATCCAGTCCGGCGCGTTCGCAAAGGAATGGATTCTCGAAAATCAGACCGGGCGGCCTGTGTACAACAAGCTTCTGGAGAAGGACAAGAATCACCCGATCGAAAAAGTCGGTGCGGAATTGCGCGCGCAAATGTCCTGGCTGAAGCCGGAGACGGCAGCCGCAAGAGGTGCCAAATGAAGGGCGCAGAATTTTTGGTGAAGGCCCTCGAACACGAGGGCGTCGAGCTCATTTTCGGCTATCCCGGCGGAGCAATCATGCCGGTGTACGACGCGCTGCTCGACTCGAAGATAAGGCACATTCTGGTGCGCCACGAACAGGCCGCCGCGCTCGCCGCGGATGGCTACGCGCGCGCGACGGGAAAAGTGGGCGTGTGCATGGCCACGTCCGGCCCCGGCGCAACCAATCTGGTGACGGGAATTGCGAACGCTTACATGGATTCGGTTCCGATGGTCGCGATCACTGGCCAGGTGTCCACTGCGTTGATGGGCACCGACGCGTTTCAAGAGGTCGATATTTTCGGCATCACCATGCCGGTGGTGAAGCACAGCTTCCTCGCGAAAACCGCCACGGAGCTGCCGCGCATCGTGCATGAGGCTTTCCGCATTGCGCGTTCGGGGCGTCCCGGACCCGTGCTGATTGATTTGCCGAAAGACATTGCGAATACCGTCGCCGCATACGAATTCCACGACGACGACACGAACGAACAAATCGCCGAAGCATCCGCGGAATCCATCACGCGCGCGATCGCACTGATGCGCGAGAGCAGCAACCCGGTAGTCTACGCCGGCGGCGGAATCGGCATGGCGAATGCTCTGGATGAATTCCGCGCGTTTATTGCAACGACACGCATTCCTGTCGTCGCCACGCTGAAAGGTCTCGGCGCACTGGCTACCACGCACGAACTTGCGTTGGGAATGATGGGTATGCACGGGACAAAAACGGCAAATCACGCGGTGCAGACTTGCGATTTGCTAGTCTGCGTGGGGGCGCGATTCGACGACCGGGCCACCGGCAGGCTAAATGCATTCGCGCCGAATGCCAAAGTGATTCACTTGGACGTGGACCGCGCGGAAGTCAGCAAGCTGCGGCGGGCGGACGTTCCGGTGATCGGCAACCTGCGATACGCGCTGAAGGCGTTGGCGTGCAAGCTACCGAACATCGAACCGTGGCGGCGCGAGTGCACCACTGCGAAGGAAATGCACACGTGGGATTACGACGCGCCCGGCACGGAAGTCTACGCGCCCAGCTTTCTGAAAAGCCTTTCGGATCGCGCGGGCGACGATGCCATCGTCGCGTGCGACGTGGGCCAACACCAAATGTGGGTGGCGCAACATTTTCATTTCAATCGGCCCTCGCAACATCTGAGCAGCGGCGGCTTGGGCACCATGGGATTCGGCCTGCCCGCGGCAATCGGCGCGCAACTGGCATTCCCTAGCGCTTGCGTGATCAACGTCTCGGGCGATGGCTCGATCATGATGAACCTTCAGGAATTGGCGACGCTGCGTCGTTATGATTTGCCGGTGAAGATCGTGCTCTTCGACAATCGCGCGCTGGGCATGGTGCGCCAGTGGCAGGAATTGTTCCACGACAAGCGCTACAGCGAAGTGGATCTCTCCGACAATCCTGATTTCTGCCGCGTGGCGGAATCCATGGGCATTCCCGCGTTTCGCGTGGACGATCGCGCGGAGGTTTCCAGTGCGATTGACCGGCTGCTGGCGGAATCCGGTCCCGTGCTCGCGCATGTGCTGATTCATCAGGAGGCGAACGTGTGGCCGATCGTCGGGCCCGGACGCTCGAATTCCGAAATGCTGCATCAGCATGAAGTGGCGCGCGAGGTTACGCGGTGATCAAATTCACGCTACAAGTGCGCGTCAAGCAGAGCGAAGGCGCATTGGTGCGCATTCTGGGAGTCACGCGCCGGCGTCGCTTCGATTTGCTGCACCTGACCGCGGACACCACCGAAGACGGCCACTTTCTCGATATTCTGATGACCGTGCAGGCCGACCGCGCCGAAAATACACTGGTGCGCCAAATCGAAAAGCTGGAGGACGTCTCGCAGGTGGAAGTCGTCGAACCGGGCGACGCTGTCAGCGAACACCGCGCGGCGCGTTTCACGGCCTGCTGACTGACGAATTTCGCTAATTTGCATTAAACTATCGCGTGCCTTCGACGACGAGCGCAGTTCCCTTCCAACGCGTGGCCATCCTCGGAACCGGCCTGGTCGGCGGATCGTTCGGCCTGGCGCTGCGCAAACATTTCCCTGACATCTCGATCGTAGGATTCGACCGCGCGGAGACTCTGCAAACGGCTCTTGCCCGCGGAGCGGTGCGCGAAACGGCGCGGGATCTCGCGAGCGCGGTGCGCGGCGCGGATCTGGTCTATGTGGCCCTGCCGATTGGCGCGACGATTGAGGCGCTTCCCGCGATTGCTGCCGCGGCGAAAGATGGCGCGCTGGTGACTGATACGGGCAGCACCAAAGCCGCCATCTGCCGCGCGGCGCAACATTCGCCGGCGCGCCAATCGCGCTTTCTGGGCGGACATCCCATGGCCGGGAAAGAAACTTGCGGAATTGGGCAAGCGGACGCTGAATTATTCGCCGGCGCGCGGTATGCATTGATCGGTTCCGATTATGATTCCGATCCGCGACTGCAGGGTTTCGCGGCGCTGGTGGGTGCGGTGGGTGCGGAGCCGGTGTGGTGCGATGCGGAAACACACGACTGGGCAGTCGGCATCGTCTCGCACCTGCCACAACTGCTGGCAATAGCGCTGGCGCGGGTGGTACAGGACGAAACGGACGAGACTGGTTTGCCGCTTTCGCTGGCCGGTCCGGGATTGCGGGATATGCTGCGACTTGCGGGCAGCCATTATGGTCTATGGCGCGACGTGGCACACACCAACACCGAGAATATTGCGCGCGCGCTGGACCGGTTGGAGCAGGCTGTGGAGTATTTGCGCACGCGGCTCCGATCGAAAGAGCTCGAACAGGAGTTTCTCGACGCGAACGCCGTGTACGAATTGCTCCGCAAGATGAAGGAACAGAAAAACGGCGAGTGATCATCAGCGGCGATCGTTCCTAAGGCTGGCGCGGTGCGGTTGGAACGAGACGCTTGTCGCGGACGTAAAATTCACGGTCGCGCCAGTGGATGCGCTGGGGAAAGAAACTGGCGAGCCATACGATGAAGGCGAAGGCGTCGCGCAGGGGTAGCAGCTCCAGATGTTTTCGTACACCGGCGTCGCGCATGCTATAGAAGCCGACGACCCACGCTGAAATTCCCCGAAACACCAGATAACCGAGGAGCAAGCTGATCGCCCACGCCGCAGTTGGCGCGAAAACCGCAGCCAGCAGAGCGAGCGGCAATGCTTGCGTGAAAATCAGACCCAGATGCCCCGCGGGGCGCGAAAAGCGGATGCTCACGTTCCAGCGCAACTGGTGGCGGAAGGCGTCGGCTAGCGTCTGGTGCGGGTACACGATGGCAACGGGAAACGTGCTCAGCTCGACGCGATGGCCGCTCGCCGCGATGCGATTGCCCAGCTCGTAATCGTCGGAAAAATGGTCCACCAGCGATTCGAACCCGCCGATTTCGGCGAGGCACGATTTGGTGGTGGCCATGGTGGCCCCCAGAGCGAAATTCACGGGAGCGAACAGCCATGCCACCAATACGCCCGCCGTAAAGTCCGTGCTGTTGCCGAGCGCTTCCAGATTTGCGGCGAGCGAGCCGTCGGTAAGCCCGCGATAGAGGCAGGTGACCGCTCCGACGGCCGGATCGCGAAAGGGCGCGGCGATGGCGCGCAAATATTCGGGCTCGACGCGCACGTCACTGTCGCTGATCGCGAGAATTTCATGCCGAGCCTCGCGCGCCATGCGACAAAGTTTGTTTACCTTGTCGCTGACGCCCAGTGGATCCGAGCCGATCAGCAGGTGGATGCGTCGCTGCGGAAAATCGCGCGCGATTTGTTCAATCACTGGAATCGCGGGATCCTCATCATCGCTCACGCAAAACAAAATTTCGTAATCCGGATAATCCTGCGCACAAAAGCTGGCGTAATTTTCGTAGGTGTCGCGGTCCAGTCCGTAAATGGGTTTGAGGATGCTGATGGGCGGCGTGAAATCGGAAGGAACCGAAACAGCATCGCGGCGGCCGAAAAATCGCAGCGCCGCGACGATGGCGACCACATAATAAGCAAACGATGCGAGCGCCAGCAGCATCAGCGCGTCGCGAACGAAGGTCCAGGCCATCAGACTCGCTCGGTGGTTCGCGGAGGCGTGTAGCCCACAATTAACACGCCGAGCCCGAGCAGCGCGATGCCCGCCCAGCGCACGGGGCTGACGACTTCATGCAGAAAAAAATGCCCGAGCAGCGCCACGATCACGTAGGACAGCGAAGAAGCGGGCTGCACGAAACTCAAATCGGCCCAGGAGAGCACCAAAGTGTAGGAAATAAAAAACGCGAGCAGCAAAATCACGCCCAGCCAAACCGTGCCGGAAGCAAACGCTCGGGCGAAGAAATGAAATACTGACGCGGGATCCTGCAGGTTGAGCGCGCCCACTTTTTTCATGCCGCCGGCCAGCAACACGTCGCCCAGCGGGCCGAACGTGACCATAAATAAAAGGAAAACGTAGGTCTTCAGGTGCAGGCCTTGCGACGACGTCATGCGCCGTGCGAATCGCCCGCCGCGCCGGAAGTTTGCGGCTCCATGGGGGGCACTTGCACTTGCACCATGGCTTTTTTCTGCACGCCTTTTCTGGCCACTTTGCGGCGGTCGTGGCGCAGCTTCATGAAATCCACGGCTTCGTGGAACAGGCGTTTGCGTTCGTGCGAATCCCACAGGGCTTCGCGCACGATGCGCCAGGCCACGCGCGGGCGGAAATAGTATTCGTCGTAAAAGCGGTTGACGGATTCGACCATGTATTCGCGTGAAAGATGCGGATACTGAAGGTGCGGAAGCTGGTGGCCCATATCGTCAGTGATGGCTTCACCGGCGAGAAAGCCTTCGCGCATGCCCTGATCGTAAAGTTCAGTGCCGGGATAGGCGTGCGCCATGGAAACCTGAATCGTCTCGCAGTCGAGTTCCTTCGCGTAATTGATGGTCTTTTCGATGGTCTCCTTGGTTTCGCCGGGAAGACCGATGATGAAATCGCCGTGCACGTGGATGCCGACTTTCTTGCAGTTTTGCACAAAGGTGCGGCCCATTTCGACGGTGGCGCCCTTTTTCAGGTTCTTCAGAATCTGCGGGTCGCCGGATTCGAAGCCGACGATCAGCAGACGCGCGCCGGCGTCGGCCATGGCCTTGAGCGTCTCGTAATCGCTGTGCACGCGGGCGGTGCAGGACCACTGGAAGCCGACCGGCTGGAATTCCTTGCAGAGGGCCAGCACGCGGTCTTTGCGGATGTTAAAGGTGTCGTCGTCGAAGAAAAATTCCTTCGCTTGCGGAAACATTTTGTGCGCTTGCTTGAATTCGCGCGCCACGTTTTCCACCGAGCGGACGCGCCAGGCATGGCCGGAAAGCGTCTGCGGCCACAGGCAGAAGGTACAAAGAGCCGGGCATCCCCGCGTGGTGTAGAACGAAACGTAAGGATTCAGCAGGAACGGGACGTTGTATTTTTCGATGGTGAGATTTTTCTGGTAAACCTCGGTCGCGAAAGGCAGCGCGTCCAGCTCGGCGGTTTGTAGCATGGCCCGCTGCGGGTTGTGCACGACTTTTCCGTCCTTGATGTAGCTCGCGCTCTGAATTTCGGAGAGCGGTTTGCCCTGCGCGTACTCGACGACGGAATGATCGAATTCACCACGCACTACAAAATCAATATCCGGGCTCGCCAGCAAGCTTTCCGCGGGCTTGATCTGCACTTGGGGCCCGACAAAACAGATTTTCAAGCCGGGCTTTTTTTCCTTCATGGCCCGCGCCATTTTCAAGTCGCTCCAGAAGCCGACGGTGGAGGTGAACAGCACGACGAACTCGTAATCCTCGGCAATCTGCACCACTTCCGCGGGCGTGATGTGGTGTGGAGGGCCGTCGAGCAGTCGGCTGCCCTCGAGCATCCCGGCCGGATAAGTGAGCCAAACCGGATACCAGTACGATTCAATCTCGCGCGTCGCGGGCCAACGGGAGCCCGCGCCGCCATCAAATTTTTCAAAACTCGGCGGATTCAGGAACAACGTTTTCATTACAGACGCCATGTACTATGACCCCCCTCAGGGCATCCAAAAAGACGCATAAACTACTGCCTAACCATCAAGACCCAATTTTACTCGATTTTCGCACTCAGCCCAAGCCATGCTTTTAGCTCGTCGTTCCTACTGGAACACCTTGGCGAGCTGGCCCGTGGCCTGCAACAGCGTCAATTGACTGCGCTGGCGAGCGAAGTCCGCATCCAGGAAGGCGACCCACTTGTCGCTCTCGTCAAGCCGGGCATTTTCGATGTCGCGCAGGTTGGCCCGGCCCTCATCGAACTTGGCCTGCAGGAGCTGCAGGCTTTCCTGAGCGAGCTTCAAGTCCAGCCGCGCGACTTCCCGGGTGGCATCGAGTTCCAGCACATTGCGTTGTTTTTGCTGCAGGTCGAGGCGCACTTGCTGGCGTTTGTTCCCCAGGGTGATTTCTGAGGCGCTTAATTCGCTTTTGGCGAGCGTAATAGCAGCACGGGTCTTCGCGGAGAAAATCGGGATCGTGTACTGGATGCCCACTGCGACATTGTTTCGTTCAAACTTTTTGTAAAACTCGAGATAATTGTTGGTGTTGCTGAGAATGGCATATTGGCCGAGAACGCCGAGCGTCCCGAAATAGCCCAACTTTGCGCCGTGAAGTATGCGCTGGTGAGCGCGTCGGTCATTTTCCGCTTCCTGAATGTCGCGGTCGCTTTGCATGCCGAGCTCCAGCAATTGCGCGTCTTGCAGGTCGATGTCGAAGCCGGGATCTTCCGGTTGTACCGCGATGGCTTCGCCATCCGCAATACCCGTTAAGTTGCGAATTTGCTGGGTTAGTGCTTCATCGCGGCCCTGGAGCTTGATGATCCGCTCCTGGATGCGCGCCGCCGTAAGCTGGCTGCGGGTCACTTCAATGGAGAGTTCCTGATTGGCCTGCACGCGCTCCTGAGTCACTTGCAGAATTTTTTCGGCGCTCGCTTGTTCGGCGCGGAGTAGTTCGAGAGAGTGGCGAACCTTGGCCAATTCCAAAAATGCGGAAGCGGCGCGCACGATGACGTCGTCGCGCGTGCGATCGACTTCCAGTTTCATGGATTTGGCGTGTTCTTCGGCAGCCTGTTGCTGCGCCTTCAACGCCGGGTCGAAGATATCCTGGTTGTAGTTCAATTGAAAAGCGGCGGGCGGCGAGCCACCTAGGGAAGGAAAGCCGGAGGTGTAGGCATAACCGGAGCCGGTGTAAAGATTCGGCCGGAAGGCGGAACGATCCACGGCAGTTTGATTCAAGGCGACCGTATACTGCACGCGCGCCAGAGCCAGATCGCGGCTGTTCTGCAGTGCCAGCCCGACAGCCTCGCGCATGCTTAGCTTGCGATCCCCCTGCGCGCGCGCCGGCACCGCGGCGCAGAGCACCAGCAGCGTGGCCGACGCCCAAATCATCCGCGATTTTAGCAATGTCCCGCTATTCATAACGCAACGATTCCGTGGGCAGCAGGCGCGCAGCGCGATTCGCCGGGAGATAACCGAACAGCACGCCTGTGGAACAGGATACCAAGAACGCCAGAACCACCGAGACCCAAGACACCGGAATGTGAATCCCCGACAGTTCGGGAACCAGGCTGATCACGATATTCAGCACGGCGGGAATGGCCACGGCAATCGCAATCCCCAGGACCGCACCCGTCCCGCTGATCAACAGGGCCTCCATCAAGAACTGGTAGAGGATGGCAACGCGCTGCGCCCCGATGGCCTTGCGAATGCCGATCTCTCGCGTGCGTTCGGTCACGGTCACCAGCATGATATTCATGATTCCGATGCCGCTGATGGTCAGCGCGATGGTCGCGACTACGATCAACAGCACCGTGAGTGCTAGAGAAATCCGGCGCGCGGAATCCAGCAGAGAATCCAGATTTTCCGAGAGATACTCCGCGCCGCGACGATGGCGGCCGCTCAATAACTGACCGACCTGTTTGGTGAGTTCGGGAACGTTTTCCGGCCGGTCGGCTTGCACGTAAAGCGTGCGGAGGTATTCCTCTCCCGTGTAGTACTTGATGAGCCCCATCGGCACGATCACGGAATTCCTGGTGACTTCCGTCAGGCCAAACGTGGCGGTTCGTTCGTGAAACACGCCAATCACCGTGAAATGCAGATCTCCTAAACGAATGTCCTTGCCGAGCGGATCTTCATCCGGAAAAGCCAATTCAGCAAGCTCCCTGGTGATCAGGCAGACTTTGCTGCGCGAATTCATGTCGTCTTCGTCAAAATAGCGGCCGCGGATAATGAGGAAACGGCGAATTGTTTGAAAACCCTCGGTGACGCCCACCAAACTGACAGGGCGGCTGACTCCGTTGACAACGAACGTCATGGGCATATCATGCGAGCCCGCGACCACAGTCGCGTGAGGGAGCTCCGCTTTGACCGCATCCAGGTCCGCCAGATCGATCTCGTCCGCCAGAGAAATGCGTTGGGCGTCGCCGGTGTGAACCAGCTCAGCATGAATCAGATTCACGCCAACGCCTTCAATTTGCCCGACGACGTAGCGTTTTCCCACCAGGGCAACCGTGACGACGAGAACGATACAAGCGCTGCCGATGATCACGCCCAGCATGGTGAGCGCCGCGCGCACTTTATTGCCGCGCAGCTCCTGCAGTGCCAGACTCCAGGTTTCCGCCCAGAGAATCGGCGTGGTTGTCGGTGCTGGCGTAATCGGAGTCACCACCGGATCAGATGCGGTTCGTGCCGTGCGAGTTTCGGGCGAATCTTTCACGGATTTAATGCGCGGACTTAGCCAGCCGATCGAGCCGCGTCTTGGCGTCCTTATCGTTGGGATCGAGTTGCAGCGCCGCGCGATATTGCTCGGCGGCTTCGCTGCGCTTACCTTGCGCTTCGTACACACGGCCCAGCCACCCGCGCGCGGCGGAATGCGAAGGCCAATCGCTGCGCTCCGGAGTGCTGGCCAAATACGCCTTGAGGTATTTTTCCGCGTCGGCAAGATTCGAATTGGCCAGCGTCAAGGCCGCGCCGCGCCAATATCCCAGGCGTAAATCATTCGGCGCCACCAGTGCGGCGGTTTCAATCGCCGTTTCCATATCCACGGGCTTGTTCTGTTGTTGGAAAAACGCGATGACTTCCAGATACGGGTCAATCTTGGCGGGTTTGGCGGCCAGAACTTCGCGGTATTCCTTCTCGGCCAGATCGGACTTCTTCGCGGCGTCCATATCATAGACACCGCGCGCCAGATGCCCTGCGATCGGATCGAGCGCGGCGATGGCGTCCACTTCCGCCTTGGCTTCGTCCTTGTTGCCGCCGACGACCCACGGAGCCTGCAAATCGTATTCTTCCAGATCGCGGCGCGCCGCGACATTCTGGGGGTTCAGTTGCACCGACTCTTCGAATTCCTTTTTTACTCTTCGCGCGTACGAAAAACTGCGGTCGCGGTCCGCCTTGCCGCCGTAGATTCTCCCCAGCCACTGGTGGTAAACGGAATTTTTGGGATCAAGCGCGACGGACTTCTCGGCTGCAGCAATCGCGTTGTCGTAATCGCGGATTTCGTAATAGGTGCGGCCCAGCCAGTGGTAAGCCTCCGCGCTGTTGGGATTTTGCGTGACGGCGGATTGCAGCGTGGTGATCGCCGCTGAATAATTTCCGGCGTTGAATTGCCGCTGCGCCGTCTGAAGCTGCGCCGAGGCATCCACAGCCGCGACTGAGAAGGATGGCGGGCCGTTCCGTGCAGACACCGCTCGCGCACCGAGCAACAGGAAGGCCACGGCCACAAAAGCCGCGCGAAGGGTTTTCGCAATTCTCGCGCTGTTCTCGACCGTCATTCTCATTTGGCCTCCGCGGCTCGGACCTTCATGCCATCCCGTAAATCCACGTCTCCCGGCAGCGCCACTTTGTCTCCCAACGCCAGCCCAGAAATCAGCTCGTACTTGTCCGCGCCCGCAACTCCCACCTTAATATCTCGTCGGTGTACCGTCTCACCATCATAGGCCAGTACGAAATGTTGCCCTTGGTCGTAACGCACTGCGCCCCGCGGAATCACCAGCACGCCGCGTTGTTCGTGAACCAGAATGCGCACTTCCACGTTCACATTTGGCAGTAGCTCTACTTTGTCGTTATCCACCGAGCAGAGAACCTCGCCCACACTGCGCGATCCGAGCCCAACGACCTGCTTGGGCACCTGCTCGACTTTGCCGTTCCAGACGCGGTTGGGCATCGCGTCCCACAGCACCTGCACGCCCTGATTCTGTCCGAGCGAACCCAGGTCCGGCTCATCCACAAAAGCGCGCACGCGCACCTGGCGCAGGTCCGCCATTTGCGCCAGCACGTCGCCCAACTTTACGAAATCGCCCTTGCGCACGGGCAACGAATAGAGCGTCCCATCGGACGGAGCGATCACGGTCGCCGAGCGAACTTTTTCTTCCAGCGCGGCTGCCAGATCCTGCTGCTGCTTCACGCGCAAGCCGGCGCTCTCCACGTTCACGGAGGCGCGCTGCGCGAGCGCCGCCTTTTTTTGCTGCAGCGTTTGCAGATTGGCGCGCGCGGTCGCGAGCGCCGTCTGGTTCTGCGCCACTTCGTCCTGCGTGGCCGCGCCCTTGGCGGCCAGTTGCGCGAGCGCCTGCTGCGTTCTTTCGAGGCTGGCTACTTGCGTTTCCGCGTTCTGCAAATTGCCCTGCAGCTGCGCCACCTCGTCGGGCGGCCCGCCGGCGCGGGCGTTGCGCAATTCCGTTTGCGCTGCAAGCAAGTCCCCGCGAGCTTGCGAAAGCTGCGCGCGAACGTCCGCCACATCGAGCATCAATATCAGCTGGCCTTTGCGGACGGCCTGCCCTTCGATAGCATTCACGTCCGCGACGAAAGTGGGAAATTGCGCGCGGGCAACCGTCGGCGAAATCGGCTCCACTTTGCCATTGCCGGTGATGGACGCGGTCAGATCCTCGCGCGTGACGCTCACAATCTGCACTAGCGGCGCAGGCCCGCGCTCGGCCAGGACGATCAGGAGCACGACGCCCAAAGCCACGGCAAGGCTGGCAATCACCCATTTTGGCTTGTTGCTTTCCGGCATGTAAGAGCGCGCACCACTACGGCGCGGGCTTCCTCCGAAGTCGTGAAATTGTAGCAGACCCTTTCCCGGCTTGCCCAAGCAAACGCCGCAAGGGTGCTCCGGCGCGCATGTCCGCGGATGCTACGCGGGGTCTGTGTAGATGACGAGTTGCGGCGGCCAGCGGGAATCGCTTCATGCTAGAATTCGCCCATGAGCGAGCCCCAACCTAACCAGCACTCCGCGCATGGCACCGAGACCAAGCCGGGAGAAAAGCCGCCGGCGAAAATTCATCGCGTATGTATCGGATGCAACAACATGTTCGAAGTCACGATGGAAAACTACGAAGCCAAGCACTGCTCGGTCTGTCACAAAGGCTAGCGGGCGAAAGACTCCGTGGCGTTGTATTTTGCTAGAGACAGACTCAATTCCCTTGTAATTCCCGTGCGCCGAACTTCACTTTCTCGCGTCTAATCAGCCAGACGGGGTGGCAGCAGCGCCCGGTGCTGCCGAGGCGCTGCCCGGCGTCGCGCTCTGGTGTGGCGCACCTGCGCTGGTTCCCCGTAAATGCTAGAATTTATAATTGGATGAGCGCCGACTCTTTAATTCACGTCCACGAGCTCTCGAAACACTTCCGCACCTTCAAGCGGCGCGAAGGCGTGTGGGGCTCGATTCAAAATCTTTTCGTTCGCGACTATCGCACCGTGGCCGCGGTGGACCGCGTGGGATTTACCATCGAACGCGGTGAAATGGTCGGCTACATCGGGCCCAACGGTGCGGGGAAATCCACCACCATCAAGATGCTCACCGGGATTCTGGTTCCCACCAGCGGCGAAATCCGCATCAATGGGTTCGTTCCATACCGCCAGCGCCGCCAGTATGTGAAAACAATCGGCGTGGTGTTTGGCCAGCGCACGCAGTTGTGGTGGGACATCGCGGTGATTGAATCCTTCAAGCTGCTCCGGCGGATTTACGATGTCTCGCAGCGCGATTTTGACGCGCGCATGGAGCATTTCGACGCCATCCTGAATATCCGCGACTACCTGCACACTCCGGTACGCAAGCTCTCCCTTGGCGAACGAATGCGTTGCGATCTGGCCGCCGCGCTGCTGCACAATCCTCCGCTGCTGTTTTTGGATGAGCCAACGATCGGGCTGGACGTGGTAGCGAAGGACCACATCCGCCATTTCTTGCGGGCCATCAATCGCGAATTCCGCACCACGGTGCTGCTGACGACGCACGACCTCGACGACATCGAGGAACTCTGCCGCCGCATCATGATTATTGACCACGGCAAAGTGCTCTACGACGGCCACCTGGCGCAACTGAAGCAGCAACTGCTGCGAACCAAACAGATTAAATTCGTGCTGAAGGACCGCACGCAAGCCGACTGCCTCGACGCTTTCTCGCGCGACGGCCTGGAAGTGGACCAGGTGGACGAGTTGACCTATCGCATCCGCTTCGACCGAGTGAAAGTGTCCACCTCCGACCTGATTCGCAAGATCCTGGATGCCGTCGAAGTACGCGACCTGCTCATCGAAGACGAGCCCATCGAAGAAATCATCAAACGCATCTACGCCGGCGAAGCGCATCTTGAGGTGAGCGTGTGAGCAGTTGGGTGCAAGCGCTGGTGCCCTACGCGGAATTTTCGCGCGTGGGATTCGTCAACATCCTGGCGTTCCGGCTGCGCTACTTCACCGGCATCATCACGTATTTCCTGAACGTCACGGTGTATTACTTCATCTGGAGCGCGGTCTACCGCGGCGGCCTCTCTATCGCGGGCTACAACCTGGCGCAGATGATTACTTACGTGAGCGTCGGCTGGATGATCCGCTCGTTCTACTGGAACACGATTGACCAGGAAATGGCGTACGAGGTGATCGAAGGCAAGATCGCCATGGATTTGATCAAACCGGTTTCGGTGCAGTGGATGTGGATTTCGCGCGCGATCGGTGAATCGGCGTTTCGCCTGGGGCTTCTGACGCTGCCCACGGCCGTCGTCGTGGCGCTGGTATTTCCGGTGCAAGGGCCGGCGTCGCGCGAGAATTTTCTGCTGTTCCTGGTGGCAGTGCTGGGCAGTTTCTTCCTGATGGCTGCGATCAATTTCATGATCGGTACCTGCGCGATTCCGCTGAAATCCATCCTGGCACTGATTCGCGCAAAATACTGGCTGATCGAATTGCTTTCCGGATTGCTGATCCCCATGACATTTTTTCCGAGCGGGGTGCAAACAGCGCTGGCCTGGTTGCCGTTTGAGCATATCGCCTACACGCCCTTGCAAATTTATCTAGGCAAGCTCGACCGCGCGACGGCTTTGCGCGCGCTGGGAATTCAGTGGCTGTGGGTGATCGCGCTGCTGTGGCTCGCGCATGTGTGGTGGGAACGCGCGGCACGCAAAATCACCATTCATGGGGGCTAATTCGGAGTGCGAACCATGCCTACTATCGCGCCTAACGCAGAAAAGTCCGGTATCGCCGGGATGCTAGCGACGACGCACCGGCACTTCGGGCTGTTCTTCGACTATTTCTCTCAGTACGCAAAAGTGCGCGTCAGCTATCGCGGCGATTTCTTCATCAGCCTGGCGACCAGCTTCGCCGCCACGATCTTTGCGCTGAGTTTTGTCGTGGTGCTGTTCAACAAAGTGCCGCAGCTTGCCGGATGGCGCTTCGAAGAGGTGCTGTTCCTCTACGGTTTCTCGCTGATTCCTTACGGCATTTTCAATATCATTAGCCTGAATCTCTACGATTTCGGGAACAACTACATCATCGAGGGGAAATTCGATCGCGTGCTGCTGCGGCCGATCTCTTCGCTCTTCCAGGTGCTGTTCGAAACATTCCGAATCGAATCGCTGCAGGAAGTGGCCACCGGAGTGTTCTGCATGTGGTGGGCGACGCGCCATCTGGGCCTGGCGTGGACTCCCGCGAAAGTCGCCTTGTTATTTTTCTTCGGCCTGTGCGCCGGCATCATCTATATATCGGTGTTCCTCATCCTCAGCACGGTGTCGTTCTGGTTTGAAGATCGCATCGGCGTCCACCCACCCGTATGGAACGTGATGGCCTTCGGCCGCTACCCGCTTTCGATTTACAGCGGCGTGGTGCAATTTTTCCTGTGCTGGATTATTCCCTTCGGCCTCGCGTCCTTCTATCCCAGCGTACGCATGCTCGGCCGCACCATCTCGCCGCAATATGCGCCGCTCGTCCCGGTCGTCGCCGTGGTGTTCCTCACGTTTGCAATCTCGCTCTGGAATTTCGGTACGCGGCACTACTCTTCAACTGGCACCTAGCCTTTGTTTCGGCCGCATAACATTTCCCAGCGTTATTGAAACTTGCTGGCATGCGATTTCGTAACATCTACAGAGGCCCACTTGCGCCGAGTCATATACATCGCGATCGTCATGCTCACTCTGCTCTCCGCGGCCTCCGGATTTATTGGGAACGCCATCGGTCCGGGCGTGCTTCATCCAGCAAATTTGAATCCCGAGCGTCTAGAGGAAGCCGAGCAAGTATTCAAACGCACCAGCGCAACAAAAGTAGATTTCGCCGTGCGCGCGAACGACGGGGTCGAACTGCGTGGCTGGAAAGTCGTTCCGCCGTCACCGAAGGGCGATTGGGTGCTGCTTTTTCATGGCGTCTCCGACAATCGCACCGGCGACCTGGGCCACGCTGAATTTCTACTCCGCCACCACTATAGCGTCGTGATGATGGATTCGCGTGCCCACGGACAAAGCGGCGGTGACATGGCCACCTACGGCTGGAAAGAACGTTACGACGCCGTCGCGGTCACCGATGCGCTATACTCCAACGAAAAAGTTCGCCATCTTTACGCGCATGGGGTCTCCATGGGCGCTGCAATCGCTCTGCAATCCGCAGCCGACGAACCGCGCATCGCCGCCGTATCCGCCGAAGATCCCTTCGCAAGCCTTCGTGAAGTCACCTACGACTACGCAGGCTTGGACGTGAGCCCTTTCCTCGGCAAGACGCTCTTCCGCCCCGCCTCGATCTTCGCCGTGCGTGCGGTAACAAGAGCAGGCGGCTTCAATCCCGACGACGTCTCGCCGGAAAAATCCGTAGCGCAACGCCCGTTCCCCGTTCTGCTGATTTGCGGAACGAACGATCACAGAATTCCGTGCCGCCACGCGCAAGCCATTTACGATGCAGCGACTGGACCGAAAGAGTTGTGGATTGTGCAAGGCGCGGGACACGCCTCAGCCCTGGGGCAAGCTCCGGCCGCATACGAAAACCGCGTCGTTAGTTTCTTCGAGAAATATCCAGGCAAACCGTGAGGCGCTGCAAAATCACGAAACTTTAAGGATCAAAATCACGCGGTCATCTTCGTGTGTGCCGCCGCGCGAGAATGAATCCACTGAGGTCATCACCGCTTGCACGATTTCCTGCGCCGGCAAATGGCGCTCGCGTGTCACCAAGTCCACCAGGCGCTGCGTGCCGAATTCTTCTTCCGAGGAATTATTGGCCTCGGTGATGCCGTCGGTGCAGAAAACCACCACGTCGCCAGGATGCAGCTTCACGTGCCCGCGCTCGTAGCGCACACCCGCGAAAAGCCCCACCACCATGCCGCCTTCGGTGAGATATTCCACATCGCCATTCACCCGGACCACCGCCGGCTGCACGTGCCCCGCGTTCACGTAATGCAGGGTGCGCCGCGGCTGATCCAGCAATCCCACGAACATGGTCATGAATTTCTGCCCGCGCGTATCGGCCAGCATCATGTCGTTCAGCGATTCCACCAGGCGCTCAAGCGAGTGCAGATGCGCCAGCAACGCGTGCAGCGTCGCCTGCAAGTTGGCCATCACCATTGCTGAACCGACGCCCTTGCCTTCGACGTCCGCCACCACGGTAAGGATCGTATCCGGAGCCAGCGCGATGAAATCGTAATAGTCGCCGCCCACTTCCAGCGACGGCCGGTGCGCCACGCCAAGTTCAAATCCCTCAAGCACCGGCGGACGCTCCGGCAGCAGTCCCAGCTGAATGCTGCGCGCCAGCGCCAGATCGCGCTCCATGCGCTGCTTGTGTAGCAAGTCACGGTGCAGCTGCGCGTTTTCCAGCGCCAAAGCGACGTGGTCGGAGATCGCGCGCAGCAGGTTCTCGTCCGCATGCGTGAACGGGCCGGATTTTTTGTTCAAGAGCTGCAACACGCCGATGGTTTCGCCGCTCTTACTGCGAATAGGCAAACACAGCAGCGACCTTGTGCGGAACCCGAGCCGTACGTCCACTTCGGATTCAAATCGCGGGTCGGCGTAAGCATCTTCCAGGTTGACGGTCTCGCCTTGTTCCGCGACCCAACCAGCGATCCCGCGGCTGGTAGGCAGCCGAATTTCGTGCGTATCGAGGCCCAGACCAACGAGCGACCAGATTTCGCCGCGTTCGCGGTCCACCAGAAAAACGGTCCCGCGTTCGGCGCCGGTGTGACGCGTGGTCAACTGCAAAATAATGTTGAGCAGTTCGGCGAGATCCAGCGTGGAGTTAAGCCGCTTGGTGGCTTCCACAATCGTGGAAAGCTCGATCACCGCGTGGCGTCGCTCGCTGCTCTCCAGCGCCACTTCCGCGTAGCGCCGGAAAAGCTCCAGCCATCCGCGGGTTCGGGGATCGAGCGGTCCCTTCGGCCGCGCCTCCAGGATTCCCACCGGATTCGCGCCATGTCCCAGCACAAACGTGCAATGGTCGCCGTTCGTTCCCGAATCCTTCCCTTGCAGAATTCGCTCGATGTGCGCCGCGTCCGGCTTGGGAAGCTCGCCGCTTTCCTGCCATACCGACGGTAACCCACCAACCACTCGCCACAGCCGCGCCCCTTCCAATCTCCCCGGCGCAGCCAGGATGCAGACCATCTGCGCGGCGAGTTCGCCTGGTTCGGTTTCCGGATTGAGCGTCGCCACCACCTGCTCGAGCGTCTCGAGCGGCAGACCGGCTTCGCCAAGCATGGCGGATTTGCGCTTCACGCCGCGTTTCCCTTGTACTGGATCACCAGCATGGTAATGTCGTCGGACTGCGCGGCGCCTTCGGTGAACACTCGCATGCCCTCGCGAATGGCATCACCGAGTTGCGTCACGTTCTCGCCGGCAAAATCTTCCACGATCTGGCGGAGCCGGAACTCTTCGAACAACTCGTTGCGGGTATTGGTAGCTTCCGAGACGCCGTCCGTATAGATGACCAGAAAATCGCCGGGCTCGAATTGCGCCCGCGCGCTCTGGTATTCGGCTTCCGAAAACATGCCCACAGGAAAATTCGCCGAGCCGAGGCCTTCCAGCCCACCCGCCTTGCGCTTCAGCAGCGGCGGCACGTGCCCGGCGTTGACGTACTCGAAGCGACCGAGCTTATCCAGAATGCCGTAGAACACCGTGGCGTAGCGGTCTTCTCCGGTGCGCTCGCACAAATATTGATTGACGCGCGAAAAAACACCGGGCAGCGAAATATCCATTGCGGCCGTAGTGAAAAAGACGCCTTGCAGCAGAGTGGCCAGCAGCGCGGCCGTAACGCCCTTCCCCGAAATATCGCCGACAAAAAATCCATGCCGCCCGCCGCCGAGATCGATGACGTCGAAGCAATCGCCGCCCACGGAATGGCAGGAAAGCGTCGAGCCGGCCACCGCGACGTCCGGCAAATTGGGAAGCGCCTTAGGCAGCAGCTGCTTCTGAATCTGGCTGGCAATTTCAATCTCGTGGTCCAAGCGCTGCTTCGCACGAGAAGAAGCAAACAAGCGGGCGTTTTCAACAACCGTCGCCGCCTCGCGCGCAAGCGTGCGCAATACTTCGCGGTCCAGGTCCGAAAACGCGCTGGACGGCACATGGCTATCAAGGTACAGCACTCCGAGCAGTTCGCCTTGCCGCGTGGAAATGGTGGCGTCCAGAGTTTCGATCACCGGCAGCTTATCCACGGGAATCGCGATCACGGTATGCAGCTCCAGGCGCGCCACGCTCTCCTGTTGGCTCATCCCGCCGTCTTCGCCCGTGTCGCTGACGATCAGCTCCCGCCGCGTCTGCGCCACACGCTTCACCACGGATTGCGAAACTTGCAATTGATCGGGCCGCAGAGTGCGCCGTTGCGCATCGCGCGCCACGATCATCTGCAATTCGTGCGACTCGTTCGCCAGCAGCAGCACGCCGCGTTCGGTGCGTGTCACTTGAATCGCCGCGTCCACCACGGCGGTAAGCACGTCTTCGAGCGAGAGCCCCGTGCCCAGCGTGCGCGCTACCTCCAGCAGCACGCCCAGGTGATATAGCTCGCGCGAGCCGGAATGGCTCGGCGCAGGCGCTTCCACGCGCTCCACCAGTTCTTCAATCGTCGCGCCCTCGCCCAAAAAGAGAAGCTTGTAGGAGTCCGCCATGCCGAAATCCACCTGGTCTTTCGGCTGCAGCTCGTGCTTAATCACTTTTTGGCCGTTGACGAACGTGCCGTGCCGGCTGCCCATGTCCTCCAGGACCATGTTGCCGTTGACGGAAAGAATCTGCGCCTGTTCGCGGCTGATGCGGCTGTCGCGCAGGGTCAGTTCGTTGCCGGCTTGCCGTCCTATGCGGAACGGCGTGGTGGTGATGGCGACTTCCCGGCGAACACCATTCGGTTCTATAACAACAAGTCGTGCGGCACGTGGCATCG
>JABCZK010000057.1 GCA_013289695.1 Acidobacteriota bacterium
GCCGCTGAAACTGGTCAGCGTCTCCACATAATGCGCGTCATGCCGCATCTTGAGAGTGACGGGTAACCCGATCCTCTTGGACACGTTGTAATACCTCCTGAGCAAGCTTTTTGTAATCCTCGGCGCCAGACGATTTGGGCGCGAAGGAAAATACGGTCTCTTTGTAGGCCGGACTTTCTTCCAGCCGCACGTTCTTGCTGATGCGCGTCTTGAACAGCGCGTCGCCGAAGGTGGCGCGAATCTGTTCGTGCGTGTCGCGCGAAATGTTGGTGCGCTTGTCGAACAGCGTGATCACCACGCCCAGAACTTTCAGGTCGGGATTCGGGCGCGAGCGAATCCGCGCGTAGGTTTCCAGCAAATCATCGGTGCCCTCGATGGCGAAGTACGCGGCCTGAATCGGAACGAGCAGGTGCGTCGAAGCCACCAGTGCATTCACCGTGAGGATCCCCAGCGCCGGCGGCGTATCGAAAACTATGAAATCGTAATCCTTCAGGACCGGGGTGAGCGCGTCTTTCAATTTGTAGGGCGAGTCAAACTGGCCGGCGAGCTGCTGCTCCAGCCGCGCCAGCGCCAGCGTACCCGGAGCCATAAAGAGGTTGGGATCTTTGGTTGGACGGATGACTTTGGACATTTCCGTGGGATGATCGGCGAAGACGTCGTACATCGAATTCTGAATGTCCGCCGGCTCGAAGAAAGCGATGGTGGCGTTGGATTGCGGATCAAGGTCAACCAGCAGCGTGCGTTTCTTTTTCAGGGCGAGAGCGGCGGCCAGATTGATGGAAGTGGTAGTCTTACCGACGCCGCCTTTTTGATTGGCAACTGCGATGACGCAAGTCAAGCTGTGCCCCTCGTTCCCCGTTTGGGCAACCGTAGGCCCATATATGGCGGCCTCTGGACCCAATCCTACCACGAGTAGGCTCACTGTACCCACTTAAACACTCCTACTGCAAGGGAAAAATGCACCTGGGGCCAGCATTGGGCGGTTTGTGGGCTGGCTCGGGCGGATTTGCCACGGCGGCACAGAGGCACCGAGAGACTTGGAGCTGATTTGCCTGAACCGGGGGCGACTCACGCGCTCGGAATTCACATGGATCGCGAAACGAGAATGTACGACGTTCCGTAACTTTCTGGATTCGCCGACCGCAATTCACGCACTGAAAGCGGGGGCGCTGAGCTATTCTGAAGTTCGGGCTCTCTGACAATCACAAAAATGGCCACTACACCCGCAGAATCCGAGCTACAGCTAAATCCTGAGCGTAAGCTGATCGCTCCGCTGTGGCACACGATCGTTTTCCTGCTGTTCCTCATCGGCTACGCTTACTTTCAGCGCGGCAGAGTTGGGCGTTTCGAAAACCAGCACATCACCAACAAAGTGCCGTTCTATCTTCTTACTATCGTGTTCGAGCTGGTGCTGGTCGCGTACGTGTGGTTCCTCGGAGTGAGGCCCGCGGGCGGCAGCTTTCGTGCTTTGATCGGTGGCAAGTGGAACACAGCCGGAGACGTGCTGCGCGACATCGGCGTTGCTTTCGTTTTTTGGATCATCATCATCGGCCCGCTGGTCGAAGTGCAACACCTGCTGGGCGCAAACAGCCAAATGGCCAAGGCCGCGCGGGTCATGTCGCCGCAGAGCACCCAGGAAATGATCGCGTGGACCTGCCTGTCAGTGTCCGCGGGCTTTTGCGAAGAACTTGTGTTTCGCGGATATTTGCAGAAGCAGTTCCACGCGTTCACCGGCTCTGCTGCATTGGCGATACTGCTGCAAGCGGTGGTTTTTGGAGCGGCGCACAGCTATCAAGGCGTCAACGGAGCCGTCACGATCACGGTGTACGGAGCGCTGTTCGGAATTCTGGCGGAGTACCGCAAAAGTTTGCGTCCCGGAATGATTCAGCACGCGACGCAAGATACATTCGCAGGCCTGGCCTATGGCCTGTTGCAACGCCTGGGAAAACTTCCGCGCGCGTATTTCTGAGCCTCACAAGCGGACTGGGCGCGATGATTGCGGCGGGCGAGGCAAGCCGCTGCACTCCAAAATGGGCTGGGCATGGATGCTGAGTGCGAACGCGATGGATCGTATCGTGGGTAGCGCCGAGGCAGAGGTCTCAGGGTTTGGCGTAACGGTTCAGGGGGTCGCCCTCGGATTTCATGGCGGCGTTGATGCGGTTTACCAAGTCGGCGCTGATGTGTTGCGCGGTCTGCTTGATGTCTTTATCTGTGATGTCGGCTTCGATCGAATACTTTACCGCGTCGGCGTTGGGATTTACCTCGATCACCGCTCCGGGCTTCGCGCTGCTGGTGTCCGCAGGATCCGCCGTGTACAGCGGCGGCGTAAAGTGCGCCAGGTCTTTCGCCGCCACATACAGCCGCAGCGTTTCAGCGCCATGACCGGAGCCGATCACCGCGCGGCGCAAGCGATTGTCTTCGCCCACTTGCGCGAATATCCCGGTAATGAGGAACCCATCGTCCGGGCGCGGATCGCTTGGATGTAGCAACTTCGTGGTGTAACCGGCCTTCGCGAAATCTTTCAGCAGGTTGTCGGACATTAATTTCACGAGGTGTTGCGCCTGCGCTGCCGACGCTTTCGCGTTTGTTGAAACGCTGGCTGGCGGCGCGGAACCGATGGCTTGCGGGGCGCCTCCCGCGGCCTGCGCCGTGTCGGTCTTGGCGCTAGCAGAGTCCAACTCAAAATCTGTGACGTAAATTATTTTCGATCGCTCCGGTGCTGCGGATGGCGCGGGAGTAGCAGGCATGCTCGAAGGGCCGGACTGGGCTCCCCCCGGATAACCAGCAGGCGGACCACCCGGTTGACGATCGGGCATTTGCGCAGCGGCAAGGAGTGGTGTAACAAAAACGGCGAGCAGTAAAATCAGGAGTTGTCGCGAGCGGCGCACGACTACATCTTGTAACGGCCGAGATCTTCGTCGTTCAAATTTTCCAGCCACTTGCGCAGATCCTCGCTGGAACTTTTCTCGGTGACGGCGGTGGACATGCGGGAGTGTTTCAAAACCTCGTCCTCGACGAAAATCGGACAATCCAGGCGCAAAGCCAGCGCCAGCGCGTCGCTGGGCCGCGAATCCATGGACATGGTTTGGCCGTCGCGCTCCATCCAGATCAGCGCGTAGAAAGTATCGTCCTTCAGATCGGAAACCACCACGCGTTGCACGTGCACATTCAGCCCCGTGAGGACATTCTTCAGCAGGTCGTGCGTCATCGGACGCGGCGTCTGCACTTTTTCGATTTCGAGGGCGATGGCGTTGGCTTCATACACGCCGACCCAGATGGGCAGTACTCCGCTGCCGGAAGTTTCTTTCAGTACCACTACAGGCATGTTCGTTACGGGGTCCATCATTAAGCCTCGAATCTTTACTTCGAGTTCCATGGTGGCCTCCCGGCGATACCGAGACTGCGCGGCGACTGCAAAACCGGCACTTCAGCGGCCGAAGCCGCACTCAGCTTCAAAAACTCACGTCGTGGCTAAAGCCACGACCTAAAAACATACTCAAGCTGACGCGCAATCTTTCCAGGTGATGTGCTCGCCGGCAAAACTATTCGGACCCGCGCGCGTAATCTTCACCTGCACGTATTCTCCCAGAAGATTCATGCGTGGCGAAGTGAAATTTATTAATCGGTTGCATGAGGTTCTGCCGCCCCATTGCGTGCGCGCGGGATGACAGCCGTCCACCAGCACTTCATAGGACTGGCCGACCAGCTTTTCGTTAGCGGCGATCTGAATCGCGCGCTGCCGTTCGTTCAAGACGGCGAGGCGGCGGGACTTTTCCTCCTCGGGAATCGCGTCCGGCATGCGCATGGCGGAGGTGTTCGGTCGCGGCGAGTATTTGAACGAGAAAATCGCGTCGTATTGGGCCGCGTCCAGCAGCGAAAGCGTCTCCGCGAAGTCCGCTTCGGTCTCGCCGGGAAACCCGACGATGATGTCCGACGTGATGCTAATGGAGCGGCGCGCCGCGCGTATCCAGGCGATTTTCTCGAGATACTCTTCGCGCGTATAGGTGCGCAGCATTTCGCGTAGCACGCGCGTGGAACCGGACTGCACCGGCAAGTGCACGTGGTCGCAGAGCTCGGGAACTTCGTCAATCGCTTCGACAATCTCGCGGTGAAAATCATTGGGATGCGAAGTGGTGAAACGCACACGGCGCATGCCCGGCACGGCGGCTACGGCGCGCAGCAGTTCGACGAATTTCCAGCCGCGCGGCGACGGGTCGCGATAAGAATTTACGGTTTGGCCGAGCAATTGTATTTCGCTGTAGCCGGCGTCGGCCAGGCGGCGCGCTTCGCTCAGCACGGCATCGCTCGAACGGCTGCGCTCGGGTCCACGCGTATGCGGCACGACGCAGTAAGAACACGCGTAGTCGCAGCCTTCTATAATGGTGATGTAGGCGCGCAGCAAATTGTCGCGGCGCGTGATTTCAGTCTCAAATGTCTCGTCGGTATCCAGGTCGAGGCCGGTGACGCGCCGCCCGCCGGATTCCAGCTGCGCGATCAGCTCCGGGAGCTTGCGGTAACTCGCCGAGCCGCATACCAGGCTGACCCACGGCGCGCGCTCGAAAATTTCTTCGCCTTCCTGCTGCGCCAAGCAGCCCAGCACGCCGATAATTTTTCCATCCGCCAGAGTTTTCCAGTCGCCCAGGCGCGCGAAAACTTTCTGCGCGGCTTTTTCGCGGATGCTGCAAGTGTTATAGAGGACCAGATCAGCCTGCGCAGGGCTTTCCACAGGGCGATACCCGCGCCCTTGCAGCACGCCAGCCACTTTCTCGCTGTCGTGATCGTTCATTTGACAGCCAAAAGTTTCGAGGAAGAATGACTTCCCTGCTGCAACGCCGGCGACGGCGGCATCGCCGCCCAAAGCCGCTCCGCGCACTCCAGCGCCTGCACTACGCGCGCCACGCAGCGGCAACGGGAGCAATCCCACGGAACCGGACTGCGGCGGCTCCACTGGTGGACGCGCAGCTGAGACGCACGCGCCGTTGCTCGCTAGCGATTCGATTCCCACGTCGAAGGATTTAGCCATAGCTCCATCCGAAGTCTAGCACGGTGTGCGATAGGCGGCGTCTCGCGATTCAAGCAGCCCAAGCCGATAGGCCGCACGCTCGACTGGCCTCAAACTGTCCGGATGGACAGTTGTGACCTCGCGGCGCGCGGCGGATGATGGCATCAGCTGGCAAGCCGCGAGCCAGCGCGCTCTTCACCGACCCCCAGACCACGTTGAACCGCGCAGTTGAAATCCCATACTGAGGAGCTTTCTAATATGAACCTGAGGAATGTTGTCTTGGTAGGGGTGTGCCTGCTCGTCGTATCCGCCGCACCGGCGTTGCGCGCGCAGAGCTGCGCGTCAGGACAGGACGCTGCCGTGCAGTGCTTCGTCGGCAATGCCGTGCGCACGAACCTGGTGACGCTGCAGTACGGCATGAGCATGTCGCAATTTAAAGCCTACGGCGTATCGGTTTCGAAGATCGTGCAGCAACAGCCGACAGCATTGGCCGTGGTGGGCCTCGCTAGCGCGGTGGCTGATGCCCTGCCGCCGACAAACGGCAACGGCTCCGCCAACCAGGCGGCGCAAACGGCCGCGATCAATTCCATCGTGGACGCAGGCATCGCCAATAATTTTCTGACTCTGCCGGCGGAGACGACTTCGCAGGACTTGAAATGGTTTTCGCTCGATTTGGTGAATGTGATGAACACGAACAACGGGATACTGCTTTCTCCCGGCACGATGCTGCGCGTGATTGATTCCTACGTGGTGACTGCAACCACGAGCGGCACGGTGAATTGGACGCTGGCGAATTCCGGCATCACGACGATGATCACCAACTTTGCTAGTGCCGGCCTGCTGAAGCTGCCAGCCACGATCACCACCGCCCAAGCCATCCAGTTCGCGCAATCCCTCGCACAGATCACCTACACGTACAAGACGGCGACGGGGCGTACAACGCTGTAGGCGAGTCGCGTTCGGTGGTGGGCTAAGGTGATTGGTGAGCAGTGAGTAGTGATTGGTGAGGATGCATTTTACGCTGCCGCTGGCGCAGTCTCAGGCAATATCGCCGCCGCGGCGGAGGTTGCGGAGCGTCAGCAGGGCGCACAGAGCGGCGACGGCTACGAAGGCGCCCAAGCACGTGAACCATTCCGGATAGAGCTGATTCTTGGGAACCAGTGCGGTAGTTAGAAAAAACAGGGGATTCAGATAGAGGGGTGCACGGACCTCTAGCGGAATCGAGTGCCATCCATCCTGCGTGCGAACACTCGACATCGCAATCCCGAAAATAATCAGCGTCACGACGGTCATCAACACAACCGTCACATAGCTCACCGCGGTGGCATGCACGCTGCGCCGAAACGCGGAAGACCAGTACAAACTGATCGCGCTAATCGTTCCCAGGATCACCACGGTGGTGAACGCGACGATCGCCACTTCCCACGGGCCAACGCCTCCGAAGGCAAAAACCACGCTCAGCACCGGGATGCCGATCACCAGCAGCAGCAGAATGAACATCAACGATGCGACAAATTTTCCCCACCAGATCTGCAGCGGACCCAGCAGCGAAGTGAGCAGGCCGGGCAGCGTGCGCTGCTCTTTTTCGATGGTCAACGCCCCTGCGCTGAAAATCGGCGCCATGAGCAGAAGCAGCGCCAGTTGCGCATAGGCTAGCGTCAGAAACAACTCCACGCCGAACTGCCAGCCTTGCTGCGTGCCGCGGCCATCCGTAGAACTTTCGTAGTAAACGAACGATATGATGGCGCAAAGAGCCAGCAGGTAGAGCGACGGCAATATCCAGCCACGCCGTTCTCTCATGCGCTGGCGCAGTTCTTTGCGGATCATCGGGTTCATCGCGGCTTATCTCCAAAAACCTCGCGGTAGCGGTGTTCCAGCGTGGCGGGTAGGCGATCGAAGCGCACCACCTGCACTCCGTTCATCACCAAGTGGCGCAGAAATTCAGACGCTTGTGCCGTCGCGCCGCTGATTTCAACGAGTATGCGCAACCGCTCGACGTCCAAAACCTTTGCTCCGCCGAATGTGCCTGCGAATTGCGCCGCGTGCTCCCCATCCTGCAGCACGCCGACCTCATATAGACGCGGCAGCGAAGAATCTTCCTTACGCAATTCGATGACGCTGTTTCCGGCCCCGTCCTGCTGATTTTTTCCGCCGGCAATCAAAGCGACGCGCGAACAAATCTCCTGCAAATCCGCGAGGATGTGCGAAGAAAGCAGAATCGTAATTCCCTGTTGGTTCAGGCGCTTCAGCTGGTCGCGCAGGTCCACGCGGGCTAGCGGATCGAGCCCTGTGGCGGGCTCATCCAGCAGCAGAACCTGCGGCGAATGCAGCAGGGTCTTAGCCAGAAATAATCTTTGCTTCATGCCGAAGGAAAGTTCTTCCACGAAACTTTCAGCCCGCGCCGCCAGGCCCGATTCGGCGAGGCCTTGCTCCACAACCGCGCGCCGTCTTTGACTCGGAATATGAAACGCGTCCGCGAAGAACTCCAGAAATTCGCGCACGCGCATGTCCTGGTAGAGCCCCGGTTGATCCGGCATGTACCCCAGCACGCTCTTCACCGCCAGGGGATCAACCGCCACATCAAATCCCGCGATCTTCGCGCTGCCGGAATCCGCGCGGATCAACGTGGACAAAATTTTGATCAGAGTAGTCTTGCCCGCGCCATTGGGCCCCACAAGCCCGAACAACTCCCCTTTTTCGACGCGCAGGTTGAAACCATCCAAGGCGCGCGAACCGCCGTAGCGTTTTTGAATGTGACTGACTTCAATCATCTGTCGCCCAGATGAACCAATGTCAACGCCGTAGTAGAACGGTGTACCGCTGCAGGCTGTAAATCCGCGCCGGGAACAGGTGTGTCCGAGAGTCCGGCGAACATCTGTCCACTGTTCAATATCTGCAAACCCAAATACGGCACCTCGGCCACCGAAAATGGGGGAATGATATCCGTCCTAGTGGAATCGATGCGGATCCCGAACTGATTGTTGGGCACGTGCTGAGGCGTCCAAATATCAGCGAACTTCATTCCGGCCAGGTCGATCTCCTCTCCGGGCGCAATCGCCGACAGCACATATTGTCTGTTCGCAGAAAAATCAAAAAGCATCGCCTCGCGAAAGGCCACTCCCGTTTCGTTTTTCAGTTTCGTCTGGGAGGTCCAATGCACCGTGCCGGGAAATCTGTGAAATCCCTGGAAGCTCAAATCCTCGAACGACCAGCGAAGCACTGGCATCTGCACGAGGGTGGGCGAGCCCAAATCCAGATTCCAACCTTGCAGCAAGCGCGCCTTATTTAACATGCTTGCGCCGATTTCCACTTCGGGTTCGTCCCCCGACCGTAGCGTTCCGGGGATCAGCACGACATCATCGTTCACCGCCAGGCGCACGTCGCCGCGTTCTGGCGTGGAAACGCGCACGGCTACATCTTCCAGCGCCACAGGACTCCGCCCATCCATCCAATATATAGTTGCGTTGTCTAGCGTGTAATTCTTCGGCCGTCGCGCCGCCCCTGATAAATAGAACCCCACCGCGAACAGCGCCGCCAGCACGCACATCGTCGTCCAGCCCCATTCCATTCGTTTCAAGCGGCGCAAAATCGCGAAGTTGATTGGCCCGACGATCAGCAGATAAATTGCCAGCCAGATAATCAGCCAGCGCAGGCGCGGAAACTTGAACCACACACCGGTGCGGCGCAGCAGCGCATCTGCCGTGGAACGTTCGCTGGATAGCACCGCTGCAAACCCATCGTGCGCGTACGTTGGGCCCGGAAGCTCCGGAATCCGCAGCATGCTGCTAACATTCGGCAGGCGGACCAGTGTTCCGCGGCCCACCTGAATCGCGACAGAATCGACATCCCCATGCCGGTAGGCCGCGAGAAAATCCTTGTCGCCGAGCTGGTCTTCCACCAGTGCCAGAACTCCGCCGCTGCGGAGATAGTCTTCCAGGGCCTGGCGTTCGGCCTGCGAGAAATCCGCGATCGGTCCCGCGAGCACCACACACTGCGCAGCGCCATACCCCCACCAGTCTGCCCGCGGCTCCCTGAAAGTGGCTAAGCGACGATTTTTATTTTTCTCTGAGTTCGCCTCGCTGCTCCCACCAAAGGCGATCTGCGCCTGCACATTTTGGCAGGTGGGCTGTTCTTGGCAGTAGATCGCCACCAGATATTGACCGTTTGTAAGCGGTGTGACGTCGCGGAGTTCTCTGCTGGCGCTCGCGATTAGCCGGCCGTCCGCAGCCGACGCGGTCACATCCAGCACGCCCCAATTCGCCCGTGGAATCAGAATCGGCACTTCCATCTCAAGGGCTTGCCCGGCGCTTACTTGTACGCGCTTCGTAAAACGATCTGTGCGCAGAATGTCGCGCCGTTCCTGGTCACTGCCGGAACGCACGACGAACTCAAGCTCGATGGATCGAGCGACCGATGCCGAGGGAAGGTAAACCTGCACGGGAGTCGGGGCAGAGTATGAATAATATTCGCCCAGACCGATTCCGACATGAATAGAATCCTGGGAACGCGCAGGCAGGGAAAAAATCAACATCACTACGCAGAGCGCGGCTGCCTTCCAGGCGAGCAAGCATGCAGCAGCGCAATTACTGCGAGCGGATACGCGCGCGCGAAGCTCGCTGCCCGGGCCGGTCATGCATTGATTCCTCTGTCGCGACAAGATGGCGGAGTCTACTTTGCTTCCCGGCGACTTGCAATTCGCCGGACTACCTGTGTGGTTAAGTAACTAACCCATTCCTCAAAACGTCGTGACGCGCCCAAACCTCGCCAAACGGTGGATGCCATGGGCGCGAGACGCGGGGATCGCTGTGTCGTTAAGAGCATCGGGTATTTTCTGTAGGTTGTTGATTCGTTTGACCCTCCTCTGTGCGTGTGCTACGGTGTTTACGGGCCATTTTTCAAAACTTTTTACTGGAGGGAGAACAATTTCTGTTCTGGCGCTGTTAGTTTTCTCCAGCCAGCTCGAAACGCTGATCACACAAACGGGTTGGGTGGCGCGAGTAGTACTGTGTATCCTATTAGTCCTCTCTGTTTTCTCGTGGGCTATCATTTTCCAAAAATCCCGGACTCTCGGGCAAATCGAATCACAAACCAAGAAATTTCTGGAGATGTTCCGCGCGGGACGCGGGCTTCCTGATCCGGCCACGCTGCGGATGGGCGCCGGTGGCACTCCGCTCGCGCACGTGTATCAAGCGGGATATCGCGAACTGGAAGCGCAACTCGGCGCACGCGAGCGGCGCCCCGTCGCGCCAGGCGTTCCGGAAGGCGGCACGGCGGTTGCCAGCGTACCGCGCGTGAAGAATGCGAACGCTGTCGGCGTGCAGATGCAAGTGGCGGCGGGCGATGAAGTGCGCAAGCTGGAAAAATGGATGCCGTGGCTCGCGACCACTGGCTCCGTTTCGCCGTTCATCGGATTGTTTGGCACGGTGTGGGGCGTGATGGACGCATTCGCCGGACTGGGCGATGCGGGTTCGGCAAGTTTGCGCGCGGTAGCGCCGGGAATTGCCGAGGCGTTGATCACCACGGCAGCGGGACTGTTTGCAGCCATACCCGCGGTGATCGCCTACAACTATTACGTGGGCGGAATTCGCGGGATCGGTGCGCGCATGGATAGCTTTGCGGCGGAGTTTGTCGCGAAGATTGAAACGATTTACAGCTAGCAGCGACGCGGCCGCGCAACAACAGACGCGGTACGTCTGCGGCTAAAGCCGCACAGCTTTTGCGCGATTCATGTCGTGGCTAAAGCCACGACCTACAAAGAAGGAAGGTCGCGCGGCGCTTGCGGCAAAGACGAAAAGCAGATCCCTCACCCGCTTCGCGGGTTCGGGATGACAAACTTTTTTAGTTACGTGTTCGGGTAAACAGAAAACCATGCCGCAGATACAACGCGAAACCGGGTCGTCACTTTCGGAAATCAACATGGTTCCGTTTATTGACGTCGTCCTGGTGCTGCTGATCATTTTCATGATCACCGCTCCGATTCTGCAGTCCGGAATCGAAGTGGACGTGCCGAAAACGAAAACCGTGAAAGAGCTGACCCAGGTGCGCATGGTCGTCACCATTGACCGCGCGCAACGCGTGTATCTGAACGACAAGCCGGTGAACATCCACGAACTCGGCGCCCAATTGCATTCGCAGATGAAGGACCCGCAGCATCAGGCGGTGTACGTGCGTTGCGACGAGACGGTGCCCTTCGGCAGTTGGGCCACGGTGGTGGATGCGCTGCGGCAATCGGGCATACAAAATATCAGCGTGGTCACCCAACCGCTCACCGAGCGCTCGGAAAGTCAGTGACATGGCTACACTCGCCGCCAACCCGCCTTCAGACAAATTAGCGGGGCCGCTGTCGGCTTCGTTGGTTTTGCACGCCGGCCTGGTGGTGCTCTTCATCGGCTCGGCAATCTATAGCCATCAGGGCGATTCGTGGGGCGGACCGGGCGGCGCGGTTACCGTGGGCGTAGTGGGAAGTTTGCCGGCGGTTCCCATGCCGCGGCCGGAAGTGGAAACACCCAGCCGCGTGGTGGACGAGTCCAAGGGTCTGTACAAAGCCGAACCGCAGCCGAAGGCCGTGCCTCCGCCAGACGCCACGCCGATTCCGAAGTTCGACAAGAAAAAACCGCCGAAGTATGTGACGCGTCCTTCGAAGGTGCTGGAAAATCCCGCGCCTCCTCCGCCGAACGCGGTGCCCTACGGAGGCGGGGGTACGCCAACAGTCCCCTACAGTTCCTTCGGGATGGGCGCGGGCTCGAGCACACAAGCCGGAATGGGATTCGAAGGGCCCGGCGCGGGAAATTTCGGCGCGCGGTTTTCCTGGTACGTGGAAGCCGTGCAACGCAAGGTCAGCAGCACCTGGCTGCAATCCACGGTGGATCCCAGCGTGCAATTTGCGCCGCGCGTCGTGGCCACGTTTGACATTTTGCGCGACGGCAGCGTCACCAATATTCAGGTGACCAAATCCAGCGGGAACGCCTCGGTGGATTCTTCGGCGGTGCGCGCCATTCGCGACGCCAGCCCGATGCAGCAGCTTCCTCCGGCGTATTCCGGCTCGAAGGTGAGCGTGGAGTTTTGGTTTGATTTCAAGAGGTGAGGAAACGAAACACAACTTGGCGAGAAACTGTTTAGGTTGTCAGATTGGGCAGCGGTCAGCGAGCGCGGTTTCAGGGGCTGAAGCCCTCGTGTTGCAAGCCCTGAAGGCGGGGCTGAAGCCCCGCCCTTCCGCGATGACTATTTACGAGAGCCATTTTAGTAAGTAATCGCGAGGAGTAGTGGAATCAGAAGAAACACTGAGGGTGGAGCGTGAGCGAGCCGCCTGCACTGTGATAGACGCGGCAGCCCTTCGGCTCCGATACAATCGGGGCCTCTGGACAAGCAAGCTGGCGCACTACAAAACTTATGACGAAAAAACTGGCAATTATCGCAACACTCTTTACGGCAGCGCTGCTGCTCTGCGCCGGGAACGTTTCCGCGCAGGATTGGTTCAAGACCGGCACGGGCCTCGGGGTCAGCAAAGCGCGCGTGGCAGTGCCGGAGTTCGCGGTGCGGCAGCCCATTCCGCCCGCGCTCGAGAAAACCTTTCATGACGTGCTGTGGTCGGACCTGGAATTCTGCGGCGTGCTGGAACTGGTCAGCCCCAGCTTTTATCCCGCGCAGATTCCCAGCCAGCCCAGCGAAGTGAAATTCGCGGATTGGTCCAGCGCTCCGGCCAATGCTTACATGCTGGCCTACGGCAATTTGTCCGGTGACGCTACGAACCTGGCAGCCGCCGGATCCTTGTCCGACGTGCACAACCCGCAAGCGCCCATCGCGCTGCAAAAAATTTATCGCGGCCCGGCCACGGATGCTGGCGCGCGCAAGCTCGCGCACCAATTCGCCGACGATATCGTCGCGTTGCTCAGCGGCGGCTCGGCCGGAATCGCGGAGACCACGATCGCTTACGTGAGCACGCGCAGCGGCAACAAAGAAATTTGGGCCATGGATTACGACGGCCAGAATCAGCACCAGCTCACGCATCTGAAATCCATTTCGCTCACGCCGCGCTGGGCGCCCAGCGCGGATCGCATCGCGTTCACGTGCTACGTTCCGTTTCGCGGAATCACCTCGCCACAGATTTGCCTGTACTCCACGATTTCCGACCGGTTAATTTCGTTTCCGCGCTACCGCGGATCGAATAGCTCCCCGGCGTGGTCGCCGGACGGCGCGCAAATCGCGTTCATGTCCAGCCAGAACGGCGATCCGGAAATTTATCTGGCCGATTCGAACGGCGGCGGCTTGAAACGCATCACCTTTGCTGCAGGAGTGAGCACTTCCCCGGCGTGGAATCCGAAAACCGGCAAGCAGATCGTGTTCGTCAGCGACCGCGGCGGCGAGCCGGTGCTGTACCTAGCAAATTCCGATGGTACCGACGTGCAAAAACTGGACATGCCGGACATGGGTTACGTCGTGGACCCCTCATGGTCACCAAATGGACAATTGCTCGCATTTAGCTGGCGACGGCCGAGCGGTAACTTCGATATCTATATCATGGACATTGTGACGCGCCAGCTCGTGGAATTGACTCGCGACCAAGGACGCAACGAGCGGCCCAGTTGGGCGCCGGACGGACGACACATTGTTTTCGAATCTACGCGCACCGGGACGCGGCACATCTGGTCCATGCTGGCGGATGGCAGCATGCCGCGGCAATTGACATTTCAAGGCCAGAACGAATCGCCCAACTGGTCGCCGAAATAGCTGCGTTGCGGCTCGCGCAAGGCTTTGGCCCCGACTCGTCACCGTGCGGCGGCGCGACAAATGTTTTTAGGCCCCTGTAACATTACAAAAAGGACGCAGCACTAAATATCCCGGCAGTTTCCTCAAGGAGACCCGGAAAACGCAGAAGGAGGCAACTCATGCAGGCGGGTACTGTTCGGAAATTCACGCTGTTGCTGGGAATCACTACGGTTTTTGCCATTATCGGCGGTTGTAAGAAACAGGTGGCCACCGCGCCGCCGACTCATGCGGCACCCGCGCCCACTGCGCAGCCCACGGTGACGCTGTCGGCGTCTCCGGCGCAGATTAATAGCGGCGACACGTCCACGCTATCGTGGAACTCGACCGATGCCACCGACGCGGACATCGAACCGGGCGTCGGCAAAGTCGCCGTGCAGGGTTCCACGCCTGTGAACCCCACCAGCTCGACAACCTACACGATCACAGCAACAGGAGCGGGCGGCACTGCGACGGCCACGACGCGCGTTACGGTGAATGCCGCAGCGCTGGGTGTGGCACCCGCGAACAATCAAAGCATGAGCGAACTCTTTGAGCAGAACGTCAAGGACGCTTACTTTGATTTCAACAAGGCCGATATTCGCGCCGACGCCCGCGACGCGCTCGCGAAGACGGCTGAGTTTTTGCGCTCGTACCCGCAAGTACGCGTGACCATCGAAGGCCATTGCGATGAGCGTGGTTCTACCGAATACAACATCGGTCTGGGCGAACGGCGCGCGCAGGCGGCGAAGAATTACCTGATCTCGCTGGGCATCGGCGCCAATCGCATGGACACGGTCAGCTGGGGCAAGGAACGTCCCTTCTGCACCGAGCACACCGAACAGTGCTGGCAGCAAAATCGCCGCGGGCACTTCGTGGCGGCACAGTAATCGGCAGACGTAAGCATTGCGATCATGCAGGAGCGGTCCTCGCGGCATAATGCGGAGCCGCTCCTGCTGATCAGGACGCCGCGGGGAGATGGATTTTCGACGGCGTCGCTCCCAGTCCTATTCACTCGATCGAATTCAGTCCAGGAGGAAATCATGCGCGCACGATCGGCAGTGCTCGCGGTGGCGGCGGTAATGGTTGGCGTGGTCATGGGCTCGATGTTGAATCCCCGGCCTACCGGCGCCGTTTCGAAGGAAATCATTCAGCTGCAGGAAGACGTCTCGCAGCTGCTGCAGGGGCAGCAGGCTATGCGCAGCACGCTTGACGCCAACAACGCCTCGATGCGCACGCTGGTGCAGCAATCGCTGGAATCCGTGAATGCTCTAAACCAGCAGATGGCCACGCTCCAGAAAAATGTGCAGGAAGCCACGGCCAATAGCTCTTCGAAGATCGACACCATGTCGACGCAGACGCAGGGGCTTTCCGACAATCTGCAGGACGTGCAGGCGCGCGTCGGGAAAGTCGCGGCGCAGATCAACGACATGCAAAGCACGCTGCAAAGTATTGACGGGCGGCTGGCCGGCGGTATCGCGCCCGGCGGCGCTGCTGCTGGCGGCGCTCCGAGTGGCTCGGGTGCGCCTCCTTCCGCGAGCGGCGCAGGCGGAGCGTCCGGCTCGCCAAGTGGTGGCGGTGGTCTCTCTTCCCTGCCCGGAGTTTCCACGGACACGCTCTATCAGAACGCCCTGCGGGACTTCACGACCGGGAAATATGATTTGGCGCGTCAGGAATTCGGCGACTACGTGCTGCACTACCCTTCCACCGATCTCGCCTCAAACGCACAGTTCTATCTGGGCGAAATTTCCTACGCGCAAGCGGACTACAAGGACGCCATCGCGCAGTACAATCTGGTCTTGGCGAATTATCCGCAGAGCTACAAACTCGCCGCAGCGCTGCTCAAGAAAGGCTTCGCCGAGCTGGAATTGGGCATGAAGGCCACCGGCACGAAGGACCTGCGCGAGGTGGAGCGCCGCTTCCCCGGCGCAGACGAAGCGCGCCGCGCGCAAGCGAAGTTGAAAGAAATCGGCGCGACCACCGCTGCGCCGCGCTCTTCCGCGTCGCACTAAGAGAGAATCAAGGCGCAAGAAGTTGACGCTCGAAGCCTTTCTAGCGGCGTCTTCTTATCTTAGTTGCGCGCGAGCCTGACGAAATCTGGCTTACGCCCGCAATTCATCAGCCTTCCAATTCTGAATCATCCGCTTGATGGTCTTGCGGTCCTGCAAATTCTCGGCAAGAACCTTGCCGGCCAACGCCGGCAATTCCGCATCGCCAGCAAATCGCAACGCCACCAATTGTCCAACCGTAAATTCCGGGATGCGCGGCCGCAGATTCGCCGGCAGCACGCCCTGCATCCGCAATTGCATTTCCAGACGAATCACCCGATCCTGCACAGCCAGCGCGAACATCCGCGCATAAAGCGCCAGCAGCAGCAGCGCGAGCGCCAGCAACAGAGACTCCACCGATCCGCCCGAGGGCGCGCGCACTGCGCGAACAATCGCCCATACAAAATTGAGCACCAGCACCGGCAACACAAACAAATGAAACACCGGCACATACTTGGCATGATTCCGAAAATTTTGGGCCATGTGATCTCCTCCGGAAGCGAGCTGCCTGCGCACGCGGCTGGATTCTACCAAAATTGGCACCGGCTCGGTTGCGCTGATCCACTCAAGCGAACCCGCCTCCATATGCTGGAGCGCGCAGAGTTGGTTCGCCTCTGTCGGACCAGGCTTCACGACAACTTATAGCGGGCGAGGCTTGCCTCGCCCGGCACATGCCGCACGGAAGATTCCGTTCCGCAAGGCCGCGGCAAGCCGCGGCTATCGAAGTGTGTGCTCGAGCGCCACGAAGTCAGGCGAGGCAAGCCTCGCCCCATGCAAGGCGGGAGCAAGCTCCCGCACTCCAAAATATTCCGCGATCCAATCTTCAGCCAGCCGCGTCGGCGACAATTCGACCCGTGGTACGGTATTTCTCGCCGGCGGGCCGTACATCAGCTATACTCGGTTGTTCAGGGAAATCCTCTAAAAACAGGCAGGAAACCAAATGTCAGTCAACAAAGTGATTCTCGTGGGGCGCCTCGGGCGCGATCCGGAAACGCGCTTTACCGGAGGCGGGCAAGCCGTCGCCAATTTTTCGCTGGCGACGGATGAAACCTATAAGGACAAGAACGGCGAGCGCCAGAAGCGCACGGAATGGCACAAAATCACCGTCTGGGGCAAACAGGCGGAAATTGCCCAGCAATATCTGAAGAAGGGTTCGCTGGTGTACGTCGAAGGTCGCATTCAAACGCGCGAATGGCAAGATAAAGAAGGCCAGAAGCGCACCAGCTATGACATTGTGTGCAACAATTTCCGCATGCTCGGTGGCCGCGCCGACGGCGCCGCAGCCGGAGCCAGTGCAGGCGCAGCAGCGCACAGCGGCGGATTTGGCGGCGGAGGCCGTTCCGCGGATCCGGATATGGAAGGCGCGCCCGCAGTCGATGAATCCGCAGGCCACGGCCCAGAAATTTCCGACGAAGATATTCCGTTCTAGATTAGCTCGGCACGGAACAGCGCAGCGAACCAGCATACACACCAAACGCGACACGCTCGTTCTGAGGTCGAAGTTTACTTCTTCGGGCGCGAATTGGCGTACGCTGAAATCGAAATGAGGTATTGCGCCTCGTCCGAATCGACCGCCGCAAAATCGGAATAACTAGCGCCGCGGTCCGCCCCATAAATCGCGTGTACTCTGAAGTAGTAAGTTTTCCCCGCTTCCGCCGTAAAACTCAGCAAAGCGATCGGCTTCGTGGACACGCCAAGCTCCGGCTGCCGGTTTGCGCACAAATGATGCTCGCCCGGCCCCACGGAAAAGAAAAAATAGGAATCTCCGTTGTTGGCGCCAATCCAGGAGCCGTCCAGCCCCACTCGCGTCGTTACGTCACATTTCAGGCAGTCGGGATGAGCTTCATCCTGAATGATGTACACGAGGGCCTTGTCCGCTTCCGCCTGCGCCACATGCTCGCCCGAGTCTTTTTTGATGTCGAAATGCACCTCGCTCTGCCCACAGGCAGATTGCGGGTTAGCCAGTGCCGCCGGATTCAGCGCAAACACAGAAAAGACGAAAAGGAAGACCACAAGGCAGGATTTCATCTTGCCTCCCGGGCGGGAGAACAGCCGCGCAACAGACGCTCGCAGCCAGAAAATGGCGCGCGAACCGCTCAGTGCTTGGGGTGCTCCGCCTCGTCTCTTTTGCGCTGCTCATCAACGCGGTGCATGAAGGCTTCGAATCTGGGCAGTTGCTCGGGCGTCAAGATCGCGCGAATGCGCGCGCGGCCCTGCTGCCGGAGTTCCTCACGCTGCGCATCTGCCGGCTCATAAGCTGCATGGATTTTCGCGCGCGTGTCGTCCACGATCGCGCCCAGCTGCTGCTGCTGGTCGGGCGTTAGTTGTAGTTCGTGCGTCAGGTCGTTCACCAACTGGTCGCGCGTCGGCGCGCCGGGCGAATTTTGCCGACCCCACACGCGTTCACCCCATAAGTGATTTCCCAGTCCGCCGAGCAGCACGCCCAGCAGGAAAACCACGAACACCAGAAAAGCCGCTTCGCGCCGTGTTTTACTGTTTTCCATGGCTCGTATCCGCCATCATTAATATCACTTCATCACGATTCGCCGGCAGGGACGGCCGGTCCGGAGCAATCTCCGGTACGTGATTTTCCGCCACGATGGATTGATCCGATTGCAGCTGGCTCTGGCGGCCCAGGTCGAACGAAACCAGCATCAACAGCGCGAAAGCCGCTGTAGCCGCAAAGCGCCACGCCACTGACACGACGGGACGCCAGATGGATTTGCCTTCGTTCAACTGCAGCTGCCGGCGGACGCGCGCCATCACGATCCGGCTGAATCCCGCACCGGGATCGGGCGCAGGCTCAGCGATGGCCAGCAAACGCGCGCTGACCGCAGCGTCTTCGAACGCCGCGCGGCATCCCGTGCAACTCCGCAAATGCTCGGCGAGTATCACCGCTTCCGGCCCGCGCAGCACGCCCTGGAGATGATCTTCCAGCGCAGCTTCGTACCGCGGACAAGCTGCGTAATTATTTTCCGTGTTCCTGTTTTCTGCATTCATGCTCATTTTCCTTTTCCTTCCTTATCTTCCGCTGGCCCAGCTGCCCCAGCCAGCTTGGAATGGAGGCGACGCCGATACACGTCCATCAAACGAGCACGAGCCCTGAACAGTCGCACTTTCACCGTATTCACGTTGAGGTCGAGAATTTCCGCCAGCTCCTGCACCGAAAATCCTTCTACTTCTTTCAGCACCAGCAACTCCCGGTCCTGCTCCGGCAATTTTTCCATCATGCGCTCGAGAAGATCGCGCGCTTCTGCCCGGTCGCTGGAACTCGCCCGCGGCTGGTCGGCCGAAACCACTCCATCCAGCCGCGAGACTTGTTCCTCCGAAAGGTCCGCCTCATACACCAGCGGGCGGACTTTTTTCTTGCGCAGGTAATCCCAGCACTCGTTCACCGATATCTTATACAGCCAGGTGGAAAAAGCGGCGCGCTGATCGAAGCGTTTTAACGAAACGAATACCTTCAAAAACACCTGCTGCACCACGTCTTCCACGTCTTCGCGTCGGCGCAGAATCCCACTCACCAGCCCGAACACACGTTGCTGGTGGCGCCGGATCAGCTCCTCGAAAGCGGCCTCTTCGCCGCTCTGGGCCAACCGGACCAGTTGCCTTTCTTCTTCGCCTTTCTCCCGCCGGCTCACCGGGAGCGATAGCGCCGAAGCAGTGGCTGCCATATTCTTTGGGACGTTGGGCATGCGATTCTGGTTACACCTGAAATTTTAAGCTCCCCCAAAATAGCTTGTTGCGGGAGATAGCTTATCATGTGACAATACCGCCCATGATAATCGGTGAACGCATCCGTCTGCTCCGTGAAACAAAGAAACTTTCCCAAGGCGACATCGAGAAGCGCACTGGGCTTCTGCGCTGTTATATTTCGCGCGTCGAGAACGGCCACACCGTTCCGGCGATCGAAACGTTGGAAAAGTTGGCGCGGGCCATGGAAGTCCCGCTCTACCAGCTTTTCTACGACGGCGAAGAACCACCC
>JABCZK010000058.1 GCA_013289695.1 Acidobacteriota bacterium
TCCTTGTGCACGTCCATACCGATATACTTTTTGCTATCCATATAGAGGGCGCTCCTTTCTGAAGTGGGTTCGAGCCGACACTCCAAACCTACTCCAACAGGGGCGCCCTTTTATATTGCGTCGGGTAGATTCGATGGGTCGATGCAACACTAAGCGTGGACCCACCGGGTGTCGAAAACAAAAGCTAAAATCGCTCGCTAGGGTTAGACCAGCCGGAACGAGGCCCTGGCTAGGTTTTGATCGAGTACAGTTAAACGGATGGTTCTCTCGCTGAAGCGTTGTCGAATCAATGCACTGGATGGTGTTGCATCGACCAGTTGCCCCCGCACGCCTGACCGGACCCATGCAATACCATCATCTACCCCCTCTCATGAGTGAGTCTCGCGTGACCTCCACGGGCAAAATTGACAAAGTCACGGCGCAACGGGGTTATATGATCCGGCACGGAAACTCACGGCTGACGGCATCCAATATTAGGTCTTCGCTACAATGGACATGTGCCGAAGCGCCATTGCACAAGCCGCGCGGACTGGCGGCTCCAGCCGGGAAAACCCGCGGAGCCCCTTTCTGCGCATTATCGACTCGACTGCGACTACGGAACCGCAGTGATATCTTGCTGGGATGACGGCGGTAGTGAACCAATTTACGCGTGTGACAGTCATGCGAAGCAGCTGGGACACTCTCGTGAACGTTCCTCGGATATCCGCATCATTAACGCTCAATCGGGCCTCGGCAGCGATCCGATAAGAAGTGAGGATCAAACCCAAATCCAGGAGGTCACCAACGCAAAGCCGAACCCCAGTGCTGCATCGGAGGCTGCGCCAGTTCTTTCCCATACGAAAGTTGTAACTGCAACGACAGGTCCGCCCGTCAGAGCGCCTCTTCGCGACCTGACCTATGGGAACGCGGCGAAGGCCATGGTGGACGAAGTTATTTGGAATATGGCAGCGGGAAATTACCAGGTTTACAGAACCGCGCTACAGCAAGGTAAGTCCGCGGCAGAGGCGTCACAGGCCGCTGGCGGGCAGGTGGCTGTGGTCCACCGTAAAATCAGCGATTACACACTTAAACTAGAAGCCGTTCTTGCGGAATCAAAAGCGATAATTAATGTAGCAGAGACCATAGATAAGCCACTCGAACAGGCGCTGCTAGAAATTATCAGTAATGGCGCGATGAGTGACTTAGAAAAGGACTCTACTATTCATCAATTGGGCGCTCTTCAAGAATCGGTTAAAAATGGTCTTCAGGGAGACATAACTCCGCTCCAAGCGAACCGAATCACCCTGGCTATTGGTGACCGCCTAAACTGGGGAGGGACCTGCAACGCTTCCGAGGAAATCAAGGCGGTCCATCGGACGCTGTACAGTAGCCTGAAAACCGCAATGATTGCCGTGGTTCCTGAGGCGCAGAATCTTCACGATCGCCTAACCAACTTGTACGCGGCCAAATCTGACCTGGAAATTTGTTGACCACCCGTTCGTCGAACGCGCCCTCCCGCAAATATCCGCAGGACCTCCCAATAAGGCGTTTGGCGTATTCAATAAAGGACAATGTCCTGAGGTACTATTGAAAGCTACCGATATCTAGTCGATCCTGCCAGTACATACCGACCCCCAAGCCATTCAAGGAGCACTCTATGCCGGCCAAAAACGGGGCACCAGCCAGACGCAGCAGTCGTGTAACGCTGCGTGTTCCACTGCGAATCTACGAGCCGGACACCAGCAAACGGTTCCTCGTGGAAGAAGCACATGCTGTCAAGATAAGCCTCTGGGGCGGCCTGATTGCTCTCAAGGTCCCCGTGAATCAAAACCAACAACTCGTGACAGTCAACCAGGCTACCGGAGAAACGACAGACTCCCGGATCGTTTATTTAGGGCCGATGGTTGCGGGCGGGAGCCGGGCAAGACTCGTCGCCATAGAGTTCCTCCGACCGTCACCTGGTTTTTGGGGTGTGGTCTTTCCTCAGATCGATCCAGGCCGATCTCAGGCCAGGCACTACGCCCGATGAGCCAACGAAACAAGCCCTTGCGAAACGCGAACCAGCGTTCCGTGCGACGCTGCGCGCTAGTGGCTTCCGTACAGGTAACTGAGCTGCGCTCCGGAGCGGTGCTCTCTGCGCGCATCTCGGAATTGGGCGTCGGCGGCTGCTATGTTGACGCGCTAAATCCATTCCACGAGGGCGCGCTCGTCGGTTTGCGGATTCTTAGAGATCAGGGCGTCTTCGAGACAAAGGCCAAGGTAGTCTACTGCCACTCGAATTTCGGCATGGGCCTGGCTTTTATTGACATGACACCGGATCAAAGGTCACTACTAGAAACTTGGTTAGCCGAGATCGTCAGTCAGCTCAGGCCGGCTTCGTAGATTCTGCAACGCTCGCTTAGAACCCTCCGAGAGCTTTCGGTCCGCAGACGCACACTTCCGACGCAAGTCATGATAAGTTGCAGCCCACACCGCTCTTTCAATCGGTACGGAAACGGTACGCTATGCGGCAGTTTCAGTGGTGCTTGACGAGAGGAAACGTTTCTTGACCCGACCAGATGTATCTAGATTGGTCTTGACGGGAAAAATGTTTAGGTGTACACTCGGTTTCGTAGACGGAGGTCCATATGGCCCAGGCAAGGAAGAAGGTCGGACTCAACATGAAGGCTAGTGTGTATAACGACTTGGCCCGACTGGCAAAAGACAACGGTCAGACGACCACTTACTTGCTTGAAAAAGCGGCAGAGCACTACATTCAATTTGTTGCCCCGACGGAGGGCACAGTGCGTCCTGAAATCATGGCGCATTTCCGCAAATCAGTCGAAAAGAACCGCAAGTTGCTTCAGCTACTTGCCAAGTAGATGCCCCAGCGCATCTACCTGACCGTGGCCGAAGTCATTGAAATGCAGCTGCAGCTAGTAGACGAATTCGGTGGGCTCCACGGAATCCGCGATGCCGGATTGCTGGAGTCCGCCGTCATGCGCCCGCAAAACGGCTACTACAGCAATATCATTGAGGAAGCTGCCGCTCTGATGGAATCTCTCGCGAATAATCATGCCTTCCACGATGGCAACAAACGCATCGGCTTCTCAGCAACGGACGTTTTTCTTCGGGCGAATGGATACGTTGTGGACGTGGACGGGCGTGAAGCACACAAATTCATTACCGGGGCCATGGAGAGAGGCGAGTTTCGATTCGCTTTGATTCGCGACTGGCTCGTCTCCGTTGCAAAAACTAGCTAATTTTCTGAAACGCAGATGTTCGCACGACACTGCGCATCTACGCCCACATCGTGCGGCAAACGCAGCGGGACGCCATGGAAGGCTCTGCAATCAGTACGGTACTGCCAATTGATATGGAAACAGACAATCAAACTGTTTGGAAACAATGGATTGGCGGAAGCGTGTGGGAGTCGAACCCACCATTCTGGCCGCGAAGGACAGAATCAATGGCTTTGAAGGCCACGAGGACCACCGGGCCCCTGGCGCCTCCGTCACTGGATTATAGGGTCGCGGACGTGCTGCTACAACTTTCGTGCGGCTCTAACTTCGCGGGACGCCCGAGGTAAATTTTTTGCGCGCCAGATCAAGCAGTTTTGCGTCAGTGCAAACTTCGTAATACGGGCGAAGGCCCTGCGCTCCCACTTTCGCGCCGGGCAGCAGTTGGTGCACGAACCCCTTGCGCACCACCACCGGTTCCAGCGAATCTCCCAGTGGAACTTCGCCGAAATAAAGTTGCACGCGCTCTTTTCCCCAGGGCATCGGGAAATTTCCGCCCATGGGCGACATCGAAATTTCCGCGCTCAGCTTCTGAAACCCTTCTTCATTCAACTCGATTCCGTTCAGGTTATAGCGCACCAGCAATTCCTCGCCTTCATCTTCCGCCGCATCTTCCATCAACGGCTGCAGCACGAACACGTTAAACGGCGACGGGTTATCCTTGAATAATCGCTTGGTTATTTTTGTGCAGCTCGATAAACGGTCCGACAAATTCAGCGCCCGCGAGATCATGATCTTCGAATCGCCGTCCATCCACAACGACGGCGCCGAATCCTGAAACGCCACACCCACTCCGATTTCCAGCGGCGGCAAGTCCGTCGTCTTCGTCCGCGCGTTATACGCCTGCGTCACCGCCAGAATTTCGCGCGCCAGAATGCAAGCCCGCGCCACGGCTCGCGTGGTGGCCCGCGTCGCTTCGGTCTCGTAGATCGCCAGAATAATCGCGTCGCCTTCGATAAATACCGTGGCCGCGCCAAATCGCTCCAGCATCCGCTTCACCGGCTCGTGCAGATTCATGCTGAAGTGCGACGCTGGATTCATGCCCTTTGCCAGCAGATCCTTGGTGATACCGGTCGAGCCGCGCACGTCCGCCTTAATGACTGTGTGATTGATAACAGGATCGTCGGCCGGCCGCCCTTCATCCGCGTGCAGGAATTCATACAGACTTTTGTTCACGCGCGAAAGTTCTCGCGCCCGCTCCGAACGCACCAGGCTGATGCGCTCCATCCAAGCCGCCACGTGTTGATAATTCCGCCGATCGCGCCGCAGCCGCATGAGGTCCTCGGCGAATTGCAGCGTGAAGGCCAATTGCTCATCGTGCGTGCGCCGCCGGATCGCCCGCGAAGCGTCGTCCAGTCTTTTCATCGAAATCTTACGCGCGGGAAATTGCTCCAGGATCGTTTCCACGCGCTTGGCTTCGTCGCGGTTCACCAGCGCTTTTTTCAGAGCCTGCAAGTGGATGGGTGGGCAGTAGTCCGCATAGATGCGCCGCAATTCATATCCCGCCAGCATGTGAAACAGCAGGTCGCGCTCCTCCAACCTGTGCATCCATTCTTCCAGCAGCTGCGCGCGCGTTTCCGGCGCGGCCTCCCCTTCTCCCGCGGGCGCCGACGCATCGAAAAGCCGCCGCGCATTCTGTGGCTGATTCAAATAATCGCCCAGCCGGCTGCGATATTCCTCGATCAAGAAGTCCATGCGCTGCTTGGCCGAATCAATCTGCGGCCCCAGCTCTTCCAAATTCTTCTCGCTCGCCGCGAACTTCTTGTCCAATGCTTCCAGCGCAGCGCGCGATTCCGCGCTCGCTCCGCCCTTGCGCTTGAATATGGAAGGAAAAATTCCGTCGCCTTCTCCCGCGCGCCCCGTGGCTTCTTCCAGTTCCTCTTCCAGCCGTGCCATCTCCGAACGCATTTGTCGCGCCTGCTCCAGCAGCCGTTCGTGCACTTTGCGCGCCTTGCTCAATTCGTCCGCGTCGTCTCCCGTCAGGATCAGGTCGCGCACGAAATCCAGCAGAATCCCGTCGAAAATCTCAAACCGGTCGGGATCGTTTACGAAATTGGCCAGCAGGACGTAGTGCTCCAGAAACAAATGATCGTCGTTTCCATTTTCCACGAATAGAAAGCGGTTTTGCAGCAGCTCGTAAGTCTCGTGAAAATCCTCACCGAAAAGCGCTCGCCGCGATTTCGAAAGCGTCCCCTCTTCCACTTCCCGCCAGATGCGGCACAGCGTGTCGCCCACTTCGCGGTACGTATTCTTTTTGTCGGCCTGAATCTCTGCGATTTTCGCGCGCATCACGTGCGCCTGTTCGCTGTGCTCGAATAATTCGCCGCGCGCGCGAATCCAGTCTTTGCATTCCACCACGATGCTGGAAAATTGGCTGGCGATTTCGGAGGTCAGATGCTTCACCAGCGCCAGCTGGTGCAGTATGTCCGTCTCGATGGATTGCTGAAATTTCGCGCGCGTCAGCGACGCTTGCAGAACTTCGGTCAGCAGCTTGCGGAACGCACCATGCTCGGGCGCGCCGGATTGCTTGCGGTCTTTCCCGTAGAACAGGCTGATGTTGATCTTTTGCCGGACCAGGTCCAGGAGGTACTTCCGCGTAAAATCCACGAACCGCGGGCTGAGAAAAACGTCATAATGGATGTTGTCAACGCCCAGCGTTAGGCTGCTCAGCCGAATTTCGGCGGAATAAGGCTCCAGCTTCATCCGGGCGGGATGGGCGGGCGAAGGCGCAATGCGGGTGTCGGGCATCCAGGCGCAGCGAGACGACGAGCTTTCACTTTATCGAGGCAGCATGCGCAGCGCAATGGCACGGTTCCTAAACGTTAATGATTTCTCGGGCAGTTCGCCCGTTCCGCGCCGCAATCCAGACTTGAATCTCGATCCAGAAACGACAAGCGCGCCCGAGTTCGGCATCGCACCGACTGGCTACGGCATCGCACCCAGCCCCTCCGGCATCGAGCCCGCGGGCTACGGTGTCGCGCCTACAGGCGTCGGCGTCTCAGCCACTCGTTACGGCGTCGCAGCCACCGACCGCAAAAATTCCGGCGATCAGGGCCCCTGCCTCTACTTCGGTCCGCAAGGCCAAAGATGCGATCGCCCCGCCATCGCCAACGGATTCTGCGCCCGCCATCTGCCCGCCCACGTCAATCAATCTGCAAGATTCGGCCCCACATCCCCTGCGCAGACCGGCGTCGCTTCCCCAAGTTCCGAGCCGTACGCCGCCGTTCCATCCCCGGGATTCAAACACTACGGCGGACTCCCTTCCCCCGGCTCCAAAGCGTTCGCCCGCATCATCGCCGTCGGCATCGCCATCTTCGCCGCCCTCTGGCCCGTAATAGCCGACCTCCTCCGCGAAATAGTCCGCTGGATCCACGGGCACTGAACACACGACGCGCCTTTCCTGGGAACGCCAATCTACTGATTGACGAACCACACCTCGGTTTCGATTTTGCTCGGTAGGGGCGCTGCAGCGCGATTCATCCTGAGGTCCCGTCGCGCGGGATCGAAGGGCTGCGCCCCAGCTCGCCACGATGTCATCCACGTCGCACACTCGCTTGGCCCTTTCTCTGCTTTCTCTGCGTCTCCGACGATGCGACGAGCATCGTCATCCTGAGGTCGGCGCCTTTGCCTCATGCCGACCGAAGGAGCTCTCCCGCCTTTCTCTGCGCCCTCCGCGTCCCTGCGGTAGAACTCTCTCCTCGCCGTTCCCTCCTTTCTCTTAACTGTAAACTATTAACTTCGTCTTTCTCCGCATCCCCCGCCCTTGCTCCGCACCCTCCGTGTTAAATCTTTTGACTTCCTCCGCACCGAAACCCAAATTTTCGCGTAAAATATCCAGCCATGCCCAAATTACTGGAAGGCAAGACCGCCATCGTCCTAGGCGTTTGGAATAAATGGAGCATCGCCTACGCCATCGCCCAAGCCTTCGCCCGCGAAGGCGCCACGCTTCTCCTCACCTATCAGAACGACCGCGCCAAACCCGTAGTCGAAGAACTCGGCAACGAACTCGGCGCCAAAGGCTTTTACCCCTGTGACGTCCAGCAACAATCGGACATTGACGGCCTCGCCGAATCCCTGAAACGAGAAGGCCGCACCATTGACGTAATGGTTCACTGCCTCGCCTTCGCCAATCACGAAGACCTGAACCAGCCGTTTCTGAAAACCTCGCGCGATGGTTTCAAACTCGCGCTCGATGTCAGCGCCTATTCCCTCGTCGCAGTTTCCAGCGCGCTCTCTCCGCTCATGTCCAACGGTGGCGCGATCATGACGCTCACTTATCTCGGCTCCACGCGCGTCGTAAAAAACTACAACGTCATGGGCATCGCCAAAGCTGCGCTCGAAGCGGAAGTCCGCTACCTCGCCGCCGAACTGGGCGCGCAAAAAATCCGCGTAAACGCCATTTCCGCCGGCCCTATCAAAACCATTTCCGCGCGCGGCATTAAAGACTTCTCCAAGGTCCTCGATTTCGTGCAGGAACACGCCCCGCTGCGCCGCAATACAGATATCGCCGAAGTTGCCGACGCCGCCGTTTTTCTCGGCAGCGACCTGGGCCGCGGCGTCACCGGAAATGTCCTGTACGTGGATGCCGGATTTCAGATCATGGGCCTGGAACCGCCAGCGCCGCCAAAATGAGCACGCCAAAGCTGCGTTCGCTCCCGCTGGCCCGCGGGATCACCTGGCAAAGTTTCGCCGCGAGGTTCAGCGCGATCGCACTACTGTCAGTGATTGTCTTGCTCGCAGCTCTCGCGACTACGAAATCGTCACCTGGCGCCGCGGCTCAAGAAAAACAAAAGAAGGCGCCAGCGCTGCACTGGGATCCGCCGCAAGTTGACGCTCCCATTTCCTCTGTTTCCGCGACTCCTCCCTGCGTGCTGTCCGATGTCTTGAAACTGGCCGCGCAACGCACCGGCGAACTTATCGAGCATCTTCAGAATTTCGACGCGCATGAGCAGATTCGCTACCAGGAAACCGACCGCCTGGGCATTCCGACCATGGCTGTCGCCGAAAAATTCGACTACCTGGTTGATTTCGGCGCCCAATCCGGCCCGCTGAACGTCCGTGAATCTCGCACACCCCTCGCTGGCTCCGACGATGCGAACTTCAACGTCATCGTGGATAAAGGTTTGCCTGCGTTGGCCCTGATCTTTCATCCAGACCTGCAACGCGACTATGAAATGCGCTGCGAAGGCATCGCGCAGTGGAAGAGCCAGCCCGCCTGGGTTGTTTACTTTCGCCAAATGCCCGGAACGCGTCCCCGCACTCTTTCCATGACTACCGCGACGAGTTCGTTCCCGGCCAGCCTCAAGGGTCGCGCCTGGATCGCCCCGGATTCCGGCCAAATCATGCATCTGGAAACCAATCTGGTGAAAGGAATTCCGATTATTGAATTGATCTCCGACGCGATTTCGATTGACTACGCGCCGGTGACGTTTTCCTCGCGGAATATCGAACTGTGGCTACCCAAATCCGCCGTCGCCTACACCGATTACGGCAAGCGCCGCACCATCTTCGAGCACACCTTTTCCGACTTCCAGCTCTTCTCGGTTCAAACCCAACAGGTCATCGAAAATCCGAAGGAACCAAAAAATCCTGAACAGAAGCCCTGACGAACGGTGCCGGCCACAATTGGATACTTCGCGTCGGCACGTCCCATCCGCGCCTAGCCCGTTTTGGAGTGCGGCGGCTTGCCGCCGCTTTGCTCGGCGCGAGGCTTGCCTCGCGTGCCTTCGCTAGGCCGCTGCCCATGAATCGCCCCCGCAGAGCGCCGTCGCGCCGAAATTAGCCGTCCTGCATCACGATCTTTCGAACATCCTCAGACACATGCTCGAGCCCAATCCGCAACACTGGCCAATCCGTGCGCAATTTTAACCGGTCCGGCCATTCCACAATCACGATCGCCTTCTCAGTAAAAACGTCCTCAAGCCCCAGCGTCTCCAGATCGCGAAAATCGTCGACGCGATAAAGGTCCACGTGATACACGCGCGCTCGTCCTTCGTACTTGTGCACCAAAGTAAATGTAGGGCTAGTGACGTCGTCCTCCCGCGCCGCACCCGCCCCCGCCGCAATCCCTTTCGTCAACGTCGTCTTCCCTGCACCCACATCTCCGGAGAGCAGCACCAAAACCGGCGCCTTCAAACCCGCGCCAATTTCCCGGCCCCGCGCGATGGTTTCATCCGATGAATGCGTCTCAATCTCGCGCCTACCCACGGCCGCACTCGGCATAAAATTGCTGATACGCCCGGGGAATCGCGTGAATTAAATCCGAAGCCATCAATGGAGCTTCGCCCATCTGCGCATACGCAATGTCGCCCGCCAGTCCGTGCAGATAAACTCCGAACGCCAGCACCCGCACCCACGGAGTCACGCCGAATTGCGCGGTCAGTCCCGCAAGCATTCCCGTCAAAACATCTCCCGTGCCCCCGGTCCCCATCCCCGGGTTTCCCGTAGAATTCACAAACACTTGCCCGTCGGGCGCGGCGACCACGGTCTGCTGCCCCTTGAGTATCACAACAGCGCCCCAGTCCGCGGCCGACTTTCGCGCAACTTCCACTCGCTGCGCCTGCACGTCCGGAATTCCGCAACCGAACAAACGCGCCATTTCTCCCGGATGCGGCGTTAACGCCAGCGCGCCGCTTCCTTTTCTCAGCTCTCGCGCGCGGCCTGCAAACGCATTCAACCCGTCCGCATCCAGAATCATTGGAACCGTTCGCGACCCCACCACGCTGCGCACAAATTGTTGCGTTTCGTCATGCGTGCTCAGCCCCGGCCCAATCGCCAGCGCGCGCTTCCCTTTCAACAATTTCTCGAAACGCTCATATTCGAAGCTGCGCATCGAAATGCTGCCCACATCCGTAGCCGGCAGCGGCTCAGTCATAATTTCCGGCGTGTGCGCCGCAACGATTGGCAACACCGGCTCGGGCGTTGCCAGCGTCACCAATCCCGCGCCCACTCGCAATGCCGCCCAGGACGCAAGCACCGCCGCGCCACTCTTACCAACGGATCCTGCCGTAATCAATGCGTGACCGTAATTTCCCTTGTTGGCATCCGCGCGCCGCGGCAACGCGAAGTTACTCACCTCTCGCCAATCAATCCAGCGAACGTTGCTCTTCCCTACCTCATCAATTAACTCCGGCGGCGAGCCGATATCGCGCACCAGTACTTGCCCCGTGTGGTCGCCGGCCGTGCCCAAAATCATGCCCGCCTTCGGCGCGGTAAACGTGATCGCAAAAGTCGCGTTGATGCACGCGCCCATCGCTTCGCCCGTGTCCGCTGTCAGGCCCGACGGAATGTCCACCGCAACCACCGCCGAGCGCACCGGCCCGCGACGCTTGTTCACCGCCTCGATCGCTTCCGCGTACAATCCCTCCGCCGCGCCGCGTGTCCCAGTGCCGAGCAGCGCATCTACGACGATATCCGCGAATTCCAGCGCGGGCTTGACGTCTTGCAAATCGCCGGAATTACGTACAAGTTGCAGCCCGCCGGAAACTTCCCGCCAGCGCTTGCAGTTCGTCGCTGCATCACCCTGCATTTCCTCAGGCGCCGCGAATAAATACACTTCCGGCTTCGCGCCCAATTCCAGCAAATGCCGCGCGGCTACCAATCCGTCGCCGCCATTATTCCCTTTTCCGCACAGAACCACGATGCGCCGCTGCGCGAACTTCGGCCAGCGCTGCGCGATGAATTCCGCCACGCTCACGCCCGCATTTTCCATCAGCGTGACGCTAGGAATACCGTAGCGCGCGGTCGTCAGCCGGTCCACTTCCCGCATTTCAGCGGCGCTCAGAATTTTCACGGCCGAGGCTCCACAAGCGAGTAATTCCCACGACTCATTGCAGAAGCGAACCTCAATTTATCCAAAATCCTCACGATTTACCGTAGCACGATTGGCCAAGCGTCGCGCGAAAAAACGCCGCAATCACGGCCGGGTGTCGAGCGGATGCTTGCTCTTTTCGTAAAACTCATTCTGGAATTTCAAGCTTTCGTCGTCCGCTTTTACCGCGCGAATCGCTTCGTCAATCGCCGCGATCCACGCATTCATTTCGAATGTGCCGAGTTCCTTCGTCGCCAGCGCTCCCTCGCCGGAATAGTGATTCGGAAATCGCGCGTACCACCAGATTCCGGTATATACGTCGTCCGGCAAATTCACGCGTTTCTGGTCCGCTCCCGATTCGCTCGCAGCGCGCTCCTGATGTACCAGGTCCGGCCGCGCGATCATCATCGTGGAAGTTTCCGTTTCTCCCGCGTGCATGTCCACGTGATCTTTTTTCTCCGGACCGCCCTTGGGCTCCTCGCGTCCCCACTGCACGTACACCACGTAATCGTGCGGCTTGTCCAGCTGGCTTTGCGCGAAATACGGCAGCAGGTTTTCGTTTCCGCCGTGCCCGTTCACAATGATGATTTTCTTGCAGCCGTTCCGCGCCATTTCGTCCGTCGTTTCCTGCAACAATCTTAATTGCAGCTCGGCGCTGTAAGCGATTGTTCCCGCTTCGTGCTTCGCTTCGAAAATCTGGCCGAAATAATATTCGGGGAACACCACCGCATAATGTTGTTCCGCCGCGTGCAACGCCGCATAGCGCACATTCAGCAAGTCCGTGCCGAGCGGCAGGTGTGGCCCATGCTTTTCCAAAATTCCAAAAGGCAGCAGACAGGTTCCCTGCGCTTGCGCGATCGCGTCGCGAAAATCCGCGGACGTCAACTCTTCCCATTTCACCGAGTGCTTCGCTTGCCCTTCGGCCGGATAGGCTCCCAGCAGCAATAACGCAAGACAACCTAGGACCACATTTCTCATACTGTGCGCTCCTCCAACCGCCGGATCCTGGTATGACCGCTCGATCGCCGCGGCCGACGCGCGATTTGTCCCCGATTTACGGCCAAAAATCCCGAAATGTCCCGATTTGTCCCGTGCTGCCCTTTGCAGCGCGGCGCGCTTCGGGCAACGATGCCGTCGGCTGATCCGAACCAGGATCGAACTGCAGCCAATCAGCTAGCGTTCGCCTGCGTAAGGGTGCCACACAGTGCCGTGCAAATCACTGTATAGAACGCCCAGCGCCCGACCGGGGACGGGCGCTGGGCGTTCATTTTTTGCTCCGCGAAAGTCGAAATATCCCTGGCCTCGCCATCTCGCATCTGCGCTGCCTCACTTCTGATTCCGCGTTGTCGGAATTTCATCGGCCATGCGATTTCTCCCTGTGCGCTTGGCAGCGCTGCGGAGCATACCGCATCTGCGGGCGTTTTTGCGCGGGCAGTGGTAGGACCGGTGGGCGGGGATTTTCGGGGAGAGACGGACTGGGCGGGGTAATACGGGTGGTCGTAATTGATACTGAGGCGCGGGGGATTTGGGCGGGGCGGGAGATCGTTGCGGGCCGATTTCGGCAAAATTACTGTCGATTAGAAATGGGTGCTGTTGTTTGTTTTCAGTGATTTGGAGTGTGTTTTTGATCTCCAAACGGGGATTAGAAACGTGCGTGGTTTTACTATCGGGCGTATGGAATTGTACGCATTGCTGGATTTGGTGGCGCTGGGGCGGGAGTATTTCGGCGCGGGGGCGGAGCGCGGTGGGTGTATTTTTTGTTGGCGGCGGTGGCGCGAGGCTGGCGGCGTCGCGCGGATTTTGAATTTTTTTCATTGTTTTTCTGTGCCCGCACCACGCTAACACGCGCGCAGAATACGGCTGTACGTGTGTACAGACGCGGGACAGAAAAGGTAGAGAACCAGTACTCACTGCCCGAAAAATATTTGTGGGCTGTACTTTGTTGTGGTGGTCGGTGGCGGAGCGTCTAAACCCGCAACCTCGCCTGCGGCAAGCCCGCGGCAACCTTAAAATCTAAGCCGTCGGTTCCGGGCGGTGTGGCAGGATCGGCCACCCGCCTGGCGCAACGGGCCGGTGTACAGTTAATAAACTGAGTACTATTGCCTGCGTCCGGGCGCGGACCTACCTTTGAATTACGCCCATTGCCAATTCCTGACGTTGCAAAGGAGATTACCATGGTCGAACGTCGCCGCTGCCACCGACTCCCGCTTTCGATTCCCGTTAAAGTGTACGGCCGAAGTCCTCGGAACCATCCTTTCCGAGCGGTAACCGCCACGATGACAATTAGCAAATACGGTGGGCTGCTCGACATGAAGCCGCGAGTAAAACTGGGCCAAAGGATCCTGATCGTCAATAGCTTCACCGAGGAAGAGCGTGAATGTCGCGTAGTCTATGTCGAATCGAAGCAGCGCGGTCGAAGGAAAGTTGCCGTCGAATTCTCAAGTGCGGACGGGGATTTCTGGCACGTCTATAGCCCTGCGGTGCGACTAGAACCAGCGACGCCCTCGGCGGTTGCCGGCGGATTCTGAGTCCACAGGCCAAGATGTCCAACCGAGAAGAACTCGTAGTTTTCATGACTTTGCCCCTCGGAGTCGAGGAATCCATTATTCCCGGTGTTCTCGCCAGCAGGGGCATTCCAGTCCACTTGTCGGAGCGATATCTGGCGCGTCAAGGACGATATGTCGAGATTCAAGTTCCCGCTTCGCGCCTTGAAGATGCTCGGCAGGCGCTCGATGACGCAAAACGGGTTGGAGAACAGTTAGAAACGGGAGATGAGGGTTGATGCGGTACTTTACGGCGGGCGGGCCATCCGCCACCGTTAAACTCAGAGGCGTCGATTCCGGTGGTGTGGCTGGGTGGGCTAGCATCTCGTTCCCTGTCAGCACGGACTCGCCAAAGTCCGGCTGGAACTCGCCAAGGTGCCGCTAGCTCGCGAAGAGCGAAACGAACGTGAAGAGCATCGCTGCCAAAACTAAACCTCCCAGAAGCCAGACCTCACGGCTCGCATAATTGTACGAGTATCCCATACCCGAACGCGAGGGGACGATCAAAGCCGAGTCGCTAGGATTATAGTAAAAGTAACCCCACTTCCAGCAATCGTCTGCCATTGGGTCGCTGGTTTCGCGGGCAAGATTTTTCTTCAGTTACAGCAGCATTGCCAAAAGGGCAAAAAACCAACCGACACCTGCGGGCGAGGAGAAGCGAAAATATGTGTTCATGTCACCTGACCTCTCGCCCTTCAGCAGCGGCATTAACGATAGCCAGCAGCTATCAAAAATGATGTAACTGAACACGCTCGACTGCACTAGACCGAGAAGCGTGCGATAGCGGCGGCTTGCGCGAGGATCAGGCGCCCAGTCACTGCTCCGCGCACGAAACCGCAGGGCAAAGTAGGTTCCCGCGGCGAACGATCCGAACGCAGCCATCAGGAGGAGCTGTCGTAGCGCCACGAGAGGACTGTCGTTAGAACGGAACTGATTCCAACGCAAAGCCACGATGAATATCGTAGCCAGCGGCATAGCGATTGGAACTAGCATGCCCAGCCAATCTACGACCGTGAGCCACAGATTGGGTTTGTCCTCATCAGCAAACAGGGCTGCAGTCCGACTGGACGGCTCCGGTATACCAGCCGCCTCCCTACCGGTCCGCCGATTCGCTAAGCCGAAATTGACTAAATTCCCAAGCATCGAAGCAAAGAACACGAATAGCAGCGACTTCGCCAAATCTTCCGGCCGCGTCGTCCTCGGCCAAAGCAGAAAGAAATAAGCAAGAATAACCGCGAGGGCCACAGACCATATCCGGAGATAAAAACTCTTGAGAATTGATTCCCCACGCGCAGAAGCGATAAAGTCCGGCTCAACTCTCGCCCCGAAAAACATATTTCGACGAGCTTGCTGTTTGCTTGATTGCCAATGCCCAATAGCG
>JABCZK010000059.1 GCA_013289695.1 Acidobacteriota bacterium
GGGCAAGGCTTGCCCGTGACACCGTCCACCACCGCCGCGCAATCGCCCAATGCCCAGACGCCCGGATGATCCTTGATCGCGAGTGTGGTTTCCACGATCACGGCGCCGCGCTGGTCGCGCTCAACGGGTAGATTGCGCAGGAGAGGATTCGGAGAAGTGCCGGCTGTCCAGACCAGCGTTTCCGCCGGGATTTCCCCGTCGCTCAACACTACCAGGCCGGGTTGGAAATTCGTGAGGCGTGCGTTGAGGCGGAAGATCACGCCGCGAGCGGCCATTTTCTCCTGCGCATACCGCCCGAGCGATTCGCTAAGCTCCGGAAGAATGTGATCTCTTGTGTGCACCAGTATGACATTGAAATCCTCGGGCCGCAGGTTCGGATAATCGGCCAGAATCCCGCGGCCGAAGTCGTTCAGTGCCCCAGCCAGCTCGACACCAGCGAAGCCTCCTCCGGCGATCACAAATGTCAGCAGTCGACGCCTCACCTCGGAGTTCGCCTCGCTATCTGCCCGCTCGAACATTTCAATCACGCGATTGCGGACTCGGATCGCGTCCAACAGGCTCTTGAAGTCGAGCGCGTGTTTCTGGACGTCCGCCATGCCCAGGTAATTCGAGACTGAGCCAAGCGCGAGCACGAGTTGATCGTAAGGAATTTCGCGCGGCGTGCCTTCGCTGGAGCCTGGAGTCGCTGTCAATGTCACGCTCTGCGTTTCCAGGTCCACGCGCTCAACGGTCGCACGAACGAAGTTCGTGCGCGGGAGACTTGAACGGAGTGGCGTACTGATATGACTCGGCTCCAGGCTGCTGCCGGCAACTTCCGCCAGCATTGGTGTAAACAGAAGGGCGTTCGTTTCGCTGATGAGGGTGATGCTCACAGAGCGGTCGCGCAAGAACTGATGCTCGAGGCTTTCGGCAGTCTTCATACCTGCAAATCCCCCGCCGATGATCACAATGCGCTTCACCTCCCTCGGCAAGCTATTCGTGCGCTCAGGTTCAGGTCCGAAGATCTGGTCGGCCATATCCTTGAATCCTTGCGTTAGCAAACCGAGCAACGCCCCATAGAGAACCCAGCCCACAAGAGCTGGAAAGTGCGTGCGCATTTGCTCCGCACTCCAATCCGGGGCGCTGTGGGCGATCAGCGGCACAGCTACGACGCTGATCAAAGCCCAGAGCGGCACGCCCAGTGCCGCGGCGGTCATCATATTGTCGACATAGGCGCCGCGAGTGTTAGACACGCTCGCGGAATAGGCCGCACCCACAATGATCGCCAGCAGCGCTCCGGCAAAAGGGGGAGGGATCGTGTAAATAAGCACAGCGCTGGCGATGCCGCCGGCCAAAATTCCGAGCATGACTCTTCTCATGTACTTTGTCCGTACGGGAGCGCCATAGAACTTTTTTGCCGCCTATCCAATTTCGTCAGAGACGCTGGAGAATACTACAGCGCAGATTCGGTGAGCCATGAAAATGGTAGCGCGTTCCCGGGTTACTCAACAAACGTTGGAAAGAATGGCGCCGAATCAATTCCAACAAATAACATCGTCTCAAGTCCTAATTAACGTCGCTTGCCGGACAAGTTGGGTTCTATTTCGAATGTCCGGCTATTCCAGCTATCTGGCGGTAGCAGCAAGTTCGCTCCGCACCTTTAGAATTTGCACAGATTCAGGGTTAGCTCTTTTTGTAGTGGGATTTCAGGATACGCGAATCGGTACAATTTCAGGACGAGTGCTCGGCTGGCTGGTACATTTCCATCCTCATCCCGGGCGTAGCCCTCGGCGTAGCCAGAGAAGGAAGACAGCTTCAATCCAACTAGATCGGAAATGTTGAAATGGCCAATCGCGACCGCATCGTTTTTCGCTTGCTGCAGCGTTTGCCGCAATGTTTTCACACGAGCCTGCTTGATATTGAGTCTTGGTGGATGACGCGCTGCACGCCTGGGAGCTTACGGCTAGCGATCCAGCAAGTTTCGCGGCTCAGTCCTGTTCCCTATTCTATCCCCGACGCCTAGGCCGGCTTCAGAGCCGCGGCGCCAAAATTCACACTGAATCGTTTGCACCAAATGGACACCGCACGATATTTCGTCAGGTCCAAATCACTTGGCAGTACGTAGTTTTGGCTGCCGACGTTTCCTTTGATCACTCCCAGATCGACGAATCCTGCGCGCTCGACGGTCGGCGCATCCTTGGCATCGTCCGCAGCGACCATGTAGACGTGTACATCCGGCCCGTTCGAGGTATCGAAATTCGTGAACCGCAGCATGTGCGTCCCGTCCGCCATCTGGTAGATCGTCGCCGTGCCCGATGTGGGATGCAGAATCGTGTAAAACGTTCCCGACTCGAGCGGCAGGGCAGCCGCCGCTGCGCCTTGCGCCGCTGGCATCGCTTCGTCCACTCTGACATTGCTGAAAAGCCGGTCCGGCCGGAACCAGTACCACAACCCGACGATCAACACCGCGACCACCGCAATCGCAACTTTCATCCATGTCTTCATCTCTGTCTCTCCTTAACTTCGCGGCGCACCTCGCCGCACGATCCATTCGCAAGCGCCGTTTTATGCAGTTAGGAACTGTTTGATGAGTGCCGCCGTGTCGTTCGGGTTTTCTTCCGGGAAGAAGTGACCACCCTTCATTGCCTGGCCGTGAGCGCGAGGAGCCCACTGGCGCCAGATTCCCAGCGGCCCGCCCTCTTTCGCGTAAAACGTGTCGAGCGGCCCGCCTTCAGCCCACAGGTGCAGCATCGGACATTCGATTTGTCGCGAGGCATCTTTGTCCGCGCGGTCGTGCTCCACGTCGATCGTCGCAGCGGCTCGATATTCTTCGCAGATTCCGTGCACGCGTGCCGGATCGCGGTAATTCGACACGTACTCGTCCAGAATTTCTGCCCCGAACGAGCCTTGCCCGAACGGGTTGCGATAGACGGCCTCGGGCGCGCCGAGCAAATAGCTTTCCGGCAGCGGCTGTTTCTGGCTCAAGAGAATCCACGGCCAGTAGGTTTGAGCAAATCGAGCATCGGTCCGGCTCCAGGCTTCGTATATCGGAATCACGTCGAAGACGGCGAGCCGTGCAACGCTCCTCGGATGATCGAGCGCTATGCGATAAGCAACGCGCCCTCCGCGATCGTGGCCGATGAGCGTGAAACTGGGGAAGCCGAGCTTCGCCATGACGTCCACAAGCTCATTCGCTATTGCGCGCTTCGAGTACGGAAAGTGATCGTCTGTAGACGCCGGTGTTCCGCTGCGACCGTACGCACGAAGGTCCGCGCAAATCACCGTGTGATTTTCCGCGAGCTGCGGAGCAAGGTGCCGCCACATCAAGCTCGTCCGCGGGAAGCCGTGAACCATCAGAATCGCCGGCCCTTTTCCGTAGCGCCGGACGTAAATCGTGTTCCCCGCCACATCCACCTGCGAACCTTCGAACGATCCTGTGTCGCTCGCTTTGCCGCCAGCGGATGCAGCATCCTGCGCCCGCGCCAGATCCCCGAGCGAGCCGCCGAGCGTCGCTGCAAAGGATGCCGACGAAATTACATTCAAAAACTCACGACGTTCCACAGCTGCCTCCTCTTCCTTTGCACCCTTGGTTGGGAAAAGGGCCCGCAAGTCATCGCCGGGCCGGTCGGCGTTCATTGGTTTCAAGTTACTCGGATGCATTGGCTGCTCTTCAGGCGCACCGGGCCCGCTCACACGCCCTTGATCTCACCACCGTCAATTCGTACGGCAGCGCCCGTCATCCATTTCGCGGCCGGTGAGACGAAGTACGCTATGAGGTCTGCGATCTCTTCCGGCTTTCCGAATCGCGTGCTGCCGGCTTGTTGCGGGAATCGCGACATGGCCTCTTCCAGCGTCATGTTTTGCGCAGACGCCCATTTTTCCAAGAACGCGCGCCGTCTTCCCGTCATCACCGCGCCGGGCGACACGCTGTTTGCCTGCACACCGTCCTTGATACCCTGCTCCGCGAACGACTTCGCCAGCGCATTGATGGCCGCGTTGATCACTGCCACTGCCGCGAACACCGGTTGGGGATCAAATGCCGCGCTTCCGGACATGAACCCCACCGATCCGTTGGTCTTCTTCAATGCATCCCAGCCCTCATCGTCAACCGCCGCGCACCATGCAGCTGCAGCGCGGCGCTGTCGGCCCACTGCGCGTCGGTCATCTCGAACAGATCGATCTGCGGTACCGCGCCCGCAATGTTGAGCAGCGCGTCGATTCTTCCGAAGCGATCGAGCGCCGTTTTCACGACTGTCTCCGCCGCTTGCGGCTAGCGAAGATCCGCAGCGAGGACCTCCCGCTCCGCGCCGACTGATCACACCTCTGCCGCTGCGGTCTCCAGGTTCTCTTTGTCTCGTGCGACCAGCACGACTGCAGCGAAGTCGCGTGCTAGCCTCAGCGCCGTGTCCTTCCCGATTCCCTGGCTGGCACCGGTTACGACGGTGACGGATTTCGCGTCGATGGGGTCCGTTCCTATTGCGAAAGTGTTTTGTGCGCAGCTTCCAGAATCACGTCAACTACCACGGCCGGGGATGCATACATGGGCGTGTGGTCCACCGGATGCGGCCGAACCGTCGCGTGCATCCGGTCCGCCATGAAACGCTGCGTGTTCGGGTTGATCATCAGGTCGTCTTCCGCCACGAGATACCACGAGGGCTTGGACTTCCAGAGCGGCACCGGCGCGGGCTCTTGAATGCACTGAACGGAAATCGGGCGTTGCACGGTAGCCGCTATCTTGGCTTGATCCGCCGACGCCTTCTGCGCGAGCGCGTTGCGAAATGCGTCGTCTGGCATCCACACGTAGCCGTGGGCATCGGGAACCATCTTTGGCTGCTGAGAACTTGGCGTATCCCGATAGAACACCTTCGCAACCGTCTCGCCTTCATCCGGCGCCAGTGCCGTCACATAAACGAGCGATTTCACTCGCTCTTCCTTCACCGCGGCGATCACCGCACCGGAGTACGCGTGTCCCACGAGCACAATAGGACCAGCAGTCCGTTCCAAAGCCCAGCTCAATGCCGTTGCGTCGCTGCTAAGGGATGTCAGCGGGATCGGCGCGCACATCACTTTCAGCCCGAGCCGCTCAAGAGGCTGGATCACATTGCTCCAGCAAGAGCCGTCTGCCCACGCCGCATGCACCAGCACAATTGTCGAGTTCTCAGGAAATGCACTCCCTTTCACTGCTACGGCTGGTGCTGGCGGACCCGCGCTGGCTTGCGCCGCGTTTTCCGCTCGCGCGAGCTTACCTCCCAGTGCGACGCCTAGCGATGCCGCTGTGAGTGTTCCCAGAAACTTACGACGTTCCACGTTTTCTCCTCGTTCGAATCGCTCTTCGCTCGACTATCAGCCGCCAGTGGCTGTCGCACCAGTCATCGTCCGGCGCCCAGCTGGTCGGCCTTTAGCGCATTATCAAGGAACTCCTTCATCGCGGCGGCGATCTCGATCACGTGCGTTTCCAGTGCGAAATGTCCCGTATCGACAAATTGAACTTGCGCATTGGGAATGTCCTTTCGAAACGCCTCCGCCCCGGCCGGAATAAAGAACGGATCGTTCTTTCCCCAAATCGCAAGCAGCGGCGGCTTCGCCTTGCGCAAATACTCCTGAAATTTCGGATAGAGCTTCACGTTCGACGCGTAATTCAGGAACAGATCGAGCTGAATGTCTTTGTTGCCCGGCCGTTCGAGCAACGCCGTATCCAGCGTGTACGACTCGGGCGGCACGCTGTCCGGATTCGCCACCCCGTGCGTGTACTGCCAGCGCGTTCCCTCCAGATTCAGAATGGCTTTTCGGATCGTTTCGCGGTTCTCAGTGGTCGGCTCGGCCCAATATTTGCGGATTGGTCCCCAGGCGTCGCCAAGCCCCTCCTCATACGCGTTGCCGTTCTGCGAAATGATCGCTGTGATGCGCTCCGGGTGCGCGGTCGCCAAACGAAATCCGGTCGGCGCACCGTAGTCGAACACGTAAATCGCATACCGCTTGATCTTCAGCGCCTGGGTGAACGCGTCGATCGTCTTCGCCAGTGCGTCGAATGTGTAGACGTAGTTTCGCTCTGCAGGAACTCTTGTAAATCCAAAGCCCGGCAAATCCGGCGCGATCACGCGGTAGTGGTCCGCGAGGCGCGGGATCAGTTCACGGAACATGAACGACGACGCGGGAAATCCGTGCAGCAGCAGCACGACCGGCGCGGAGGTATCGCCCGCCGCCCGGTAGAACACATTCACGCCGTCGGCGTCGACGTTGTGTATCGTCGTCGGTGTGCAGCAGCCCTGCCCGTTCGTTGGATTGCTTTTCGTCATAAATGTTCCTCGGCCTCCAAATCGATGACAGCAGTGCAACTGCCAGACCAAAAGGGCGCAGCTTCTTCGACGCTCGCGGTTTTGCTTAAGTCATCTGAAAACCGGGGGTTAAAGTCTCGACGGAAAGAACACTTCGCTTCGGAAGACTGACGAATTCACGACGGAAATCCGTCACCCGGCGGATTTTCGTCACGACGGGTCGTCAGATGTAGCCGAGCTGACCGATCCAGTCGAGAACGGCAAAAGTCGAATCACTTTGACGGGGTGCGTTTGATGCGCAGCTTCTTGATCCTGTAAACGAGTGACGTCCGCTTCATCCCCAGTCGCTCCGCCGCGCCTTTTCTGCCGCCGATCACCCAGTTGCTTGCTTCGAGTGCGCGGACGATGTGGTCGCGCTCGACCTGCGCAAGATCCGTCATCGGCGCCTCGGCCGTCCGCTGCGTAGCGTAAGACTCCAGCTCCGAAATTGGCGCGCGCAGCACCGAGTGCGGCGAGAGAATCACCGCGCGCTCGATGAAATTCTGCAGCTCGCGGACGTTCCCGGGCCATCTGTATCGCACCAGTGCCTCCAGCGTTTCTGCCGGGATTTCCTCGATCGTCTTGTTCATCCGCCGCGCGTAGAGCACCGCAAAATGCCGCACCAGCATTGGAATGTCGCCCGCTCGCTGCCGCAGTGCAGGGAGGTTCACCGGAAACACCTTCAGCCGATAATAAAGGTCCTCGCGAAACGTTCCCTGTTTCACCATCGAAGCCAGATTCCTGTGCGTCGCCGCGATCAGCCGCACATCCACCTTGTGTGTTCGGTTGCTGCCCAGTCGCTCGAATTCGTGCTCCTGCAGAACGCGGAGAAGCTTTGCCTGCAGCTCCAGCGGAATGTCTCCGACTTCGTCGAGAAACAGTGTGCCTTTGTCCGCCAGTTCGAACCGTCCCGCTTTTTGAGCAATCGCTCCAGTAAACGCTCCCTTTTCGTGCCCAAATAGCTCGCTCTCGAGCAGCCCCAGCGGTATCGCGGCGCAATTCAGCTTCACAAACGCGCGGTCTTTGCGGCTGCTCGATTCGTGAATCGCCCTCGCGATCAGCTCCTTGCCCGTTCCCGTTTCGCCCTGAATCAGCACTGTCGAATCGGTTGGCGCCACCACCGACGCGAGATTCAACGTTTCCTTCAGCGCCGCGCTCTCACCGACGATTGATCCAAACTCCGATCGAATCTCCTGCTCGAGATACAGTCTCCGCGTCGCCTCGTTGTCGCGGTCCCGCGTGGCTCTCTCGTAATTCAACGCGTTCTCAACCGCAATCGCCACCTGCCGCGCCACCTGTTCGAGAAACGCAAAATCGTCATCGTCAAACGCTTTTTCCGTCCGGCTGAGCGCCGCGAGCACACCCACGATTCCCGCGCGTCCCGTGAGCGCCAAGTCGCAGCCGGACATCAGTCCCTCGGCCTTCATCCGCTCGTAGAACGCTTGTCCGGTTGCGCTGCCGAATGTCTCCGGATCGTCGCGCAGGTCTTCGAAGCGCTCGATGCGTTGGTTGCGTCCCGTGCGGAAGGTCCTACCGCAGGTTGTTCCTCCGACTGGCACCAGCGTTTCGTCCGTCAAGAATCCACGACTCTGGGGGTTGTAAAGGATCGTTGCGCGAAGTTCATCGTTCGACGCAGGAAGAAGCAGCGCACAGAAATCGCAACGAGTCACGCTCAGCAGATTGGTCGACAGCGCCTGAACCAAGTGCGAAAGGTCCAGTTTCGAACTCATGCTGTTCGTGATTTCCAGCAGTAAGCTCAGCCGATCGCGCTCGTGGCGCAGCTTTTCTTCGTTCAGGTGCCGCTCAATTGCGATTCCAGTGATGTGGCTGGCGTTCTCGATCAGCTGAACGTCGATCGGCTGCGGGCTCTTTGCTTCGCGATAGTGCATCGCAAAAGTGCCGAGCGCCTTGCCGTCGCGCCCAAAAAGTGGACGCGACCACACCGCTCGAATCCCGAACGGAATCACCATGTGCCGGTAATCGTCCCAAATGGGATCCGTCAGAATGTCGTCTACGAAGACCGGCTGCTTTCGGTAAATCGCCGTGCCGCACGACGCGCCCTTCGGCCCGATCGCCATCACTCCAACCTGGTCGCGAAAATTCGGAATGCTCGGCGCCGCCGCGCAACGAACGTGCTTGCCGTCCTCGTCAGGCAACCAGATGGTGCACAGCATCCCTTCGACTTGCGATTCGACGAGGCGCGCAATCGACGCTAACACGTCCTGAAGGGGCGCACCGGCGAAAATCAGCTCCAGAATGTTGAGCAGCGGCTCGGCGGAAAGCGCTGCGCCGTCGCTCTTGGATGGTTGTCCTTTCATCACAGCCTGCGAGGCCGATGGCGATGATTTGTTCATTGGCGACTCGTTCGAACCGGCTGGGCGTTCAGGAGCTTCCCTCCGGCACTATCATTTTACTCACGAACACCCCGCCTTTGGAGCGGCGTCCATCTCCCTCAGCCCGACTTGCGCAGCCGCTGAGCGTGATTTAATTTATGCTGTAAGCTACGCGGAAACATTCTCGACCGCAAGGGAACACGTGCCTATGGCCATGAAGCGTGCCATGAAGGGCTTGTACTCCGTGGCCATGGAAACGGGGAATGCCTACCTGATTGAAGCGGAAGACGGCCTGACGCTGGTAGACGCTGGCTTCTCGCGAAAGGAGGCAGCCGTCTTCGGAACGTTGCTAAAACATTTGATCCTGACGCACGGCCATCCCGACCATATAGGTAGCGCAGCCGCAATCGTGAGGGAGACCGGCGCCCAAACCTACAGGCATCCGATCGACATCCCGCTCGCTGAGAATGGAGGACTGTTCCGCGCGTTGTCGTTGTTCTTTGAGTATCTCTTGCAATGACTTCGGCAACGCTGCAACCATCCGAATTTGTGTTGCTGGGTCGCTCGAGACAATCGCGTCTAAAGACTCGGCCTAGATGTCTCGATCGCACTGACACGTCGATCGTTTCGGGTTTGCGACCAATTCGTCCAGAATCGATGGCGAGCGCGGAGACAACTTCCTACAAGCGGGCTTCTGAGGAACTAAAGGCACTTGTGGAGTGGAGTGAACCCCTAGAGTGAGACAGTTTTGTCGTGCACACCTTGGGAGTTCAGAACTCCACCCGCAATTGAAACGCGATCATGCGCGGCGTACTATCGCCGCCCAAGCCAACGCCGAGCAGACCCGTCGGCGGCGAGGTAGTGTACGTAAGCGCTCCGAACCCTGTCTGCGTAGTGGGCTTTCCCGGAATGCCAGCGCTCACCGTGCTGGGAAGCGCAAAATTCGGATGATTGAACACGTTGAAGAACTGTGTGTCGAACCGCAGCTTCACCCCCTCGCTCAAGGGAAACGATTTCGTAAGGTAGAAGTCACTCCATGCAAAATTGGGACCGCGTAGCGCGTTACGACCTAGATTCCCGAATTGACAGTTCGTAGGGCTGTCACCATCCAAGCATGCCCCCGTGCTTGGGTCAACGCTCGATACAAAAGCATTAGGATTAAGCCATTGAACCGTGCCCGGTTGTGTGACGCCTGGAATGGGATTGTGTTCGTAAAGCGGTACGCCGGGAACAACGCTTGCGAATTGCGGCCCGCTGCCATTCACGATGCCCTTGCCATGTGCTGAGTAGGGCGTGCTGAGGACGGAGAATGGAATCCCACTATGCCAAAACATGGTTCCCGACACCTGCCAGGCGTTCAGCACGTATCCAAGGAGTCGGTTTTGGACCTTGACCGGCAATTGATAGACATATTGCGCGTTGAGATTGTTCCGTATGTCATAGTCGCAGGGACCGTAGTCGCGCGCCAGATCTCCCGGTAGAGGCGAGAGGATTCCTCCTGCCGAGAACTGTAGGAATCCGCCGTTTGAAACGGTGTCCATACAACGGCTCCAGGTGTAGTTGATTTGTCCCATCAGGCCGTGCCCCATGCGCTTCATCGCGGTCATCTGCAAGCCGTTGTAGTGGCTGTTCGCACCAGTGGAAAACTGCGTCACGGCGCCAAATCTGGTATCGGTGGATTGCGCGTAAGGAAACGGTGCAAAGCACCCCTGGCAGACCGTTTGATAGCCGTTCACTTGCGTCAGATACGGCTGGTTTGCCGCGCGAGTGCCAACGTATTGCGCGTGGATGCTTCCCGTAGACCCCAATTGATGTTCCAGGCCAAGACTCCACTCCATGAAATAAGGTGCATGGAGTTCGCCATCGGGAACTGCCGTGATGGCAACGGGAGGAAGACAAGTTGCAGGATTCGCTTGTGCAGACGCACAGGAAGGCTGGCCCTGCGCAAATCCTGAAGTGAAAATTTGATTGGCGGCCACGACTGCGTCAATCGCACTGTCAGGAACTCCTGGCGCGCTTGCCGTGCCGCCGACAGTCCCAAGAAGTCCGCCCTCGAAAGATTTGACGTAGGGCGGATTGAAACCAACGGTATCGGCGACGCTGCCGGGCAAAATGTCACTAAAGACGCCAAAGCCGGCGCGCAGCACCGACTTGGACTCAAACTGCCACGCGATCGCGGTCCTCGGCTGCAGGATCGCGAGGGGTGTTGAGGAAAACACGTTGCGGAGACCGGTTTGAATGGCCGCGTTCAAAGGCTGATTCACGTGATGCGAAATGGAATCAAAAGAGCCGCTCAAACGAGCGATATGCCGGTGCGGATCGAGTGGATTGGAGTTTAGCGTGTCGCGTATTCCGAAAGTCCACGTCAGCTTCTTGGTTACTTTCCATGTGTCTTGCGCATACAGGTCGAGGTTCAGGAAGTTAAAAGGTTGGTTTGCTGATGTCGGGAAAGTCTCTGTCGCCGTGGATGCGACTCCATAAATGTATTGCGGCAGGGTGGTGTACGTCACGGTGGGGACTGATCCCTCCCCGAAGTCATAGTCATTCAGCCGCAGGATTCGCGCATTGGTCCCGAACCGTAGTTCATGCGTTCCAACGCTCCAGGCAAGGTTGTCATTGATAAAAAGGCGAGAGGCGCGTCTCCCCTGTATCCATGTGTTGTCCAATCCGCCGACCGTTGTGAACGGCGCATTCGCACCGCTGCCCTGCAAAACGATAGGGAATGCGGAGAGCGTTCTCTGGAAATCCGCGGGCCCGAACAAGCTCTCGTACCACGAGAACGCCGGATTGAAATAATTCACGAGATTCTGGGAAAAGACGTGCGTATATCCCGCCGCAAACGAGTACAGGGGTTGGGGCGAAAGAGCGTTGAACAAAGGATTGATAGGATCGGTGTAGGCGGCCTGGAGCCCGGTGTCTGCCTGAAAGCGAAACCATGCGGTGTTTTTCTCGTCAATGTTGTAATCGACTCGAGCCGTCTGGACCTGTTCGTGGTCATCGCTTGAATGCGAGACGCTCTGGCGATTCGCGCAACCGTTCCCATCGGTGGCGATTGCGGGCAAACCTCCGCCAACATCGAACGGACAGCCGAGCACTGCGAGCGGCGTTCCGTTCGTATTGCCGTAGAGTGCAAACATCTTCTGATAGAACGGCACTGACTGCGGAGACGGCTGATAAACCGACCCCGTGACGGAATCGATTCCACCCAACGGGAGCTGCTGCAGCACGTAACTCTCGAAGGCCGAAGTCGGAACGGTCGTAGCTGTCACAAGCGGAAGCGCAATGCGGACCCACTCGCTGTCGAAGAAGAAGAACAGCTTGTTGCGAACAATTGGGCCTCCCAGGCTTCCGCCGAAATGGTTCACCGTTGACCGCGGCTTATGATTCCCCGGTGTCGCGTCTGTAAAATAGTCCGCCGCGTTCAATATCGAGCCGTTCCATATCTCGTAAAGATTTCCGTGAAACTGGTTCGAGCCTGACTTTGTAACGTAGTTGACCTGCGACGCTCCGTACCTCCCTTCGTCCACCGCATAGGAAAGTGTGTTCACGGTTACTTCCGATATCGAATTCAATCCGAGGACGAGGTTTGTGGAGAGTCCACTGTTCAGATTCGTCAGCGGGTCATTGGTTTCCAGGCCGTCAACGATATAGCCGTTTGAAAGAGCGGGCAGTCCGTTGAATTCGACATTGCCGTACCCGTTCGTTCCGCCGACGAAGTCGTTGCCGCTGCCTGCCGTGTTGATGAGCGCGCCTGCGGCAAACTGAAGAGGGTAGGTTAAATCACCGCCCGGATTGGGAAGGTTCTCCAGCGCCGGCGCATTCAGGTTCGTGGATGTGTTAGCGTTTTCCGGATTGATGAGCGGAGCCGCACTGTTTACCTCAACCGTTTGATTTGACTGAGCCACTTTTAGCGTGAAATTGACTGTCTGCTTTTGCCCCAAGCCCGAAACCACATTGTCATTCTGCTGTCGATCGAAGCCTTCTGCTTCCGCCCTGACCGAATAGGTGCCGGGTTTTAGCTGCGGAAAGTTGAACCGCCCCTCCTCGTCGGTCTTTGAGCTGCGCTGCAGGGCGTTCTCGCGATTCGTGATGGTGACCGTGGCGCGCGGAATGGCCGCGCTGGTCGCATCGGTCACCTGTCCAACGATCGCACTGGTGGTCTCCCCTTGCGCGAGTGCGCCTATAGGGCTAACAGACAGGAGCAAACCTGCGAAAACGGACCCTGTAAGAATGATGCGTACTGTCATTTGCGAGTCTAGGTGCCATATGTTAACTGAGATTAACCTAAGAAGTAAAGCTAAGTATACATATTCACTGAAAGGAACGAAAAGCAACGTAAAGTATTTGTGATTTTGTGCGTCTGCCATCCGGCCTGGAATGAACCCTAGAGTGAAAGGGTCTTGTGATGCACACTTTGCGGGAAAGGAGCTGTAAAATGGAACGGAAAAAAGGCAACGGTACAGTAATGAGTTTCGGCGGCAAGCTGTCGAGCGAATGAATGCGTGCGGCAACGTCGTTGGGCTCGCAAAAGAGCTCGATGTACGCCGCAGGGTACTTTACAACTGGCGCGACAGAATGGACGGGACAGACCATCCGCCTATACGGACCCGCGAACTGATCTTGCGCAAGCAGATCACCAAACTCTAGCGACTGCTGGCAAACAAGACTCTGCAAGGCGATTTTTTCAAGCGTGCCTTGCAAAGAGTAGGAGCTCGGCGTCGCCAGAGGCACACTCCTGTCGACCAGGCATCTACGACGAAATAAGAACAAGGATGCCATTGCAAGGACTTATCAGGAGCAATCATGAGTCAAGATAATTTTATTCCGGTTGCAACCAATGCCAGGTCGCGAAGCGACCTCGTCGAGCGCGGGTTCAGTCGTCAGCCGCTCAGGGTTGATGTAGACATAGCGCGCTCGCTGGAAGCGTTATCCCATGCCGCCTGGTCCGTTCCAAAGGACAAATACTACGATGGGGGCGACAGGT
>JABCZK010000060.1 GCA_013289695.1 Acidobacteriota bacterium
TCGAGCAGACGCAGATCGCCGATCAGAAGGCGATTGAAGGCAGCGGCGAAGAAGGCGTGGATTACGTGGACACCAGCGCCTACGAAGTTTACGAAAAGCAGGAAGGCGATTTCGTGGAAGGCGAGCCGGGTGATGTGGCGGTGGGCGAAGAAGCGGCCGCCGCCGCAGCGCCGACCGAAGACGAGACACAGCCTCGGTAAGAGCGATTCCTCGCGTTTAAATTTGCAATCGCTGGAGTTGAGCGGGGCGGTCCAGCTGCGCACAGAGTGCGTCCCCAATTCATCAAAAGGAATTGAGTACAATTATGGCAACAGCAGACGGAAAACCGAATATCGCGGCGCAGCAGGTGAAAGAACTGCGCGATCGCACTGGCGTGGGCTTCGCGGCGTGCCGCGAGGCGCTGGTGGAAGCGGGCGGCGACATCGAACGGGCGATTGATTTGCTGCGCAAGAAGGGGCAAGCTACCGCGGCGAAGAAGGCGCAGCGCGCGACTTCCGAGGGACTGGTGAGTTGTTACATTCACGCCGGCGGAAAAATTGGCGTGTTGATCGAAGTGAACTGCGAGAGCGACTTCGTGGCGCGCACGGATGATTTTCAGCGGTTGTGCCACGACGTGGCGATGCATATTGCGGCGCTGGATCCGCGGTTTTTGCGCCGCGAAGACGTGACGCAGGATGCGCTGGACCGCGAGCGGGAGATTTACAAAGAACAGGCCAAGGCGACCGGCAAGCCCGAAGCGGTGATCGAGAAGATCGTCAGCGGCAAGATGGAAAAATTCTACGAAGAGAATTGCTTGTACGAGCAGCACTTCATCAAGGACGAAGGGTTGACGGTGAAGGAGCTGATTGATCATACCATCGCGAAGATCGGTGAGAATATCGCGGTGCGGCGGTTTTCGAGATTTAAGGTGGGCGAGATGGATGGAGCGGGACAACGGCCCGCTGCTGGCGCGGAACCCGAGGCTCCAGTGCCCGTGGTGCCGAGCGCTTAAATTCTGCTCGCTGGGAAGCGCTTTACGATCCGCCACTTTTGTGGCGGATTTTTTTTGCGCCGCTGGCGTTTCGTTGCGTGTGTTCTGGGCGGGGCGGCACGCGAAGAGAGATCCTTTACCCGCTTTCGCGGGTGCAGGATGACGGCGGGCGACAAGTACAAAAGAGCCTGCGGGGGACGCCTCGCTACTGACGGCGGGCGGGTCTGAGACCCGCCGCTACCGATGCCGATTTAATGGCGCAGCGCAACGTTGTGTTGGGTTGCGGGGATTCTCTGCTAAAATACGCGCGGCCAGGGGGGCTGGCCAATCCGTGACGAAAAAGGCCGCACGACGCAAGGGACAGACCGCACCGGCAAGCGCCACTTCCAGGGGAAAGACTTCGATTCAAACTAGCGCAGCGGAGACTGCTGCCAGCGATGGCGGGCCCGTCTATCAGAGGCTCGTGCTGAAGCTTTCCGGGGAATCGCTTTCGGGGCCGCAGGAATTCGGGCTGCACAAGGAGACGATCCAGGGAATTTCGCATGAGGTGAAGGAGATTTGCGATCTGGGCGTGCAGGTGGCGATCGTGGTGGGTGGCGGAAATTTTTTTCGCGGCACGCGGCAGAAGGAACTGGCGATTGATCGCGCGACGGGCGACTACATGGGAATGCTGGCGACCGTAATTAATGGACTGGCGATGGTGGACGCGCTGGAAAAGGCGGGATGCCACACGCGGTTGCTGAGCGCGATTGAAATGCATCAGGTGGCCGAGCCGTTTATCCGGCGGCGCGCGACGCGGCATCTGGAGAAAGGCCGCGTCGTGATTTTTGCCGCGGGCACGGGGAATCCCTATTTTTCGACGGACACGGCGGCGGCGTTGCGCGCGATGGAAATCAAAGCGCAGGTGATTCTGAAAGCTACGCGCGTGGACGGGGTGTACGACGCGGACCCGGAAAAGGTGAAGGGCGCGAAAAGGTTCGAGCGGATCACCTACCTGGACGTGCTGCAAAAAGGACTCTCGGTGATGGATGCAACGGCCATTTCACTGTGCATGGACAACCAAATGCCGATCGTGGTGTTCAATATGACGGTTCCGGGGAATTTGAAGCGCGTGGTGTTGGGCGAGCAGGTTGGTTCGACGGTTACCGCGGCGTGAGATTCAAGGAGCGGAGGCGAGTTTCTCGATGAGTACGATTGCCACCAGTAAGGACGCGCTGGCGCAGGCCAAGACGCGGATGGAAAAAGCCGTGGAGGATTTTCGCAAGGAATTGGGCAGCGTGCGCACGGGACGCGCTAACACCGCGTTGCTAGATCACGTCCGCGTGGACTATCACGGCACGCCCATGCCGATCAATCAGCTGGGCACGTTGAATGTGCCGGATGCTTCGACGATCGTGATTTCGCCGTGGGATCCGGGGGCGGTGGCGCTGATTGACAAGGCCATCCGCACCACCGATCTGGGATTGAATCCGACCAATGACGGGAAAGTGGTGCGGGTCCCGATTCCGGCACTGACCGAGGATCGGCGCAAGGATATGGTGAAACACATCCACAAGGTGCTGGAAAATCATCGCACGGCGATTCGGAATATCCGGCGGGATATCAAGGAAGGCGTCGAAAAGTTGGAGAAGGAAAAGAAAATCAGCGAAGATGAGCGCAAGAGATCGTTGGATGAGTTGGAGAAGGTGACGCATTCCGAGACGAAGAAGATCGAGGATTTGTCGGCGGCGAAAGAGAAGGAAGTGATGGAGATCAAGTAGGGCCACGGGTTTTTTGCTGCGAACTTCTGGGATTGCCTCGTTGTTGTTTTGATCCTCATTGCGGTTTTTGCAGAGACGAAATCAAATTCAAAGTCAGGGTCAAATTCAAAGTCAGGGTCAAAGTCAAAGGCGCCCGCCCGAAGGCGGCCGCTACACGAGCAAAGTCAAAGGCAAAAACGCCAAGCGGGAGATAGGCGTTCCCAGGCAGGATCTAGTTCAGGGTGCGGACTTCTTCGGGGAGAGTCAGGGTGAAGGTGCAGGTTCCGGTCGTGGCGTTGCAAGCTAGCGTGCCGCGGCGCGCGATTTTTGCCGGCGAGGCATCGGGAAACATCGGGCCGAAGTCAAGGGCGCGCAGTTGTTCTGTGAAGGGGCGCAGGTCCTGGCTTCCGCTTACGAATCTTACTGCATCAACTTTTGGATTCTTTGTGCCGGGCGAGAGCAGGACGAAGAAATCGGCGCGAGCATTTTCTCTCAAGAGATTTCCGGCCGGGAAGACGCGAATTTTCGTAAGCTCGGGTTTGGATTTCGCGACGAGTTCGTCAATTCCGGCGTTGCCACCGAGCAGAACGATCAAGCGTGCCCGAGTTTCGGGCACGGCGTGCGGGGCGGCGATGGACTGGGCGTACATGCGGGCCGCTAGCTGCTTCTCTCCTCGTTTTTCGAAGATTTGTGCGAGATGGTCGCCGACTTCGCCGTGCTGATTGAGCAGCCAGGCGGCGCGAATGTAGCGTTCCGCCTGATCGAGATCACCTTTGCGAAAGTTGACCCAGCCGAGAGTGTCCCAGTAGATGCCGATGCTCGAGACCTGATTGAGGTCGTCACGCGAGAGGCGCGCGAGTTCGATGTTGCGGAGATTGGCGGCGGTGGCGGCAATGGCTGATTCGGCGTACTGCGCGGCCTTGTCGAGTTCGAGATGGTGCTCGGCGAGAGCGTAGGCGACATTGTTCCACACCACAGGGGTTTGCGCGAGTTCCACACCCTTTTCGAATGCTTCCAGCGCTTTGTCTTTTTCACCGGTGTTGAGGAGCGCCTGGCCGAGGCTGACTTCGAGTTCGGCATTGTCCGGTGCGAGAACCGTAGCCTTATCGAGTTCGGGCACGGCTTCGGCGTACTTGTGCCGTTCGAGGAAAAGTGCGCCGAGGGCGGCGTGCGCGATGGGATCGAGGGGATTCATCGCGATCTGTTTTTTGAACGCGTCCGCGGCTTCGGGAAATTTTTGCTGTTGCTGTAGGGTGAGGCCGAGGTAGTTGTAAACGTGCTCGTCGTAGGGATTAGCAGCAATCTGTTTCTGAAACGCGGCGGCGGCTTCGTCGAACTGTCCGAGACGCAGATAGGCGAGGCCGAGATCGTTCCAGCCTTGTTTGCTCTTTGGATCCATCTCGACGGCGTGCTGGAGCAGCGGAATGCCTTCGCGGGCGTTTCCGGCATTCAGCGCGGCGATGCCTGCTTCCAGAAGCTCGTCCGCGGTGACGGTGGAGGGAATCGCGGGCGCGCCGCTGCTGGAGTTTTCGACGACAAGGAGCTGCGTCTCGTCGGATTCGACGGCGCGCGCGAAAGCGAGGTAATCACTGGCGCGTGCGGCCGGGAGCTCGCGCATTTTGAAATTCAGCGTTCGCTGTGCGGTGAGGACGTGATTGTCAAAGCGATAGCTGGATTTGAATTCGGCGTAGTCCCTGGCGACGGAAACGGCGACCGGGGCACGCGCGGCGAATTTGTCGGGCAGCGTCATTTTCAGATCCATGGTGACGTCGAGCGGGCTGCCGAGATGGATGGGGTCGGTGGAGTCTTGGGAAGCGTCGGGCAGGCCGATGGCGAGCAGCGGGACACCGACTTTGGATTTTTTGCTGGACCAGTCGAGATAGTTTGCCTGCGCGAAATCGAGCTCGAGTTCGAAGGGTTTTTCTGTGTTCGAAGGATCGCTTGGTTTCACGTTGCTGATTTCGCCCTTAATGCCATCGAGCGCGGCGATGGTCTGGCCGAGTTCTTTCCATTGCGTTTGGGGCGTACGGCGAAAAGCTACGCGCAGGGCATACTCGTTATCGCCGCGGAGGAAATAGCGCAGGGTGGCAGTTAATTTGCCGAGATCGTTCACGCGGGCTTCGATTTCCACGCGCTGAGTGGAAAGAAACGGAGGATCCACAGGAGTCTGTACGATTTTTCCGGCGCCATCGGGCTGCACGAGCAGAGCTGATTTATTGCGCAGCGGCGGCGAAAGCAGGCGGAAGGGCGCGACTTCTGCGGTGGAATCCATCCAGATTAGCTCGTCGCCGAAGGGTACGGCGGTGATCATGTGATCGAATTGCGAAGGCGATGGGACGTCAGGATCGAGTTTGCGCGCCAAGGGAATCAGGACTGCGTCGGAAGGGATGTCCGCGGCTTGCAGCATCGCCGCGAGCAGAGCGTGTTTGTCCTTGCAGTCGCCGTATTGATTTTTGAAAACGTCAGCGGCGGAATGGGGCTGGTAGCGGCCGAGGCCGAAGGAGAGGCTGACGTAGCGAATATTTTTGGCGACGTAATCGTAGAGCGCGGCGATTTTATCGAGTTCGGTCGGGCGGCCTTGAGTCAGTTCCAGCGTTTTTGCGCGGATTTCCGGCGTGGGGTCGATCCGTCCTTTTTCCAGATGGGCGTACCACTGGGCGACCTGGACCCAGGTGGTGAAGGTGGTGAATTGCACGTCGGCGCGGACTTCGGCGGGCGGCTGCGATTTTTTCTTGGCTTGCTCTGATTCGGAGGGGTGCGCGAGGTTGGCGTGGCGCCAGTGGTGGATTTCGCGATCGCCGGCATAATCCGTCACGTCTTGTAGGGGCGGCGCGACGGTGAATTGGTGGACGCGACCGGCGGGCAAGTTGACGTCGAGGCGCTCGTCGAGAGTGATCGCGTCTTTTACGAAAGCATAATCGAACCAGAAATTTCCGGGCGCGAGCGGAGTGACCGTGCGCGTGACGATTTCATATTCGATGGTGTCGCCGGCGTGGAGGGAGGGCACGGTCACATGTTTTTCTTTGTAGTCCGAGTATTCGGGAGCATCGCGCGCAACGCTGGCGGTCAGGTCTTTCACGGCGTCGCCTGAAGCGGTTACGACGGAGCCGTCTTTGGTTTTCACGCGCACGAAGCGGACGTCCATTACTTCGTTCGCGGAGTTGTAGCCGAAGACTAGCTCGCCGAGTTGTTGCACGCCAGCATCGCTTTGCACGTGAATGCGGACGGCGAGACTTCGTTCGCTCGTTCCGTCATTTTCAAAGCGCGCGGTGGTGTAATACTGCTCGATGACGAATGGTTCCTGGGAGTAGGCGGCGGGTTGCGCAGTCTGCGTCGCGGGCTTGCTGGCATCTGGCGATGCGTTGTGCGGGGGATTAGCTTGCTGGGCTACGCCGACCGATGAGAACAAGAGTGCGCAGCATGCAGCCGTGTAAAATCTGGTCATCCCTACTCCCTGCGGAAATTGCTTTGACGTAAGCAGTGTAGGTGCGTTGGCGGATGCGGTAAAGCGCTACGCTCTGTGGGCGTAGGCAATGATGAAACGCGTAGCGGCACGGCGATCCAATAGAGACTGTTGGATTGGCGACGTTGAGTGCGGGTATATGGATGCGAAACGGAAGCGGGCGCGTTCTTATAAACCGCTTGTAATCAGTCTGATGGAGCGATTCGAGCAGAAAGCGGGCTGGCTCGCCCGTTTTGAAACACCGCCTTTCGGCTAAATTCGCTCAATCATTTGAACGCAGACCAACGGTGCGAGGTGCAAAGGAGCTGGCGGGACGCCGGCGCTACTCTCCTGGAAAGGGAGTTTTGGAGAGCAAGGATCAGGCCAACCGCGCGGATTTATTTTTTGGATGGAATCGAGTTGACAAGACCTATTGATTCTCTTATACTTCCTCGGTTGTCTGAGGGCCTTTGTGCCCAGTGGTGATTAGGGAAGTCTTTCGTACCCCGGAACAAAGAGCGATGGAACGGGGTAAGAAAGAGCGGCCGAAATGGGGCGCCAGCCCCGCAAAGCCGTGTGAGCCTCTCCGCAGATCGGTAGAAGATGCAGTTCACTCCTTGGGGTGACTCGTTTTCGCGGAGTACCTGGTAATTCCTTCGGGTGTGGCGCCTTTTCCGTATCATTCACTCGCCGAATTCTGCGCGGGCTTGTTTGCCGTGCGCGGAAATTTGCGCGAGAAATTCTCTGGCGAGTTTTTCGGAACGGATTTTTTCGAATGCGTTTTGGGGAATAGGGGGAAGCGTGCCGACGTTTTCACAGCTTGTGCGTAACGGGCGGGAGAAGATTCGGGTGAAGACGAAGTCACCTGCGCTCGAAGGATGTCCGGAGAAGCGCGGAGTGTGCGTCCGTGTTTACACTCAGACACCGAAGAAACCAAACTCCGCGTTGCGCAAGGTAGCGCGCGCCCGCCTGACCAACAGCGCAGAAGTCACCACGTATATCCCCGGGATCGGCCACAATTTGCAGGAACACTCCATCGTACTGGTGCGGGGTGGACGCGTGAAGGATCTGCCCGGCGTGCGTTATCACATCGTGCGCGGGACGTTGGATGCGGCAGGCGTTGAAAATCGAAAACAAGCGCGCTCGAAGTACGGCGCCAAGCGGCCCAAAGCCGCACAGAAGTAGGAGAGCGGAACGATGCCACGTAAAGGATGGGTTCTACGCCGCAAGATTCCAGGGGATCCGGTTTTCGGCAGCGACCTGGTGCAGAAGTTCATTTCGAGCATGATGTACGACGGCAAGCGCGCGACGGCGCAGGCGATTTTCTATAACGCGATGGATCAGGTCGCGAAAAAGACCAATGATGATTCCTTCAAGCTGTTCAAGAAGGCGATTGAGAACTGCAAACCGGTGCTGGAAGTGAAGACGCGGCGCGTGGGCGGCGCGAACTATCAGGTTCCGGTGGAAGTAAATCCATTTCGCAGGCAATCGCTCGCCATTCACTGGCTGGTGCTGTATTCGCGCACGCGCAGCGGCAAAACTATGACGGACAAGTTGGCGGAAGAAATCATGGACGCCGCGAATGGACGTGGCGGAGCGGTAAAGAAGAAGGAGGACGTGCACCGCATGGCGGAAGCGAACAAAGCGTTCGCCCACTATCGCTGGTAGCACAGGGCCCCATTTCGCATGGCACGACTGGTACAACTCGATCAGACCCGCAACATCGGGATTATGGCGCATATTGACGCAGGCAAGACCACGTCAACCGAGCGCATCCTGTTTTATACGGGTGTGACTTACAAGATCGGCGAAGTGCACGACGGCACCACGGTGATGGACTGGATGGAGCAGGAGCGCGAGCGCGGGATTACGATTACCTCCGCCGCGACGACGGCTTCCTGGGTGCGTTTTGACAAGAAATACCGCATTAACATTATTGATACTCCGGGCCACGTGGATTTCACCGTGGAAGTGGAACGTTCGCTGCGCGTGCTGGACGGCGCGGTAGCGATTTTTGACGCTGTGGCGGGCGTGCAGCCGCAATCGGAAACGGTGTGGCGGCAGGCGGACAAATATCGCGTGCCGCGCATTGCGTTCATCAACAAGATGGACCGCGTCGGCGCGGATTTCGATCATTCTGTAAGGTCGATGCGGCAGCGCCTTTCAGCGCATCCCGTACCGCTGCAATTTCCGATCGGGCGCGAAGAGAACTTCATTGGCGTAATTGATTTTATCGAAGAGCGCGCGATTATCTGGAGAGAAGAAACCCTTGGCGCGGAATACGAAACGCTGCCTTTGGAAAAACTCTGGGATGCGGCGTACTTGAAAGAGCACCCGGCGCTGGAAATTGCGGTGAAGGCTTCGGCTTTGACGCCGGAATTCTACAAAGAGCATCGCGAAAAAGTGGTGGAGTACATTGCGGAGCACGACGACGCCATTCTGACCAAGTATTTGGAACAGCATAAGCTCGAGCCTGCGGAATTGCGCGCTTCGCTGCGGCGTTCGACGATTGCGCTGAAGCTGGTTCCGGTGCTCGCCGGCTCTGCGTTCAAGAACAAGGGGATTCAGCCGCTGCTCGACGCGGTGGTGGACTATCTTCCGGCGCCGTCGGATGTGCCGCCGGTCGAGGGCACTGACCCGAACGGCGATGAGCCGATTCTGCGGCGCGCTTCGGATGATCAACCGTTTGCGGCGCTGGCGTTCAAGATTATGACCGACCCGTTCGTCGGGCATGTGACCTACATACGTGTTTATTCCGGCGTGCTGAAGGCCGGGCAGAATGTTTACAACTCGACGCGCAAAACGCGCGAGCGCATTGGACGATTGCTGCGCATGCACGCGAACAAGCGCGAAGAGATCGAGTCCATCGAAGCGGGCGACATCGCCGCGTGCGTGGGACTGAAGAATGTGACCACCGGCGATACGTTGTGCGATGAAGAGAAGCCGGTGCTGCTTGAGAACATTGACTTTCCGGCGCCGGTAATTTCGGTGGCCATTGAGCCGAAGACCAAAGCGGACCAGGAAAAAATGGGCACCGCGCTGGGCAAGCTGGCGCAGGAAGATCCTACGTTCCGCGTGCATACCGATCACGACACGAACCAGACCTTGATCTCCGGGATGGGTGAGCTGCACCTGGAAATCATCGTGGATCGCATGATGCGCGAATTTGGCGTGCAGGCCAATGTGGGCCGGCCACAGGTGGCGTACCGCGAGACGATTCTGAGGATGGCGGAAGGTGAAGGAAAGTACATCAAGCAGACCGGCGGACGCGGGCAGTACGGACACGCGGTGCTGACGGTGCATCCGCTCGCGAATTCCAATCACGAAGACATGCACGAAATGTCCACGGACGAGATTGACGACCTGGCCAAGCAAGTGTCGGGCGGCAAGGGTGGTAAGTGGCATTTCGATAAGGAACATCGCCTGCTGTTCGTGGACAAGGTTGTCGGCGGAGCAATTCCCAAGGAATTTATCGCGCCGATCGAAGCGGGCGTGCGCGAGGCGATGGAAACGGGCGTGCTGGCCGGATACGAGATGGTGGATGCCGCGGTTGTGTTGACTGACGGCAGCTACCACGACGTGGACAGCTCGGAAATGGCGTTCAAAATTGCGGGGTCCATGGCTTTTAAGGATGCCTGCAAGCGCGCGAATCCGAAACTGCTCGAACCGATCATGCGCGTTGAGGTGGTGGTGCCGGAAGATTACATGGGACCGGTCATTGCGGACTTGAACTCGCGGCGCGGACAGATGCAGGGACGCGAATCGCGCGGCGGGACCGAGATCATTAATGTGCGCGTGCCGCTGGCGGCGATGTTCGGCTACGCCACGGAAATTCGCAGCCGGACGCAGGGACGCGGCAGTTTTACGATGCATTTTTCGCATTACGAGCAAGTGCCGGGAAACATCGCGGATGACATTATTGGCGGAGCCAACGGCGACAAGCCGAAGAAGTAGGCGCTGCCGGGAATTTAGCAATCAGAACAGTTCGACTTGAGGAGCAGAGAGAGAAATGGCGAAAGAGAAATTCGAACGGAATAAGCCGCATGTGAATATTGGGACGATTGGTCACATCGACCACGGCAAGACGACTTCGACGGCGGCGATTACGAAAGTGCTGTCGAAGAACAATCCGAAGG
>JABCZK010000061.1 GCA_013289695.1 Acidobacteriota bacterium
GCGCAAATCGCACTTCTCGTTAGCTACCGCTTGCCGCGGGCGCAGCACCACTTCCTGAAACGCGCGGCAATTCTCCCGCAGTGTCACTTCGTCCGCTGCGCCGCCGTCCATGTAGTCGAACACCGCTCTAGGCAGCCGCCGCTGCGCTAGGCGCCTCAGATCCTCGATATTGACTACATGCGGTGAATCCAACGTGGGCATGATCCTCTTCGCATCCGACGTGAGCCGCGTACATTATAGACTGGCTTCGGGTCGGCTCCCCACGTTCCCTTGCGTTTAGTCTGGAACTCGTCCAGGTGCGTTGATATCCCCGTCGATTCCTTCATATCGGAGACCGCTCCGGTCCTCCGCGAATAAGCGCGGTGTGCGTTTGGTAGTGGAGACAAGCCAACGGACCCAAGAAGACCACGCGGTCGAATGAGATGACGTTTCGACAATCCTGCTTGTCGTGATATTCGTCACCAATTCGTCACCAAAACTGGATCATTTAGGGGTATTCTTGAGGTGGTCAGAACCGGAAAAGCAAAGCAGGCAAAGGGATTTAGCTTTCTGACCGCACAATTGACACGGTGGAGGTCTGCGGTTCGAGCCCGCACGGGCCTACCATACTTTTCAATAACTTCCCGTTTGGCCACTGCCTTCCGGTGTTGTTTTGCGACGTAGTTTCCGTCACATTTATTCCTACATATTAAGGATAGACTTGCTTTAGTCCGCCCGCGCGCGGTCGCTTCCGTGACCCCCTACTCAGCGAGCAGGTGGTCCGATTGAAAGGAGCGCCTGTCGAGCGTCCGCAGCACGGTGAGAGCACCTGCCTGCTGAGCAGGGCTCTCCCCACGCCCGTTGGTTCAAATCAGGTCGCCGCAACCAAAATGATTTCTCTTCAACCACGTTCGCCAACCCTGCAACCATCCGAATATGTATCGCAGCGAGCCGCGCGACGAATATATCTTCAGCTGGTTTGAAATCCGGGAGGATCATCTGCTTGTGGTTCCGTATCCCGATTCGATATGTGAAATTCGCAGGTTCCCATAGGCGAATAACAATTCCTTACCGCTCGGATGATGGCTTACGATGCGGGTTTCGCAAACGCGAGGGGATGCGAGGAGACAATACCCGAACCCTCTTGGATGGTAATGAATTGATTGGGTCCGACTTTGGAGATCGATTCTTTTGCTCCGCTGGGCCACTGGATTTCGACGGAATCCACCCGAGAGTGCGTCCCCAGACCGAAGGTCAACAGCAGCTCGCTGGAGGAAAGATAGCTCGACCCACTGCGCAGCATCTTGGTTTGCGCGTCGCTGCCTGCGGTTACACGCACTGTCGCGCCAATTCCGTCGCGATTTGATTTCGTGCCGACCAGCTTGATGCGCAGCCTGTTATTCGTCGTACCCATGTTGCGGAAGAGCACGGCGGGGCCGCCATTGGTCGCTACCAGCAGATCCAGGGCGCCGTCATTATTGATGTCGCCGTAAGCGGCACCGCGAGCCACCCGTGGCGTTGCAAAAGCGGCGCCGGCCCATTGCGTGGCTTCCGCGAATTTTCCATTGCCCAGATTGTGGAACAGGTGCGGCGGTTCCGCATAGCGTACGCGCGGCTGCACGCGCTCGATGGTATCTTCGATGTGTCCGTCGGCGACAAACAGATCGAGCCAGCCATCCAGATCATAATCAAAGAAAAAGCACCCGAAGCCGAGCGTCAGCAGCGAAGCGTGGCCCACTGCCGATTCTGGAGCTTCATCCACAAACAGGCCGTTGCGCTCGTTGTGATACAGCGAGAGCATTTGATTCGAGAAATTCGTGATGACCACGCTGGGATATCCCGAACGATCGTAATCGGCGGCGTCCACGCCCATGCCCGCTCGCGCGATGCCGTCTTCACTGTAGCCAATTCCGGCGGATACGCCCTTCTCGGTGAATGTTCCGTTGCCGTTATTTACGTAAAGTTTATTCGGCTGTGTGTCGTTGCTAACCAGAATGTCCGGCCAGCCGTCTTGATTGGCGTCCAAAATGGCGATGCCGAGGCTCTTCGATGTGGGATCGTATAGCCCCGCCTTTTGCGTCACGTCCTCGAAAGTTCCGTCGCCGCGATTGTGCCACAGGCGCACCGAAGCGCCTTTGTAAGCCTCGGGCGTGCAATAGGATTTCGTTTTACCGTCCAGCGCGCAGTAGAGGTCGGTCTCGGGCGACCACTGTACATAATTCGCTACCACCAAATCGAGTTTCCCGTCGCGATCGTAATCCACCCACGCGGCGCTGCTGCTGAATTCGCTGGAGCCTTCCAAGCCTGCGCGCTTGGTCACTTCCGAAAATGTTCCGTTGCCGTTGTTGTGGAAGAGATGATTCTGGCCCAGTGCTGTGACGAAAATATCGTCGAAGCCGTCGTTGTCGTAATCCCCGACGGCCACGCCCATGCCGTACATCTCAACGGCCAAGCCGGCTTTTTGCGTAACGTCAGTGAATGTTCCGTCGTGATTGTTGTGGTACAGCGCCAGCGTCGAACGTTTGTGCGCGTGTCCCGGCCAATCCATGCCGTTCACTAGCAGAATGTCTTGCCAGCCGTCGTTGTCGTAATCAAGGAAGGCGACGCCCGGTCCCATCGCCTCCGGTAGCCATTTCTTGCCGAATGCTCCGTTGTTGTGCACGAAGTGAATTCCGGCGGCGCGCGTTACATCCTCGAAGCGGACTCTCGTGGCCGCGGTCGCCTGCTGCGGCGCGGCATGGCGCGCAGTTCCGCGCGCGTCCATGGAGCCGATGCTGATAATCGCCAGCGCGACGCACAGCGCGGCGAACAGAACTGCAGTCTTGTGACTGTGCATTAGTCGGATTCCTTGGTCTTGTGCGGAAGAGTCGCGTATTTCGGCGTCGAAGCCTTAACCGTGGAAAGCGGCGCCGAAACATGCTCGTGGATCGGTTGCCGCTCATTATTGTCTTCCCGATGTGTGAGCACATAGGGTCCCACAAGAGTTTGCGCGGATTCATCGGCTTTGAAACGCAAATAGCGCTTCTGAAATTGAGATGCAACGTCGGATTTACCCAATCCGGTGTAAGTAAGCATCAAATTATAGTTGGCCTCGAGATCCTCGGGATCGATGGCAATCGTCGCGTTGAATTCCGTCAAGGCATCCTGGTAGCGGCGCTGCAGAAAATAAATCCGGCCTAAATCGTCGTGAACCACGCGGTCGCGCGGATACTGCGCCAGGACCGTCTGGAGATGCGGGATCGCATCGTCATAGCGGCCCTGCTGCCGCAATACTTTCGCGTAGAAAAAATTAGCGCGCGCCAGATCGGGCTTCAGCGCCAGCGCTTTCTCCAGCACTTGTTGCGCCGCGGCCAAATTTCCTTCTTGCAGACGGACGCGCCCGGCGTTCGTCCAACCATCGAAATTCGTGGGAGCCATTTGCGTGATTCGCCCGAACGCAAAGGCTGCACCGGAAAGGTCGCCCTGCAGGAACAGCCCGATGCCGTAGTCGTTCCAGCGCGTCCAATCGTCCGCATTGAGCGCGACATTCGGCGCCGGTTGCGGCGCGCCGGCCGGCAGCACGCTCAAATCCACCGTGTTTTCCGCCATCACCACAATCGGCAGATTCGGAATGCCCTGGCTTCCGCCGGGCAATTTCGTGGGATCGCCGCTGAAGACGTAATGTGAATCATCGTAGCTCGGCGCGATCAAGCCGTCCTTCTGATCAGGGGCGCGCTCGCCCGCGAACGAAAACTGCGTATCGAACCACGCGAACTTGCGATAGTTCACTTTGGCGTGCAGATGGATTTTGTCGCCGGCGCTGGGCGGAATCTGCACGCGGTAGTGAATCGTATCGGCCGCGCCCGGCGGAATCAGGCGCACATAGACGACGGAGCGCGTGGCCCAGGCATTGCGTTTGTTGATGGGGTTTCCGTGGGCATCGATCTGCAGCGAGCGGTAAAAATGTGCGCCGGGATCCACGGGACCTTTGCCGTCGTCCGCCACGCGGCCGCTCCAGAAAATATTCTGGCCTTTGTCGTCGGTCGCCGTCAGCTCCACCCAGCAATCGAACGCATCCACCGTGCCACCGGGAAAGAAGTGCCCCAGTTTGCGCGTGCGCACCACCACATCCACGCGGTACGTGCCGCCTCGGCGCACAGCGGCGCTCGTGCGATTCAGCGGCGCAGTGAGCAGGGCGATCGGAGTCGCAGACTCCGGCGATGAATTCACGGGAATCGAGGATTCCGCTTCTTCGCCGACTGCAAAAGTCGTTTGCAGTCCTGGCGTGGAAGGCGCGGCAACCGGCGCCGCTTCCTCTTGGCCCGCACCTTTCGCGACGGTTTTCTGCGGCGAAATCGCAAAGATGTCCACACTCACCGCGCCCTTGGTGAGGAAATCCTCCGTTGCGGCGAGCTGCGAAGCGTCTTGATTGGCCGTGGGCAGGGCGGTATTCGCGGCGGGAAACTGATGCGAATGGATCGAGCCTGCAATGTTTCCGGCATCCGCGGATTTTGTGAGCGGCATGTGGCAATCGGCGCACATCTGTCCCTTGGCCGGATAGTAAAACGAACGTGCCCCCTGAAAGGAAACGCCGCTGGCTTGCCAATTGTCGTAGTCATTGAACCCGCGCACCCAGCGATAGTTATTCACCGGCACATCCAGGTGGACTTTGTGGCATGTCGAGCAGAACTCCGCCGTCTGCGTGCGCATGAAAGGCTTCAAGAACACCCGGCGGTGCGGTTCCGGATTCAGCTCGGTAAGAAAATCATGCAGCCGCACGACGATGGGATTCTTGCTGGCGGCCATCTTGTGCAGCGCCGGGTATTCCAGAAAAAAGTCCGCCTGCCCCATCGTGCTCTTCACTTGCGAGATCGAATGGCACATCATGCAGCCCAGCCCGGCTTGTCCCGCGGGCGTATCTTCCACTTCGCGGACAGGATGATCGAACATTCCACTGTATAGCAGCGCAGGGTCGTGGCATCCGGCGCACCATTTCGAGGATTTCACGCCGATGGTGTCTTGCATGTACTCAATGCTCTTGCGATACCACGCATTGTTGAACGAAGAAAAATGATGCGCAGAACCTTGCCATTGCTTATAGATGGCCTGATGGCAGCGCTGGCAGGAATCGGACTCCATGAAGTAATTCGCGGGGATGTGCTGGCCGTCGGAGGTTTGCGCGGAACTGGGAAAGAAGGGGCCTTGCGGGCCGTCACCTTCGCTATCCATATTCGCGGGGGCAATCGCTGGATTTTGAATTTGGTGCGCGTGCTGCCACGGAACCGTGCGCAACCACCAGGCCCCAGCCGCGATCAGCGCCGCGACAGCGAGGCACAACGCGCCGCGCAGCAGCCCAAAACCGACGCCGCCCGCAAGGAAGCCGCGCTTCGACGCCCAGCCGAAGATAAGAAGCGCGCAGCCGGCCAGGCACGCGCCAATGTGCGTATAAAGCAGCGGCCATTCCGCGCGCCGCGTGCCGGTGTAGATCAATACCGCGCCGAGAATTCCTCCCACCGCAAGAAGCAGCCAGCCCAGCCGCGACGCCGTGGGTCCGCTCCGCAGAATGGGGCGCACCGTGAAGATCAAAACCACAAGAAACGCGATCCCCGCCAGCAAATGCACAACGATTGTCGCAAAGTACGGCACATTCGCCGAAGGCCACGCAAAGAGATAGAGAGCGCTGGCCGCCAGCGCGATCGTCAGGTATTCGAGAGTTCGTTTCAACGAAGGTCCCCAGTCCGCACCGGCGCCATAGCAGCACACACCCCATCGGACGATTGCTCGGCGCAGTTTCCTTTAGACCCAAAGGTGGGTCAATAGTAGCTTTGGATTAGTGAATCTGCGTAGCTTGGTATCCACCGCTCGGAAAACATTAATGACGCGCCGCTATACCCAAGAGAAGATGCCAAACACAGCTCGGGCCGGGCCGGTTCCTTTCCGCGGCGCTGGAAACAGCAGCTGCGTGCATAGGCGGGATCAGCTATTTGTCGGCTGCGGGCGCGACAACGTAAACATATTCCAGCGTTTCGATTCCGGTGTCCGTGACATTGTGTCGCGTGGCAGGCGAAATGTAGGCGATCGTGCGCTCCGAAATCGGCATATTCGCAGCTCCTTCCACTTGTACCTCACCCTTATCAACGCATGTAGCGACATTCTAAAGTAGCGGCCATACATCGATCGCTGTATTTCCGCGTCGCAGCCACGAGCGCATACTCGCACGACTTGGGCAGGCTGGAGCTAATGGCGAGCTGGATGCTAGTTTGTAAACGCTGTGACTCGGAATTCGAGCATTCCAAAATAGCCGATACCCTGGCTGATTATTTCTTACCCGCTAAGCCCGTGATTCCATCAGCTGGTCTGAAACGGGAATGTCCTCATTGCAAGGGCGAATCTGATTGTCAGCAAGGCGAACTCAAGTTTCGAGCCTCCAAAGATCAAAGGGGCTGAATAGCGGGATTCACCCATTTGATCGAGACATCTTGACAGATCTGGACAAACTAAGATGGAGCTACGCGCGCCACGCCGGTAGACGTACTTCGCGAGCGCAGGAGTGTTGGTGCTCATGCTCTTCGCCGTTTTGTCGTGTGGGATTATGACGGTCGAATAAGGCACAGGAGGGCCGATCTAAAAATGAATTACTGGAAAATAGCTACAATTGTTCTCGTAGGCATTTTACTTTGGCTGGTTCATGCGGGTCATGCGGCTGCGGCTCAATATACTTCGACCGAACAGACTTACAATATTACGAGGATGGCGGCCGCTTCGGGGCGGATCAAAGTTTCAGGTGCGGTCGTGGCGTTCTCGTGCGTTTCGGATGTTCGCGGAAACCTCGATCAGGGCAACGGCTTAATTGAGAGCGGTTCAGAATGCTACGTTTTGAGCAAACAACGTGGCGCTCAGCAAACGCACGCGGGTTTGGTCGCGCGCCTATCGGCACGCGACCCCACAAGAGGGCACCGAACTGCTAGCACTTTAGAGCCTGATAGACTGCGTCGATGCGTCTAGCGGTGCGTTCTCAGTTTTTGTCCAAACTCACTGAGCTCACGGTGTCTGGCCTCAAGAGAACCCCATTCTGCAAGCACAAGGCCACACTTCGGGCAAATCATCAGGTACACGAGTTCGCCGTTAGCCTGGGCTCCGAACGTGAAATTGGGTGGTTCTTTGCAAGTCGAACAAACGAAAATTAGAGTCCCGTTTCGAGCCTTCATGCCGGACAGATGATTTTCAATCATGTGAAAACCTCACGCAACGTCAGCACACTGCCTGCGAGGTCAAGTTTAGCTACCGGCCCGCCGAACTCAAGTATTTGTACGAACCTGTCTGGATCGAGGTCATTTGACGCGTCCTACTCGTGAGTGAAAATGGCAGCAGCATTTGTCATGGTGCAATGGTTAGTTCTGTGTCCAATTTCGATTCCTGTTGTTCATCGCTGGTTATGGCTCGTATTCTTACGAACGTAACGAGCAGCGGTGCATCGAGCCCAACCGCTCTAGCCAAGTTGCCGGAAGAGTTTCTCGTGCCTGCTTAATCGAAGTGACCGTGGAGTCGATATTTGCGATGAGGAAAAATAGCTGGAGAGCGGTGATCGAGGTGCTGTTTATCATCTTCCTGTTCTATTCGAATCTTTTGATGGGAGAATTTGAGCGTTCAGGCATGGGGCAGAAAAGGGGTGTACTTTGGGCAATCGGAGATGTCTTCACCGCTGCCAATTTTGAAATTGCCACGATGGCCGCGCTCATCGGTTATATCCTTTTCGAGTTTCTTCGAAAGAAATTCTAGGCAAACGCGGCTCTGACTTTTGGCTGCAAAAGAAACAGCAATAATGTACCGGCGATGATGACGCCAGTTCCGCCGCGTAGGAAGTCGCCTCTGATGCAGTTAACGACATCCCCTAGAACCTGTGTGGCGATGATTACGACGGCCAGTCTC
>JABCZK010000062.1 GCA_013289695.1 Acidobacteriota bacterium
TCGGCTGGCTTGGGATCGAACTCGAACAATAAAGGTGATTCGGTCGGTGAGGGCTTCTCGATTTTGCGCATGCACGCCATCGTACGCGAAGCACCCACCTTGCCGGTGAGAATTTGTTGTCCTCCGTTCGCGCAGCCCAGCGGCGTTCTACGCAGGCGCACGGCCTCATTCAGGTTCCGCGCGCCTGCCACTCTGTAAAACACGTCCCGCTATCGACGGATTGGGGCCAGACATTGCCGTTGGACACCGCGACCGCAAAGCGTTAACGTTGCGGAAGCACCTGAAGAAGAGTTTTCATCCAAAGAAGGAGCCATCATGAACTACGATTCGCATCAAAGAGCCGCCGAATTCCACGAAATGGCCGCGCACGCGCACCGCGCCGCCGCCGTGCATCACGGCAAGCAGGATCACTTCACCGGCAACGAACATTCCCGGCAAGCGATGGAGCACGCTAACAAAGCACACCAAGCCACGCTGGAAGCTTTCGCGCAATCCGCCGAACTAGCGAAGCAGCATCCGAAATAATTACGCCGCTGAACGCCCTACGACCGCGCGCCCTGCGCTATTGCGCCACGTGCTCCTGCACATTGATGAACACTTCCTGCTGCAGTCCCGTGGCGGGGAATCGCGAATGCTCCACTATTTCCACGGCATCCTGCGCCAATTGTGGATTCGTGTCCTGCAGCGCCTCTGCCTCGATCACTCGGCCATCCACGTTGCTCAATGTGGCATGCACGATCACCGGCTGGATCATCTGCTCCGGGGAATTTTCCAGCAATCCGGCACGCATCGGAAACCGCCGCGGATAACCCAGCGCGAACGCCGGCCCCGCACTCGTCATCTCGCGCGTGGGCTCAAATATCCGGGGATCCAGATTGTCCGCGTCCTTCAGGCTGTCAATGTGAATCTGCAGCACGGGTTTATTTGCCTCCACCACGGTGATCTCCCGCGCCACCGTGCGCCCATGAAACTGGATCGCATCGGTATAGTCGTAGTTGACGTAGATTCCCGGCGCCATCGACCAGGAATGCAGCAACGCCGTGTCCGGGTCAATGCAAAACTCCGTTTCAACCCACTGGCGAGCCATCGGCGTCGTGGGAACGCTGCCCGAGAGCAGCAAGCATGTGAGTTGCTGCCCGTCACGTTGCACCGTCTGCGCGCGGATCATTCCTGTGCCCGGGGCAGGCCCGATCGGCTGAAAAATCGCTCCGCGCACCATTTGCACCCGCAGCGGAATCGGCTCTTTGGGATTCGTCGCGAACGCCTGCCCGCCCGCAACGATGTGCATTTGCGAAGAACTCGCGAGCCGCTCCGTCCAGCGCAGCAGCGGGCCCGCATACGTTTCTTCCATCGTCCCGTCGCCTTCGAATTGCGATCCGCCGGTCGCCGTGAACGATACCTTCATCTGAAAGGGAGGCACGCCTGCCGCGTGCAAAGATATGTTCAGCCGCGCGCGGTCCAGCAGCGCCATCGCGTCGTCGCGCTCCTCCGGAGTGATCAGCGCGCGGGCTCCTCCCGTCACCAATTCCAACGGCGTGTCGGGGACCGCAGCCAGCGCCATCGCTTGGCCGCGCGCCGAAGGAGCAGCCGTGAGCAAGGAGCAGGGAATCGCCGCCAGCAGAGACACAAACGTCCAGGAGATTCGGAAATGTGGCCGTGGATTCGTCATCGTCCGCACCTCGTGCCGTAAGTTTTCGTGCGCGGCATAGTTCGCGCTGATTTTAATCCAGGATGCGAAATCGCTGCAAGGGGTGGCCTGCCACACCATAACGAATGCCGCACACGATGGGCCCCTGCCTGACTGCTAAGCAATCCGCTGGCTAAGATCCAGCGCACGCGCCGAATGCGTCAGCGCGCCAAGCGAGATCGCGTCCACCTCCGCGGCAGCGTACAGTTCCATATTCGACTCGCTAATCCCGCCGCTGGCTTCCACCAGCGTGCCTTCCCACACTCTTTCCTTGCGCATCGTCACGATAATCTGCCGCACGTCGTCCGGCATCATGTTGTCCGACATCACCAGGCAAGGATATTCCCGTGTGGCCGACGGAGCCTCCGCGCGCAAGCGCTTGAACGCTCGCGCCGCGGCCAGCGCTCCCTCTTCGCTGCGCACTTCTACCTCGATGAACGCCGCGCGGCGTCGCGACTTCCACGCCTTCTCAACCGCCAAGGGCGCGGCCAACTCTTCGTTGCGCGCGAGCAAAGCCAGGTGATTGTTCTTCACCACGATGCCATCGCCCAAGCCCAACCGATGCGTGCCTCCTCCGCCCAGGTGTATGGCGCGTTTGTCCAGTAGCCCCCAGGGGGTTTTCCGCGTGCCCACAATTCGCGTCGCAGCGCATTGTTGGCGCGCCCGCTGCTGTAAACGCTGCGTCGCGGTCGCGATCCCGCACATTCGTTGCAATAAATTCAGCCCGACGCGTTCCAGACTCAAAAGTTTGTTTTCGCCGCCCTCGGCGCGCAGCAGTACGTCACCTGTCTGGAACACCTCGCCGTCTTCTTTTTTTAGCGTGACCTTCACCCCGCGGTGCCGCAATAGGTACGCGTATTCTTCCAGTCCCGCCGCGACTCCCGGCTCGCGCGCGAGGACGTGCGCCGCCGCGGCGCGGCTCTTGATGCCCAGCGCCGCCACGGTCAAATCGCGCGGAGCCAGGTCCGGCACCAGCAGCGCCTCGAGAAGTGCGCGCAGAACGCGCAGGTAGACGGGATTGTCCAGCGTCAGACTTCCGCCGCGAAATAGGGCCTTTTCGATTCGCCGCTGCCGTTCTTCCGGCATGGGAAATTGCAGCGATGCTTTCATGTAACTTTAATATTAACATCGCGGAACCGGCATCTTTCGCAAAAGAAACCGCCTCGAGCGCGCCAGCGACTGATCCGCTGCCGCAATTCGCCCAAGTTTCGCCACGGAGCCGATTCGTCTGCGCTGCGATTTTCAGCCGCCAATTCAAGCAGGCGCGCGCCGTCGCGCTCGAATATAATGTGCGCATGAAAACCCAGAGTGAAAAAGCGGAATTCTTCTGCTCGCTGCATCGCGGTCCGGAAATTCTCGTCCTACCCAACGCCTGGGACTGTGCCAGCGCGCGCGTTTTCGAGGAGGCCGGCTTTCCGGCGATCGCCACCACCAGCGCGGGAATCGCTTTCTCGCTCGGCTATTCCGATGGCGAGCGCATCCCGCAGGACGTGATGCTCACAGCGGTAAGTCGAATCAGCGGCTGCGTGAGTGTCCCAGTCACTGCGGACTTGGAGGCTGGCTACGGTGATGTCGCGAAAACCACCGCCGGCCTGATCGCTGCAGGCGCCGTGGGCCTAAATCTCGAGGACATGGATCACGAATCGCGCGCGCTCGCGCCCATTGCCGCGCAAATCGAGAAAATTGCCATGATTCGCCGCATCGCCACTGGGCTGGGAGTCAACGTAGTGATCAACGCACGTACTGACGTGTTTCTCGCGGAAATCGGTGAAGCGGCCACGCGTCTTGATCGCTCCTGCGAACGCCTGCGAGCCTACATCGCAGCAGGCGCCGACTGCGTTTTCCTTCCCGGCGTCGCCGACGAAAGTATAATCCGCCGCGTAGTCGAAGCGCTAAAATACCCGCTGAACATTTTGGTCGGCGCAAATTCGCCGGCGATCCCGCGCCTGCGCGAATTAGGCGTCGCCCGCATCAGCGTAGGCTCCGGCATCATGCGCGCCACCCTGGGCCTAACCCGCCGCATCACCCAAGAGCTAAAACAGTCCGGCACCTACACCGCGCTCCTCGAAGGCGCCATACCCTTCGCCGAAGCCAACGCCCTCTTCGACAAATAAAGCTGTTCATCGAAAATAGTCTTCTGGGGATCACGGTCAATGCAAACCGCCGCTGGTGTACCACACGCCACGTGCCGTGGAATTCCGCAGCCGAGTCGAGTCGGTGTCCGAATTTGGACAGTGGCTGCCGAAAACGCTCATTGCCCTGCGACGCAGCCTATGGTAATTGATTGAAAATGTTGGTCTTTCCATTGGCCCACAGATTGCGTTGACGAGGTTAAGAAAAAGAACTGGAGGAGCTGTCGATTTTCGGTCTCCCGAACGACTATCTGATGACAGCACCACGAGCCAGGGCGCGTGGTGCTGATAGACGCCGCTAGGAGAAGAAACATGTCATTCTTTCGCGATGTAAGAGTTGCGTTCCATTCGCTGATGCGCAGCAAAGGGCTGGCGGCGATTGTGATTCTCACGCTGGCGCTCGGCATCGGCGCGAACGCCGCGATCTTCACTCTCGTACGCGGAGTCCTGCTGAAGCCGCTGGTCAACCGTGACGAAAACCGGCTCGTCTACATCCGCCAGAGCGCCCCAACCGGCGGACAGGACAACACCACGTTTTCCGTGCCCGAAATCAAGGACATCGAGGGCAGCGTCCGCTCCTTGAGCGAGTTCGGCGATTTCTCGCAGATGGACTTTACGATGGTCGGACTCGGCGAGCCTCGCGTCGTTCATGGCGGCGTCGTCAGCGGCAACTACTTTGACGTAGTGGGTCTGCGTCCTGTTCTCGGCCGTCTGGTCGGACCTCAAGACGCCGGTGCCGACGCCCCAGGCGTCATCGTGCTGACCCATGGTTTTTGGTCCACCGTTTACAAAAATGACCCCAACGTAATCGGCAAGACCGTTCGCCTGAGCAGCATCGAAGATCGTTCCGCTACGGTCATCGGCGTCCTTGAACCCTCTGTGCCCTATCCCGCGGAGACAGAGATCATCGGCAATCTGGTCGTCAGCCCGCATCATCTTTCGGCCACCATGGTCACCGGCCGCATCCATCGCATGACCGAACTTTTCGGTAAGCTCGCTCCCGGCGCCACTCTCGATCAGGCGCGCAACGAGTTGCGCACCGTCTACGCTTACATGGAGAAAGAACATCCCGATGCGTATCCCGATAACGGCGGCTACCGCATCGACGCCAAGATGCTTCGCGATGAGATCACTTCCGGCGCGCGCACCGTTCTGCTCGTCCTGCTCGTAGCCTCCG
>JABCZK010000063.1 GCA_013289695.1 Acidobacteriota bacterium
GCTATCGTCCGCAGTTTTATTTCCGCACCACGGACGTGACCGGCGACATGAAACTGCCGGCTGGAGTGGAAATGGTGATGCCGGGCGACAACGTGAGCTGCGAAGTAACGCTGATCACGCCGGTGGCGCTGGAGAAGGGCTTGCGCTTCGCGATTCGCGAAGGCGGCCACACCGTCGGCGCCGGCGCCGTCACGGAGATCATCGAGTAACCCTATGAGACAAGGTGACAAAATTCGCATCCGCCTAAAGGCGTACGACCACCGCATTCTGGACCAGTCCACACGTGAAATCGTGGAAACCGCGAAGCGCACCGGCGCCGATGTTGCCGGTCCGATTCCGCTGCCCACGACCATCAACCGCTGGACCGTGCTGCGCTCGCCTCACGTGGACAAAAAGTCCCGCGAGCAGTTTGAAATGCGCACGCACAAGCGCCTGATCGACATACTGGAACCCACACCCGACACGGTGGACGCGCTGATGAAGCTCGACCTGCCCCCGGGCGTGGACGTGGAAATCAAGGCTTTCGGGCATGCGGGCAAATAAATGTAGTGGCCGACCTTTAGGTCGGTAAGCAGCAAGCAGGAATTCCCGAAGTAACGCAGCCAATACCCTCCGAGGCAAGCTGCGAGAGAGAGAAAAGGAAAATGGCAGTCGACGGAATTATCGGAATCAAGCTCGGCATGACGCAGATCTTCGCCGAAGACGGCAACCTTGTGGGTTGCACCGTTCTCCAGGCGGGTCCCTGCGTCGTCGTGCAGCGCCGCACCAAGGAAAAAGACGGCTACGACGCCGCGCAATTGGGCCTCGTCGAATTCGTCAAGCCGCAGCGCGTCAACAAGGCAATGACCGGCCATTTCAAGAAGGCCAACGTGGCTCCGTTGAAGGTCATGAAGGAAATTCGCATCGCGGAATCGAAGGACGAAACGAAGGTCGGCGACCGCGTGCTGGTGGAAAATTTCAAGGCCGGCGAATTGGTCGACGTCACCGGGGTCAGCAAGGGCAAAGGCTTCGCAGGCGGCGTGAAACGCTGGCACTATGCCGGCGGCGACGCGACGCACGGTTCGATGTTCCATCGCGCGCCGGGCGGCATCGGCGGCAGTTCCTTCCCCTCGCGTGTGTGGAAGAACCAGCATTTTCCGGGTCACATGGGCAACGCGCAGGTGACCGCGAAAAACTTGAAAGTCATCAAGGTGGATACCGACGAGAACCTGCTCCTGGTTCGCGGTTCGGTGCCGGGGCCGAGCGGGTTGTACATTTTCATCCGCAAAGCCAAGAAGGCAAAGAAGGCAGGGAAGTAAGACTTATGTAGCGGCCGCCTTCCGAGGCGGGCGCACTTTGTAAGGTAAAACGAGTTTAGTTAGAAAGACGAGAGAGAAACGAACATGCCAGTAGTGGATGTAGTCAATCTGGATGGCAAGAAAGTCGGCCAGGTGGAATTGGCGGACTCGGTCTTCGGCGCCGAGGTGAATCGTCACCTGCTGCACGAGGCCTCCCGTTGGTATCTCAACGGGTTGCGCAGCGGCACGGCCAAGACCAAGGAAAAGAGCGAAGTCAGCGGCGCTGGCCGCAAGCTCTGGCGGCAAAAGGGCACGGGACGCGCGCGCGTCGGCTCGATCCGGTCTCCTCTGTGGCGCCATGGCGGCACGGTGCACGGCCCCAAGCCGCGCTCGTATGAATACGCGCTGCCGAAAAAGATGCTGCTCGGTGCGCTGCGTTCGGCGCTCTCCGCAAAGCTCGCGGAGGAGAAGCTGACCATTATCGACACCTGGTCGCTCGACACGCACAAGACCAAGACCTTGCGCGTCGCGCTCGGCAAGCTCAACGCCGAGAAGACCGCTTTGCTCGTGGCGTATGGCGACAACCGGAATCTCGAACTCGCCAGCCGCAACATGCAAGGCGTGAAGCTTTCCGCCAGCAACGTTCTGCAGCCCTACGACGTGTTGCGCCACGATCGCGTTGTGGTTTCGAAGGATGCCGCGGCCCGGTTGATCCGCACGCTGGATCCCGAGCATCCATCCGTCGAAGCGCCGCATGTCGAATCGATTGCTCCGGCGCCCGCTCCGAAAAAGGAAGCGGCACCGAAAGCCGCCGCGAAGCCTGCCGCAGCAAGCAAGCCAGCGGCAAAAAAGCCGGCAGCGGCCAAAAAGCCCGCGGCCAAGAAGGGGAAGAAATAAGCCATGGCAGCCCCTCATTATCAGATTATCCGGCGGCCGATCATCACGGAAAAGGGACTCGGCGTGAAGGAAACCCAGCACACCGTGGTCTTCGAAGTTTCCGCGGCCGCCACCAAGACCGAAATCAAGGAAGCGGTGCAGCAGATCTTCAAAGTGAAGGTCACCGACGTCCGCACCTCCAACTTCCACGGCAAGATGCGCCGCCGCGGCCAGAGCGAAGGTTACCGGCGCGACTGGAAAAAGGCCTACGTGAAACTCGCCGAAGGCGAAAAGATGATCGAGTACGCGGAGAATTTGTAAGCAACGGATTTTACGAAACAGTTTTTACGAAACAGTCCGCCGGGTTGGCGGGAGATTTAGAAGGTAGAGGCAGAGATGGGACTCAAGAGCTTTAATCCATATACGGCGTCGCGACGGTTTATGACCGTGCTCGACAAGAGCCACATCACCAAAGAAACGCCGGAGAAGAATTTGCTCGAGCCGAAAAAGCGCTCCGGCGGACGCAACAACCACGGCGAAGTCGTCATCTGGCACCGCGGGGGCGGCCACAAGAAGCAGTATCGCGTGGTCGATTTCCGGCGCGACAAGGACGGCGTGTCGGCCAAGGTCGCTTCGATCGAGTACGACCCGAACCGCAGCGCCAACATCGCGCTCCTGCATTACGCGGACGGCGACAAGCGCTACATCCTGCACCCAGTGGGTCTCGAAGTCGGCGCCACCGTCTCCACCGGCGAAGCCGCGGACATCCTTCCGGGAAATTCCCTGAAGATCCGCAACATTCCTCCCGGCACGATGGTGCACAACCTGGAACTCTATCCCGGACGCGGCGGCCAGGCAGTTCGCACCGCCGGCGCTTCGGCCCAGCTGCTCAGCAAGGAAGGCGACCTCGCTCTGGTCAAGATGCCTTCCGGCGAAGTTCGCAAGTTTTCGATCGATTGCCGCGCCACCGTTGGCCAGGTCGGCAATGTGGATCACGAAAACCAGACCTACGGCAAGGCCGGCCGCACGCGCTGGAAGGGTATTCGTCCCACGGTTCGCGGCGTCGCCATGAACCCCGTGGATCACCCGCACGGCGGCGGTGAAGGCAAGGTCAAGGGCAATCACCCGCAAACGCCGTGGGCTTTCCCGACGCTCGGCAAGAAGACGCGCGGCAACAAGCGCACCGATCGCATGATCGTACAGCGCCGGAAGTAAGAGAGTTTGTAGTTCTAAGTTGTAAGTTCTGAGTTTCGGAAGCAGTACGGAAAACTTGGAACTTAAAACTGACGACTGTAAAGACGGGGCGCAATCCTGAACGAGAGCGCCCAAGGTAAGCAAGACGGCAAACGCAGTTCCTGGCTGGCGCTGGCAGGGTCGGCTGGGGAGAGCGCAAAAATGCGAGCGACACGTACACGTTCAACACGCGGAGCAGGACGCAGGGCACGGCCTGTGAAGCGAGCAGCAAAACGACTGGCGGCGAAAGTGGCTGCCAAGCCTGCTCTGGCAGGCAAGCCCGCGGTCAAAGTAGTCGTACCACTCGAGCCGGTGCTGTACAAGCTGTGCAAGGCCGGCTGGGCGGTGATTGTGGATCGGACACCCAATGCTCTGGGCACGCGTTTTGTTTGCCCGTTCTGTCCGAGGTCGCACCGTGTTCCCGGTCCGGTGCGGGGTTTCAAGAAGATGCGGCACGCCCAGTGGGGGCGTTTGCGCCGCGTGGAGGAATAAGCAAGCGATGGCACGCTCAACGAAAAAAGGGCCGTTTGTGGATGGCCACTTGCGCGACAAAGTGGAAGCACTGAACACGCGCAACGAAAAGAAAGTGGTGAAGACCTGGTCGCGGCGCTCGACGATCGTGCCGGACATGATTGGTCACACCATCGCCGTGCACAACGGCAAAAAATTTATTCCCGTGTAT
>JABCZK010000064.1 GCA_013289695.1 Acidobacteriota bacterium
AATGTTCTGGACCGTTCGAGGAGCCAACGCGATCCTGGCTCTCCGCTGCTGCCATCTGAATGGCGATTTTGAAAACTACTGGGAGCAACGCAGGGCGGCTTAACTTCCACTTCTATGTCGCGCACCCCCGAGTAGAAGTGGTGGCTCGTATCGGTAAAGCTACTTTATCGATTGGGAGATGGGCCGGGCAGGACGCCATCGGCGACTTTGGACAGGATTTTCCAGATGCGGTCGAGCCAGTCGCGATGTTCAGGCTTCATTAGGACTGAGCGGAGGCAGAGGACTGCGTCTTCCGGAGCGCCCGTTAGATTGCGCTGCGCCGCAAAAAATCTTAACGGCACGCGAATTAGAGCTAGATGCAAATTTTGTTTGGCTGCGGCGTCGAAGATGCGTTGAGACAGCGCGGAGATTTCGGCCACTGTTTTTGCGCGCGGCGCCCATACGATGATGTCTAGCTCGGGCACGAACGGCAACATCCAGTGCGCGTCGCCCGCAAGCCGCTCGGCGAACCGCACCGCCGCCTCGCGCGACGCTTCGAGCATCGCGGCAAATTCCCCGCCTCGGACGAGTGGCAGCAGACGTTGCGTCGCCCACAGCGCGACGGCGGAAGCTCCGGGACGCGAACACTCCAGACTGATTTCGCCGAGGTGAAGATCGGAAGAAGTGAAATAGGTATATGGCGATTCGTGTTTGTAGATTGCGCCGACCTGGGGATCGCGAAACAGCACGCAGCCGCAGCCGTAGGGTTGCAGGCCGTGCTTGTGCGGGTCAATGACGATGGAATCGGCGCGGCCGATTGAGTCAAAACTCGCACGGGTTTCGGTGACGAGATTCGACGCCAATGCAAAGTATCCGCCGTACGCGGCGTCCACGTGCAGGAGGAAACCGTAGCGTTCGCGAAGGCGCAGAATTTCGGGCAGCGGGTCCACCGAGCCGCTGCCGGTGGTTCCTTCTGTCGCAACGACGCAGCCTACATCGCCGACCGCTAGCATTTTTTCGAGAGCGCTCGTGTCCATTCGGCCGCAATTGTCTGTCGGTACTTGCGCGAACGGCAGCTGCAGCACGGCGGAAATTCGTTTATGCGTGTAGTGCGACTGATCGGACGCCACGATTTTCTTTCCGGGGTGCAACTGGCCCGCGACCCATAGCGCTTCCAGGTTCGCCATCGTCCCGCCGCCGCAGAGATGGCCAAGGTGCTGCTGCCAGCCGAACATCGCGGCGATTTGCGCGACGGCTTCTTTTTCTAGCGCGGAACTGGCGCGGCCGCCATCGAGCGCGTGGTTATTCGGATTGATCCAAGTGGCCAGCGCGTAGGCGGCGCGCGCGATCGGGTGCGGAGGCTTGAGCATTTGTCCGGCATAGAGCGGATGAAAGTACGGGTAATTGTCTTTCAGTTTGCTGGCGACTTCGACCATTACGGCGGCTAGGCGAGGATCTTGCGGTGATGTGGGATTTTCTGAGATAGCGGGGAGCGCGGCGAATCCGCTGTCGAGTTGCTTCAGTGAATCTTTCAGGAGCTGCAGGGTGGTTTCTTCGAGATGCATTTTGTCCTCGCCCTTTTGTTGATGCGATTACAGTATCAGATTGCCTGAGGATTTTGAGATGCGGGCGATCAGAGCACGTCAAAAGATTTGACACAGAGGAGACAGAGGAACTGCCGAGAAAAATCTGACAGAGAAGAAAGCAATTACCGCAGAGGACGCAGAGAAAACAATACCGAGCAACCGCGCGTGCTGCTACCTGAGCGTTGCGGTCAGCAACAGTGCGTCTTCGACTGGCGCTGTGTAGTAGCGCGGGCGGCGGCCTACTACTTCAAATTTGTGACGCTCGTAAAAACGCAGCGCTGCGAGGTTTGATGCGCGCACTTCCAGCATTGCGCTGGTCGCCTGAAACGTTTGCGCCCACTGCAGCGCTTCGCCAAGAAGCGCGGCACCGATGCCCTCGCGGCGCGAATTGAGCTCCACTGCGAAATTTAGAATTTCAAGATCGTTGCTCAAGCGGCGCGCGACCACGAATCCCGTCACTTCCGCGCCGTTTTCCGCGATCCATCCCGCCATTTCGCCGCGCGCAACGCGGTCGTAATCCCACGCAGTCCACTGCGCGATTTCCGGGCAGGCGGTTTGAATAGCGAGGATGGCTTCCACGTCGCGCGATTGCAAGGCACGAATCGTCAAGATGGTTAGCCGTCCTTCCAACGCATTTCGGCGTCGGTGCGGCGCACGTAGTTCGCATCCAGGGTGAGCGCGTCACTCACATCGCCACGCAACGCGCGCGCGTGAGCGATGCGCCCGATGGATGGCGCGAGCACGCTAGAAACGATGTCGAGTCCGGCAAAACTCGCGGCCAAATTAGATCTCAATCGCGACACGACTGCGACCACCGACGCGTCAGGCGTGACAATCGTAAATTCGCCACGACGCACGCCGCCGTCAGCGTCCGCCAACGCATCGAGCTTTGCGCCAAACTCTTCCGGCGTGACCACGAATTCCTCGCCGTCAAGCGCGAGAGCCGTCGCCGCTGTCCGATACACGCCAAAATAAATCTGTCCGCGCCGCGCGTCCAAGGCGGGGACTAGTACGGAAGCATGACCGCGAGCCTGCGATGCCACCGCTTCCAGCGCGCTCAACCCCACCACAGGCTTGCGGTACACTTCCGCCCAGCCTTTCGCCGCCGTCAATCCGACGCGCAATCCCGTGAACGATCCAGGCCCGGCAGACACCGCGAACAGGTCAAAATCCGCAAGTTTCAGCGTCAAATCGCCCAGCAAAAACTCCAAATGACGGAAAATACGCGAAGAATAGTTCTCCTCGGCGCGTGTGGAAATGACGCCAAGGGTGATTTCGTCACGTAGAATTGCGACGCTACCAGAGGGTGAACCGGTGTCCAGGGAGAGGATCAGCACGTGCACCAGTATAGGGCAATTTGGGGGCCAATCTTACTGAAAACATTCGGTTTCTCAGACCTGAGGCTGGGCGCCAAACCACCCATTTATCTTGACGTTTATGACCCATGTGCCTAAACTTTCAATATGCTTTTCGGGGAGGATCGAGCATCCATGTCCTGTGAATTTAAACTCGGCGAGAAGGTTGTGTATCCGAACCACGGTGTCGGGGTCATTGAACAGATCAGTTACGGCTACGTGAACGGACGATCGGAGCGATTTTACATGTTGAAGATCGTTTCGAGCGGTTTGAAAGTGATGGTGCCGCAGACGAACGTGGATTGCGTTGGCCTGCGCCCCATCATTCGGAACACGCAGGCCGGCGCGGTGATTTCGTTTTTGGAAAAGGGCCGCTCCGCTTCCCACCACGACTGGAAACACCGCTTCAAGGAAAATTCGGATCGCATGCGGACGGGCTCGTTGATGGAGGTCGCCGC